>JAKBBA010000193.1 GCA_021808665.1 Actinomycetes bacterium
CGCGCAACTCGCGACCGCCCGAGCGGTCACCGCCGCCGGCTACCCGCCGCCGCCCGACGGCGACACGAGCTTGGACCGCCTCGCCGACTACCACCGGGTGGAGGTAGGCGAGCTCAAACGAGACGTAGATCGCCAGCTCCAAGACCAGGTGCACCGCGACTATGCGATGGTCGCCGAGTTCCGGACGGCGATGCTGCGGCTCTGCCAAGCCCAGCTGCGCAGCGGCCAGGTCGCCGACGCAGAGCACGCTGCCGTGCTCGAATGGCTTCGCGGCGATCTGCGTCAGATGGCGGCTCTGCGCTCGGCGCTGATATTCCGCCGCATCGGCCGCCACAATGCGCGGGCGTTGTTGTTCTCCCTTGCGCACTGGCTAGCGATCAACGATCGGGCCGGCCTGGCTCTGCTTGTCGACATCCGCCGCTTTGGCTTCGCCCGCCGTCCGAGCCCCGAGGAACGCCAAGGCCACTATTACACTAGAACAGCGCTTCTCGACGCCTACGAGGTTCTGCGACAGCTCGTCGACAACACCGACGAGATGGCCCACTGTGTGGTGGCAGTGGTCGCCTCTCCCGCATTTCTGTCGGACCCAGCCCGAGGACTCGACGCCTACCAAGCCCTCAAGTTACGGGTATTCGACGAGGTGCGCGACGCTCACCGGGACAACCCGCTGTCGTGTCTTATCCGATTGGAGGCAGCGTGAGCACCGACGTGACCGCGCCGGGCACACAGGCGACCGCCGTCTCCGTCGCTCGGCGCCGAGCACTCGAAGCGCTGCGGGCCGGCGTGCCCAACCGCGACGCTGTAGCGGTGCTCGGTTCGATGCAGCAAGGCGTCGAGGACCGTTTCGCCGGGCTGCTCGAGGCATCGAGAGCATTGCCCCGCGGCAGCGCGGTCGGCGGGATGCTGATCGGTGGTGGATTCGGATCGGGCAAGAGCCACGTGCTGGAGCACTTGGCACATGTTGCGCTCTCAGAAGGTTTCGTGGTCTCCAAGGTGGTCGTGTCCAAAGAGACCCCGTTGCACGACCCTGTCAAGATGTACCGTGCCGCTATCGAGGCGGCCAAGGTGCCAGGCCGGCCGGGTTCGGCGATCGACGAGATCGCCGGCGGGCTCGACGTGGACTCCGCTCGATACGCGGACATGTACCGCTGGGCGCACCAGGAGGGCTCTCCGGTCGACAGTCGCTTTGCTGCCACGCTGTTCCTTTACGAGTACGCCCGCGGCGACGAGGAGTTCGCGGAGAGAATCGTCCGCTTCTGGGCCGGTGACCCGCTGGCAGTTACCGACCTGCGTAGGCGGGTCAGAGAGGTAGGTGCAGCCGCTACCTACAGACTCGGCTCGGTCAAGGAACGAGACCTCGCCCGCCAGCGTTTCCGCTTCGCCTCACGCCTCGCGCAGGGCGCTGGATACCAAGGGTGGGTGATCCTCGTCGACGAGGCGGAGCTGATCGGCAGGTACTCTGCGCTGCAGCGGGGCCGCTCCTACGCCGAGCTGGCCCGATGGGTGCGAGGCGACCGGGACGATCCCGACGCGCCGATCGCAGCGGTGATCACCACTGTCGACGACTTCGAGACCCAGGTGCTGGTAGGCAAGAACGACATCGAGCTGATACCGAAGCGCTTGCGGGCGCGCGGAAGCGACGAGGACGAGCTGCTCGCAAGCCTGGCCGAAGCCGGGATGCGAATCCTCGAGCGCGAGCAAATCCAGCTTCAGCCGCCCGGACGCGACGAGCTGGACCGCGCCTATGCGCAGATCAAAGCCATCCACGGCGAGGCCTACAACTGGAACCCGCCTGACGTCGCGGGTCTGGAGCGCCTCCCGTCGAACCGGATGCGCCAGTACGTGCGGGCCTGGATCGGCGAGTGGGACCTGCGCCGCCTCGACCCTGGATACGAACCACGGATCACCGCCGAGGGCCTTGGCGTCGACCTGAGCTACGACGACGACATCGCCTCCGACGCACCCGGCATTGTCGAGGAACCCTGAGCTGCTCGCCGACTCCATAGCGGACCTGATCGAAGCGTCCGGCGGGCTGAGCACGACAGAACTGTCGAGGATGCTCGACGTCGACGAGCACACAGTGCAAAGGGCACTCTTCGCCGCCCACGGCCGTTTCCGTTCCGACCGGGATACCCCGCCCCGATGGTGGCTTGCCGGGGAACGCCCGGTGATGCGAGACGCCCCTGTCCGTGCTCGCCCACCCGGGCCTAAACGGCCGGACCTCTACATCTGGCAGGCGGACGCGCTCCGGGCGTGGGAGGAAGCAGGCGGGCGCGGTGTGATCGAGGCGGTCACCGGCGCCGGCAAGACAATGGTGGGGATTGCAGCCACCCTGGCAGAAATCGACCGGCGGGGCCAGGTGCTCGTCGTGGTGCCCACCGTCGAGCTGCAAGACCAGTGGGTGCAGCAGCTGCGCAAGTTCCTTCCCGGCTCGCGTCCGATCGGTCGTCTCGGCGCGGGAGGCCGGGACCGGCTGTCGGGCCACGACGTCGTCGTGGCGGTCGTCAACACCGCCCGCAGCTACGATTCGATGCCTATCCGCCGCGGCGGGCTGCTCGTCGCCGACGAATGCCACCGCTACGGCAGCGACGTCAACCGCTTGGCCCTGGACGGTCGCTTCTCGCGACGCCTCGGGTTGAGTGCAACTTACGCGCGCTCCGACAGCGGCAACTCGCAGTGGCTCGACCCGTACTTCGGCGGTACCTGCTTCCGGTTGGGCTACGCCCGCGCCGTCGCCGAGGGGGTTACAGCCCACTTCGAAGTAGCGCTGATCGGGGTAGAGTTCTCTGCGCTCGAGCAGTGCACCTACAACGAGCTGACGGACACGATCAGGGTCCTGTGGGTTCGCCTGGTGGAGCATTTCGGCGTCACACCCGAACCCTTCGAACTGTTCATGCAGGAAGTCGCCGAGATGGCCGACGGTGGTGGTGAAGGCAGCGCCACCGCGCGGAGATACCGGCAGGCGATGCTGGCCCGGCGGCGTTTGCTGGCCGACACTCCCGCCAAGGACGAGGCGCTCATCGTCTTGGCGCCCGCAGTTCGGGCTGCGGACAGGGCAATCGTCTTCACCCAAAGTATCGACACCGCGGAGCGCACAGCTACGGTGCTCGCCGAATGCGGTCTGCGCGCTGGCGTGATCCATTCAAGGCTCCCCGGCGACCAGCGAGCCACCGTGCTCGCCAGATTCGCGTCGGGTCGCCTCGAGGTTGTGGTAGCTCCACGGCTGCTAGACGAAGGCATCGACGTGCCTGCTGCAGACCTTGCTGTCATAGTCGCTGCCAGTCGCTCCCGGCGCCAGATGATCCAGCGCATGGGCCGGGTGCTTCGCCGCAAGCCCGACGGGCGGGCTGCACGTTTCGCTGTGCTGTTCGTCGAGGGCACCGTCGAAGATCCCAACTCCGGCGCCCACGAAGCGTTTCTCGGAGAGGTCACCGAGGTGGCAGATAGAGTGACATATTTTTCTCCTATCGACCTGCGACGCACGCCAGACATCGTCCGAACGTCGTTACAACACCGAAGAAACGCAGCCTGCACCCCGGCTTCGCCAGCTACGACGGGCCACTCCGGGTGGTCGTGACCGGCCTGCTCGCCTCCTGCAAGCTAGGTTCGCAACGTTGCGGCAATACGACCCCACCTCGCCGGGAGCTGTTCGCAACCCTCCCCGTCCCTTGCCGACGCCAAGGTCAGCTGTGACGCAGTCGCACCCCGGGAACCCTCCGGAAATCGCGAATGTTCTTGGTGTGAAGCGACAGCGAGTGCACCACGGCGGTGGCGGCAATGAGAGCGTCGGGCATCCGGAGGGTCGGGACCTCGCGTCGCAACCGGACGTCGGCCTCCTTAGATCCAGGCGACCCGGTCAGGAAGGATTACCGTGGTAGCATAATGGCATGCGGTCTACCATCGATAAGGCAGGTCGACTGGTCATTCCCAAGCCACTTCGTGACCGGGTCGGTCTGCAACCGGGCGAAGTCGAGATCGAGGTCGATGGCGCTGCGCTTCGCGTCGAGCCGGTAGCAGGAGGCCCTCTCGAGCGACGAGACGGGTGGCTGGTAATTCCTAGCTCCGGCGGGGTGCTTACCTCCGACGAGATCAGCTGCCTTCGCTATGGCGACCAGAGGTAAGATTCTCGACGCTCTCGTCGACACGAGCGTGGCAGTCGCTCTACTCGTGGAGGATCACGAACACCGCCATGCCGCGCTGGCGGCGGTGGGCGCAAGGAGGGTCGGGCTCTCAGGTCACGCTCTATTCGAGACCTACTCTGTACTCACCCGTCTTCCATCTCCCAACCGGCGTTCACCCGCAACAGTCGCCCTTCTTATTCAGGAAAACTTCGCCGTCAGCCGTCAGCTGTCCACTGAAGCGGCAGGCGCCCTATTGGGCAAGTTGGCTCCTGCGGACATCAGCGGCGGCTCGGTGTACGACGCACTGGTAGCGGCCACCGCACTTGAGAGTGGGCTGCCCCTTCTGACCTGTGACAGACGTGCCCTGCCCGTCTACCGGGCGCTGGAGGTTCCCTACGAATACATCCTGCGATGATCAAGATCAGTTTCAAAGCCGCAACGCGCGGGCTGTCGGCTTCGACGGTCCTCCAGATCGGGTCCTTGCGACCGAAGCGAGGGGGGCTCAAGAAGCGCTACCGGGGCATCGTATTATGGACGCACGCCGGCAACGTCGGAGCGGTGGACTACCAAATACTCACCCTAGGCTGAGACGCTCCGTCAGTTGCCCTGTAACGTCGGCAATCACGTCGAAGTCCTTGTCCACGTGCAAGACCGTGAGCCCGGCAAGCTCCGCCGTGGCGGCGACAACGAGGTCCGGGACGGACGGTCCACGATGGTGCCCGATATCGCCTAGCAGCGCCTGCACCTCAACAGCTCGGCTCTCGCTCGCCGGTGTCAGATACTCGACAGGCATCGCAGCTAGCGGCGCTCTCCGCATTGCAGTACGCAAATCGGACCCCGACTTCGCCGAGAAGCCAACCTCCAAGAGGGTGAGGGTCGTGATACGGACCAGCCCACGGTCAATACGCTCAGCCCACACATCGGCCTCCGGGGTCACACCGAGGCGAGCTAGAGCAGAGGTGTCGATGAGCCATTCGGTCACTCCCAGGCGCCCTTCATTACCTCAGCATCACCAAGGTCAGCGAACACTTCGGCGAACGCCTTGAGGTGCTCGGCGGTCACCCGTTGCGGGCTCGCTACGGCCTCTTGAGCCAGTCTCCGCCGCAAATACTCGCTTCGCGACAGGCCGAGCCTCGCTGCGCGTGCGTCGAGCGCGGCAACTACATCTTCGGGAACATCACGGACTAGGACGTCGGTCACGGTCACCTACCTCCGGTTGATATCGCACGATAGCACATTTATCTTCCGAGTAGTGGAGTTTCGTACTTCTCCGGGTTGTCGTCCCTCGGATGGAGCCGGTGAGCGGCCCTGCTCTACGCCGCGGTCGCCAGAGCATCGAGAAGACCGTCGAGGATTTCTTGGGGAAGTGCCTCGGAA
>JAKBBA010000194.1 GCA_021808665.1 Actinomycetes bacterium
ACGTCCCCCCCAGGTTCGCCACGCCCGACGGATGTCTCGTCATGCCCGGCCCCCTATCGCACAACGGTCCCATCGTGTGGTCCTGCACGGCGTGGCTCGCCGGCGCCCACGTCGTGCTCCTCCCCCGCTTCGACGCCGAAGCCACCCTCGACGCGATCGCCACACACAAAGCCGACACCGTCTACCTGGTACCGACCATGATGAAACGCATCTCGCGCCTCCCCGACGACATCCGCGACTCCTACGACCTGTCGTCGCTCAAAGTCGTGTGGCACCTCGCCGAACCATGCCCCGAATGGCTCAAACAGACCTGGATCGACTGGCTAGGCCCCGAACGCATCTTCGAACTCTACGCCGGCACCGAAGCCCAAGCCGCCACCGTCATCACCGGAACCGAATGGCTCACCCACCGCGGCTCAGTAGGCCGCCCCGCACAAGGATCAGTCATCATCTGCGACCCCGACGGCAACCAAGTACACGCCGGAACGCAAGGCGAAGTATGGATGCGCCCCGACAGGGACCGCCCCACCTACCGCTACATCGGCGCCGACGCCCGCACCCGCCACGGCGGCTGGGAATCACTCGGCGACATGGGCCGCCTCGACCAAGACGGCTACCTCTACCTCGCCGACCGCATGCAAGACATGATCCTCACCGGCGGCACCAACGTCTACCCCGCCGAAATCGAATCCGCACTACAACAACACCCCGCCGTGAACTCCTGCGCCGTCATCGGACTCCCCCACGACGACCTCGGCAACTCCGTCCACGCCATCATCCAAGCCGACCCCGACACCGTCACCCCCGAAGAAATCCTCGCCTTCCTCGCCAGACACCTCGCCCCCTACAAACTCCCCAGAACAATCGAATACACCAACCAGCCGCTACGAGACGACGCCGGCAAAATACGCCGATCCGCGCTGCGCGCCGAACGACTTTCAAGGACGGGATACAACAAATGAAATTCGAACCTGCCATCGAAGCCCAGATAGCCATCGAGATGTCCGGAATACCTCAAGTCCGTAACATCGACGACCTGCGCGTGTTCCTTCGCGAACAGATCGACGAGAAATTCACTAAGTTCGGCGAGCCGGGACCAGAAGTGGACCGAGTGATCGACCACGCCGTCGCGACCAAAGGCGGACAGATCCTCGTGAGAACTTACCATCCCGAAAACACCACCCGAACAGCGTTGCCCGTCCATCTCATGCTGCACGGCGGAGGTTGGGTGTCAGGGTCGATCGACGAATTAGCCAACGACGCTGCCGCCCGCTTCAGGGCCGTGCACGCGAACTGCGTAGTCGCTGCAGTCGAGTACCGACTCGCCCCGGAGCATCCCTTCCCCGCAGCGCTCGACGACGTGATCGCCTCTGCAAGTTGGGCGCTCGCACAGGCCTCCGACATGGGGGCAGACCCGACATGCCTGACCCTCGAAGGACAATCCGCCGGCGCCAACCTCGCCGCCGCCGCTCTCCTCGCATCCCCTGCGCTACCCGTCGCCGGCCTGATACTCGACGTGCCAGCCGTAGACCTCACCGCCGAGACAGTGACCGGTGATCCCCTCATCGGCGACGACGCATT
This sequence comes from Actinomycetes bacterium, assembly GCA_021808665.1. The sequence goes on from JAKBBA010000194.1 coordinate 1,582, forward strand.
CAAACAGATGCTGCTCCACGGACTCGACACCTACACCGGCGACCGCTCCCTCGCGACGTCACCACTAGTGTCACCCCTCCTGGCCGATGACCTGTCAACATTCCCCCCGACACTCATCCTGACCGCCGAACTCGACGCGCTCGCCAACGGCGGCCAACTGTTCGCCGAGAAACTGATCAACGCCAAAGTAACCTGCCACCATATCAGCTATCCCGGAGCCCTCCACGGCTCCGCCATCCTCACCAAAAGCTGGCCAACCGCCCGCAAATGGAGACAGGACGCAATACAATTCATTCAGGACATCCATTCCCGCAACGAACGCCGCATCCACGCCAACCAACAGTTAGGGCTCGAAGTCACCGGCGATATATGACCCACAAGGACGACGCGCAAACGAATCCGCCGGCACCGTCCTCGGACTACCGAGACGACCTACGCGACCGTTCGCGATTAGCCTAGCTAGCCACGGAATAGCGACGACGCTAGCGCTCGGATACAACATCTCCCGCGACCATCATTCGGCGTTCCAGGTTCTGGCCGCCCCCAGCCTCGCTCGTCGAACACCATATCACATAGTCTGCGTATACTTTCCCAACTAAGGTCAATGGCAGTTCCGCCGCTGAGCCGCTAACCTCTAGTCGCTTCTCAAGAACGGGTTGCCAACCTCATTCGGCAGCTCGTCGTTTTGGATGCCAATGCCACTTGCTATTAGCTCGGTCAGCACATTGTGAACGATGGTTGCGGGCTCTGAGAGTGACTGCCAGTCAGCAGTACATAACGACATTTTTACTGTCAGCGTCGGCTCAATAGGCGCAACAGTCAAAGTGTCGCAAATCTGAGTGCATCGACGAGCGACCATCGAAGGCAGTATCGTGGCGCCGATTCCACTCTTGACGGCGTTTGTGAGGGTTTCGCTCGAGGCGTTCTCCGCGACAACTCGCGGGCTGCACCCAACCTTTCGGAACCCCTCGTCTACCACTTGGCGGACCGTATGGATAGGAGGTGGCAAGATCATGTCAAGTGTCGCCAGATCGCTAATCGACACGCTTTCGCCGTTAATGCCGTTACCGTCCTTCACGAGCAACACTAAGTTGTCGGTGAGGAGTGGTTCGAAGTGCACGCCGCGCATAGGTCCGGGGTCATAGATGAAAGCCAGGTCCATTCTGCCGGACATGATCGCTTCGCTGATAACTCCCCCATAGTTCTCGTTTACGTGCAGTACGATACCGGGAAAGCGTTCCCGAACGGCGAGAAGCAGTTCTAACGCGACGACTGACCCGATGCTACAGGGTGCCAGGCCGAGCATCACCGTGCCCGCAGGTGCATTGCCGGATTCTGCGACCACAGCCTGGGCCTCATCGAGCATTCTGAGGATCGCCTGTGAGTAACGGTAGAGGGATCGACCTGCTGCCGTCGGCTCGACGCCACGTTTGCTTCGAATGAGAAGCCGCTGCTTGAATTCACGCTCGAGCGCAGCGATCTGCTGGCTTAGCGCCGGTTGGGCGATGAACAGCACATCAGACGCCCGGGTAATGCTGCCCATGTCTACCACCTTCACGAACGATCGTAGACGCTGGGTATCCATGAGACTCCTTTTGGCTCGAAAGGATATCACATGGGATGACTGTCTCGCAGGCCTATTGATGCTCGTTGTCGCAGGCTACCGGGTGCCAAGTAGCAGCTAATTGACGAGTCTGTCGTCGCTCCGACTCCTTGGCACAGTCGGAGGTGCGTGGTATCGACGCAGTGACGCAGCATTTGCGACTCACCTCCTACACGCAAGCGTCCACCCGCCCTCCGACAGTCGACGGCGACATTCTCGGCGCGCATGGGCCGCGTTTGCGCATTGCCCGCGGTCTGCTGCTCTGCCCCGATCATACTTGGCGATTGCTGTCGCAAAGTCACCGACATGGCTGACTGCCGAGGACACAACCCCACGACGTCTCGCGGGTCGAGCCACACGTGTATGTCGAAACGGCAGGGTCCGCGCTCAACAAATTGCTTCCTAGATTCCCCTACGGACGGATCCGAGGAAGTCGTTCTCATAGTCCCGGCCGGCTCTGTGCCACCGCCTCCCGGCCGTGCAGATACCGGAACGTTGGCCTGATGCATCGTCAATTGCAATATCGTCAGGATAATGCTCTATTGGTAACGATGAATGTGGCCCTCTAGTCTTAGACGCAGAATGTCTTCGTGCGCAGAAACCTTGGTTATGGAGGCGCGGCAGTGCAACCCGCTGTAGATCTAGTAGCTGACATCGGGGAGGGTTTTGGAGCTTTCCGAATGGGTGATGACGAAGCTCTTCTAGGTCTCGTCACGTCGGCGAACATCGCCTGCGGCTTTCATGCGGGCGACCCGCGAATTATGGATGTCTCTACCCGTGAATGCGTTCGACGCGGTATTTCTATAGGTGCTCATCCAAGCTTTCCAGATCTAATTGGATTCGGGCGGCGCACGATGGAGTTGACGGCAGAGGAAGTTCGAACCGATATTCTTTATCAGCTCGGCGCTTTGCACGCTTTTTCTGTCGCCAATAAGGGGCGCCTCGCTCATGTTGCTCCCCACGGCCGGTTGGGGAACCTAGTCGCCGTACGCGCTGACTATGCCTCCGCAGTGGTTTCAGCTATCTGTGACTTCGATGCTCGCTTGATCGTCGTGGCTCAGGCGGGATGCCTTCACGATATCGCTCTTGATCACGGTCTATCGGTGGCGACGGTCGGCATTGCTGACAGGAACTATCAAGACGACGGAACGCTCGTACCTCGTTCAGACCCCTCAGCCCTTGTCACCGACGAAGATGCAATTGCGCGTAGGACTGTCACCATGGTGACCGAGGGGATCATCGAGACCGTCGCCGGAAGTTGGATTCAGGTCCCTTGCGATACAGTTCTACTGCATGGAGACACCCCAGGGGCCGTATCCATAGCTCGTAGAATCCGCGTTGAGCTTGAAGCGGCGGGTGTCCGGTTCGCCCCGCTCGAAGAAGTCCTTGCATTGAAGCAAGAGTAGATAGCTTTCATCATGGAAGAGGCATTAATCGCAGTGCAAGAGTGCGGAGATTCGGGTCTGATCGTCTACGCAGAGTCCTCAGACCGAATTGCCGCTTGGACTTGCATTCACAATCTCTCGGATTGTCTGTGGATGATCGAACCAGACGGACTGCGTGGACTGATCCCGACGTATGACCGGATCCTGGTCGAGTTCGATTGTTCCGTTGTCGACTACGACGTCCTTCGTGACAGGATTTTGGCTGTAGCTAGAGGGTCGGATTTGACGCGTGCGCGTCCGACGCCTCACACCTTCGAGGTTCCTGTTGTCTATGGTGGCACCCACGGGCCGGACCTTGCCTATGTGGCGGGTCATCTCGGCACGACCGAGTCAAAAGTTGTCGAGGTGCACAGTTCGGGGCCGTTGATTGTGCGCTGCTTGGGGGCTCCGGCGGGGTCACCGATGATGGATGGGCCTCCTTTCGAAAAGTCGATACCCCGTTTGGCGTCGCCCAGGCTGAGTGTGCCGTCCGGATCTGTTGCTGTGGCTGGACGCCAAGCCGTAGTCAGCCCAACGCCTTCCCCGGGTGGATGGGCAGTGATAGGACGTACGCCTCTACAGATCATCGATATCACGGCGGACCCGTTGGTGCCATATCGCCCTGGTGACGTATTCCGGTTTGTGCCAATACAGGCCGATGACTGGGATCACTACTCCGGCCCACTTCAAGCGGCAGTGGCCTAACGTGTTGAGAGTTGAACGCGCCGGAATGTCGTGCCTCCAAGACTTAGGCCGGCCGCGGTCGTCACGTTTCGGGTTGCCAACGAACGGTGCGCTCGACCAGTTCTCGTCACGTGTAGCGAACGTTCTGGTAGGCAATGAGGAAACCGCCGCCTTGATTGAGATCACAGCGACGGACTTC
>JAKBBA010000195.1 GCA_021808665.1 Actinomycetes bacterium
ACCCGAACCACACCACAGCGGTGGAAGGCGATCACTATCTGAGCGCGACCACACCGACGCAGCGCCGGGCGGTCGAGGCGATAGTCGCCGACGCAGCCCACGACTTGGTGCGCCGGGCTCAGCCGCCCAGGGTGCTCAGCGACGCCGACACCGCAGCTTTGGCATCTAGCTGGCCCACACTGCTCGGCGGGCTCGACGTCGACGAGACGGTGATCGGCGAGCTGCTCGGCGGCGAGAGGGACGTGTTCGTGGCCGCCTGCGCCGATCAGCTCTCGGGTCTGCACGGCCCTAAGGGCCGGCCCTGCCCGGCGAGACCGTGGGTGTGCCTGGCATGCCCGCTCGCGGTGTTCGCCCCCCGCCACGCCGGGAACCTGCTGCGGCTCAAAGCTTTCTTCTCCCGGCAGTGGCAGGCCATGCCCGCCAGGCAGTTCATGGCTGTCTTCGGACCCTACGCCAGCCGGATCGGCGAGGTCCTCGACGCCTACCCTCCCGCTGTGCTCGCCACAGCGGCATCGCTCGTCGCGGACAACGACGGCGAGCTGCCGCTACGCCCCGAGGAGGCGAGCTGGTGACCGATCTCGCTGCCGCTGGCGGGATCGGCAATCCACAGTCCCCCTTCGCGGGGGTCGACATCTGCGCCCAAGCCGGTTTCTCCGTTCCGCCACGAACCTATAGCCCGCGCTTCGAAGACGACATCTGGGACCTCAGCGAGGTGATCGGCCTGCCGGTGGAGATGCCCCCGTCGCTTCGCCGACTGGACTTCACCGCGATCGCCAACCCCGCGTGGCGGACAGTCGCCAAGGAGCTGATCGTTGCACTGCTCGCCCCCCGACATCGGGCGGTCGCGATACTGCCCCGTGCACTTCGCACCCCGCTGCACCTGCGCACCTGCGCTGGACGCCTAGCCGAGTTGACATCGTGGTTTAACTGGCTCGCAGCGCAAGGGGTCACCGCTTTGCGCGAGGTCCGCGACCATCACTGCCAGGCATACCTGTCGCACCGCCGTTACATCCGGAGCGCTACCGGCGAGATCAACGCAGAGCGCGGCCCGGGTATCCGCCGGGCGGCCGCTCAAGCCGTGGTCGATGTCATCAACTACCGGGAGCTGTTCAGCGTCGACCGAGTCGAGATAGGTCTTCGCCCGTGGGCGGGCGCGTCGCCCAGCGCCGTCGCTGAGATGCGCCCCGGTCGAGATCAGAACAAGACCCCACCGCTTGACGACACGGTGCTGCGACCACTCCTCGCCGCTGCGCTCTACCTGACCGGCAGCTTCGGAGACTACACGGCAGCGCTGGCCCGCCAGGCCCGGGCGATGACCTTGGCGCATCGTCGCCTTCCCGCAGCCGCTCGGCTGGACCCAGACCGGATCACGTCGGTCCTCGATAGCCACACTCGAGGTCACGTTCCCCTCGTCGTGCTGGCCGACGCTCACATACGAGACCGGCTCGCGAACGGCTGGTTCCCCGACGACCCACTGCTAGCAGTCAGCCTTAACTCACTGGCCAACCAGGCGGGTATCCGACAGTTCAACCAGCAGTGGCTGAGCACGTTGAGATCCCCGATCGAAAACACCGTGACCCAGGTCGGAACCGCGAAACCCTGGGCTCGCCACGCAGACACGGTCCTCTCCGCGAACCGCGACACGCACCTGGCGTGGACCCTGCCCCTCCACGGAGGCGAAGTCGTCGCGCTAGCCGGCGTGGTGCGCACCGCGACCATTATCGCAACCGCCGCGCTATCAGGCATGCGTGCCAGCGAACTGATGGAGCTTCGGGTCGGCTGCCGGCTCCCCCCCGAAGCTTTAAGCCCCGACCTTGTCCGCTACCGCCTGGCCAGCAAAATCATCAAAGGCCAACCGCTCGGCGGCGTTCCCGACGAATGGGTCGTCATCGAACCCGTCCACCAAGCTGTCGGTCTCGCCGAACGCCTCGCCGACAATCCCGATAACAACGACTTGGTCTTCGGACGGTTCGCGTTCCCCGTCCGCTACACCTGGTTCCGGGCCTGGGTCAACAGCCCCGCCGGAACTCGCCTCGGCCTCGAGCCTATCCCTGACCACGACGTGACGCTGCGGGCCTTACGTCGCACCCTGGCCGTCGAGCTCGCATCCCGCCCCGGCGGGGTGCTCGCCACCAAAATCCATCTCAAACACATTTCGGTGGCCACCACCGAGGGCTACGCCTCCCGGCCCGGCGGCGCCCAAGCCGTCCTGCTCGCCGAGATCAACAAACACGAAACCCAACGCAACGCCGACCTCGTTCTCGCCGAGTTCCGCAGCTACCAGAACGGGGTCATGCCCGCCGGGCCCGGCGGCGGCGAGCTCACCCGGTTCTTCGCCGCCGTGGACACCCAAATCGCGCAAGGGCCGGCCAGCACCCCGAAAATGCAAGGCAACGACCGCGAGGTCCTCGCCCTGCTCTCCAGGCGGGCCGAGACCCTGCACCTCGGCGTAGCCAACTACTGCTGGTTCGCTGATCCCTCCCGGGCTCTCTGCCTCAAGCTGGCCGGCACCCCCGACGCCAAGCAACCGCTGGCCGGGATGTGCGACTCGGCCCGCTGCCCCCAAGCCACCCACCACGCTCGCCACCGGTCGGTCTGGGCCGAACACGCCGCCACCACCAAAGCGTTCCTTGTCAGCCTCGGTCCCACCCGCAAAACCGAGAAAGCCAGGCTGCAGACCGACTACGACCGTGCCCGCCGTGTCATCGCCGGCATCGACGCGGCCACCTACCCGACCGGCCCGGAGCGCTGACATGCGCATCAGCGCCCAGACCCGGGCCCGAAACGAAACCCGTATCCGCGCCGCTATGGACCGGCTTCTACACGGTGACATCCCTACTAGCGGCAGCTGCGACATCAAAACACTCGCCGAGCAGTCCGGCGTCGACCGAACCGCCTTCTACGGCAAGCGCCCCTACGCTCACCTCAGAGCCGAGTTCGAGACCCGGCTCCAGCGTGGAACCCAAGAAGGCAACGTCCCCGACACCCGAGCCGCCCAGATCGGTCGGCTCAAAGCCGAGGTCGCCGCTCTCGACCAGCGGCTCGCGCAGCGTGACCACACCATCGCCATGCTCACAGCCTTCAAGTCCCAGACCATATGCCAACTCGCCGCGCAGCACGACGAGATCACCCAGCTACGGGCGACCATCGCAAATCCCGGCAACATTCGCAGACTCCCGACCCGCCCCACGACGACCGGCCCAGTCCGCTAACCCCGCCCAACCAAACCCTAGCAAGGTATCTCACCTCATGACATCTGTCACATGCCACTACGCCCAAACGCGACACGGCCCGCAACCCCGATACCAAAGTCACCACCGCCGCGCAATCGCGACACGGACGAATCGCACACGGCGAATGGCGCGAGAAGCCACACCTTCGCCTCCGAGGTGGCGACTGCGACCAAGGATCCTGCATTGGTGAAGGAGCTTCTGGGGCACGCCTCGGTTGCCTCCACCGACGTGTACCTGCACGCTCGATGGAACGACCTGCGCGCCGCAGTGGACGGCCACGCCAGGACCGTGGAGGATCCCCGGTGAGCGGGCGCGCTACCAAACTGGATGCGGCACATGTCGAGGTCCGACCAGTCCCGGACTGGCGGATCGCGCACATGACCGCTTTGGTGAACGAGGACCGCCTTGGTGAGCAGTGGGACCGCGACCGGCAGCTGCTGCTGCCTCGGCCCGGCGGCCTTCTCACGCGCCGTGACGCCTGTGTGGTGGCGGACTGCCCCAACCAGGTGCCCGGCGGACCGTCTCCGCTGTGCGTCTCCCACGCCGGTCAGTTCGCCCGCTCGAGTCGATCCAGAGTGGAGGACTGGCTGGCCACCGGCGAGGTCCATCCTGTCCGGCGACGTCACCACGAAGGGCCATGTGCCGTTACCGATGCCAGCGGTCTGCGCTGCGCCCGGCCCGCCCACGGCATCCAGCGCCTCTGCCGTGGTCACCTTGCCATGTGGTTGACCGGGCGTCGGCGCGGTGTCTGCTTCGACGACTACATGGCTCGAGCCCGGCCGCTGGACAGTTTCGGTGCTTGCGCAGCGGCGTGTTGCTACCTCGAGGCCGTCTACCGCCGGACTCGACTGTGCGAGGCACATTACGGTGCCTGGGTCGAACAAGGACGCCCCGAAGGCGAAGACTTCCAGACCTTCTTGGCCCGCGTTCGCCAGCCCGCCAACCACAAGGTCCTCAGCTTGCGGGGCGTGCCAGTGTTGGTCCGCTTGGAGTTGCTGCACGGCATCTGCTGTCGGATGGACGATCAGATCCGCACCGGCAGCGAGGACATGCGCGGCTTCGTCGATCTGCTCCGAGCAACGGCCGTCGCCTCCGTGACCGACATTGAAAGCGGCCGGATGGACCACGGCTGGCCTACCGATGCCGGGTCGAGCCGCTTCGCTCGCTACGTCTTCGATCGTGTCCGCCTCGCCTATGCCGACCCAGGAGACGAACAAGAACGTGATGTGTGGGATCTGCGAGTGTTCGGTCGCTCCGGCGGCTTGGACTTCTCTCCCATCCGCCAGGGGTGGCTCAAGGAAGCGGCCCAGGGGTGGGCGTCGACCGCGTTGGGTCGGCGAACAGATTCGACCGTCCAACACCATGTCCACGCTCTGGGCGTGCTCGCGGCGGTGTTGGCGACTTCCCCCGGCGGTGGGGAAGACCCGGCCTGTCTCGGGCGCGCCGATGTCGAGCGTTTCCTGGCCAGGGTTCGCGTCGTCCCTGCGGCTCGCACCGGCCAGCCCTACGGTTCAGAACGAGCCGTCGGCATCGTCAAGAACTGCGCCCTGGTGATCCGGGAGGCCAGGGAGATGGGGCTCGTCCCCACGCTGGCGCCGGCGTTCAGCTTCCGGCGCGGCGACGGCGGAAAGGTCGTAGACGGCGACGGGGGTCGGGCGTTGCCCGCCCACGTGGTGGCCCAGCTCGACGGCCATCTCGACGTGTTGCGTGGCGTCCCGGGCAACCCTTCCGGGGGACCGCGTCCCAGCGGTCTGGGCGTACTGGGCGATCGAGCAGGTGAGATGGCGGTGCTTGCCTACCAGCTGTTGAAAGGCACCGGACGACGTGTGGGAGAGGTGGCGAGCCTGCACCTCGATTGCCTCAGCGTCGATGAGCACGCGAAGGCAGTGCTTGTCTACGACAATCACAAGGCGGCGAGGATGGGCCGGCGTCTGCCTTTGGCCGACACCTGCCTGGTCGACGCCATCCGGGCTCAGCAGTCCTGGGTGGTGCACCGCTTCCCCCACACTGCCAGGGACAAGCTGTGGCTGCTGCCCCGGCCTACCAAGAACGTCAACGGGACCGTTCACCTCTCCCAGCACCAGATCCACGACTGGATGCGGGTCTGGATCGATCACATTCCTCGTATCGACGCCGGCATCTTCGACGAGACAGGCGAGCCAGTCCCCTTTGATCGCGGAAGCATCTATCCCCATGCCTTCCGTCATACCTGGGCACAGACCTTGGCTGACGAGGGGGTGGCGCCCTCGGTGCTGCG
>JAKBBA010000196.1 GCA_021808665.1 Actinomycetes bacterium
GCCAACCGAAGCTCGCCAACATTCGCCGCCACGACCTCCGCCACGCCGCCTGCTCCTGGTGGCTTCGCGAAGGTGTCGACGCCGTCGTCTGCCAGCGCTGGTCCGGGCACAAAACGCTCTCGGTATTCCTCGACATCTACCAAGGTGTAGCACCCGGCCGCGAAAGCGAAGGGGTAAGCCGACTCGCAGCCAGCCTCACCAACTGATCCTGCATCCCTGGAGAGTTTGCTCGATTGCCAAACCGATGCAACGTGGAGCACCTCAGCGTGGGAATTGCCCCAGAGCTTCCAAGGGGGTCCAGGACAATCTAGAACGGCAGGTCAGCGACGTGGAGGACGACAATAGATGTCCATGCATTTTGTGGGATGCGGGATGAATACGGGATGATCCTCAATAGGCTGTGCGCTATGGCTGCCTTCGACTGGAACTAGGACAACGTGCGCGCTCGGTTGATCACGGCTCCCGCCGCTGCACCGAGGAGGACCAACTCCATTGCGCTCAGCCCCAAGAATGCGGCTTCCTGTTTTGCTAACTGCTGGGCGATCGCTCCAACAGCAACTGCGCCGATGAGTATGAGCCAAGTTTCTTTCTTCATCTGGATCTGTCTCCAATCTGCATAGGGGTGAAACACCGTCCCGACCTGGGACAATGTCATGATAACCCTGGCTACCTGGGTCGTTCCTGCACTGTCTCGCGTAGGGCTGTAAAGTGGGACCTATGCGAAACGGTGTGGACGGTACGGAGACCGCGGAGGTTTTGCTACGTGCCGCTGTGGCTGCCGGGTACTCGGTTAGCCGCGACCAGTTGGTGCGGTGGCACCGGACTGGCCTTCTTCCTCGGCCCTCCACCGCCGGTCTTGGACAGGGGCGGGGTACCGTGACTCTTTACACAGTGGGGACTAGTCGGCAGCTGATAGCCCTGTGCGAGATTCGCAAGAGGTACCGCCGCCTCGATGATGCTGGCTGGCTGCTCTGGTGGCAGGGCTACGAGGTTCCAGAGATGGTCGTCACCAAGTACGTCCAGAAGGTTGCCAGCCGGTATGTGGATCTGTGGGCGAAGGCCCTCACCCCAGAAGGAACGCCCACAGAGCTGATGGACGAACTTCTCGATCAGGCGCACGAAGTACGCTTGGGCAAGACCCTTGGCAGAGTGCGCCGCCGAGTTGGATCTGAAGAGTTTGAGCGTGTACTGGAAGCGATCCTCGCAGTCGCCGGAGGCGGGGCGGATCAACTCACTGACAGTGAGGTTGCGTTATTAGAGCATGCAACTGCTCTCGACCGAGGTAGGGTCTCGACCCCAGGCTCACCACAGGGCTGGATCTCCGGAGACTTTCGCGAGACCATAGTCGCCTGTTCGAAGGTCCTTGGTCCATGCAACCTGGCAGCCTTGGCCATCGAATCCGACATGTCTGCCCTTTGGCAGGCAGCCTCGGAAGTAAAGTCGTTTGCGAGGGTCATCCTTGCCTTTGCCCGTTTAGTTGCGCCGGTAGATCGTTGGGCCTATGGGTTTGGCATGCTCGGAACGGCTCTGGAAGAGATGCTGGAAAAGCCTGACTCCCAAGCAATGGCTGTCCTCTTCCTGGTTGCCGCCAGAGCAGCGGGGCTGGGGGATGGAATCGACACAATCACCCACCTGGGGAAAGTTGCTGACCAGATCGCAACAATGTCCGCAGTCTTGGGCGCTATCCGGCAGGAAATTCCGGGTGCAGCCGAGGCCCTTCCGGAGCGGCTCGTAGCTGCGGCTGCGATACGTCCGGATCGCCAAGCCGAGCTCGCTAAGCGGGTCGGCAAGCTACGAGCTGATGATCCGGAGGCGATGGATGCGGTCCTCGCTAGGTTCCCCGAGATTCGAACTTGACCGTCAGCCTCCGTCTTCCTACCGATATTTGCTGAAATCTCAGCATTTACAAGTAGTCGGGGATTATCAGGAGCAGAGAAACGCGAGGGCGCCGACATGCCAGTGCCAGCTTGGCGGTACTTGAGGGAGGGTCGATCGAGACAAGTCGGCTTTCGCCAGCTACTACGACGTGGTCGGATTCTCTTTCACGGATCCTGCGTAAGTGTGCAAACGCAGGCGCCGAACGACAGTCGATAGCTCGTGAGCGTGGACAAGCTCGCCGCACGTCGCGTAGTCCCAGCTCTGCAATACTTCGTGGTCGTGGCGGAGAGGGGCGGACGGGCCCAATGAGACTCGAAGAGCTGTTCCCGGGTGTGGTGGTTCGTGGCCTGGTGCCAGACGTCCCGGTGACGGTGGTGGCTAACCGGCCGGCCGGCAAGCAGGCGACGGTGATCACCTACCGCTCTCCGGACGGCAGCGTCGACGAGGTGGTGGTTTACCGGGCCCAGGAGCCTGACTTGGAGTCCGACGAGGAGTGCCGCCCGTGGTCGTTTACTGCAGACCCGGCCCTGTTTCGTCTCGCGGCGGAGGCTCGGAGGATTCATCTGGCCTACTTGTTTGACAGCCGGATGGCTATCCACTTGTCCAAGATCGATCCGCTGCCCCATCAGATCAGCGCGGTGTACGGGGAGATGCTGCCGCGCCAGCCGCTGCGGTTCTGCCTGGCCGACGATCCGGGCGCGGGGAAGACGATCATGGCGGGTTTATACATTAAGGAGCTGGCCCTTCGAGGTGACATGCAGCGCTGCCTGATCGTGGCTCCGGGTGGCTTGGTGGCCCAGTGGCAGGACGAGCTGGACGACAAGTTCGGCCTCAGCTTCGACATCCTGACCCGGGATTTGATTGAAGCGTCCCGCACGGGGGATGCTTTTGCTGAGCGCCCGCTGCTGCTGGCCCGCATGGACCATCTGTCGCGAAACGATGACCTGGTGGAGAGGCTGGCCCAGACCGATTGGGATCTGGTGGTCGTCGACGAAGCACACCGGATGGCGGCGCATTATTTCGGCAACGAGGTCAAGGAAACTAAGCGCTACCGGCTGGGGAAAGCTCTCGGCTCAGTGAGTCGCCACTTCCTTTTGATGACTGCGACTCCTCATGCCGGCAAGGACGAGGACTTCCAGTTGTTCATGGCGCTGCTCGACTCGGACCGCTTCGAGGGCAAACCCCGTGACGGGGTCCATGTGGCCGACACGTCGGATCTGATGCGCCGCATGGTCAAGGAGAAGCTGCTCCGCTTCGACGGCCGCCCGCTGTTTCCCGAGCGGCGGGCGTACACCTTGTCCTACGACCTCTCCGACGCCGAGATGTTGCTTTATCGCGAGGTCACGGACTATGTCGCCGAGGAGATGGGCCGGGCCGACCAGCTTCTTAGGGAGGGGGAGGGCCGGCGGGGCAACCGGGTGGGTTTCGCTGTCACGGTCCTTCAGCGCCGTCTGGCTTCTAGTCCCGAGGCTATCTTTCAGTCCCTGTCCCGGCGGCGCAAACGTCTCGAGGACACCGCCCGGGACCTGAAAGCCCACGCGAGAGGCGGTCGGGTCCCCGCGGAGGCGGCCGGCGGGTCATCGCGGCTGCTCGTAGCCGTGGACGTGGACGCCGAGACCGGCGAATCCGACATCGACGACCTCGACGGCGAAGAGCTTGAGGAGCTGGAGGAGCGCCTCGTCGACGACGCGACGAACGCCCGCACCTTGGTCGAGCTGGACGCCGAGATCGCCACGTTGAAACGGTTGGAGGCCCGAGCTGACCAGGTCCGCCAGTCGGGGGTGGACCGCAAGTGGACGGAGCTGCTCGGCTTGTTGGGCGACGAGCCGGAGATGTTCGAGCCGGACGGGACTCGTCGCAAGCTGATCGTTTTCACCGAGCACCGTGACACGCTCAACTATCTGGTCCGCAAGCTCACCGCCTATCTCGGCAGGGCCGAAGCGGTGGTGGCGATCCACGGCGGCGTCGCTCGCGAGGAGCGGCGGGTTGTCCAGGAGCGCTTCACGACCGACGCCTCCTGTCAGATTCTGGTGGCGACTGACGCGGCGGGGGAGGGCTTGAACCTTCAGCGGGCTCATCTGTTGGTCAACTACGACCTGCCGTGGAACCCGAACCGGATCGAGCAGCGCTTCGGCCGGGTGCACCGCATCGGCCAGAGCGAGGTGTGTCACTTGTGGAACCTGGTGGCGACCGAGACCCGCGAGGGCATGGTCTACGCGAAGCTTCTGGCCAAGCTCGACGAGATGCGCGAAACCCTCGGCGTCGACCAGGTTTTCGACGTCCTCGGCGACGCCCTGCCCGGCCAGGAGCTGCGCCAACTGCTGATCGAGGCGATCCGCTACGGCAACCAGCCTGAGACCAGGGCGAAGCTGGACCGGGTCATCGACGAGCGCGTCGGCGAAGGCCTGGCCGAGCTGATACGCGACCACGCCCTCACCTCCGAGGTGCTCTCCGCAGCAGACTTGGAGCGGCTACGGGCCGACATGCTCGAAGCTCAGGCCCGACGCCTGCAGCCCGGCTACGTCCAGGCGTGGTTCGCAGACGCCTTCGCCCGTCTCGGCGGCCGGATGGCCGAACGTGAGCCCGGCCGTTTCGAGATCACCTTCGTACCTGCCGACATCCGCAACCGGGACCGCCAGATCGGCGTCGGAGCGCCGGTCATGCCCCGCTACCAGCGTGTCACCTTCGAGAAGGCACTTATGCGGGTCGACGCCAAACCGCCGGCCGGGTTGTTAGCCCCCGGCCATCCACTCCTCGAAGCGGTTATCGACCTGATATCTGAGCGTCACGGCCCTCTCATCAAGGAGGGCGCGGTCCTCGTCGACGACGCCGATGCGGGCAGCGGGGCGCGGGTCCTGGTGTTCCTCGAGCATGCCGTCATCGACGCCCGCACCGAGAGGTCCGGTAAGCGGCGTACGGTGTCGCGCCGTTTCGAGTTCGTCGAGATCGCCGAGTCTGGCGACCCGCGCCCCGCCGGTTACGCCCCCTACCTCGACGCGCGCCCCCCGACTACCGAGGAGGCGCCGGTCATCGCCGAGCTGGTCCAACGCATGGCCTGGCTGGGCGGCAACCTGGACGTCCGGGCCGGTGACTACGGCATCGAAGTACTCGCCGCCGAGCATCTGGCCGAGGTCCGCGGCCACACGCTGGAAAGGGTCGCCAAGGTGCGCGCCGCGGTGCATGCCCGTCTCACCAAAGAGATCGGCTACTGGGATCACCGCGCCGCCGCCCTCGACCTGCAAGCGCAGGCCGGAAAGACGCCCCGCATGAACCCCGACCGGGCCGAAGCGCGCGCCGAGGAACTGCGGCGGAGGCTCGCCGCGCGGATGGCCGACTTGGACCGCGAAGCCCAACTCGCCTCGCAGCCTCCCCTCGTCGTCGGCGGCGCGCTCGTCCTGCCCGCCGGTCTGCTCCGCCAAGCCGCCGGCCTCCCCGCGCCGCCCGCGCCCTCCCACACGGTCGACACCGCTGGCGTGGAGCGCCGCGCCGTCGACGCCGTCCTGGCCGCCGAGGCGGCCCTCGGCAACAGTGCGGTCGAGATGGCCCACAACCATCCCGGCTACGACATCCGCTCCACCCGCCCCGACCGCCAGGTCAACTTCATCG
>JAKBBA010000197.1 GCA_021808665.1 Actinomycetes bacterium
CGGTCTCGACGTCGCCTACAACAGCCTCCTGGCCGACTGGCGGTACTATCTCGCACACGACAATGCGGGCCGCCCGATCATATTCATAGGCCATTCGCAGGGTGCGGCAATGCTCATCAGGCTGATCTCCGAGCAGATCGACCCCAACCCCGCTCTGGTGAAGCGCACCCTTGTCGCGATCCTCGCAGGCGGGAACCTGCAGGTACCGACGGGAGCGACTGTGGGCGCGACCTTCAAGCACATCCCGCTTTGCACCTCGCTAACTGTGACGGGCTGCGCAATCGCGTACTCGACATTCGGCTCGCCTCCACCGTCGGACTCGTTGTTCGGCCGGCCGGGCACCGGCGTAAGCCTTATGTCATTGGAGACGACGTCATCGGGCCAGCAAGTCGCATGTGTCAACCCCGCTGCCATCACCGGCGGCTCCGGCCCGCTTTCACCCTACTTCCGGCTGGGCGGCGCCGTTCCCTGGGTGACCTACCCAGGCCTCTATACCGCATCGTGCATGACCTCGGGTGGGGCGACGTGGCTCCAGGTCAACGCAACTCGTGTGAGCGGGGACACCCGCCCAGTGGTCAAGGCGACGCTCGGGCCGACGTGGGGTTACCACGTGTACGACGTCAATCTTGCCCTCGGAAACTTAGTCAGTGACGTTGCCATGTTAGAGTCGGCATACAAGTCATGACCTGAAAGGTAGGCCCATATGAGGGCGAGCGTGAGAAGGCAGATCCGTCTGCCGCTGCCCGCGAAGCGGGTGTGGGAGCTTGTCGGCGATCCTTCCCGGCTACCCGAATGGTTCGACGGGATCGTGTCTGCGACCGTCGAAGGCTCTTCGCGTACCATCGTAACGGGTGGCGGTATCGCTATGCCCGAGCAGATCGTGACAAATGATTCGCTGCAGAGACGGTTCCAGTACCGGATCACCTCGCCGCTCATGCGTGAGCACCTCTCGACAATCGACGTAATCGACTTGGACGACTCGACAAGCCTGGTGTCGTACTCCGCTGACGCTGATCCGGCGTCGATGGCGCTGGTCATCGCCGGCGCAGCCGGGGCGGCACTCAGGAATCTTTGCAGCGTTTTGGAGGGGAATCAAATGGAGCCAAGCGCCTGATGGGCCGCAAGATCCTGCTCGTCACCACGGATCAGCAACGCTACGACACGATCGGTGCCAACGGCGGAACTCTCGGGCGTACCCCGGTCATCGACGCGTTGGCCGCAGAAGGGTACCGCTACGAGCGTGCGATTCCCCAGTCGGTCGTTTGTATGCCGTCACGCTCGACGATCCTCACCGGTCAGCACCCGAGTACTCATGGCGTCTGGATGAACGGCGTGCCGCTGCCCCGAGATGCCCCGTCGGTCGCCGCTCTGCTTCGCGACGCCGGCTACCGTACGGCGCTGATCGGCAAAGCGCACTTCGAACCTTTCATCGATCCTTTCATGCGATTCGTAGAGAACGCCCTCGCGCAAAAAGGCACGGTACCGTCAGGTGGTGCTCATCGCGGCTTCGAGCATCTCGAACTTGCGAGTCACGGGGCGGCGGGACCGCTCCACTACGCCCGTTGGCTTCGGGAAAATCACCCTGAGTTCGCTTCAATGTTCTACTCCGCACTTGACGGCGACCTGCAGGTCAACGCGGCTGGCGGGGGTGATACAGGCGCACCGCAGGTCCACTTCAACGCGGTTCCACGCGACTGCTATCACACCGACTGGGTAGCTGACAGGACAATCGCCTGGCTTTCATCTCTCGACGCCTCCGACGACTGGTTCGCGTGGATGAGCTTCCCCGACCCGCACCATCCGTGGGATCCTCCGCAGACGGAATTGGGGCGGATTGACTGGCGTGACGTTCCACTCCCGGCGGGATATCCGCAGTCGGCGCCCGAACGCGAGGCAATCCTCGACGCCAAACCGCGCCATTGGAGGATGTGGTACGACGGGACTTTGGTGTCCAACTTCGAAGCGCCGACCGGCTGGGTCCCTGCCACCTTGACCGCCGAGCAGGTGAGGGAGGTTAATGCCCGCAACGCCGTGGAGTGCGAGCTGATCGACGAAGCCATTGGACGGGTCATGGGGGCTATAGAGACCCGAGGCTGGGGCGATCAGGTGGACGTCATTTTCACGACAGATCACGGTGAGTTCCAGGGCGACTTCGGGCTGCTCTTCAAAGGCCCCTACCACGTGGACTCCCTGATGCGACTTCCCCTGGTCTGGCGTCCGGCGCCGGTCTCCTGCAATGCGCCAGGGGTGGTGTCGTCGCCCGTCGGCCTGGTGGATCTGGCTCCGACGATCGCTTCGATAGCCGGCCTCGCCAAACCCGAATGGATGCAAGGGCGGGTGCTACCCAGCCCGGATGCGACGCCTGGGTTAGACGATGGAAGCGACCTTGCGACACACTCCCCAAGGGAGGAGGTGCTGACGGAATGGGACAGCGAACTCTACGGGGTCAGCGTGTACCTACGTACGGTGAGCACGTCTCAATGGGTTTGCACCGCGTACCTGCCGGGAACTTTGTACGACGGCAGCGAGGGGGAGCTTTACAACCTCGCTGACGATCCTCTCCAGCAAGTGAACCTTTGGGACGACCCGCTTCGACGCTCACAGCGAGACGACCTGCTATCACTGCTGTGGGAGCGCCAACCACAGCGCCGCTCGCCGCGCCTCGATCTCGAAGCGCCGGTGTGAGCAGCATTGCGGATCTCAGGCGTGCTGGCGGATCCCGAACGCGATTATCAGCCCGGCGATCACGAAAGACCCGGCCATCGTCGCGAAAGCCGCCGGGAAGCCGGCTGTGTCGATGATCCATCCGAGAAGCGCTGTCCATAACGAACCAACGCCGTAGGCGATAGCGAAGAACACGCCGAATGCGGAGCGGGCGTCGCCTTTCGACGTCAAATCCGAGAAAAGTGCTTGGATCAGCGGTGACTCCGTGTAGGCGAGCAGGCCGAGCGCCAATCCGAGCGGGACAAGCACGAACATCGACCCGCTGGAGTAGCCGAAAGCGGCGATCGCTGCTGCGCCTGCCATATAGGTAATGACAAGAGTGGACCGCCGCCCGAAGCGGTCCGCTAGTGAGCCGCCGACGAGCGGGCCGGCGATGCTCGCAGCCATGACGACGGTGAAGATCGCTCCGACTGTGATGGCTGACAGCCCTAAGTGGGTTTTCAGGTCGGCAGGTATGAAAGTGCCGAGCGTGCCGAGGCCGCGACCCCCGGCAGCAACGGTCGACGCGGCGAGAACAGCGATTACACTTCGGTTCCGCAGAAGGTCTCTAACCGATACCCGTTCGACGTCCGAGTGTTCCACCGGAGCCGCCTTTTCTGCGGGCAGGGCAGTGGCGACAAGAAGGGCACCGACTGCCAGGAAGACGGTAAGGACCACAAGTGCCCAGCGCCATCCAGCGGCGGCGATGACTGCTGCCACGATAAGCGGAACGGTCACCGTTCCCGCGCTGCCACCTGCAGTGTGCAAGCTCAGAACAGTCGAGCGACGGTGGGGGAACCGTTCCGACAAGTACGCGGAGCCGACCGGATGCTGGGGCCAGCTGGTCAGCGCCCCGAACACCCGAGCCAGGGCGAACAGGCCGAAACCGGGCGCCACAGCTCCAAGGATGCTTGACAACGCAAGCCCGGCATTTTGGGCGCCGAGCACAAGACGGGCGCTTGCCCCCCGAAGCAGGCCGGCAGCTCCCTGGAGCAGACCACCGAGGATGCCGGCGACAGTCAGAACCACCCCGAGCTCCCCGTAGGAAACGTGGAGGGCGGAGATTACGAACGGGTACGTTACGGCGAGCCCTGCTACGTAGAAGTGCTGGATTCCGTGCCCGACGCTCATCACCACAAGTGCGCGACGATCCTCGGGCCCTTGGAGCAGAGCCACCTTGCCCGGCTTTCCGGGACGGGACTCGGCGGGGCGGGGCGACCTTGTGTTCACGGCAGGTTCGACTCTACCGGTGAGCAGCCTCCGTGGCAGGTTGGTTGTGCAGACAACTTCTCCTGGAGGGTTCGCGTGTCAGCTCCCGACGAGGCGCTTTCTCAAACCCGCGAGGGCGTCCACATCGAGGGCACCCGGACCTCCCGACGTCGGTGGCTCCGGATGGTAGGTCTCCCCAGCCATCGCTGTAAGCGTGGCGGTGACCGACAGCCTGAGAGCATCCAGGTCATAGCCGCCTTCAAGCATCACCACGAGTCGACCTGGTGACGGGGCGAATGCGGCGACGTCGGACGCAAGGTCGCTGTAGTCCCCGGCGCTCCAGGCCAGGTCTGCAAGTGGATCCGCCCGATGCGCGTCGTATCCCGCGGAGACCACGACCCATGTCGGATCGAAATGTTCGATCGCTGGTGCTGCCACCTGCCGGAGCGCCTGGCGCGCTACGTCACCGGTTGCTTTCGCCGGGAGAGGGACGTTTATGGTCAGCCCGGGAGCCGCTTGGCCTCCCGTGTCTTGGGGTCGCCCGGTTCCCGGATAGGCCGGCCATTGGTGTGTCGAGACGTACATGACCCGGGGATCGTCCCAGAAGATGTCCTGGGTGCCGTTGCCGTGGTGCACGTCCCAGTCGACTACCACAACCCGCTCTCCTCGACTCGCGAGGGCTGCGGCCGTTACGGCCGCGTTATTGAGAAGGCAGAAGCCCATCGCTTCGCTGGCTGTGGCATGGTGGCCAGGCGGTCTCGCCACGACGAAAGCACTTGCCGCTTCGCCCCGATCCAGCGCTTCGATTGCCGTGAGGCCACCCCCGGCGGCTAGCAGCGCGGCATCCCACGAGCCTGGCGATACATGCGTGTCAGCGTCGATGTCACCCCCTCCGGCTGCGATGTAGTCCCGAAGCGCATCGATGTACCCGCCGGAGTGAACTCTGAGAAGCTCGTCGCGGGTGGCTGCCCTGGCTGGGCATCGGCGAAGTGCGCCCTCCAGGCGCGGGTCCAAGGTGGCGTCTTCGACCGCCCTCAGGCGCTCTGCTCGCTCAGGGTGGCGCCATCCCGTGTCGTGCAGGTCAGCAGCGGAGCCAGCTTCGACCAACAAAACAGGTGTCATTAGGTCAAGGCTAACGGTCGTATCGCTTTACTGCTTCCTGTTGGCAATTCCAGGTCGTACCCACCTTCGGCGGCGTCCTGGCAGTCAAGGGTGCCTAGCGCGTTAAGGCTAGGGTTGGTGGCGCAATGGTTTCCTCTCAGCCTGGCGGTACCGACCCCACTTGGCCGCCACTCGTCGACCTAGTCGTGGACGAAGCGGACCTGGTTGCCACGGTCGACGACCAGCGCAGGGAGATCCCCGGTGGGTGGGTCGCCATCTCCGGCGGTTTCGTGGTCGGCCTGGGAGATCGACGGGAGCGGCCACCGCAAGCTCGAACGACGCTGTCAGCCAAAGGGTGCCTGGTAACGCCGGGTCTTATCAACACCCACCACCACATCTATCAAAATCTCACCCGCTCATTCGCCCCCGCAGTCAACGGCAGTCTCTTCGACTGGCTCAGCACCCTCTA
>JAKBBA010000198.1 GCA_021808665.1 Actinomycetes bacterium
TCTCGGCGCTGCCGCCCCCGGTTGCGAATGGCCTGGCGCCGGCGCTCCCGGACTGACGGGTATGGAAGCGGAACGCCTAGGACCGCCGGGCGCAGCCGCCGTGCGGGTCAGGACTTTCCCCTCCTCCGGGTTCATCACGACGAAGCTGACGGCCACGTCCTTGACGCCTCCGAGACTGGTAATAGCCTCCCTCACTCTGGTCGAAATCTCGACGCGAGAAGGGCTGTCGACATCGGGGAGAGCGACCGTGACCGATACCTTCCTCCTTCGCACTTCGACGTCGCGGATCATCCCCAAGTCGGTGAGACTCCGCCTGAGCTCAGGTTCCTCAACCTTTGTGAGTGCGCCCATCACCTGCTCGCTGCTCGGCGACACGAACGGTCCTTTCCCGCGATCTCGAATGCCGGCAGACATCGCCCACCGTCGCGATAGGTAGGATACCGCCGTGGGCACTGGAGCCTCCGAGGTTAGCGAGCGCCACCTGGGTGAGGTTCGCGTCGATACGCGCATCCCCGTGCGCGCCGAACCGCTGAGCGATCAGGGGTTCGCGGCCGCCGTTGCCGCGGTCACCAGCGCCTTCGGTGATCCGACTCGACGTCATATGTACACTTTCGCCGCCCACGGCTACGAAGCGCGCGTCGAGGCGCGTGGTTCCTCCTTCGCCTTAGTATCATCTAGGTGACGCCTGCCTTGCGGGCCTACCTGGATCACGCGTCGAGTTCACAGTTGCGACAATGCGCCCTTGACGCCATGATCTCGTGGCTGGCCGCGGCCGACCCGGGGCGCATCCACTTCGAAGGTCGGTCGTCACGACAGCGTCTGGAGGACGCCCGCGACCAGGTGGCCGCCCTTCTCGGGGCACGTCCGAGGGAGGTGGTTTTTACATCCGGTGCGACGGAATCGGTCAACGCTGCGGTCTACGGGAGCCATGCGTCCAGACGGGAACCCGTCGCCGTGCTCCCCCGCGTCGAGTCGGCAGCGGTCAGAGAATCCTCCGCCCGCTGGGCCGGGGAGATCCGATGGGTGAACGTCGACCCCGAAGGTTTCGTCCTCGTCGACGAGCTCGATCGACTCGTCCACGACGGCAACGTAGCGCTCGTGCACTGCCAGTTAGCCAACCAGGAGGTCGGCACCCTTCAACCGGTGCGCGAGGTCGCTGACATTTGTCAGGCGACCGGGGTCTTGCTGCACGTCGACGCGACTGCAGCGACCGGGGTCGTGAGGATCGACTTCGACGCCCTCGGGGTCGACCTGATGTCGGTTTCGTGCCATCACATTGGCGGCCCAACAAACGTCGGGGCCCTTCTGGTGCGAAGGGGCCTCCGGATCGACCCGCTCCTCCTCGGAGGAGCCCAGGAGCGTGCCCGCAGGGCGGGACTGGAGAACGTCGCCGGCGCCGTGGGTTTTGCTGCGGTAGCCGAGACACTGGTCGCGGGCGACTCGCTCACCGCGGAAACGGCTCGAGCGCGACTTCAAGCGCAAACCTTGCGCGACGTCGCCGCCTCCCTCGACGGGACGCGCCTCTACGGGCCCGTCGATCCGCTTCGGCGGCTGCCGGGTCTTGTCTGCCTCGGCTTCGATGACCTCGAGGCGGAACCGGTGCTTGTAGGCCTGGACCAGAAAGGGGTCGCCGCCCATTCTGGCAGCTCGTGCTCGTCCGAAATGCTGGAGCCTTCTCCGGTGCTCGCAGCGATGGGCTTCAACTCTGAGCGTAGCCTCCGGTTCTCGGTCGGCTGGAACACATCTGATGCCGAGATCGACTTCGCCGGCGAGAGGTTGGCGGAGGTCGTCGGCGAACTCCGCCGTCTCCGGGCAAACTAAAGGCGCCAGGCAGCACTCGCTCGCTCGCTCGCAGCGAGGTTCTCGCCTCCGGCGTCCACAAGGTTGGAACTCAGCCTTTCGCGGCTGCTGCCTGCTCCGCCTTCGCTTTAGCCAACGCCTGGGAAACCTCGGCCTTCAGGCTCGCCTCCGGCTGATGACCGAGGTACCATTCGAGCTCCGGGATGGCATCGGTGTAGTCACCTTCGCCCAGGAGCGCTATCCCCCGGTAGACGTGGGCAGGGCCGTATGCCGGGTCCACCTTCTCCGCATTGGCGAGCATCGCCAGCCCCTTGGCGAGTAGGGTCGGTTGCCCCGTCTGCGCTAGCAGCCATCCCTCCCCGCAGAGCGCCTCGACGTTCGTCTGGTCGACGTTTAGAACTTTTTGGTACTCGCCTACGGCGGCGACGACGTTACCCTTGGACTCGTCGGCGTTGGCTGCCAGCAGTTCCGCCGATACTTGGGGACCGGTGAGAGTCTTGCCGGTCACCTCCTCGCCCGGTAGGCGGGTCCCCGTGAATGCGGCCAGGGCCCACGAGGAGCCCCCGACGACAAGGACAACCCCCGCGCCTGCAAGCACCCATCGCTTCGTTTTGGATCGACGCAAAAGGCTTGCGGGCACGACCCCTTGCCCCTCAGCCGGTGACGCCGAGACAATGGGGGCGCCATCCACAGCCGGCGTGGCTGCGCCGGGGGCGCTTTGGCCTTCCGTTGCCTCTCCAGAAGCAGACGCCGCGTGCGCGCCTAGCGGGAGATCGTCGGGATCCTCGAGGCGGCCGCGGTTCCGCCACTTTCTCAGCACGAAACCGACCCCGACCAGCGCTGCGATAGCAGCCACAATCGGCAAGATCCATACGACCAATCCCGCCCCCGTTGCCGGAGGTTTCTCCAAGATACTGGGACCGTACTCAGCTACGAGTCCGGACAGGATCCCGTTTTGACTTTCGCCATTTTGAAGGTCGTTTTTGATCTGATCTCGTATCTCCACCGCCGGGGTCGCCTGGCTTTGGGCAACGGTCTCACCGTTACACACTGGGCAGCGCACGAGCCCGGCGATGTGAGCCGTTCGAGCGTCGATACTGCCCCTAGTCGAAGCCTGATGGATGCCAAGTCCGAGAACCACGCAGGCCACCACGACAAGGGCGATCCACGGCAGCCACCTTCGCGCGTGGTCGAGCATGCCGGCACTGCCAGTCGCCTCGCAATCACTGGCAGGAAGATTCACGCAGCGGCCTGGGAAATCGACTTGTCCACCTGTGCCGATGTGACGCCGCCGAAGAACTTGGCGACCACTGTTCCAGCTGGGTCGATCAGGTACGACTCCGGTATTCCTGTCACTCCGTATGCCACCTCAGCGGAGGGATCGTTGATAGCCGGCCACGGCGCATGGTTGGAGGCTAGGAATGCAGCCAGGTTTGCCGAGTCGCTCGGATCGAACTCGACAGCGAAGACAGTTGCGTCACCCGACACCGCATGTTCGGATTGAAATGTCAGCAGCTGGGGCGTTTCATTCCTGCAGGGAATGCACCAGCTGGCGGAGAAGTTGAGAAGGACCCACCGGCCGCGAAAGGAGGAAAGCGAGAAGCTTCCCTTACCGTCGAGCGCCCTGCCCGACACTTGCGGGGCCGGCTTGCCGAGCAGCGGGCTGGAGGCTACCGAATCGGCTACCGGCTTGCTAGATGCAAGCAGTGTGATCAGAACTGCCAGCAGCGCAGCTACGACCAAGGACACATAAAGGACCGCTCGGGACCGCCGCCGGCGTGGGGTACCGGTTTGTGAAACGTCGGGTACTGGAACCCTCGGCTCTGAAAACTCGGACTGGGAGACGTCTGGCTGCGGCCTCATTGTCCTCCACTCGCCGTGCCGAGACCCATGGGTCGAATCGGAACTCGTACCAGCACTTCAGGATGGTCGACGAGGTTCTCGGGGATTACCGCATCTTCAGCTTCCGCCCCCACCGCCTCAGGTTTCGGCTTGGCGTCTCGTTTGCGTCTCGGCCACGCAGACATCAAAGTCCCAAACGCCATGACAGCTCCCCCAAGCCATATCCAACTGACGAGTGGTTCTACGATGACTCCAATCACCACAGCCGACGTCGGCTTTGCCGGCGTCGACGCGAGAGTCAGGTAGACGTCCTCGCTGAGCGTGCTGCGAACCGACGGGGTTCCGATGGCTTCTTGAGCAAAGGGATAGTCGCTTATAGCCGGGTCGAGGCGCACAGAGTTGTCCATCACCACCCGGGCTTCCAAGCCGGTATGAGTTGGCGTGGCGATGTTTGCGATTCCCAGGTACTTGAAGGTGTGGCCGTCGAATGTTGCGGTCTGACCCGGGTTCAGGGTGAGCTGACGGCTTACCGCGAACGAATGGCTTGCTGCGAAGCCCACAGCTATCAGCACCACGCCGATATGGACGATCATGCCCCCCCCTGCGGGGCCGGTTGCACCGGTAATGCCTCGCCCCTTGACCTCCACGAAGAGTTGGCGCAGAGCTGTTGCGAATGCAAAACCGCCAAGTCCGAACGCCAGAAGCGGATTCAGGCCCCGAACTCCGGCGAGGACAGCCACCACTAGCACGGCAACGGCGAACGCTGCCGGTTTGAGTAGCCTCCGACGCAGAAGGTTAGGGGAAGCCTTTCGCCATGGCAGGACCGGAGCAACGGCCATCAGGAACAGGATGCAGACGACGATAGGCATCGTCAGGGTATTGAAATACGGCGCGCCTACGGTCAGCTGCTGGCCGTTGACCGCTTGGACCACCAAGGGATAGACGGTGCCTAGCAGGACGACCAGCGCAAACGCGCCGAATGCCAGGTTGTTGACTAAGAAGGCTGCCTCGCGGGAGGCGGCAGAACCTATCGACCCGGGCGATCGAAGCAGGTCTCCCCGCCAGGCCAACAACCCGACTGACAGTGCTACAACCGCCGCAAACAAAACCAGTAGCGGCGGGCCGATGCCGGTGTTGTTGAACGAGTGAACAGAAGCGAGGATCCCCGAGCGCGTGAGGAAGGTGGCAAGGATGGTCAGGCTGAACGTTGCCGTCAGAAGCGACAGGTTCCACACCCGGAGCATTCCCCGCTGCTCTTGAACCCGCACCGAGTGAAGGTACGCGGTAGCAGTGATCCAAGGCACGAATGCCGCATTCTCCACCGGATCCCACGCCCAGTAACCGCCCCAACCCAGCACCTTGTAACTCCACCAAGCGCCAAGGATCAAGCCGAACGTGAGAAACCCCCAAGAGAACAGAGTCCACCGGCGCATCTCGACAAGCCAGCCCTCGCCGACGCGACCCGTGATCAGGCTTGCGCAGGCGAAAGCGAAGGGGATGGTAAAGCCGACAAGGCCGAGGTAGAGCAGGGGGGGATGGAACGCCACGAGTACGTTGTTCTGCAGCAGCGGGTCCGGTCCGGGTCCGTCTGACGGGATAGCACCCTTTACGAGCGTGAATGGATTGGAGCCAGTCAGCATGAGCCCGAAGAAGAACGCCGCCACGGCGTAGGCAATCGCCATGGCCCAGCCGATCAGCGGATCTGCGGCCCGTTTGCGAAAACGTATAGCCGTCGCCGCGATCCACCCGGCGAGTATTAGCCCCCACAGCAGGATCGAGCCGGCGAGATTCGACCACATGGCCGTA
>JAKBBA010000199.1 GCA_021808665.1 Actinomycetes bacterium
AGATCGTCCGCATATCCGTAGTTGTAACTCGATAGCGGGTCGAGGTCGCGTTTGGGTCAGGGTGGATTGGGGTGATCGTGGTTCTGTCGGTTGTCACCGGTGATCGATCCGTGTCCCGTTTGATGTTCGGAGTCATCCGAGGAGGATGGCGAGTCCGGGGTCGGGTGCTCGGGCCAAGCCGGTGAGGTAGCCGATCACGTCACGGCGGTTCTTGGCGGCGGTGGCGATGACGCTGGTGATCACACCTTGGGTTCGGGCGCCGGCGGTGGTGCGGTTGCCGCCGAAGGTTTTCCGGTTGACGACGCATGGCCGGACTGCTTGCTCGCCGTGCCAGTTGGTGGCGGCCACGCCCTCGACGGTGAGGAACGTGAAGAGGTGGGGGGCCTGATGGGCGAGGTGGTTGAGGAGCCGGCGGTTGGCGTCGTTGCCCGTCGGGCGTGCACACAGGTTTTTGAGGCGGGCGGTCAACTCGCCGGCTGCGGCGACTCGGTCAGCACGGTCGGGAAGGTCCCGGGCGGCCAGGGCGTCTTTGATGATCGCCTTGGCTGCGGTGGGGATCTTGCGGTCCGCGCCGGTCATGTCGGCTTCCATCTCCGAGGCCCGTCGAAGGATGTGGGCGGTGCAGGATTGATGGGTGGCGGCGGTGTAGCGGTCGTAGACGATCCAGCCGTCACGGACCAACACACCGTCGTAGCCGGCGTCGATCACGGTAGTGGCGTCAGCAAAGGAACGGCCGTCGGCGATCCAGCACAAGGTGAGCTCGTCGTTGGCGGCCACCCACAACCAGGCTCCGGCGCCTGCGACCCGCCACCCGGATTCGTCCATCGTGAGCGTCTTCGAACGGTTCGCTCGCGCCATCAGCTCGGCGTGGACCGGGACCAGATCGGTGCACGCCGAGCGGGCCGAAGAGGCGCAGATCGCCCCGGCGGTCACGTTCACGCCCAGATACGACAAGACCTTCGCCGTGCGCGCGAACGACAAGCCCATCCCATAATGCAACCAAGCCGCCCACGCCTTCAACCTCGGGCCGACCCCGACCCCCGCCGCGCCCAACGCCTGGGAGGTCTGCTCGGGATGGCGGCCCTGGATACGCCGTTTGCACCCTTTGCAGCGGCCGATCTGCACGGTGATCCGGGTGACTGTCGGGCGGACCTCGGGGACCTCGGTCTGCCACTGCTCGGCGTCACGCTCATACACGACGTTCCCGCCGCAATCAGGGCAACAGCCTGGCAACGCTGCGGTCATCTCCCGGTCCGGTTGCCCTGGCGGCACCCGGCGGTGACCGTGCCGGCCATGCGCCTCCCCGGACTTACGGCCCGGTGTCTTCGGCTCGGATTTCGGGTCGCCCTTGGAGAACGGGGCCGCCTGACGCTTCGAGCGGCGCCTCGACTCCTCCAACGCCGCCTCCAGCCTGTCGATCCGCTCTCGCTGATAGACGATGAACCCGTCCTTACGGGCGATCTCCTCGTCCCGGGCGGCCACCGCCTCCTCCAACGAGGCCACCCGCGTCTCCATCGCCGCCAACCTGACCAACAAGGCTTCGATATCGACAGACGCCACGGGCAGCACCGATCACTCGGCTCCACCCGCCACATGACTACCTCACCAGACCCCCACAGGTGGTGGACCCGCTATCCAGTTACGGCAGGCCGACCTCCGGCGCGGTATCTCAGACGCCTATTATGCACTGTTCCATGGGTTGACCGCAGCAGTTGCATCGCAGGCGCTGCGATACATACCGCTGGCCGCAGTGCAGTCCTTCCGTCGCACGTTGAGGCACAGTGCGGTACGCGATCGTTGTGGGCGCATCGCGTCGGGAAAGAAACTCCCCTTGCCCATGGCGCTGTCCACGACGTCTTCTGCCGATGCGAACGCTCGACTGGTTGCGCAGGCATTTGTGGATCTCCAAGAGGAGCGTCATCTCGCTGATTACGCCCATGACGAGACGTTCGACGTCGTCAGACTCAACGAGGCGATCGCCCTGGCGAGGCGTGCTCTAAATGCCCTCGCCGGCCATTCAACTGAGCCGGGCATGGCGGCGCTGTTGAGCTTGCTCGCGATGACGTCCACTTGGGACCACAATGACCCGTAGCGTCACCTGGAAGTCGGGGAGAGGTTGTGTGGAGTGCTTGCAACCTCCCGGACGTACCGTAAGTCCCGAGGCAGCCGGTGACCGTAACGATCATCGAACACTTGGCCTAGATGATTTCCTCGCGCTCAAGCACTCGGCGGATTTCTTCGAAGGCCGCGGCGATATTCCCGGGCGGGAAGCGGATCTGCCCCAACCCGTTGATGTTGGAAAACTCCTCGCAGCCTTCTTCCAGCAGCACGATCGCCCGACTGAACCCGAGGCGCCCCTGGAAGAGTCCGGCTTCGTGTACCACGTTCTGCCTGGCTGCGGTCGTCCCGTCCGCCCGCTCGTCCTCAGCCGTTAGCACCAGGAGCGCCACGGCAGCCTCATCGAGCATCTGAACCAGTCGGTCTATGTTGGTGACGCCGGCGATCGGGACCCGGTTGAACTCATCCGCTCGTAGGCCAAGTCGGTCCTCGACGAAGTCCTTCAACTCACGCCAAAAAGGTGAACGACCGTGGCCGATGAAAACGAAGGTGCCTGACGTCCGTGCCAGCTCGCGACGCTGACGACGCTCAAGACGTCCGATGTGGGCGGCCGCCGCCGTGGCCAGGTCGGCGAGCTCTCTCGCGGCCTGGTATGGCGACTTGCAGGCGACGACCCTCCCGATGACAGCCTGGTGGGGCGCAGCTCGGAGCCCCTGGCCGACAGCGGTCGAGTCTCGCGTAATCACCTGACCGGAGCTGATCTGCAGCTCGGTGGCCCGGCCAGCGGTGAAAACCACCACACCGGACATCTGGTCCTTCAGCCTCGACAGGTAACTGTCGTTCGGGTGCTCGTCGAGCCAGGTGGTGAGTATGGACTCGATCGCCGACCTGGCTTCTTCCACAGGACGGACAGCGTCCGCTGCCTTGGTCTCGACAGGGGCAATGTCAACGCCGGCAGACTCGATGATGTGGTCGTAGACGTCCTCGTACCGGCACTCGCGCCAGTCGCCAGTGCTGCCTTGGAACATGCCTTGCAGGCCCCACTCTTGACTGAAGTGCGAGCCGGGTGGGGGCTGGGCGAGCCCGGCGTAGTAGACGCAGGAGTGGTAGCCCAGCGACGACCCGGACCAAGAGCGGCCCACCTCAGCGGCCGCGTCCGCAAGGCGATTGAGTTTCTCCCCGGCCACCACGTCGTCGCCTACGGCACTGAGGGAACGCAGTCCGGCAGCGACCCTCTCCAGTTCCTCTGAGTCCGACACTTCGTCATTCTTCCGCACAGCCCGAGCGGAGCCGTACAAGTGGAGCGTCGCTTCCGGCCCTCCCCGAACCGCCAGGGGGTGCCCAGACCAGCCCTAGCCGACCGTGGTACTCGCGTTCGGAGTCGCTCTCGTGCTGAGGTCAGAGCGACCGGGCGGATGACGGGCTGGGGCGCCCGTGTCTGCGTGCGCTTTCGTGGTGCAGTGTGGTGCAAGGCCGCCTGAGCAAGCGGCCCGAGTCACAAAAGGGCTGGTCAACGGGTGGGGCTAGGTGGAATCGAACCACCGACCTCAGCATTATCAGGTCTGTGCAGGCGAACCCGCTGACCTGCCTAAACGTGCGAAACCGCTGGTCAGCTGGCCTATCAGCCTGACCAAAGCTGACCCTTGATGACCCTTCCTGGCCAACGCTCGTGGTGCATCCGTGGTGCAGAGAGCACTGACACCCAACCTGGACCCCTTCGGTCGGTGCCAGCACACCCCCTGACCTCACGTCGAGCACCAAAGGGCGTCAGCCGCTCATCCTCGCAAGCCCTCGCAGTCCGACTGCCGTCAAGGCAGCAAACAACGTGAGATCGGCCGGGGCGAAACCGGCCGCGCCTTCGCTTCATCCACCTCGGGGTTTTCCAGATGCGGCGTGTAGGAACTCCCATCTTCGGAAGGCCCCGACCCCCACATGCGGATGCCCCGCTATCCAGTTACTCCCAGGCCTCAATTCAGCCCGAGTTAATTAATTAACGGCCATCCGGACTCGTCTTGCTCTTGGACGCCTCGGGCCTGGTGCTTCCACTTCTATCGGGGCTTGGCGATCCATCGGAACCCGAGCGTAAAAGGGACCTCTCGTCCTATAGGGTTACAATTCGATTCGAGCTTGGCGATCCATCCGAACATCGCCTGGTCCCGGCTAGACGGAACCAGTGTTTTGAACTCGGCTCAAGTGTAGCGGACTCATCCGGGACAGGTCACACCTGGAATGCAGGGGTTTCAATTCGATTCGATTTTCGGTGATCTGTATTGATCTGTGTGTCCGACTGGGACCACGGGAACCCAACCGTTTCAATTCGACTCGAGTTTGGCGATCCATCTGTACAGCTCTGCTGAGAGTAGCCGCTGGCCTGGTCGTTAGCACCTTCCGCACTAGAAATTGTGGCCTGAGGCCCGTAGCGTTGGGCAGCATGTAGCGCATCGGGCCTCGTCGGGGCGTCCGCGCAAACTATTCGTGTGATGGGGGGGGCGCACGCGGTCCGTCAAGGACGGGTATGCGCAAGTGTGAGGCGCACGCCGAGCCGCTCCTCGTGTCTGATCTGAGGTGATCCGTCCGGACATCGGATCGGAGGTAGCGTCAAGCAGGTTGCAAAGTTGCAATTCGATTCGAGTTTTCGGTATCCATCCGGGCCACATGTGGACTCCACAGACCTTGGAGCCAGGGTTGCAGTTCGATTTCGAGCTTCGCAGTCCATCCGGACTGGTTGCAAGCTACGGTTATACACTCACACCGG
Organism: Actinomycetes bacterium; assembly: GCA_021808665.1. The sequence goes on from JAKBBA010000199.1 coordinate 4,814, forward strand.
CGTTTCAATTCGATTCGTGTTTGGGGATCCATCCGGACAGCTTACGCGTAGGGTAGCCGCTGGCCTGGATGTTTGCACCTCAGCGTGCGAATCGTGACCTGAGACCCATGGCGCTGGGCGGCGTAGGCGGGCACTGGGCTGATCGAGGGAGAGCGCAAAACATTCAAGGAGGGGGTCGGCAGAAATGCGCGCAGTCCGTCAGGGATGAGTACAGCGAATGTGAGGGGCAGGCCGGAATGCTCGGTCGTGCCTCCCTGCGTCGGTGATGAGTCTCACCGACATTGGCACGAAGTGGTGGCCCGGTCAGCGTCGTGCTGGCGGCCCGGGGAGGGTCTGGTGCGCCCAGGTGAAGAATCGGGCGGTGCTGTAGAGCGCTCGGCTGGTGAAGTCCTCGAGCGCCTCGTCGGTGGCGACACATGCTTTGAAAAGTTCTGTGATGGCCCATAGGCGCCCCTCTGGCTTGCTCGGGTGGAAGTTGAGGACCGTCTTGGGTTGGCGGAAGCGGCAATTCCAGGTGTTGAGATGGGCAAGGGTCACGGGCCAGTCATCGCGAGGAACGGGCGTGGTGGCCTCGGCGCGCACGCACAAGATGTTGCGTTGCTCGCCTTCGAGGCTGATAAGGAGGCAGAT
>JAKBBA010000200.1 GCA_021808665.1 Actinomycetes bacterium
GCGATGCTCGTGCGGCGGCGCCTTCGACCTGTCCGGAGCGCCGTCCTTCGCATCGTTCGACAGCGTCGACTCACGTCAGTGGTCGCTGTGGCGCTACCGTCATGCGCTGCCCTTGGTCGGCACCGGCGATCACGAGGTGCAGGTCACACTCGGAGAGGGCTGCACGCCGGTAGTTCGAGTCGACGAGGGCGTGCTGATCAAGCTGGACTTCGCAATGCCGACCCTGTCGTTCAAGGACCGGGGCTCGGCGCTTCTCGTCAGCGCCGCCAAAGGGCTCGGTGTCGAGCATCTCGTGGCCGACAGCAGCGGCAACGCCGGCACATCGATAGCTGCCTACGCTGCGAGCGCGGGGATCCACGCCGAGGTGTTTGTTCCATCTACGACCTCCCCCGGCAAGGTTTCGCAGCTCGACGCGTACGGCGCCGACGTCCGCTTGGTTGAAGGCAACCGCGCCGAGACCGCCCAGGCGGCGGTAGCGAGAGTGACGAAGAGCGGCGCGTTCTACGCAAGCCACGTATACAGCCCTTTTTTCCATCACGGGGTCAAGACTTTCGCCTTCGAGTGCTTCGAACAACTCGACGGGGCGCTGCCCGACGCAATACTGCTGCCGGCTGGGAACGGCACGTTGTTGATAGGAGCAAGTATCGGCTTCGATGAGCTCGCTGCAGCCGGACTGGTTCGCCGGGTTCCACGCTTATATGCGGTCCAGGCTGAGCGGTGTGCTCCGCTTGCGTCGGCGCGGGGAGTCGTCGTCGGCGAGAGCGGCAAGACCGAAGCCGAGGGAATAGCGATCGCCGAGCCACCCCGCCTAGCCCAGATGCTCGAGGTCGTAGACGCATCCGGCGGTGATGTCCTGACCGTGAGCGAGGCGGAGATCCAGCGTGGCCGCTCCGACCTTTTACGTCTCGGAATCTACGTGGAACCTACGGCGGCAGTCGCCTACGCAGCGATCGGAAAGTTAGGTGAGGCGAGACCGGACTCGATCCTCGTCCCCCTGACGGGCGCCGGACTCAAGTCGCCCTACGTCTCGCCGTCATAGCTGGACGAACCGGTTGTTCGGCTAAGGCGCCGCCGAGGCGGGTATAGCGAGCGTATGAGTAGTACAACTTCCCCCTTCCCCGCAGCACCGACTGCAGCAGATCTGCGTGAGTTCGCCCAGCAACTTCGCGTCGACTCGATCCGGTGTAGCACTTCAGCGGGCTCCGGCCACCCTACGTCGAGCATGTCGGCGGCCGACCTGCTGGCAGTGCTTGCTGCCCGGCATCTCCGCTACGACTGGGACAATCCGAAGGAGGCCGCAAACGACCATCTGATCTTCTCGAAAGGTCATGCGTCGCCGCTGCTTTACTCGCTGTACAAGGCCGTCGGGGTTGTCTCCGACGAGGAGCTGATCACGCAGTACCGCCGGTTCGGCTCACGCCTCCAAGGTCATCCTACCCCCCGCCTGCCTTGGGTCGACGTAGCCACCGGTTCACTCGGGCAGGGACTTCCCGACGGTGTCGGCGTAGCCCTCGCCGGCAAGTACCTCGATCGGCTCCCGTTTCGAACCTGGGTGCTATGCGGCGACGGCGAGATGGCCGAAGGCTCGATGTGGGAGGCGCTCGACAAAGCATCTTTCTACCACCTGTCGAATTTGATTGCGATCGTCGACGTGAACCGGCTCGGCCAACGCGGTCCCACAGAGCTGTCATGGGACCTCGCGACTTATGCGCGACGTGCCGAGAGTTTCGGCGCGAAGGTTCACCAGATCGACGGCCACGACATCTCCGCCATTGACCTTGCACTCGGCGAAGCCGGGGCGATGGGAGGCGACCAGCCGAGCGTCATCCTCGCACGAACCGAAAAGGGCAAAGGATTCTCGGAAGTGCAAAACCTAGAAGGCTGGCACGGAAAGGCGCTCCCGCCCGACATGGCCGATCGGGCCATTGCCGAACTAGGCGGCGCACGAAACCTGCGGGTCCGTGGGCCGCTCCCGGAACCCACCAGGCGCAACCGCCCCGGCGGAGACAACCGTGCGGCGGGCCGCGACCGTCCCGCCGGAGAAGGCCAGCGGCCTGCGGTCACGCTGCCGGCCTTCACGGTCGGCGACAAAGTCGCTCCACGCAAGGCCTACGGAGAAACCCTCGCAGCCTTAGGGGCACGCCCAGAAGTGGTCGCACTCGACGGTGAAGTCAGCAATTCCACATACGCCGACCAGTTCGCTCGCGCGTACCCTGACCGCTACTTTGAGATGTTCATCGCCGAGCAGCAAATGATCGCGACCGCAGTCGGTCTAAGCGTAAGGGGCTACGTGCCTTTCGCCTCGACGTTCGCAGCTTTCCTCACCCGGGCCTACGACTTCTTGCGCATGGCGGCGATCTCGGAGGCCAACATCCGCGTCGTCGGGTCCCACGTCGGCGTCGAGATCGGCGCTGACGGTCCGTCGCAGATGGCCTTGGAGGACCTCGCCATGATGCGGGCAGTGCACGGCTCCACCGTCCTCTATCCGAGCGATGCCACGAGTACGGCTGCTCTGGTATCGCTAATGGCTGACCAACCTGGTGTCGTCTACCTGAGAGCGACGAGGGGCGCTTATCCGGTGCTTTACCCGACGACGGAGGACTTCAAGATCGGGGGTGCCAAAGTGTTACGCTCAAGCGATGACGATCAGGTGGCCCTGATCGGGGCAGGCGTTACCGTCCATCAATGCATCGAGGCCGCCGATACCCTCGGCAAGGAAGGCGTCGCCACCAGGGTCATCGACCTGTATTCGATCAAGCCTGTCGACGTCGCAGCACTCTCGGAGGCAGCAGGACACACCGGTCGGATGGTGATCGTCGAAGACCACCATCCCGAGGGAGGCGTAGGCAGCGCGGTCTTTGAGGCGCTCGCTGGTAGCGGTGTGATCGTCTCGGTCGCTCATCTCGCCGTGAGGGTAATGCCCGGCTCAGGCACGACAGCCGAACTGCTCCGTGAAGCCGGGATCGACGCTTCGTCGATTGCCGCTGCGGCTCGGTCTGTACTAAAGGATACGAGGGGCGAGGTTCGACTCCTCTGACGGCTCTTCGAGTCGTGGAACGACTACTCGACTAGGTGGCGGGAAACCGGCGGGAAACCGCGGCCCCGCTACCGGCTCCTTGGTGACGGATTCACGCTCCTGAATGGAACCCAGGGTCAGTCTTCCGATCGGCGTCAATCGCACTCATGATGCCCACAGGATTGCCATCGGGGTCCTCGACGACCGCATACCGGGCACCCCAGAATGCGTCGTAGGGGGCTTGTTGGCCTGTGTAGCCGGCGGTGGTCAAGTCCTCGAAAATCTCGTCGACGCGCTCTCTGTCCTCGACTTTGAAACCAAGTACGCCCATCCCGCCACACCAACCTTTATCCCAGTGGCGCGCAAAGCTAGTGCTGTCGAAGTCGATATCCAGTCCACCCGGAACTCGCACGCTGCGGTGGTGGTCCTGCCATGCGGGGTCGGTGTCGGCGATGGTGAGGCCGAGCCGACGGTAAAACGCAACCGTCGCTTTCATGTCAGAAACGACCAGGTTGACTTGGTCGGGCACAGGTGCTTGAGCCACGAGAATCTCCTGCCTTCGGATCGACCCTTAGAACCACGAGCGCGTCTCCACTCATTCTATCGCTACGCTCCCCCGGCCGGCTGAGGCACAATTCAGGCCAAAACGGCCTCACGGTCGCTTCTTAACTGTCCCCGAACCTACACTGTGACCGTAATTGCACGAAAATTGTGCAATTACGGTCACAGTCTTCCGAAGAGGGGGGCTCCATCGGGCTTCAGGCTCGCCAGGTTGTCCGCCAGGAAGTACGGGTAAAGCTCGACCATGGCCGATCAGCCCTCCGCAGACCCCCAGGATGCGAAATTTGGAAGGGGCGCCGCCCGAAAGGCAGAGATCCTGGACGAAGCCGTCGAAGACGGGAAGACCCCTGACGAACTTGACGCCGAGGACGACGAGCGCCGACGCCGAACGGGCCGAAGAGCTGCCGAAGAAGGCAGACCGGGCGGCGAAGCCGCACCGCCGCACCGCGCCGAGGAGTAGCGCCCTGGTCGGCGTCGCCCGGGTGGGCTGTTCCGGATGGGTGTATAAACACTGGCGAGGTCCGGTGTATCCGGAGACGTTGCCGACACGGCGATGGTTCGATTTCTATTCCGGATTGTTCAACACGGTCGAGATCAACAACTCCTTCTACCGGCTTCCGGCTCCTGCGACAGTTGAAACTTGGGCGGCGCAAGCACCGCCCAACTTCGTGTACTCACTGAAGATGGGTTCATTCGGGTCCCACCGCATGAAGCTCGCCGACTCCGGCCGCTGGCTGGCGAACCACGTCGACCGCGTCGGACGCCTAGGGGCGGCAGAAGGCCCGACCCTCGTCCAGCTTCCACCCCACTGGCGAAAGAATCTGGGTCGCCTAGAAGATTTCCTAAGCGCCGCACCTGCAGACAAGCGCTGGGCAATCGAGTTTCGAGAGCCGTCGTGGCTCAGCGAGGATACCTACGAGGTGCTGCGGCGTCATCGTGCGGCCCTCTGTCTCCACGATCTGCTGCCTGACATACCTTGGGAGCTGACGACGGACTGGACCTACGTCCGCTTCCACGGGCCCGATGCAGTGACTCAACCCTATGGCAGGGGATACAGCTCAAAGGCGCTCAAGTCTTACTCATCACGACTGTCCAAATGGCTGGCCCAGGGCATCGACGTGTACGCGTACTTCAACAACGACGACTCCGGTCACGCCGTCGCCGACGCTCGCCGGCTTGCAAGGGAACTGCCTCAATGAGGTTTCCGAGCAACATTTCGCCCACACCTATCCGGACATCCTTAGTGCTTATCGTTTGGGTGGCTGGGTAGGACCATAGGCATCCTCCAACCGTATTGGAACCGACATGACTGAAATGGCTATTGATGCTCTACCCGCCCCTCTCGCCGTGGTGACAGGCGCATCGAGCGGTATTGGACGGGAACTTGCCCGCCAGTTTGCCGAGAACGGCTATGACGTGATCGCCGCAGCGGACGGCCTCGAACTGTCGTCCGCTGCTGCCGACTTGCGCTCGACCACCGGCGCCAACGTAAAAGAGGTCCGCACTGACCTTGCAACCTTTGACGGCGTCGAGTCGCTTTACCGTGTGATTCGAGAGGATGGGCGGCCGGTTGCTGCACTGGCGCTCAACGCAGGAGTAGGCCTCGGGGGGGACTTTGCGCGTGATCAGAGTCTCGACGATGCGATGCGCTTGGTCCGTCTCAATGTCGAGTCGACAGTACATCTCGCCAAACGGGTCCTCTCCGACATGACTGCGACGAGAGACGGAAAGGTGCTGTTCACGTCGTCCATAGCGTCAGAGGCCCCCGGTCCGTACCAGGCGCTCTACAACGCGTCGAAGTCGTTCGTTCAGTCTTTCGCCGAGGCATTGGCAGACGAACTACACGACAGTGGCGTCACCG
>JAKBBA010000201.1 GCA_021808665.1 Actinomycetes bacterium
ACAGCGGTAGCATACATTTTGCTTTTAGTGGTGGGGCAGAGAGCGGCCGACGCCGCCGAAATCCTGTCGGGATGGTATTTCAAAGCTTCAATCTTTACCCGCATCTGACAAGTCTGCGAAACGTCGCCGTTGCGTTAGTCCATGTCAACGGCTACTCACGCGCCGAAGCGCGACGACGAGCCGCGGATGCTCTGTCGCTGGTCGGGCTCAGCGCCTTCGCAGACCGGCACCCCGGAGAGTTATCTGGTGGTCAACAACAAAGAGTGGCAATAGCCAGAGCCCTCGCGCTAGAGCCCGAGCTCATGCTCTTTGATGAGCCGACATCCGCCTTGGATCCCGAGACGGTTGGTGACGTGTTAGGCGTGATGCGCGAGATCGCAACACGCGGAATGACAATGCTCATCGCCACCCACGAGATGGAATTCGCCCGCGACGTGAGCGACCGAGTTGTTCTGATGAGCGCAGGTGAGATCTGCGAGCAGGCCGATAGCGCCTCGTTCTTCGTGGGTCCTACGACTGAGCGGGGTCGAGAGTTCCTGCGGAGGTTCCACGGAACCGTCGAAAATTTCCGTCCGACCCGCATGGCTGACGGTCAAGACCTAGCAGACGAAGACACCTCTCAGAGAGTTGAGGAGTGTGGGTAGCCTGCCTACGCTCACCCGTCATGGACCGGTCCTCTATGCACCGGGGGAGGACCGGTCTGGGCACCTAAATGTCAACGGTCCGGCACTCGTCGCTGCACCCTCTTGGGTCCATCGTCCCGTCGGGCGCTATTACCTCTACTTCGCTCAGCATCGCGGTGCGTCCATCTGGATGGCGGCGAGCGACGACATGACCGGCCCTTGGCGGATCTCTTCAAGCCCTGTGCTATCGCTTCATCAAACTCACTACTCGGACCACATCGCGTCTCCAGACGTAGTAGTGGACGAGGCAACGCGGACGGTTCGGATGTACTTTCACGGCGGTTACGGAACTGCTCTAGAGGAGCAGACAGAGTCTGTCGCTATCAGCCACGACGGCTTGACGTTCGAATTGGTGTCAAAAGACATAGGTGCGCCGTACTGGCGAGTCTTCAGGTGCGGACAGGAGTGGATGGCGGTCGTCATGCCGGGCACCCTCATTCGATCCGCCACCGGTCTTGACGGGTTTGAGGTCGGTCCGACGATACTGCCTGCACAAACCAGGCACTCAGCGGTTGCCCTTGTCGGAGGAGGGGCGTTGATCTTCTATTCCTTGATAGGTGACTGCCCAGAGAAGATCTGGTGTGGATCGCTAGGTATGGATGGTCCGTGGGAAACATGGTCGCTCGTCCAGCCAGAACCAGTATTGGAACCAGAAGAGGAGTATGAGGGCGCACAGTTCCCGTCTAAACGGGCGGGGAGGGGGCAAGCGTTGTATCCGGGTCGAGAAGTTCGAGACCCGGGTTGTTATGTCTCAGGTGACAGAGTTTGGTTGAGTTACGTTGGAGGTGGTGAGCGGTGTATCGCTATAGCCTCGATGGACTGGGTTTGTGAATCGCCCTCAGTTTCTACTTCCGCTCCGATATATAAAGGATAGAGAGCTCTATGGGTAGTGGTGATGAAAAATTGTTTGTTTCAGTTGACGGGATTGTCTACCCACGAGAAGACGCGCGCGTGTCCGTGTTCGACGCAAGTTTTCAATCGGGTCACTCCGTGTGGGAAGGAATGCGGGTTTACAACGGAGTGGTGTTCCGCCTAGATGAACATCTGAAGCGGCTTCAGGAATCTGCTACAGCTGTCACAATTCCTGTGCCTTCTTCGGAAGACGTCCGGCGTCAGATATACGAAGTGCTTGCAGCGAATGCCTTGACTGCTGATTGCCATATTCGGATGATTCTCTCGCGAGGCGAACGATGGACGTCTGGAATGGACCCTCGCAACGCGATCGGCCCGTCGACTCTGGTGATTATTCCTGAGAGGAAGCCGGTGGCGGTGGAACCGGAGCCACAGCGCTTGGTCACTGCATCTATCCGTCGGCCTGGTCCGGCTCTACAGGATCCTTCTATCCACCATTCGAATCAGTTGAACAGCATACTGGCAAGACTTGAGGCTATTCGCCAAGGAGCGGATGCAGCGCTAATGCTTGATACGGGAGGATTCATCGCCGAAGCGGACTCAGCGAATATCTTTTGTGTAATCGACGACGAGTTAGTCACACCGGCAATCGGCTTTTTCCTTCGGGGTATCACCCGCAGGTGCATATTGAGCTTGGCCCGCGCTAAAGGATACTCTGTTGTCGAACGAAATATCACTCTGGCCGAGGCTTACAGTGCAGACGAAGTGTTTATTACTGGGACAGTCTGCGAGATCGTCCCTGTCGCAGAAATCGACGGTCGACTGATCTCAGGTAATAGCGGCCAGAATGCTGTCTGGAGATCGCTGCTGAGCGACTACCGCGACTTGGTGGCAAGCGAGTGCGCCGCTTCGAACTGAGCGTTCGGGAGTGACAATCCCCGGCGATGCCGACGAGCCGACGATGCACGCGGTTCCATGGATTACTGCCGACGTGCTTCCGACGCTTGTTACGGTGAGTTCTGCAGCGGATGTGTTGGTAGTAGGCCTTCGATCTGCTCCACCGCTCGATGAACAAATGTTGAGGAGCCGGCTCTCCTGGCCTTCCGGCGAGCTGCTGGTGATGCCCGCCGTGCACGCCGGCTACTGCGGTGTGAAGTTAGTAGGGGTGCCGACGGCTGCGAGTCGGAACTATCAAGGTATCCAAGGCGCGTATCTTCTCTTCGACGGAGCGTCTCTTCAGCTCAAAGCACTGATCGATGGTGCTGCACTCACCGCTCTTAGAACACCGGCGATGTCTCTCCTCGTTACGCAGCGCCTTGCCGCTCCGGACAGCTGCCGGCTCACCGTATTCGGTACGGGGCCACAGGCATGGGGACATGTCCTCGCGATGCGGTCGCACTATGCGCTCGACTCTGTACAGATAGTGGGCCGTGACGAGACAAACGTGAACCGGTTCGTCACACGGTGTTGCGCCTTAGGTATACCTGCGACCGCATCTACAGCGGAGAAGGCAGTCCCCCGAGCCGACATCATCTGCACGTGTAGTAGTTCTAACGCTCCTCTCTTCGACGGTCGATTGTTGCTCCCACACGCCCACGTCAATGCGGTCGGTTCTCACACGGCAACGTCGCGGGAACTCGACGATAGAGCGATAGCCGCCTCCCAGGTAGTCGTCGAGTCGCGTCAGGTCGCGCTAGCCGAGGCGGGCGAACTGATCATCCCGATCCAGGCGGGGATTGTAAGCGAGGCTGTCATTCGAGCCGATCTGCAGGAGCTGCTAAGCGGAGCTGAGGTCGTCGAGCCCGCAGAGTTAACGGTATTTAAGTCGGTGGGATTCGGGTTAGCCGACCTCATAGTCGCTGCAGAGGCCTACGAGAGGTACAACGCCGTCTCGGCCAACGGCTAACCGGTGGCAGAGGGGCGAGGCGGTTGTGAGCCATGGCAGGCGACGCCCAAACCCTTCGGGAAACGAACCGCTTACCGGTTCGCCTCGTATCAAATTCTAATGTCGCTGAGCTTCTAGCAACTCGAAAGAAGCGGTCAGTCGAGCAGGCCGACGTGTCGGCCGGTGAGGTCGCCGTGGCGGTGCCTGGTTTCACTCAGCGATTGCTCGTGTAACCATCGCAGCGCCTCCAAGGTGGGATGCGCAACAACCGGAGTGTCGTCGACCCACAGCCCGGCGTCGTGGGCGGCTACCCGAAGTTTGTCTGAGGCCGAGCCGAGGAGCCGTAGCTTGTCGAGGTTTGAGGCGCGTGCGAGCCGGTCGGCGAGAGTGTCGTCGTCTTCTACCACTGTTTTCAAAGTCGCTCGCAGGGTTGGCGAGGACACCGATACGTCCACGCCGACAGCTTGCGCGGCGGCCAATGCGAGTCTGAGGTCGTAGTCACTCGCGTCGCTACCCGCCCGTACCAGTACCCTCGTAAGGGGCAGGTAGCGCAGAACGTTCGCTTCGGCCACTAGGGCGCTCGGGTCAGTGGGTGCCAGGTCCGCGTTGAGGGAGACCTTCACGTGACCCGCAAATGTGGCCGGTTTTGGTCGGAGCTCGGATTCCCACCTGCCGAGCGATGCCAGGTAGTTCGGGCCGCCCGCCTTAGCGCCGGGCCCGACGACGGACCGTTTCCAGCCGCCGAACGGTTGCCGGCGTACGACGGCGCCGGTGATGTGACGGTTGACGTAAAGGTTTCCTGCCTGCACTTGGTTACGCCATGTGGTGATTTCTTCAGGGTCAAGCGAGTGAATGCCGGCGGTGAGGCCGTACGCCGGGGCGTTTTGCCAGCTGATGGCCTCCGCGAGGTCTTTGGCGCGCATCAAGCCGAGGACCGGGCCGAAGCACTCGACGAGATGGAAGTCCGATCCTGGTCGGACCCCGAGCTTGACTGCGGGGGTGAACAGCTGTGGATTTCCTTGTACCGCTTCGGGTTTAACGAGCCATGTTTCTCCCGGTCCAAGGTGGGTCAGGGCTTGCAACAGGGGTCCTTCGGGTGGTCGGATCAGGGGTCCGATGGTGGTGGCAGGGTCCCAGGCGGGTCCCGGTCGTAGACTGCGCACGGCGTCGGCCAGTTGACGCCGGAACCGTTTGTCGTCGTAGACGGACGCTTCGACGATCGCCAAGCTTGCGGCCGAACACTTCTGCCCGGCGTGACCGAAAGCGGAGCGGACCAGGTCTGCTATCGCGCCGTCGAGGTCGGCGGCGGCGGTGACGACAATCCCGTTCTTCCCGCTTGTCTCGGCGTGCAAGGACAGGTCAGGCCGCCACCCGATGAACATCCTGGCGGTATCCCACGAGCCGGTGAGGATAACGGCGTGAACGTCGGGGTGACAGATCAGTCGGCGTCCGGCGTCGTCATCGGCGCACGGCACGAATTGCAGCAGGTCTCGGGGGACGCCCGCCGCCCAGCACGCCTCCGCCAAAGCCCACGCCGTCGCGACCGTCTCGGGGGCGGGTTTGAGCAGCACGGCACTCCCGGCGGCCAGCGCGGCGGTCACGCCTCCGGCGGGGATGGCAAGCGGGAAGTTCCATGGCGGGACGACGGCGACCGTACCGTAGGGCTGGAAGCTGACGCCGGCGTCCTCCAAGGAGCGGAGGTTAGAAATCCACTCGGCGTAATATCGGGCGAAGTCGACGCTCTCAGACACTTCGGGGTCCGCCTCGCTCAGTGTCTTGCCGCCATCGTGGGCCATGATCCCGATAAGACGTCCCCGCCGGGCCTCCAGTTCCCCAGACACCGCCAGTAGGACATCTCGGCGCTTATCCGGATCCTCGGCGCGCCAGCGTTTCCCGGCGAGCAGGGCAGCGCTAACAGCCTCGTCAACGAGCTCCGGGGTCGCCTGGACCCAACGGTAAGCCGGTTCGTGCGGTCGGGAAGGGTCGTAGCCGTCTGCGAGACGAACCCCGGGACT
>JAKBBA010000011.1 GCA_021808665.1 Actinomycetes bacterium
CGGCGAAGAACTCCGAGAACGCCGTCACGCCGAACGAGGCCGCGCTCAAGGCGATCTGCGATCCCGGAGGGCACAACACCGGGAGGGGCGACACGGCGGCCAGTGGCGTGGCGGCAGGAGGAACCCACGAAGCGACAGCGCGGAGGACCTCGTCTGCCACGGAGGCCTGCGATGCGGCCTGGTTGTACAAAGCTCCGTGTAACTTCACGTAGGACACGCTCGTCCCGGCCAACCCGCAAGCCGCTGACATCGCCCCGATCTGGTAGGCGACGACGGCCGAGATCTCGCCGGGCGCCGCGGCCGAGCGCGCCGTGCGGCCAAAACCCTCGCGGTCGAGGTAGGAGGGGTGGGCGCCGACGACGACCGCCCGCCTAGCGGCCGCGGCGGTCGTGGCGACCATCGTGAGCGGGTCCCCGGCGTGGAAACCGCACGCTACCGAAGCGCTCGACACGACCCCGAGGATCTCCTCGTCGTAGGGGCAGCCCTCCCCGAGGTCAGCGTTGATGTCTATGGACGTCGTGTGAACAGGAGCGCCGGCCACCTGCCCATTGTCGCACCGTCACATTCCCCGAGTAGCCCCACGGTGGCTACGCGCCGTTCGTCCTGTCGAATACACTCGGAGCAAGCCCTGACAGGACTTCCCGCTGGCCGGCAAGCGCCGCCGGGAATGGGGCGACCGCCGTGGAGTCAGAGCCGAGTGTCGAAGCGACCTAGGGAGGAAATATTAGTGAGCAGGCGAATGGGCGCCGGTCGCAACCAACCCGAAGCAGGTGCGAGTTCCGCAGCAGGCCTGGTCCTGGTAGCGGTGCTTCTCGTAGTCGGCATCCTGGTCCTGAGCAAGTCAGGCGGCACGACACACGCGACCGCTACCGCCGTAACCAAACCCAAGAAGGCCGCGACAACGACGACCGTTCCCGCCCCGACCACTACGACGACGACGGTCCCGCCGAGTCAGGTCAAAGTCCAAGTTCTAAACGGTGTGCTAGTAGGCGAGCTCGCGACCCAGTGGTCAGCGAAGTTGAAAGCTGGCTACGGGTACCTCACCGAGCCGCCGGACAATGCCACTTCCAAGGTCGCCACGTCGGTCATCTACGTTCTCACCCCGGGGTACACACCTGAAGCGGACGTGCTCGCCCAGGAGATCGGCCTGACCTCGGCAGCGGTCGACACGACCGTTCCTCCCCCGGCCAGTGCTCCTATCCCCGCAACCGAACGCTCCACTGCGAACCTCGTCTTGGTCATAGGCCCGAACCTGGTCGCCGGGGCCTGAGGGCTCGCACTGCTCTCGTCCTCGGGGTCTCGCAGGCATGATGGACCGGCCAGGTCCGAAGGAAATGGCACCTCCGAGGGGCCGGCCAGCTCGAGTTGGGCAGCAGACGACGTCGACCCGCTTCTCGCTTCGTGGCTGTGCGGCGCTGCAGAAAATCCCGGAGCGTCGGGGATCTTCGCCGACTTCGACGGCACCCTCGCTCGAATCGTCGACGATCCGAGCGACGCCAAGCCGGTTGCCGGCACGGGCGAAGTCTTAGCGGCGCTGGCGCAGCGGCTCGGTCGGGTCGCAGTGATCTCCGGGCGGCCGGCTTCCTACCTCGCAAGCCGGCTCGGGGACTCCGGTGCCACCGAGCTCGTTGGCCTCTACGGGCTCGAAAGATGGGACCGAGCGAACAACCGGGCTGAAACCTGCCTTCCCCGGGGTGCTGGGGAAGCTGGCGGCCAGGACCTGCTCGGAGGTCGCGACTGGCGCGGCGTGGTCGAGAACGCCGCGCGCAGGGCCGAGGCGGAAGGTGTCCCCGGCGTGCTGGTCGAACGCAAAGGCCTCACCGTCACCTTGCACTATCGAGCTGCACCCTGCGAAGAAGAGAAGGTCAGCTCAATGGCCCGGAGTCTCGCAGAGGAAGCAGGCCTGGCCGTCCACGCAGGCAAGATGTCGGTAGAGCTAACCCCGCCCGTCGTTGTCGACAAGGGGACCGTAGTGGCGGAGCTGTCCGAGGGGCTCGGCGCCGTGCTCTTCGCGGGGGACGACACCGGCGACCTGCCCGCCTTCGCGGAGATGGAACGTCTCCGAGGCATCGGAGTGGCGACACTCAAAGTGGCGGTGACAAGCGAAGAGGCTCCTGCCGAACTGCTTAGAAGTGCCGACGTGGTCCTCGACGACCCCGGCGAAGTGGTGGGGATGCTCAGGCGGCTGGCTTACTCCCTCCGCTGAAGTCGCGAGGCCTCACAGAGCGTAGGGACCGCCCCGGCTTCGAGCCGCGTCCACCAGGTCGTCGAACCAGTCTTGCGGGGTGCGCCTGGACGCCGCCTTGCGCAGACGCTCGGCGGTCAGGCGGCGCTGGTCGGCGGGCATGTCCAGCGCCTCCGCCAACGCTTTCGCTGTGGCCGAGACGTCGAAAGGGTTAACGCCGATCGCCGAGTCGCCGAGCTCCACCGAAGCGCCGGCCTGCGTGCTCAGGACCAGCACCCCGTCCCGCTCGTTGACCGACGGTCCTTCCTTGGCGACGAGGTTCAGGCCGTCCCGCAGAGGGTTCACCAGCAGCACGTCGTAGCTGCGGAGCGCAGCGACTGAGCGGGGATAGTTGTCCTCCGGGTGCACGAGGATCGGGGTCCAATCAGGGGTACCCCAGCGGTCGTTGATGCGCGACGCGAGGGAGAGGACTTCCTGGCCGTACGCCTGGTACTCGGCGAGACCGACCCGCGAGGGGTACACGAGGGCAGCGAACACCACCCGTCCTCTAAGGTCGGGTCTCGCCTCAAGTAGCTCCTCGTAGGCCCAGAAACCTCGCAGGACGTTCTTGGAAAGCTCCAGCCGGTCGACCCTGACGATCAGCCGGCGGTCCCCGACGGCCGCGCGGAGCTTGCGGTGCTCCGATTCGCAAGCGTCCGAAGCAGCGACAGCCGCCAGGTCTTCGCTGTCCACGGCGGCGGTCGCTACGAACGTGTCCGCCGGGCGTGCCAGCACAGCTTCGACGCAGGCCCGGAACGCATCTGCCCACCTCTGGGAGTGGAACCCTACCGGGCCGCCGCCCACAAGCCCGTCCAGGACCGTCGCCGCCACCTCGTCGGGAAGGGCCGACAGCTCGTCGGGAGAGCACCACGGCGTGTGGACAAAGCTGCAGATCCTAAGGTCAGGGCGCCGCCTGGCGACAAGGGCCGGTGTCAAAGCGAGCTGGTAGTCCTGTACCAAAACGGTCGCTGCGGGCGGAGCTGCCCTGTCCACTTCAGCGGCGAAGAGCTCGTTGACCTGCTTGTAGGTATCCCACGCCTGCCACCAGTGGCGGTCGAAGCGGGGACGGCGCGGTGAATCCCAAAGACCGTGCAGGCAGAACCACAACGTCTGATTGGAGACTATGTCGTAGTACGCCCTGTACAGTTCGGGGTTGACGCTGACAGGCCAGAATCCGATCCTGTCGTTCGCGAGCAGGCGGGCGGCTTCGGGGCGCATGTCGTCCTCGCTGGTCGAAGCCGCCAACCAGCGCGCTTCGTGGCGGTGTGCGCCAGGGCCGAGCGTGTTGACCAGCCCACCGGCTGCCCTCTTGGCTTGCAGAGCGCCGGAGGCAGCGTCCCACTCGAAGTGCACGGGTCCACGATTAGAGACCACGAGGAGCGCGTCGGCGCCTTCATCCATCGCTTCGACCCTACCCGAGCCGCCGGTACCGTCCGGCGCGAGCGGCGAGAATAGGGCACCATGGGGGATGCCCCGAGTCGTGATAGCCCCCGACAAGTTCAGGGGTAGCGCCACGGCCGCTGAGGCCGCCGAGGCTATAGCTTCGGCGGCTTTGGATCTGGGATGGCAGGCCGACCTGGCCCCCTTGTCCGACGGGGGGGAAGGGTTCTGCTCGGTGCTGGGAGGTCGCCCTCGGCAGGTATCGGCTCACGGGCCGCTCGGGGCGACCGTCGGCGCTGCATGGTATGAGCTCGACCAAGGGGCGACGGCGGCGGTCGAGATGGCCATGGTGGCAGGCTTGTCCCTGGTTGGCGGACCCGACCACAACGATCCGGTGAGTGCTTCCACCGTCGGCGTGGGGGAGGTGATCGCTGCAGCTGTCGGGGCTGGGGTTCGCCGCGTGCTGGTGGGGATGGGCGGTTCGGCTTCCACCGACGGTGGCCTGGGGGCTATAGAGGCCCTCGAACCCCTCGGAAGGCTCTCCGGGATAAGTATCGAAGTCGCCTGCGACGTCCGTACCCGTTTCGTCGACGCCGCCAGCGTTTTCGCCCCTCAAAAGGGGGCGAGCCCTGCGCAGGTTCGCCTTCTGACTCGCAGGTTGGAAAGACTGGTGCAGATCTACGCGGAGCGTTACGGCGTCGACGTGTCAGGTCTCCAAGGCGCCGGAGCGGCGGGAGGTTTGGCGGGAGGCCTGGCAGCTATCGGAGCGACCCTTATCAGTGGCTTCGAGCTCGTTGCAGAACGAGTGGACTTGGCCTGCCGGGTGGACGGCGCTGACTTGGTGATAACCGGGGAGGGTTTCGTCGACGAAGCGTCCTTCGACGGCAAGACCGTCGGGGGAGTGCTGGGGCTGGCGAAGGAGCTCGGCGTGCGTTGCGCCGTGATCGCCGGGGACGTCGGGGCGAGCCCACGAGACGCCGGCTTCGACAGCGACTCCTACTCGCTTGTCGACGCTGTGGGGGAGGAACGAGCTTTCAACGACACGCTGGGGGCATTGAGAGAGGTTGCCCACATGCTGCTCTCCTCGGCCGGCAAGGCCGGCTGAGGAGAGCAGCGGATCCCGGGGTCAAGAAGCGGCGCCGGTGGAATCCTGAATGGCCCGCCACACCCTCTCGGGGGTGCACGGCATGTCGAGATGGTCGATCCCGAGGTGGGAGACAGCGTCGACGACTGCGTTGTGGATAGCGGGGGTCGACCCGATCGTGCCGGACTCGCCGATGCCTTTGGCTCCCAGGGGGTTGCGGGGACTGTCCGTCTCGGTGTTGGACACCTCGAAGCTCGGAAGCTCGGTGGCGGCTGGGACTAGATAGTCCATCAGTGTCGCCGTCAGCGGGTTCCCGTCTCCGTCGTACTGGAACCATTCGAACAGTGCCTGAGCGGCACCTTGGGCTATGCCGCCGTGCTGCTGACCGTTCACCAGAAGCGGGTTGAGGATCCTCCCGCAGTCGTCCACGGCGATGTGGCGGCGGATCCGGACCCCGCCCGTCTCGGTGTCAACCTCGACGACCGACACGTGCGCTCCAAAGGGGAAGGTGGAGTTCCCCCCGTCGAAGTCCCCCTCGTGGCGCAGCGGGCCTGCTTCTAGGCCTTCGGGAAGTCTCGAAGCGTCCTTGGAAGCCGCAGCTAGATCCGACCAGCCGACGGCGGTGTTCGGTACGCCGGCGACGTGAAGGCCTTCGACCCCGACGACGATATCGTCAGGGCTGGCTTCCAACAGATGCGCCGCTATCTGGCGGGCACGTCCGAGCACCTCGATCGAGGCTGCCCGGACCGCGTTACCGGCGGTCTGCAGGGACCTGGATCCCATCGTGCCGGAACCGCGGGGCACGGCAGCCGTGTCGGAGTTGACCAGCCGGATGCGTTCCATGGGAATCCCGAGCACGTCGCTGGCGACCATCGCGAACGCGGTGTGATGGCCCTGTCCGTGCACGCTCGTGCCGACAGCCATCGACGCTGAACCGTCCTCGTGGACTTCCACCGCTCCGTACTCGACGTGAAGACCGAGGGGGGCGGTGACCTCGACGTAGGCCGAGACTCCGATCCCGAGCTGAACCCGGTCAGCTGATTTGCGCCTGCGGGCCTGCTCCTCGCGCAGCTCGCTGTAACCGGACGCCTGAAGGGCGGCGTCGAGAGCTTTGGCGTACTCGCCCGAGTCGTAAGCTCCGCCGCTGGTGGTGGTCAGCGGGAAAGCGGCGGGGTCCAGGAAGTTCCGGCGTCGCAACTCCGCTGGGTCGATGCCGAGCCGGTCAGCCGCGACGTCCATTACACGTTCGATGAGCTGGGTCGCCTCGGGCCGGCCGGCCCCCCGGTAGGCGCCTACCGGGGTCGTGTTGGTAACCACCGTCGTGCCCTGGAAGCGAACCTTGGGTATGTCGTAGACGCCGACGATCATCATCTGGGTGAGCATCGGCAGGACCGCGCCGATCGCAGGGTAGGCGCCGGCGTTGGCGACGACGCTCGCGTCGAGGCCGACGATCCGCCCGTCTGAGGTGAGGCCGAGCTTCGCGTTCATCTCGTAGTCACGGCCGTGCACGAGGGTGATCATGTCCTCCGAGCGGGTCTCCACCCACTTGACAGGGTGGCCGAGGCGCATGGCCGCGGCCGCTGTCACCAGGTACTCGACGTACATAGCCGCTTTAGGTCCGAAGCCTCCCCCCACCCATGGGCACACCACGCGGACCAAGGCAGGGTCCAGGCCGACCGCTGCGGCTACCGCAGGGTGGACAGAATGCGGGGCTTGGTGTGAGATCCAGCAGGTGATGCCTCCGTCAGGCTCTCCGGGGATTGCCAGGCAGCCGTTCGGTTCCATAGGCACGCCGGCGAGGCGCTGGCTGACCATCTGCACCTCGGCTACCACGTCGGCGTCTGCCAGCGGGTCCTCGTCGGTGCCTTGACTCGTCACGAAGCATACGTTGCTGCCAGCGTCGGGGAAAAGCTGGGGGGAGTCCGGGGCGAGGCCGTCGGAGGCTTTTACGATCGCCGGCAGAGTGTCGATGTCCACGATAACAGCGGCCGCTGCGTCCTCAGCTTGGGCTGCGCTCTCGGCGACCACCGCCGCTATTACGTCCCCGACGAAGCGAACCGTGTCCCGCGCGAAGACCGGACGGTTGAAGGTGTCGGGGAGCATCGGGAAACCCTGGAAAGGTGCGAGGCCCAGGTCGTCACCACCGGCGTGGTAGACGGCGACGACGCCGGGCATCGAACTGGCTTCCTCCACGTCCACCGAGCGGATCGTCCCGTGCGCGACCGACGAACGAACGAAAGCGATGTGGCTGGTTCCGCTGGCGACGAGGTCGTCCACGTACTTGCCTGCACCGGTGAGCAACGTGGGGTCCTCTAGACGGACCACACGGTTACCCAGGATTGAACCGCTCGGCATTGCAACGCCCTCCCTTGTTTCTCTATGTCGACTTATGGCAACAGACTATGTCGTAGCGGGGTGCTACGCGCCGCTCGCTACCGGTGGCTCGCGTGGGGCGGTCTTAGCTCAGCCACTTCGTCGTAGACGTCCGCGTACATTGAGGCTATCCGGGCTGCAGAAAACCCTCTCGCATTGCGAAGGCCGGCCTCCACGAGGTTCCTCCGGTGGCTGTCGTCGGCGAAGACGATGTCGAGGCCTGCCCTTATAGAAGCCGGGTCGCGCGGGTCGACGAGCTGTGCCGCCCCCCCAGCGACGTCCCGGTGCGGTTCGAGGTCCGAGGTGACCACCGCCAGTCCTGACGCCTGCGCTTCGAGAATGGGAACTCCGAAACCTTCCGTGGTCGACACGAAAGCGAGCACGTCGGCGTCCTTGTAAAGCGCGGGCATAGCCTCGTCGGGGAGCGTTCCTCTCTCGATCACTGCAACCCTGGCCTTGGCGAACGCACCTCGCTGCGCGGAGTCCAGCCGGCCGGCGACGACCACCTCGGCTCCGCTACCTTCGAGAGCCTTCGCTATAGCCGGTAGGTTCTTGTTGGGAGCGGTCCCCACTACCAGCACCCTCGGGGGTGCTGCGGCGTCGGAGCGCCTCGGCTGCTGCTGCGAAGCGAAGAAGGCGTCGCTCACCGGGTGAGGGATCAGCCGCAAGCTTGACGCCTCGCTGGCGCCGAGCGCCTCCAGTTCTCGCAGGGTCGCAGCGCTGGGCACAGTCACCACGGCGGCGTGTCGCGCAGGAAGGCGCAGCCACAGCCACGAATAGACGAAGTTCTTCGCTGGCGACCCGCGCCGCAGGAACTCCGCGTCGTGGATGGTGACGACGGTCGACTCGGAGGGCCTTGCCAAGGCAGCGTAGGTGACGTCACCTAAGATGTGGACCAACGGCGTGGCGATCCGGCGGGCCTCAAGTACCGTCGCGGCCCGCTGGCGTATCCCTTTGCTGTAATAGCCCGACGTGACGGTCACCACCCTGAAGCGTTCCGGCAGCTCCTTGCGGATCAGCTCGAAGACTTTCTCGATGCTGTGCTGGCCGGTCTGAGGACGCCTAGCGAAATGGACGACGTCGACTTTCAAGGCCGCTTCCCGCCGTGTCGGGGACCGGCCGACCCGGCCGACCCGGCTGCCCCTTCGTAGAGCGAAGCGAGCCCCCTGGCTGTAGCCTGCCACGTGAAGCAGGCCGCCCTAGCCTTGCCCGACGAGATCAGCTCCTCGCGCCGGTGGCCGTCCGTCGCTGCCGAGCGCAGCGCCGCCGCCAGGGAAGAAACGTCGCCGGGATCGGCGAACAAGGCGGCTTCGCCGGCCACCTCCCGTAACACCGCCACGTCGGCTGCGACGACCGGCACACCAGCGCGCATCGCCTCTAGGACCGGGAAGCCGAACCCTTCGTAGCGCGACGGGTAGGCCATGACCCAGGCGCCCGCCAGGAGCCGGGAGCGGGTTGCGTCGTCGACAGGACCGAGCCTCACAACCTTCGAGGCGACCTCGGGTGCCAGAGCGCTGATCGCAGCTTCTGAGCGCTCGGTGTGGCCGGTCTGGCGGCCGGCGATGACGAGAAGGAGGTCGGGTACTTCGCGTGAGACCTCCCCGAAGGCTTCCACGAGCGCCGGAATGTTCTTACGAGGCTCGTCGGTGCCGATGAACAGCACGTACGGCCTCCCGCCGACCAAGTCGTCTAAGCGCCGGCCGGGGGCCTGAGCGAGGCCGAGGGCCTGAGCGGACGCAGCGGCCTGTGTGGCGGCGGCGGGCGGTATGCCGAAAGCCACGATGCTGATTCGCCCGGAGTCGGCCAAGCCTGGTCCGAGAACGTCCTCCACCTCTGCGGCCACCTGCCGGGTCGTGACGTGAATGTGAGCGCCCCGGTCTACAGCGCGACGCAGCATCGAGTGGAACGTAGCGACCACCGGGTCGCCGGGGGGGTCGTACACGAAGCTAAGGTCGTTGACAGTGACGACGGTAGGGTGCCGGCTCGGCGGTGTCACATAGTTCGTGGTGTGCACCACGGCTACGTCACCCAGCCAACGGTCGATCCGCGGGTACTCGAAGCGGCTCCAAGCTTCCACGGCCACCCTGGCGGGCATCCTGACGCGCCGGAGGGCGGCAGGCAGACCCTCGGAGGTCGAGCCGTTGCGAAGCCCGAGGGCGTATCCGCTCATCCGCGGTCCGTCCGTCACGGCTTGCAGGCCCTCCCACATTCCCGCCACGGAAAGGCCTATTCCCGTGCGGAAGCTGAGCAGTGGTGTCAGGTCCATAGCGACCGCCAACCCGCTCATCGCAGCCCGGACCCAGAAGCGTTCTGTCTCACGCCGTCAGGCGTGTCGCCGGCAGTTCCGACACCGCCGGGAGCTCCAATAGCTCCACGAGTGCCGGTTCGGCTCCGGGCATGTTGAGCACGTGCGCGTAGCCCCGCTCGATATCGGGGTCGCTGGTGGACTCGCAGCGGGCCAGGGCCAGTTGCAGTATCGCCAGGGCTTGCGGGCCTAACTGGGACAGGGGACGGTTGCGGTGCACGCGAGCGCCGAGGTCGCACTGCACGAGGCTCGTGTTGCCGAAGCGGGTCGTTACGTCGATAAGAAGTCCCAGGTCGACTGCGTAACCCCCGGCGAACGGGATCGCCTCCAAGACGTCGCGCCTTGCAGCACACTCGCCGGAGAGAGGCTGGGCGAGGTCGCTTAGATGCGGGTAGAGGACCGTGATGAGCGGGCGAGCCATCAGCTCGGTAACCCTCCCGCCTCCAGTCGAGGCCCCCTCCAGGGGCCTGTCGTAGAAACCTTTTGCGAAAGCCACGTCGTCGCGCTCTAAAAGAGGCCCCACCAGCCCGAGGACGAATCCGGCGTCGAAGTTGACTACGTCGGCGTCGCAGTAGACGACCAGGTCGCCACTGGTTGCCTGCAAAGCCTTCCACATGGCTTGGCCTTTGCCGGGACCTTCGACGTCGGGGAGCAGTTCTGACGATCGCATCACCGTGGCTCCGGCGGCGGCGGCGACCGCCGCCGTGTCGTCGGTCGAACAGTCGTCCAAGACTAAAAGCTCGTCGACGATACCCGCAGTTTCCATGAGGTCCTCGACTATCACAGTGACTATGGCGGCGACGCTGTCAGCCTCGTTGTGGGCAGGTAGGCACACCGACACCGTCCGTCCACGCTTCGCGCGGCGGACCCGTTCAACGGGAAAGTCCGACGATGTGTAGCTGCGGCGCACCTCGAACATCCTGCCATCCTCCGGGTCGCTCCACGAACCGCCGGCTGCCACGACAGGGTGGTAGAAGGCGGTCCGGGTGAGCTATACTTTGATCCAACATCATCCAGAGCGGCAGAGGGACGGGCCCTGTGAAGCCGCGGCAACCAGCTCTTCTTCGTGGGGGCTAGGTGCCAATGCCCGGTTCGATGACGCCGCACCAGGAGGAAGAACAAGTGCCTTATGTAAACGGTCTGCGATGCCGGGAATGCCATCGCGAGTACCCGGCCGCAGCCTTGCACGTTTGCGAGTGGTGCTTCGGCCCGCTCGAAGTCGTGTACGACTACGAGGCGGTAGCCGCCTCTATCAGCCGGGAGAAGATAGCCGCCGGACCCCTTTCTATCTGGCGTTACGCCGACCTGCTGCCGGCGTCCGCCGAGGGGGCGGTCAGTTTGGGAGCGGGTTTCACCCCACTCGTCCGGGCGGACCGTCTCGGGGCAGAGCTCGGCTTGGGGGAGCTGTGGATAAAGAACGACACGCTCAACCCAACGGGATCGTTCAAGGACAGGGTCGTCTCGGTGGCCCTAACCAAAGCCCAGGAGCTCGGCTTCAAAGTGGCGGCGTGCGCGTCGACGGGCAACCTTGCCAACTCGGTGGCTGCTCACGCCGCCCACGCAGGGATGGAGTCGGTCGTTTTCATACCCTCGAATCTCGAAGCCGGGAAAGTTGTAACGACGGCGGTCTTCGGAGGCCGGCTCATAGCAGTCGACGGTAACTACGACGACGTCAACAGGCTCTGCGCCGAGCTGGCGGGCGAGCACCCATCTTGGGCTTTTGTGAACGTCAATGTTCGCACCTACTACGCAGAGGGCTCTAAAACCCTCGCGTTCGAGATCGCAGAACAGCTCGGCTGGCAGGCACCCGACCACGTGGTTGTCCCCGTCGCCTCGGGCAGCCAGCTCACCAAGGTGGCGAAAGGCTTCAAGGAGCTCTGGCAGGTCGGCCTCCTCGACGAGGAGCCTCACGTCAAGGTGTCGGGCGCCCAAGCGAGCGGATGCTCCCCTGTGGCGTCAGCCTTCGCTGCAGGGAGAAACGTCGTGAAGCCCGTTAAGCCGGACACTATTGCGAAGTCGCTTGCCATCGGCAACCCGGCGGACGGCTCTTATGCAATCGACGCAGTGCGGAGCTCTGGAGGCGGCTTCGGATCGGTCAGCGACGAGGAGATCGTCGACGCTATCCGTCTCCTCGCCCGTACAGAGGGCATCTTCGCCGAGACCGCTGGGGGAGTGACGATAGCGTCTTTGATCCAGCTCGCCAACACCGGCGTGGTCGGCTCCGGCGAGCGGGTGGTGGCGCTCGTCACGGGTAACGGGCTGAAGACCATCGATGCCGTCGCCCCGTATTGCGGGCCGACCGCCACTATCGCACCGACACTGGACGCATTCGCTGCGGCCGTAGACATACCCACGGAGGCCTGAACATGGCTGTGACCATTCGCATCCCAACCCAACTTCGTCCCTTAGCCGGTGGCAACGCAACGGTTCAGGTCGAGGCTGGCACCGTCGGCTCGGCTCTCGCCGGGCTCGAAGCCGCCCACCCCGGATTCTCCGAACGGATCTTCGACGACAACGGGGAGTTGCGCCGTTTCGTGAACGTGTTCGTGGCTGACGAGGACATCCGTTTCCTCGAGGGCCTAGACACACCCGTTGCGGACAAATCGACCCTTTCGATCATTCCTGCGGTGGCCGGCGGATAGGCCGAGGCGGATTTTTTCCCCAAGATTGGCGTCCTGTGTTGCATTAGCCCGCCAGAGGCGGTTAACTGTTAGCACTCGACACATGAGAGTGCTAACAAGTACTAGACCAGGTTGACCCAACGGAGGGATCAAGACACCGATGCCCAAACTGATTGCTTTTGACGAAAACGCACGACGTGCACTAGAGAGTGGGATGAACCAGCTCGCCGACGCGGTGCGGGTTACCCTAGGACCTAAGGGACGTAACGTCGTGTTGGAGAAGAAGTGGGGTGCTCCCACTATCACCAACGACGGCGTCTCGATCGCCAAGGAGATCGAGCTCGAGGACCCCTACGAGAAGATAGGGGCAGATCTGGTCAAAGAGGTCGCCAAGAAGACCGACGACGTCGCTGGTGACGGCACGACGACCGCAACCGTTCTCGCCTGGGCGCTCGTGCGCGAAGGCCTACGAAACGTTGCCGCCGGTGCCAACCCGATGTCACTCAAGAAGGGCATCGAGGCTGCCGTCGAGGCCGCCACTTCTTCCCTGAAGGCCATCTCGCGCGAGACGGAAACCCGCGAGCAGATCTCCCAGGTGGCCTCCATCTCGGCGGCCGACACAGAGATCGGTGACCTCATCTCGGAGGCGATCAGCAAGGTCGGCAAGGACGGGGTCATCACCGTAGAAGAGTCCCAGACCTTCGGAATGGACCTCGAGCTCGTAGAGGGCATGCGCTTCGACAAGGGCTACATCGCCCCATACTTCGCAACTGACACGGAGCGCATGGAGGCGGTCCTCGAAGACGCCTACATCCTGCTCGTAGGCTCGAAGATATCCGCTGTGCGCGACCTGCTCCCACTGTTGGAGAAAGTCATGCAGTCGGCCCGTCCCCTGGTCATCATCGCCGAGGATGTCGAAGGCGAGGCCCTGGCGACCCTGGTCGTCAATAAGATCCGCGGAACCTTCAAGAGCGTTGCTATCAAGGCCCCCGGCTTTGGCGAGCGCCGCAAGGCGATGTTGCAGGACATAGCGATCCTGACCGGTGGCCAGGTAGTCACCGAAGAGGTCGGGCTCAAGCTTGAGAACACCACCCTCGACCTGCTCGGTCGTGCCCGTAAGGTGGTCGTAACCAAGGATGAGACCACCATCGTCGAAGGTGCCGGCGACGAGGCCGACATCAAGGGCCGTATCAGCCAGATCAAGACCGAGATCGACAACACCGACTCTGACTACGATCGCGAGAAGCTCCAGGAGCGTCTTGCGAAACTGTCCGGCGGCGTCGCAGTCATCAAGGTTGGGGCTGCCACCGAGGTGGAGCTCAAGGAGAAGAAGCACCGCATCGAGGACGCCGTTTCGACCACGAAGGCAGCCGTCGAGGAGGGCGTCGTGCCCGGCGGTGGCGTTGCCTTGCTGCGTTCGCAGGCTGCGATCCTAGACCGGGCTCAGAAGCTCGAAGGCGATGAGGCGACCGGCGCTCGTATCGTGGCCCGTGCCGTGGAAGAGCCGCTGAAGCAGATCGCCATCAACGCAGGTCTCGAAGGCGGCGTCGTCGTCGAGAAGGTCAAGGCTCTAACCAACCCCGCTGACGGCCTCAACGCCGCTACAGGCGAGTACGAGGACCTCTTCGCTGCCGGTGTGATCGACGCAGCGAAGGTGACCCGCTCCGCGCTGCAGAACGCTGCCTCGATAGCGGCGCTGTTCCTGACCACCGAGGCTGTCATAGTCGACAAGCCGGAGAAGGAAGCTCCCGCAATGCCGGGCGGCGGGATGGACGACTTCTAGATCTTCCGTCGATGCGGGGGCCTTTCAGGCTCCGCGCAAGTGCTTTCCAAAAGGGCCGGACTGCGTGCCGATCCCGACCTGTCTTACAGCGAGCTCCGCTTAGATCCGAGCTTCAGTTGTACGTCAGGCTGGGCGGGACAGGTCCGGCCCTTGCCGTCCACCAGGTGATGCAGTAATTCCCCCGGTGATCTCGTCGTGGACGTTTGTCGTGAGCGGTTTGTCGTGAGCGCGGAGGATAGTAGGGAAGCTTTCCCTAGATTGGTGCAATGAGCGAAACGCTGAAACCGTCGGTCGGCTGGGGTGTCCTGCACCTGTTCTGCAAGGTGGGCCCCGAAACCGACGCTCAGGCAGTGATAGCAGCGGTCAAGCAGACCGACGGGGCAGGGTCGGGTGGGCCGGAAGCAGGCGGCGACCACCAGGTGGTGTGCTTCTCGGTCCTGGGCCACAAAGCGGACCTGGGGTTCTTGGCTATCGGCCCCGACCTCGTGACGCTCAGGCGTTTCCAGACGGCGCTGCAGCGGGCCGGTCTGGTCGTAGCCGACTCGTACGTTTCGCTGACCGAGGTGTCGGAGTACGCGAAGGGCATGCCGGAGGAGCATGTGCGGGCACGGCTTGAGCCCAAGCTGCCACCCGACGGCAAGCGAGCGATTTGCTTCTACCCGATGTCCAAGCGGCGCGGGGAGGGTGACAACTGGTACCGCCTCGACTTCGACGAGCGCAAGCGGCTGATGATCGAGCACGGCACTTCAGGGCGGCGTTTCGCTGGCCGAGTTATCCAGCTTGTCACCGGCTCGGCCGGCCTCGATGACTTCGAGTGGGGAGTGACCCTCTTCGGGGTTCACCCAGACGACCTCAAAGAGACCGTCTACGCTATGCGCTTCGACGAGGCCTCAGCTCTCTACGGCGAGTTCGGTCCCTTCTACGCAGGGGTAGTCGCCAGCGCCGAGGAGGCACTCCGAGACGTCGGCCTGATCTGAGATCTGACTGGGCCGGGCCGTCCCCGGCCACTTGCGCGAACCTCGGCCCTACGAGGGGCCGCCCTACAAGGGCCCGTTGCTATAAGGGCCCGTTGCCGTGCTTTCGGGCCGCCAGACGCTCCCGCTTCGTGGCGAGCAGATCCAACGCTCGGGCGACGGCCACCCGGGTATCTGCAGGGTCGATCACCGAATCGACGAACCCCCGTTCGGCGGCTACGTAAGGATTGAGGTAGGTCTCTTCGTAGTCCACCGCTAGGCGCGCCTGAGTCTCGGGATCCTCCCGGCGGTGCAGGATCTGCACCGCCCCCGCTGCTCCCATGACCGCAACCTGAGCGGACGGCCACGCCAGGCAGACGTCGTTGCCCATGCCTTTGGAGTCCATGACGATGTAAGCCCCGCCGAAAGCCTTGCGCAGGATGAGACACACCCTGGGCACTGTCGCTTGCGCGTAGGAGAACACCAATTGGGCGCCGTGGCGGATCATCCCCCGCCACTCAAGATCCTTCCCGGGCATGAAACCTGGCGTGTCCACCAGCGTGAGCAGAGGCAAGTTGAAAGCGTCGCAGAACGCAACGAAGCGAGCCCCTTTTTGTGAGGCTGCGATGTCGAGAGTCCCGGCCATCGACTGCGGCTGGTTCGCCACTACCCCCACCGGCCTCCCGTCTACGTGACACAGGGCCGTTACCAGCTGGGGGGCCCAGCCGGAGCGCAACTCAAGGAGCTCCCCGTCGTCGGCCAAGGCTTCCACGACCCTCCTCACGTCATAGGATCCGGTGGGGCTTGCCGGCAGCAGGTCGCGCAGCTGTGGTGTCTTACGCCACGAGGGATCCTGGGTTGCCCGGCGTGGCGGCATCTCGTCCACGTGGTCCGGTAGGTAGGCGAGGAGGCAGTCGGTTGCGTCCAAGGCGCCCTCGACGTCGTCGGCGACGAGCGCAGCCACGCCCGACTGGCGCGCGTGAACACCTTGACCTCCCAGCTGTGTAGACGTCACGTGCTGGCCGGTTAGTTGCGCTACTGCAGCAGGGCCCGATACATAGGCGACCGCCTCGGTGGTCATGACCACGGCGTCGGCGAGACCGAGGAGCAAGGCTGGCCCTGACAGCGCAAGACCGTAGGAGACGACGATTACAGGAACGATCCCTGAGCACAACGCCATTGCCTTGGCCGCCTTCCCCCACCCGTCTAGCGAAGCAACACCCTCGAAGACGTCCGCCCCGGAGGAAGCCAGCACGACCACAAGCGGAAGGCGCTGCTGGAGTGCCATCGCAGCGGCCGCTGCGATGGTCTCGCTGTCCGAGTTCGACAGAGCCCCGCGGCGGACCTCGGCGTCGAGGGAGACGGAGACTACCCTGCGGCCGGACGGTTCCAAGGCGACGAGGCCAGCACGGGTGCCGCCCGGGACTCCGGCCCGCAGGGACAGCTGGGTGGCCTGGATCGAAGCGTCTAAAGGCACGCGCAGTGAGACTCCTGGGAGGCGCCTCCTGTTACCGGCTTGGGTTGAGCCTGCCCGCCGTCGAAGAGGCGGCCCGGTTCGCCCTCGGTTCCGTCGCACAGCTCGACCCAGTCCGAGAGGAGGAACTGGCCGTCCAAGTCGACCCATCCGCCTGAGAGGTGTCCTACGGGCAGGTGTGCCATGCCGGACCTGCGCCGCAGCGATCGGAGCACCCCTCCGTGGGTCACTACCAGCGCCCGCCTGCGCCCGGCCTGTGCGACTATCTCGCCTACCCGGCTTAGAGCCTTCAGAGTTCTAGTGTCAAAGTCATCCAAAGACTCACCTCCTGGTGACGTCGCCCCCTCGTCGGAGGTGAAGGCGGCGAACTCCTCCGGCCATCTGGTCTTTATCTCGGAGGTAGTCAGGGCACTCCACTCGCCGATGTCCCGTTCCCGTAACAGCGAGTCGACGGCGAACTCCACTGGCCAGTCCCAGGCATCGGCGAGAAGCTCGCCGCTTCGGCGTGCACGCACAAGATCCGACGTGACGATCAGGTCGAAGTTCTCCTCGCGTAGCGCCTCAGCCGCCCAGGCGCATTGCGATACTCCCAAGTCGGACAGAGGGGGGTCGGCGTGGCCTTGCCAACGTCCCTCGGCGTTCCAGGCGGTCTGAGCATGGCGTAGGAGCAGGGAGCGTGCCACCCGCCAAGGCTACCTGCACCCGGCCCACCCGTCAGCCGTAACGCACCGTCGGGTACTCCCCGGCCCAAGCGTCGGATGGCTAAGTTGGTGAAAATGCACTCCGCTAGCGATGCTTCTGGGGATCCGCGCGCCGGGGGCGAGGCCGTCGCTGTCAGCCTCGTGCTGTTCGCTTCCGCTCGTCAAGCTGCGGGAGTGTCCCGGGTGGAGTTGCGAGCGGGCACAGTCGCCGAGGCCCTCGACCTAGCGGGGGGAATGTTCGGACCGGATTTCGTCGCCGTGCTGGACCGTTCGCGGGTCTGGGTGAACGGAGAGCCGGCGGCCCCGGGCACCTCACTAGTCACGGGGGACGAGGTGGCGGTGCTGCCGCCCGTCTCGGGAGGCTGACAAGCCGCTGTGTGGCGTCAACGAAGGCCGCCATCTCTTCTCTTTCGCTGACGGTAAAGGTAACGTCGTCGGGTAGCCTTTACATCCGAGATGGTTGAGCTACCGCAAGTCACCGACCCCGGCTTCTTGGATGGACTCGAGACGTGGACGTTGGAGGAGGTCCGAGCGACCCGCGACGACCTGACAGCGATCGAGACCGGCCTGTCGTACCTTCGCCGTGTCGTCCAATCCCGCCTCGACATCGCCTTGGCCGAGCACCGTCGCCGTGAGATGGGCGAGCCCGCCGGAGCGACCGGAATCGTGGAGAGACTCCCGGAGATCCTCGGGTCGAAGCTGAGAAGCTCGGGCACCGGTCGTCTCAACACCAGTTTCGTTCCCACCCGGGTTCCTGAGGATCTCGACCGCCAGCTTGAGGCGATACTTCCGGCATCGCGTGTCTCCTCGGTTTCGGACCTATCAGACGGTGACCTGACCCAGGCGCAGGAGTCTTTAACCGACTTGGAGCGGCTCGTCTCGGCTGAGAGACGGAGTGTCTTCGAGGTGATAGACCGACTCCAAGACGAGGTCGTCCGCCGGTACAAGACGGGTGAGGCCACGGTCGACTCACTCCTCGCGTGACGTGCTCCTGCGTGGGCCGGCAAGGCGCCACCGGTTCTTGTGGCTGCGAGCGATCGGATTCCCGGGGGAAAGGTAGTTGAAGGAAGCCCCGGACCCTTGGGCGGAGCTTGGAGAGTTCATCCGTGAGCAACGCGCTGGTGCCCGGCTTTCGATCCGAAGACTTTCCGACCTCGCAGGCGTCTCCAACCCTTATCTGAGCCAGATCGAGAGAGGCCTCAGGCGTCCATCGGCGGAGATACTCCAGCAAATCGCCAAGGCGCTTCGGATATCGGCCGAGACGCTCTACGTGAGAGCCGGAATCCTCGACCCTCCCGACGCAACCGGCGGGCTCGGAAAGGCAATACTCGCCGAGCCCGGGCTGACAGAGGAGCAGAAGCAGACCCTCCTGCGGGTGTACACCTCCTTCCTTCGCGAGAACGTCCGCAGCGACCCCCGAGGCGAGCCGTGAGAGCCTACCCGGCCGGGTCGCTGCCGGGGTCAACCGGCGGGGGAGGGATGTCCGGAAGGCTGGCGATCCTTTCGATGCACACGTCCCCTCTCGCACAGGCAGGTACCGGTGACGGTGGCGGCATGAACGTATACGTCCGGGAGCTCGCTACGTCCTTGGCGCGCTCCGGCGTGGTGTGCGACGTGTTCACCCGGGCTGAGAGTCCCCATCAGCCGGCGACAGTGACCGTGGAACCTGGGTTCACGGTTCACAACGTCGTCGCCGGTCCGTCTGAGCCGGTAGCGAAAGAGTCGCTGGTCGACCTGGTAGGCGAGTGGACCGAGCAGGTTGCCCGGCGTATCTCGCAGCTGGAGCATAGCGGCGAGCCCTTCTCGGCTTTGCACGCCAACTACTGGCTTTCGGGAGTGGCCGGACACACCCTAAAGCACGAACTGGAGTTGCCGCTCCTAGTCACCTTCCACACTTTGGACCGGGTTAAAGCCGACGCAGGGTCAGGCGGTTCCATGTTCGGAGAGCCTGCTCGGCGCAGCGCAGCCGAAGCCGAGATCATAGGCTGCGCTGACGCTCTCCTGGCCTCGTGCCGGGTGGAGGAGGACCAGCTCGTGGGTCTCTACGGCGCTGAGCGTTCCCGGATCGTTCGAGTGGCTCCAGGAGTCCAGCACGCTTTCTTCGCGCCGGGGGATCGCCGTCAGGCCCGCAAGGCCGTGGGGTTGGACCCCGACGACCCGGTGATCCTCTTCGTGGGGAGGATCCAGCCGCTCAAAGGACCTTCCCTGGCTGTGGAGGCGCTAGCTGAGCTGCACCGCGGGCTTGGCTGTTTGAGGCCGGAGATGTCGAAAAGTTCGAAGAAGCCGATGCTGGTGGTCATCGGAGGGCCGAGCGGGCCCCAAGGCGAGGCGGAACTAGATCGGGTCCGCCGGGCGGTTGCCGTCCACGGCTTGGGCGACTCCGTGCGGATAGTGGAACCGCAGCCACACGAGAGGTTGTCGACGTTCTACCGAGCCGCAGATGTCTGCCTCGTGACCAGCCGCTCCGAGTCGTTCGGGATGGTCGCGCTCGAGGCAGCTGCGTGCGCAACTCCGGTGGTGGCTGCGGCGGTCGGCGGTCTGACGACGATCGTCGTCGATGGTGAAACCGGCTTTCTCGTCGGTAGGCGCTCGCCGGAGGACTTCGCTGAACCTGTGGCCCGCCTCCTCGGCGATTCCGAGTACGCAGCCCGGATAGGTCGGCGGGCAAGCTCGAGGGCGAAGGCTTACACTTGGCGGCGTGCAGCGAGCCAGCTGTGGGAAAAAGTGGAGACCCTGACCGGAGCGGAGCTGGTCGCCTGCGGCTGAATGGCTAGGACTTCCCGAACGTCTGGTTGGGCCTTGCCGGGAGTCGCGGATCCCGGTACCCTCGGGTGAGCCGCTAGCCCGCAAAGTCGGCCGGGCGGGTCGCTCGGGGAAGTGCGAACCGCTGGGCTGGCTCGGGCAGCGGTTCGTGCCCTGTGCACGTATAGGGTCTATGTATGGCAGGTGCCCCTGACGATGTCGCTACCGGACCCAGCGTCGCTTCTATTCCCGGTCCGGGATGGTCCGATCCATTGATCGTCGCCGGCGGCGGTCGCATGGGTGAAGCCCTTGTGAAGGGACTGCTGGCCGGTGGGTGGAAGCCAGGGCGGATCGCCGTGGTCGAGGTATCGGAGCAGCGCCGCTGGGAGCTCGAACAAGCCGGTTACCCCGCAAAAGGGGTGCTCGTAGTGTCTAGCGTCGCTGAAGCGGTCGACACCGTCATCTCGGGGTCTGACGCAGGCCCCCTGGGGGCGGTCTTGGCGGTCAAGCCCCACGACGTCGGCTTGGTGTGCGCTGAGCTAAAGAAGGCGGGGGTCCGAAGAGTCCTTTCCATCGCAGCGGGCGTGACGCTTGGAACCCTGGAAGGCTGGCTCGACTCGGTGGCGGTGATCAGGTCAATGCCCAACACGGCTGCGACAGTCGGCGCCGCCGCCAGCGCCCTTTGCAGAGGACGTAGCGCCGCTCCCGACGACGTGACATGGGCGGCGGGTCTGCTTGGAGCTGTGGGAACCGTGATCGAAGTACCCGAGAAGTCCCTGGACGCCGTGACAGGCCTGTCAGGCTCCGGACCCGCCTACGTCTTCCTCGTCGTCGAAGCGCTCATCGACGCAGGCGTTCACGTTGGTCTGCCGAGAGACATAGCTAAGACCCTGGCCGTGGCAACCTTGGTTGGCTCTGCGAAACTGCTCGAAGTGACTGGAGAGGAAGCGTCGGTCCTTCGAGCCAACGTCACATCGCCGGGCGGCACTACCGCTGCCGGGCTCCGCCAGCTGGAGCGAGCTGCCGTGCGCGCCGCGGTCCTCGACGCGGTCGTGGCGTCAGCCGAGAGAGCCGCAGAGTTGGGCAAGCAGAGCTGAAAATCCGCCGGCGACGGGCGGATTTCAGGCCCGTCTGAGGTTCTGCGCAGGCTATGCCCGCAGAGGGACTTATCCCGGTAGCATTTCGGGAGTGAACGGACACCGCATCCCTGAGGCGACAGTCAACCGCCTCCCCGTCTACCTGCGGGTCCTGGCCGAGGCGTCCGGTTCGAGCCCGACGATCTCTTCTGAGCTGCTGGCGGAGAAGGCCGGTGTCAACGCCGCTCAGGTGCGTAAGGACCTCTCGCATCTGGGTTCCTACGGAACACGCGGGGTTGGTTACGAGGTCGGTTACCTGATGCACCAGATAAGCAGGCGCCTTGGTGTCGACACCGAACTAAAGGTGGTCATAGTCGGCGCAGGAAACCTCGGTCAGGCTCTAGCAACCTACGGGGGTTTCGCATCTAGAGGCTTCCAGGTTGTTGCGACTTTCGACTCGGATCCTGACAAGGTGGGAACCCGAGTGGGTGTCACCAAGGTCCAGCCGGTGGCGTCGATGCCCGATACGCTTCGGGAACTTCGAGTTGACATCGGTGTGGTTACCACCCCGGCGTCCGCCGCGCAGTCGACCGTAGACTTGCTCGTGTCCGGCGGGGTCAGCTGCGTCTTGAACTTCGCTCCCACGACGGTGGCAGTACCCGAGCACGTTGCGCTACGCCAGGTTGATCTCGGCGTCGAGTTGCAGATCCTCAGCTTCTACCGCCAGGGAGATGTATCTCCAGTGGCCGTCGGCGAGTAGTCATGCCTGTAGGTCAGCGCCTCTACCCGGTCAGCCTGGTGGTCGCTGGACGTCGTTGTGTAGTTGTCGGCGGAGGCCAGGTAGCCCTGCGTAAGGTTTCGGCTCTCGTCGAAGCCGGCGCATCGGTCGTCGTCGTAGCCCCCGAGATCTGCGAGGAGATCATGGCTATGGGAGTGGAGGTCGTCGGGAGACGATACGAAGCTTCCGACATCTCCTCTGCGTGGCTCGTGATAGCTGCAACCGACGATCCGACCGTGAACCGCAAAGTCTACGCCGACGGTGGCGCCGTCGGCGTTTGGGTCAACTCGGCCGACGACCCCGAGGCGTGCGCCTTCACACTTCCGGCTGTAGCCCGGCAGGGGCCGGTCACGGTAGCGGTTTCGACCGGGGGTCATAGCCCTGCACTGGCAGGCTGGATCCGGGACCAGGTGGCCGGCTGCCTAGGTCCTGAGATCGGGGTTCTGGCAGAGATGCTCTCCGCTGCGCGAGAGCAAATACAGCAGTCCGGTCGTTCCACCGAAGGTCTCGACTGGCGGAAGGTGCTGGATTCGGGCATGCTCGAACTGATACGAGAGGGCCAGACGGCCCAGGCAAGGGAGCGCCTCGAGGCGTGTCTGTACTAGTAGTCGGCCTTAACCACAAGACAGCACCCGTCGAGGTGCTCGAAACGGTCGCCGTACCCGAAGCGGACCTAGCGAAAGCGTTGTTCGAGTTGTCCGGGTTCGATCAGCTGAGCGAGGTCGTCCTCGTGTCCACCTGCCAGCGGACCGAGGTGTACTCGGTGGCCAGGCGCTACCATCCTGGCGTTGGCCAAGTCCGAAGCTTCTTGGCTGAGTGGGGCGGCGCCTCGCCAGAAACCCTTACATCTCACCTCTACGAATATCACGACGAGGCGGCTGCCCGACATCTCTTCAAGGTGGCAGCCGGGCTTGACTCGGCGGTCCTGGGGGAAGGCGAGATTTTGGGTCAGCTGGCGGACTCCTGGGAGTCGGCTCGTCGCGAAGGGACGTCAGGGCCGGTGATGGCGACGCTTTTCCGGCACGCAATCGAAGTAGGCAAGCGGGTTCGTACCGAGACGGCAATCGCCCGCGGGACGACGTCGCTTTCCCAGGCGGCTGTAGCGCTAGCGCGCAACGAGCTCGGCTCCCTCGAAGGCCGGACGACCCTGGTCCTTGGGGCCGGGGAGATGGGCGAGGCCATGGCCCAAGCGCTTGCCGGGTCATCGAAGTCCGCTCGGGTCCTGGTGGCCAACCGGACTCGCAGGAGAGCCGACGAGCTCGCATCTCGTTTCGGGGGAGAGGCCATGGACTGGCAGGACCTGTCCGACGCGCTAGCGCAGGCGGACGTCGTGCTGGCCTCGACCGGAGCACCTACCACGGTCCTCGACGCTCAAATCGTCGCCGGGGCGATGGCGAAGAGGCCTGGCCGGCCGATGCTTCTCGTGGATATAGCAGTGCCCCGCGACGTCGACGGGGACGTGGCTGACGTGGCCGGCGTGACGCTTTTCGACATGGACGACTTGGCGGAGTTCGCCCAAAGAGGCATCGACAGCCGAATGCGCGAAGTGCCAGCAGCAGAGTTGATAGTAGACGCTGAAGTGGGGCGCTACAGCGACCGGCTAGCGCAACGCCGAGTCGCCCCGGTCATAGCCTCCCTCTTCGAGCGGGCTGAGGAGCTGCGCTCAAGCGAGTGGGAGCGCCTGTCGGCGAAGTTGGCCACCCTGGATGACGATCAGCGGCGGTCCGTGGAGGCTTTGACAAAAGGAATCGTCGCGAAGATCCTCCACGAGCCGACAGTTGCTCTCAAAGCCGGTGTGGGAACGCCCATGGGCGAGCAGCTCGCCGAGTCGATCCGCACGCTGTTCGGGCTCTAGTTGCCTGCGACCCGGGCACGGCTGGCTACTCGCGCCAGCCCTCTGGCCCTATGGCAGGCTCACAGCGTCGCAGAACAGCTAGGCCGATCCCAACCGGGCATCGAAGTAACTGTCGTCACTGTCGACACCGCGGGCGACCGACGCGTCGACCGTTCTATCGGAGAGATCGGCGGGCAGGGAGTCTTCGTGAAGGAGGTGCAGGCGGCGGTTCTCGACGGCCGAGCGGACATCGCCGTCCACTCCGCCAAGGACCTTCCTTCTGCCACCCCCGACGGGCTGCTTCTAGCAGCGGTCCCATCTCGGGCGGATCCCCGGGATGTGCTGGTCGGATCGACACTCGACGGGCTAGCACCGGGAGCGCTGATCGCCACCGGATCACGCCGCCGGATGGCGCAGCTGGCGTGGTTACGCTCGGATCTAACCTTCATGGGTCTGCGAGGCAACATCGCCAGTCGACTGCAGAAGATTCCCCCTGGTGGGGCTATCGTCATGGCTGCTGCGGCACTTGAGAGGCTTCGGCTCGTGCCTGTGGTGTCCCAGACCCTCGAGGTGGCGCAGATGGTCCCCCAGGTGGGTCAGGGTGCCATAGCGCTGGAGTGCCGTAAGGACGACCTTGCCAGAGCGCACCTCTTAGAGAGCGTCAACGAGGAGGACGCCTTCGTCTGCGTCCAGGCGGAAAGGGCCTTCTTGTCTTCGATCGGAGGTGGATGCGACTTGCCGGTGGGGGCTCACGCATGGCTCGACGGTGCGACGATGACGATCGAAGGCTTGGTCGGCTCCGCCGACGGCAAGGTGATCCTGCGAGAACGCCGCAGCGGTCCGCGCAACGACTCGGCCCGGCTCGGCGTGGAGGCCGCCTTGGTCCTCCTGCGCGCGGGTGGCGCCGAGCTGCTCGACGGTGACCCCGGCGGCGCAGGGAGGCCGACGTGACCGTGTACCTGGTTGGTGCGGGACCGGGAGACCCGGGCCTTTTGACGGTTCGTGCAGCGGAGCTTCTCCGAGCGGGCGAAGTAGTGGTGCACGACCGGCTCGCCGATCCGAGGATCCTCGCCGGGGCGGCGAAGTCCGCCCGGCTGATAGACGTAGGTAAGACACCTGGCGGACCGGTCCGCCAAGAGGAAATCAACTCCCTGCTGGTCAAAGAGGGATCTACCGGGGCTGTCGTGATCCGTCTCAAAGGCGGTGATCCGTTCGTGTTCGGTCGGGGAGGGGAGGAAGCCGAAGCCCTGAGGAGCGCTGGAGTGCCCTTCGAGGTGGTCCCGGGGATCAGCTCGGCTATCGCAGTCCCGGCGTACGCAGGAGTGCCAGTGACACATCGAGGGCGGGCCACGTCGTTCACGGTCGTGACCGGCCACAGCCGTCACGCCGTCGACAGCGAAACTAACTGGGAGGCGCTCGCCCAAGCCGGCGGCACGATCGTGGTGTTGATGGGCGTCGCTCACCGAGAGGAAATAGCCCGCAGGCTTGTTGCCGGCGGACTCGACCCTTCCACCCCCGTCGCTGCAGTCACGTGGGGGACCAGGCCGCAGCAGTCGACTGTGAGGGTGCGTCTCGACGAGTTGGGGACTGCGCCGGTTGAGCCGCCGGCGACCATCGTCGTCGGGGCGGTGGCCGGGTTGGACTTCTCCTGGTACGAGAACCGACCACTGTTCGGCCGACGTGTCGTCGTGACGAGGGCGAGGACGCAGGCGTCGGACCTGACGAGAGGGCTTGAGAGCCTCGGAGCTATCGTCGTCGAGGTGCCGACGATAGCCTTCGGGCCTCCCGGCGACGGCGGGGCAGCCCTAGACGCGGCTGTGGTCGGAATAGGGGGGTACCACTGGGTCGCTTTCACCTCTGCTAACGCCGTCGATGCGACGATGACACGTCTGAGGGACGCCAGGGCGTTGGCCGGCGTCCGAGTGGCGGCTGTAGGACAGGCGACCGCCGCGACGCTGCGTTCGTGGGGCATAGCCGCCGACCTCGTCCCGGCCCGCCATGACGCCGAGGCGTTGCTCGAAGCGTGGCCTGGGGGTACGGGCCGTGTGCTGTTCCCGCGTTCGCAGGCGGGACGGGATGTACTAGCCGAAGGGCTGCGGGCGAGCGGCTGGACCGTCGACGTCGTCGACGCCTACTTGACGTACCACCCGGAGCCAAAGGCGAGCGAAGCTCACCTAGTGGCCAACGCCGACGCAGTCTGCTTTAGCTCCTCGTCGACCGTCAGCGGCTTTGTCGAGACTTTCGGTTTGTCGGTTCTGCCGAAAGTCGTGGTCTGCATCGGGCCGGTCACCGCCCAGAGCGCGAGAGCCGCCGGGATCGACGTGACGGTGGTCTCGCGCTCCGCGTCGGTGGCTTCGATGCTCGACGCTGTCGTCGCTGCTCTAGCCGGGCCTCAAGCGGACCGCTCTCCTGACCTGTCAGCTCTGAGAAGACACGTTCAAGGCTCCACCTGAGCTCGGAGGCGTTCGAGTTCAGCCCGTGTCGTGCGCAGCTCCTCCTCCAAGAGGAGTATGCGCTTGATTCCCGCTAGCGTCATGCCTTCCCCGGCGAGCTCGGAGACGCGCCGCACCAGACCTATCTCGGCCCGGCTGTAGCGGCGCTGGCCTCCCTCGGAACGGCACGGTGAAACCAGGCATTCCACGTCGAGGCGTCTCAGGAACGCCGGTTGGACACCGAGCATCGACGACACCTGCCCTACCGTGTAGATCGGGGCGTAGGTGTCGTCGATGGGAAGGTATGGACTCTCAGGCTGCAATTACGTGCTTGCTAGCTCCCGCCTTCACCTCGACCTTGCGGGGCTTGGCTTGCTCTGCGACTGGAATCTCCAAGCGCAGAACCCCATCGTCATATGTGGCCTTGATGGAGTCGGTGTCTAGAGTCTCGCCCAGGAACAACTGCCTGGAGAAAGTCCCGAACGGCCTTTCGGACACGACCATCTCGTGCCCGTTCCCGTCATTGTCACGGCGCGTCCGCGAAGCGTGAACGGTTAGCACGTTGCGCTCCACGGTCAAGTCGATCGAGTCCGTCGACACCCCCGGCAGGTCGAACTCGACCACGAAATGGTCGCCTGTGCGGTACGCGTCGATGGGCATCGGCGCCGGCCGGGCCGGTGTCCCGAACGCCTGTGATGCAAGCCTGTCGAGCTCACGGAACGGATCTGTCCTCATCAGCATGGAATTTATCTCCTTACTCTGACAAAGTAACTTTTAACGTACTGCCAAGCATTATTGTATCGTCTTAACAGTAAAACCTGCAAGAATTTTTATAGGTTCTGGCGGATAGCCTTGGGGGGTGCCCTACCCTGCCGTCCGGATGCGCCGTTTGCGCTCGAACCGGCTTATACGTGACATGGTCGCCGAGACCTCGCTCAGCCCAAGGGATCTGATCGCGCCCCTATTCGTCAGGGAAGGGATAGAAGAGCCTCAGGAGATCCCTTCCCTGCCCGGCGTCGTCCAGCACAGCCTTGCCAGCCTTCGCTCGGAGGCCAAACGCCTCGTATCGCTTGGCGTGCCAGCAGTAGTCCTCTTCGGTGTTCCCGCCGCCAAGGATCCCGAGGGGCTCGCCGCCTCCGACCCGGCCGGCATAGTGCAGGTGGCGCTCGAAAGCCTCGCCGAGGATCTCGGCGACCGCTTGCTTAGGATCGCAGACCTGTGCTTGGACGAGTACACCGACCACGGCCACTGCGGTTTGCTCGACAGCCAGGGGGGGGTCGACAACGACGCCACTTTGGAGCGTTACTGCACGACCGCTCAGGTCCAGGCGAGAGCAGGAGCCCATCTCGTCGCCCCGTCTGGGATGATGGACGGCCAAGTAGGGGCGATCAGGAAGGCTCTCGACGACGACGGTCACACCGGCGTCGGTGTGCTCGCCTACGCCGCGAAATACGCCTCGGCCCTCTACGGTCCGTTCCGGGACGCAGTCGACGTGGAGATAGCAGGGGGAGGGGATCGCCGGGGTTACCAGCAGAACCCTGCGAACAAGCGCGAAGCTCTCCGAGAGGTTCAGCTCGACATCGACGAGGGAGCTGACATTGTGATGGTGAAGCCGGCCTTGTCATACCTCGATGTCATATCCGAGGTCAGGCGCCGTTTCGACGTGCCCGTCGCCGCGTACCATGTGAGCGGCGAGTACGCGATGGTGAAAGCCGCCGCCGAGAGGGGCTGGATCGACGGAGAGGCGGTCGCCTTGGAGCAGACGCTCGCCATAAAGCGGGCGGGAGCTGACATGATCCTCACCTACTTCGCAGCCGAACTGGCGGAGGCCCTCGGTGCCTGACCCCGCTGTCCCGGCACATGGGACACTTGGCTCGGACGAGCTGTTCTCCCGGGCGGTAGGAGTGATACCCGGAGGCGTCAACTCGCCGGTGAGAGCGTTTAAGTCCGTCGGGGGAACCCCCTACTTCGTCGAGCGGGCCGAGGGCGCATACGTCTGGGACGTCGACGGCAACCGCTACATCGACTTCGTGCAGTCCTACGGAGCTTCTATCCTCGGCCACGCCCATCCGGCTGTCGTCGAAGCCGTCAGCCGTGCGGCCGGTCACGGCACCAGCTACG
The DNA here is from genome assembly GCA_021808665.1 of Actinomycetes bacterium. The sequence goes on from JAKBBA010000011.1 coordinate 27,882, forward strand.
GCGCTCCCACTCGGGGCGAGGTGCTCTTGGCGGAGGAGATCTCGTCTCGCGTCCCCGGAGCCGAGATGGTGCGCCTGGTTAATAGCGGTACCGAAGCTACGATGTCCGCTCTGCGCGTCGCTCGCGCTGCGACAGCACGCGATCGCGTCGTCACCTTCGCCGGGTGCTACCACGGCCACAGCGACGGCCTCCTAGCAAGCGGAGGTTCCGGCGTGGCAACGCTGGGGCTCGCGTCGTCGGCCGGCGTAACCAAAGCAGCTGTATCTGACACGCTTGTCGCCCCCTACAACGTCGTACCAGTCCTAGACGAACTGGTCGCAGCGGTGATCGTCGAACCGGTTGCAGCGAACATGGGGCTGGTCGCTCCAGCCCCGGGTTTCCTGGAGGGGTTGCGATCCGAGTGCGACCGAGTCGGCGCCTTGCTCATCTTCGACGAGGTGATCACGGGTTTCCGGCTTTCATACGGCGGAGCAGCCGAGCTCACCGGGGTAGCCCCCGACCTGTGGTGCTTCGGCAAGGTGATCGGGGGCGGTTTACCGCTAGCAGCTTTCGCCGGCCGCCGTAAGCTGATGGAGTACTTGGCACCGGTCGGACCGGTTTACCAGGCTGGCACTCTGTCAGGTAACCCTCTCGCCACCGCAGCCGGCCTCGCGGTGCTCGCAGCGCTCGACCGTGACGCCTACGAGGAGCTCGCCCGGCGGGTAGGTCGTTTCGCTCGGATGGTCGCGGACGCAGCCGGACCGGGCGTGCAGGTTCCGGCGTATCGAAGCCTGGTAGGAGTCTTTTTTGGGGATACTCCCGTGGTCGACTTCACCGGGGCGACGGCCTCAGCGTCGACCGGCCGCTACCCGGCCTTGATGCACGGCCTGCTCGACCGAGGTGTCGCCATAGCCCCCGGGGCGTACGAGGTGATGTTTCCCAGCCTGGCCCACAGCGACGACGATTACGAGCGCGCAGCAGAGGCGTTCGCTGCTGTCACCTCCTAGAGCCGCTAACTTCGTCATCGCGCGCCGCTTCGAGTCTCCGGCCGATTCGACCGGAGCGTGGGTCGACTTCAGGCGGCGGGCACGAGGCGGGCGAGTCCCACAAGGGCCTTGTAGGCCGCCTCGGCCGGTCCGAGCTCGTCAGGGCGCAGAATGTTGGCCATTATCCTGAGGACCCATTCCATCAAGCTGCGGCTGTGCATGCCGGTGCCTACGAGGACTTTCATGATCTCAGGGTGGCCGATGACGTGCACGAACGCACGCGCCACTCTGTAGTAGAGGTCGAACTCGTCGTGAAGCCGCTGCTCGTAGCCGCGCAGTGCCATCCCGTCCCCGGACTCCAACGCGCAAGCTACGGCATCCGCAGCGTAGCGGCCGGACTCGTAGGCGTACGCAATGCCCTCGCCATTGAAAGGGTTGATGGTCCCTCCGGCATCTCCTGTGACCAGCCAGGTCGGGCCGCTGCGGGGCCCGACCGACAGGCCCATCGGCAGCCTGCCCCCCGTGGCTGGGCCGCAGGCCGTCTCAGGGCGGATATCCCACGACGGCGGAGCGTACTCGGCGAAGCTTGCCAGCAGGTGCGACGTGTTGACCGCCTTCCACTGGTTGAAAGTCGAGAGCAGACCGACACCGACGTTGATTCGTCCGTCGCCGACGGGGAAGATCCAGCCGTAACCAGGCAGCACGTTCCCTGCTTTGTCCCTGATGTCCAGCCAGCTATCGATCCACGGCTCGTCGTGGCGGGGCGAGTACCAGTACCCGCGGATGGCCATGCCGAGAGGGTAGGAGCGGTTGCGTGAAGTCCCTAGGCTGCGCCCAAAACGAGAGTTCGCCCCGTCGGCTACCACCGTGTAGCGGGATCGGATAGCCACCAAGTCCGCCCCTGGGCCGCTCGCCTTGGAGCGCACGCGCGCCCCCCGGAGGATGCCCCGCTCCAAGATCGGCTCGACCGCCTCGGTGCCGTCCCAGATCACTGCGCCCGCCTTAGCTGCTCTCGAAGCGACGAGAGCGTCCAGGTCTTTGCGGGTGATCACGTATCCGTAACCGGGAAGCTCGGGGTGGGAGGGCCACGACAACTCCAAGGTGTGACCGAAACCGTGCGAACGAAGACCGCTGTAGCGGTGACCCGCAGCGGCAAGTTCGTCTCGCAGTCCCATGTCTTCTAACTGGCGGACTGAGCGGGGCGTCAAGCCGTCACCGCAGGTCTTCTCGCGAGGGTACGTCTTACGTTCGACGAGGACCACGTCGTGGCCCGCACTTGCCAGCCAGTACGCGCACGCGGCGCCTGACGGTCCGCCCCCTACCACCAAGACGTCGCAGCAACGCGAGGACACTTCGCCAGCTTCGCTCACCCCCGACACGCTACCGGACCGTCCGAGATATGCCACCTGCAGGCCGGATTGGCGGGCTTAGTACCCGGAGGCACTAGCATCGAAGGAGTGGAGCAGTACCTTCCCATCTTGTTGTTGCTCGTCTTGGTGGCCCTTTTCTCTATCGGGTCGGCAGCGGCTTCCCGGGTTCTCGGTCCGAAGAGGCGGCCCACTGCGGCTAAAGCCGGCGCCTATGAGTCCGGCATCGCGCCTCGCTACAAGGCGGCTTCGCGCTTCTCGGTCCGTTTCTACATGGTGGCGATGATCTTCATCATCTTCGACATAGAAGTGATCTTCTTGTACCCGTGGGCGGTTATGTACCACCAACTGTCGACTTTCGGGTTGGCGGAGATGGGTACTTTCGCGGCGGTCGTCTTCGTAGCCTTCGCATACTTGGTCTCTCACGGAGCTCTCGACTGGGGTCCGGGAGCCAAGCGCGGAGGACGCGCCCCCCTCTCGTTGTCGCGCAGCACCACGTCGACTGTACGAAGGGTCCCACGCCCCGCCGAGCTCGCACAGGGCGCACAGCCGCGCCCTGTGGATTCGACTGCGGGTACAGCCGAGCGTCCCGGGGTCCGCCTGTCCGAGCCTGCAAGAACCGCCTGAGGAGAAGCTAGACAAGTTATGGGACTGGAGAACCTTCAACACAACTTCCTCACCGGGACACTTGAGGGCATGGTCAAGTGGGCTCGGGCTTCGAGCTCGTGGGGTGCGAACTTCGGCTTGGCCTGCTGCGCCATCGAAATGATGGCCAGCGGCGCGGCCAACTTCGACCTTGCCCGCTTCGGCATGGAAGTCTTTCGTGCCTCCCCGCGCCAGGCTGACGTCATGATCGTGGCCGGTCGAGTCAGCCAGAAGATGGCACCGGTGCTACGACAGGTCTACGACCAGATGGTCGAACCCAAGTGGGTCATCTCGATGGGCGTCTGCGCCAGCACCGGCGGGATGTTCAACAACTACGCGATCGTCCAAGGCGTCGACCAGATCGTACCGGTGGACGTCTACGCCCCGGGCTGTCCTCCCGGACCGGAGACTCTCATACACTCGATCCTCACATTGCACCAAAAGATCAGAACCGGCGAGATCACCCGACGCTCCTCCGCCGAGCCTGGCGCTGGCGTTCACCTGGGCGAACCTGACAGCCGCCGTGCCCTTCGGGTCAAGGTTTGATGGCCGAGGAGTTGATAAGCGCCGAGCCTCGCCTGCTGCACGGGTGCCCACTTGTGGAGTCGGCCGGGTCTTACGTCGTGCACTGCAATCGGGACTCGTACTACGAGCTTTGCTCGCACCTTCGCGACGACGGTTACATGATGCCCGTGGGCGTGGCAGGTGTCGACTACCTGACCCACCCAGGCAGGGACCTGCCTGCCGGCATCGAGGCTGAGCGCTTCGAGGTGGTCGTAGAGCTTCTGTCCTTGGCAGCTCACAAGCGGATCCGGGTGCGTTGTCAAGTGCCCGAAGCCGATCCTACTCTCCCGAGCCTTTTCGAGCTGTGGCCGGGGACCGAGGCGCACGAACGGGAAACCTACGACATGTTCGGAGTGGTCTTTCAGGGTCACCCCGACATGTCCCGTATCTTGATGCCCGAGGACTGGGAAGGCCACCCGCTGCGAAAGGATTACGAGACCGGTGAGATTCCGGTCCAGTTCAAAGAGGCACGGAGATGACCGAACCGGGGATTGTGGCTGACCCGCCGCCCAGCGCAGAGGCTGCCGCTGACGACACGACGAGCGCCCCTGAGGCCGCCAAGCCGAGCCTGCTCGACAGGCTACTTGGCCGTGTGCCAGCTTCGACCACGGCCATGGACGTGATGCTCCAAGCTAAGACAGGCGAGGGGAGCCAGGAGCTAGAGCCACGCCACGCGAGCAGCCCGACCCAGTACGAGATCGAGACCGGTTCGCGCCTAGCGCTAGCCGAAGGGGTCAGTCTTGACCGAGGAGACCTTGACGTGGAGGTCCCCGAAGACGAGAGCATGATCTTGAACCTCGGACCGTCGCACCCTTCCACCCACGGAGTGCTCAGGGTGATGGTCGAGATAGACGGCGAGACCGTGCTGCGTACCAAGCCGGTGATTGGATATTTGCACACCGGGATGGAGAAAACAGCCGAAGAGCTGATGTTCCACCAAGGCTGCACGAACGTGACCCGGATGGACTATCTGTCCCCGTTCTTCAACGAGCTTGGGTTCTGCCTGAGCGTGGAGAAGCTCCTCGATATTGAGATACCACCGCGCGCCGTTTGGATCAGGATGCTCATGTGCGAGCTCAACCGGGTCAGCTCGCACCTTCTGTGGCTCGCCACCAACGGGGCTGACATCGGGGCACTCAACATGCTTGTGTACGGGTGGCGGGAGCGGGAGATGGTCCTAGCCTTCTTCGAGAAGGTGACCGGCCTGCGGATGAACCACAACTACTTCCGCCCCGGCGGTGTCGCAGCGGACCTTCCCGACGGCTGGCGCGATGACGTCGCGGCGCTGTGCGAGGCGATACCGCTCAGGATGGACGAGTACGACGAGCTGCTTACCGGACAGCCGATCCTGCAAAAGCGCCTCGTGGGTGTCGGCCCGCTCGACGCGGATACTGCCATAAGCCTTGGGATCACCGGGCCGTTGCTTCGGTCCACAGGAGTTGCCTGGGACTTGAGGAGGGACAACCCCTACCTGGCCTACGACGAGGTCGACTTCGACGTGATCGTAGGAACCAACGGCGACTGCTGGGACCGCTACGCAATCCGGTTCAACGAGATACGGGAGTCGATACACATCGTCAGCCAGATAGCGGAGAAGATGCCATCCGGTGATTTCCGCACCCAGGACAAGAAGGTCACACCCCCGCCGCGTGGCCGTATCGACGAGTCGATGGAAGCCCTGATACACCACTTCAAGCTGTATACGGATGGTTTCAGGGTTCCTCCCGGCGAGGCTTACGTTCCCGTCGAAAGCCCTAGAGGTGAAAGTGGCTGCTACATAGTCTCCGACGGGTCTTCCAGGCCGTACCGGATGCACATGCGCTCCGCCAGCTTCTCCAACCTGCAGGCCATGGCGCCTATGACACGCGGATCCCTGATAGCCGACGCCATAGCGATCGTCTCCACTATCGACCCAGTCCTCGGGGACGTGGACCGATGACCTCCACAACGCAGGTAAGACAAGGCCAGGCACGCCGAATACAGGAGGTTAGAGCGTGGCGCGCCTGAACCCCGACAATCTCGCTCACGCTGAGGAGCTGATCGCCCTGTACCCCGAGCGGAGGTCGGCCCTCATCCCGATCCTGCACGTGCTTCAGGAACAGGATGGTTACCTGAGCGAGGACGGCATGGCTCACGTCGCTGAGCTCGTCGGTATAAAACCGGTCGAGGTTCGCGGTACGGCTTCGTTCTACGACATGTTCCACTTCGAACCGGTCGGCCGTTACCTGGTGGCGGTGTGCACGAACATCGCCTGCATGCTCCAAGGTGCCTACCGGCTGCTGGAACACGCCGAGGAGACCCTAGGTGTGGCGCCTGGGGGTACCACGGCCGACGGGATGTTCACTTTGGAAGACGCCGAATGCCTGGCCCTTTGCGGCAACGCCCCTTGCGTCACTGTCAACTGGCGCTTCTTCGGCGATCTTGATCCGCAAGACTTCGACAGACTCGTCGAGGACCTGCGCTCCGGTCGCTTGGACGGCGAGGTCCCCGCGCATGGAACTCTCAGCAGGGTGCGCCGACGCCACTCCTTGAAGGCTGCTGGCTCTACCGGCTCAGCCAGCGACCAGGCGGCACTTCCCAATGAGAGCCAGCCGGGATCCGACGCGTCGGAAGGGCCAGCTCCCGACCTGCCTGCCCCCGGGACGCACCTGGACCTGTCAACCCGTCGAAGCACCACCGCCACGGCCGTCGTCGACGCAAAACACCTGGAGAACCCTAAGTGACATTTGCCGAATCGACCCGCATCGTAACCGCGAGGTTGCACAACGAACGTTCTTGGACGATCTCCTCGTACCTGGCAGCGGGCGGCTACCAGGGTCTACGCCGGGCGTTGACCATGACCCCCAAGGAAATTCACGACCAGGTCAACACTGCGAACATTCTCGGTCGGGGAGGGGCGGGCTTCGAGGCCGGCCGCAAGTGGGGCATGCTGCGCCAGGCTCAGCCGGTGTATCTGACCATAAACGGCGACGAGAGCGAGCCGGCGACTTTCAAGGATCACGCTCTCATCGAAGGAGACCCCCACCAGCTGATCGAGGGGGCTGTCATCGCCGCCTATGTTATAGGTGCCGCCCAGGTGTTCATCTTCGTGCGCGGCGAGTTCCCCTTGGCGATCGAGCGGCTGCAGGCGGCGCTGAACGAGGCTTACGACTACGGCGCCGTCGGGGCGAACATCTTCGCCAGTAGCTTCTCGGTAGACGTCGTCGTGCACCCTGGTGCGGGCGCCTACATATGTGGGGAGGAGACCGCCCTGCTCGAAAGCCTCGAAGGCAAAAGAGGCTACCCGAGGATTAAACCCCCCTTCTTCCCGGCGGTTATGGGACTTTACGGTGCACCGACGATCGTCAACAACGTCGAGACCGTCTCCAACCTTCCCTGGGTAGTCCTAAACGGTGGTGATAACTTCGCGGCTCTCGGGGAAGGGCGTTCCAAGGGAACGAAGCTCCTCGCCCTGGCCGGTCACGTCAAACAACCCGGCAACTACGAACTGGAGTGGGCGAAGGTCACCTTCAGGGACCTGATTTTCGACCCGGCGCTCGGCGGTGGGATCAGGGACGACAACGAGCTCAAGGCGATCATCCCCGGCGGAGTGTCGTCACCTTGGATCGGACCCGAGCATCTCGACGTTTCGCTGTCCAACGAGGCGATCGCTGGCATCGGCAGCATGGCCGGTTCCGGTTCTGTCATCCCGATGGACCACACCACCTGCATGGTGCGCGCAGCGTGGCGCATCGTCAGGTTCTTCCATCGAGAGTCCTGCGGACAGTGCACGCCGTGTCGCGAGGGAGGGGGATGGCTCGAGAAGATCCTCGAACGTATCGAGATGGGCCAGGGTCGCGAGTCCGACTTGGACCTTCTGATGGACGTCTGCGACAACATCTCCCCCGGGGTTTCCTGGCCTCCCGCGCAGACGACGATCTGCGTGCTTGGACCGTCGATGCCCCCGTCCATCGCGTCCGGTCTGTCAAGGTTTCGCGACGAGTACCTTGCGCACATCCGCGAAGGCCGCTGCCCGTTCCCTCCCGACCGTCTACCCCGGAGGCTCGCCCGTGTCTGAGACGAACTCCGCTATGCCACAGGCAGCCGGCGCAGCCCACGGCGTAGTCGTGCACCTCCGCAAGCCGCCCCTAGTGACGGCCAGCGCCGTTGGGACGGCTCCGCCCAGACAGTCTTCTGTTTCCGGCACCGTGACGGTCACCATCGACGGCCGTCAAGTGCAAGCCCGGGCCGGCGAGTGGATCATCGACGCCGCCGACGAGGCCGGCGTGTACATTCCCCGCTTCTGCTATCACCCGAGGATGAAGCCGGTCGGCATGTGCCGGATGTGCCTAGTCGAAGTGGAAGGACCGCGAGGTTCGACTCTAATGCCGGCCTGCTTCAACCCGGTGAGCGACGGGATGACGGTCCACACCCGCAGCCCAAAAGCCCTAAAGGCCCAGGAAGGTGTGCTCGAATTCCTCCTCGTCAATCACCCGCTGGACTGCCCGGTCTGTGACAAAGGCGGCGAGTGCCCCCTACAAGACCAGACGCTCACCTACGGCCCAGGCGAGACGCGTTTCGTCGAGGAGAAGCGCCACTGGGACAAGCCGATTGCCATATCCAAGCTCGTCTACTTGGACCGAGAGCGCTGCATCCAGTGCGGTCGATGCGTCCGTTTCGCCGACGAGGTCGCCGGGGACGCCTTGATCGACTTCGCCGAGAGAGGCGACCGCACCGAGGTGGCGGTGTTTCCCGACTCGCCCTACTCGTCGTATTTCAGCGGGAACGTAGTGCAGATCTGCCCTGTCGGGGCGCTGACCTCCAAGCCATACCGGTTCAAAGCACGGCCGTGGGACCTAGAACAGGTAGAGACGACCTGCACCACCTGCTCGGTTGGTTGCCGAACCGTGGTGCAGGCGACCCAAGGCCAGGTCACGCGACTCATAGGAGTAGACTCCGACCCGGTCAACTGGGGCTGGTTGTGCGACAAAGGCCGGTTCAGCTACCCCGACGCCTCCGATGCCGGTCGTATCAGCGTGCCGATGATCCGTGAAGGCGACGAACTCGTGGAATCCACGTGGGCCAAGGCCATCACCAAGGCGGCAGCGGGCATCAGCGCCGCTTTGCGGTTCGGGGGCGGATCGTCGGTGGGTGTTATCGGGGGTGCACGCCTCGCCAACGAGGACGCCTACGTGTGGTCCAAGCTCGCCCGGGTCGTGCTCGGCACCGACAACATAGACGCGCAACTCGGTGACGGCCTGCCCGCTCAGACAGTCCTCGGTCTTCCACGCGCCACTATCGACCAGGCCGCCGCGGCCCCGCTGGTCATAACCGTCGGGTCGGACGTAAAAGACGAGCTTCCTGTGCTCTACATCCGGCTCCGCCACGCCGTGCTTGAAGGCGCAACGCAACTCGTCGAGCTGAACACGACGCCTACAGGGCTCAGCCCGTACGCGGCCGACACCGCCAGGTACAACCCGGGTGAGCTGGCAGCGCTGGCGGTAGCGATCACCTCCAAGAGCGAGCCGACAGGCCCCGTCGGCGGGGTGGACCCTTCGACTATCGCGTCCATCCGCGGTCACATCTCCCGGGCTGGCCGCGAAGCTGGACCTTCGGGGCCATCCGTGGTGGTGCTGATCGCCAGGCCGTCCCTGGCCGAGAACGACGAGCAGGTAGCGACCGCGGCGAGGATCCTCGCCGACATCCCGGGCGTCGCTTTCCTGTCCGGCCTGCGGCGGGGCAACATCCACGGCGCTCTCGACATGGGCATGGCGCCGGGGATCTTGCCCGGGCGTGTCGCCTTGGACGCGGCCCGCTCCTACTACGAGCACCACTGGGCGGCAGAGCTCCCGGCCGAGGCTGGCCTGGACACCTCGGGGATGCTCGCCGACGCAGCCCGCGGTCGCATCGGGGCTTTGGTGCTCCTCGGCTCGGACCCACTCGTCGACTTTCCCGACGCCGACATGGCACTTCGCGGTCTTGTGGGAGCCCGGTTCGTCGTGGCGGTCGACACGCACCTAAACGAATCGGTTCGCAGAGCGGACGTGGTACTCCCGGCGGCACCGTGGAGCCAGAGGCGGGGAACTTTCACCAACCTTGAGGGCCGCGTCTCGTGGCTCGGTCAGGTCACCTCACCGGGGTCCGCCTGGCCGGAGTGGATGATCGCCGTCGAGCTAGCCGCACGGCTGGGAGTAGACCTGGGCTACGAAAGCCCCGAGGGAATCTGGGCTGAGATCGAAAAAGTGTCGCCACTGCACCGGGGCGTCACCCGTGAGGTGCTCAGCGGCCCCTACGGCGGTGACGGCGTCGTCGTCCCCGTCGGGTCGTCCGGTCATAGCACCGCAGCGGCGAGACCCCTAGACCCGATGGCCGACCCGGGCATCTCCTCCGCTGAGCGCCACAAGGTCGCTGCTAGCTCCCTGGCGAACGATGAGGCACGCTCAGGCTCCCCTGTGGACGTGGCACAGCCACAGACAGCGGAGGCCTACGCCTTGGGGGACGGCGCAGACGCACAGGTCGAGCCGGCGATGCCGCCGTTCGTAGGGCTCCCGCCCGTTCCGGTGCCCTCCCCGTCGAAGCCAGCCGGAGCCGCTGGGGACGGAGCCTTGACGCTCGTCACTCGCCGCAAGATGTGGGACGGCGGTACGGCGGCGCAGTCCTCGGCGTACCTTAGCGGTCTGGCGGAGTTGCCGGCATTGGTCGCCAACCCGGCCGAGCTGGCAGCCCTCGGCGTAGCCGAAGGCGAAAAAGTGACGGTTAGCTCGGCGAAAGGCTCGCTCACCGTGCCGGCATCGGCGGACGCCGGGGTCGCGAGCGGAATCGCGGTGCTGGCATGGAACCTCCCCGGGGGCCGCGTCGGGGAGCTCATAGACGCCGGCGAGAGGCTCAACTTCGTCCGTGTAGCGCCAGGAGGTGACAAATGAGCGGCGACCCGCTTTTCGTGCACGGCCTCAACCTGGCGGTGTGGGTGATACTCGTCGTCAAGGTCGTAGCCGTCTTCGCAGTTGTGCTGTTGTCGGTTCTGTTCATGATCATGTACGAGCGCAAAGTGATCGCCCGTCTCGGAGTTCGCTACGGTCCCAACCGGGCCGGGCCGAACGGCTGGCTGCAGTCGCTGGCCGACGGAACGAAGCTTCTCTTCAAAGAGGCGTTCACTCCCAAAGGCGCCGACAAGGTGGTCTACAAGATCGCCCCGTACCTGATGCTCCTACCGGCGCTGATCGCTTTCGCTATTGTGCCGATCGGCGGGCACATAACCATCGCCCATCACACGACCGAGCTTCAGCTAGCCGATCCGCAGTGGGGAATCCTGTTCCTTCTAATGACGTCGGGAGTGGCGGTCTACGGGGTGATGATGGCGGGGTGGTCCTCGGGTTCTAAATACCCGCTCCTCGGTTCGGTCCGCGCCAGTGCCCAGATGGTCTCCTACGAAGCCGTACTCGGTCTGACCACAGCCACCGCTGTTCTGGTAACCGGGTCTCTCCACACAAGCGCAATTGTCTCAGCTCAGCACGGCGGGTTTCTCTACCACTGGAACATCATCCACACAGCAGTCATCCCCTTCATCCTCTTTTCGGTAGCGATCACCGCTGAGATGACTCGCGCTCCGTTCGACTTGGTAGAAGCCGAGGAGGAGATCTCCGGTGGCTACAACCTCGAGTACTCGTCGGTCGACTTCGCCTGGTTCTACCTGGCTGAATACGCGGCGCTGATAACCAACTCGGCGATCATCATCACGCTATGGCTCGGCGGGCCGGATGGCCCGCGCATCGCCGGACATTCGATCGGTCCGGTGTGGTTCATCATCAAGATGCTCGTCGTGTTGTACATCTTTGTGTGGATCAGGGCGACCCTTCCCCGCTTGCGCTACGACCAGTTGATGGACCTCGGCTGGAAGCGGATGATCCCTGCGGCCCTAGCGATGCTGATGATCATCGCCGGCTTCCAAGCGACGACAAATACCTCGGGATCGGGCATAGGCCACTACCTCGCGGAGCGGAAATGGGGTTTCCTTGCGATCGTCGCAAGCGTGCTTCTGTACGCGCTTCTCACTCGTGCGATCGAAGTAGGCAAGCAGGCGACCACCTTGGACGATCCGACCGACGCACACCAAAAGGTAGGCGGACAGATATGAGCGGACTCTCCAACCTGGTACCCCGCCAACTGCGGGGTTTCGTGGTCACCGGCAAGTTGCCGTTCAAACCTAAGGTGACAGTCCAGTATCCCGAGGAGAAGCGCCCGAAGCCGGAACGTTTCCACGGCCGTCACGTCCTCAACCGCTACGAGGACGGAATGGAGAAGTGCATCGGCTGCGAACTGTGCGCAGGAGTCTGTCCAGCCAAGTGCATCTACGTTCGCGGAGCCGACAACCCGCCTGACACTCCCGTGTCGCCGGGTGAGAGATACGGTTTCGTGTACGAGATCAACTTCTTGCGTTGCATTCACTGTGACATGTGCGTCGAAGCGTGCCCTACCGAGGCGATCACCGAGTCCAAGCTCTTCGAGTTCTCCTTCGCGAGCCGATCGGACGCCATCTACACCAAAGCGGAGCTTCTAGTCGACGACGACGGCCTCCCACAGCAGTTGCCGTGGGAGGACTGGAAGCCCGGTGACGATCGCAACACCTCCGGATGGGTGAGGGCTACCTCCCCCGCCGGGGACGCGTCGAGCGAAGGTAGGGCGATGTGGTCGGCAGAGCTCGGCTACGGGGTCAGGCACCCCCAGAGAGGCCAGAGCGATCCCTCCGGCGCCGATTACCCGGCCGACACGGACATCTCCCTACGTGAGACCCTTTCAGGGGCTCTGCGCGGTATCGGAGTCGACGACAAAAGACCGGATCGGGGTGAGGACTGATGCTCGCTACGCTGAGTGCCGCTGTGCTGGCGGACACTTCAGGCCAGGCTCTGGCCCACGCCTCGGCGTGGGCCGTGTTCGCCGTAGGCGCCGCTATGATCCTCACAGGTGCGGCTGGCGTGATCCTTCTACGCAACCCGGTCCACTCGGCTCTGATGCTCGTCGTCACGCTTTTCGGGGTGGCCTTGGAGTTCATCGACGAGTCCGCCGACTTCCTAGCGGCGGTGCAGATAATCGTATACGCGGGCGCCGTCGTCATCTTGTTCCTCTTCGTCATCATGTTCCTCGGCGTGGACCGCAAGGAGGCGATTGCCGCAGAACCCACCAAGCTGCAGAAACCCCTGGCCGCTCTGATGGGCTTGGTGGTCTTGGTAGAGATCCTCGCCTTGTCACGCGTCGACCATTGGGCATCGGGTGCCCCCGCTCAGTCGGGAACGCTCAACGGGGCAGGAGACAACGTGCAGAAACTAGGGCAGGCTGTCTACACCGGATACCTGTTGCCGTTCGAGATGACCGCTGCTCTGCTCGTCATCGCCGTCGTCGCTACCGTCGTGCTCTCCAAGCGTTCCGCAGGTTCCGCTGAGGCGTCCTCCCCGGACGATCCAGAGCGGGAGGGGCGGGCTGGGGACCCAGAGGACTCCGAGGTTGCGTTGTGAGCGTTCCCAGCGCCTGGTATTTGGTGCTCGCCGCCGTCTTGTTCGGCATGGGCGCAACAGGACTTCTGATCCGCCGTAACGTCCTGATCATGTTCATGTGCATCGAGCTGATGCTGAACGCGGTGAACCTCACCTTTGTCACTTTCGCCCGGCTGCTGAACGACATCGGCGGTCAGGTCGACGTCCTGTTCGTGCTCGTGGTTGCGGCAGCGGAAGTTGTCGTGGGACTAGCGATCATCGTCGCACTGTTCCGCCGCAGGGCAGCAGCAACCGCTGACGACATCCACATACTGAAGGGCTGACGTATCCGTTGAACGCCGCTTACCTGATTGTCGCGCTTCCTCTCACCGGCGCCCTGATACTCCTCTTCGGGGGCCGCAAGATCACTGACCCCGTCTCGGGCTGGTTGGCAACGGCGATGGCCGCCGGCTCGTTCATAGCGACCGTGGTGGTGTGGGCGACCCTGCTCGGCCGGCCGAGCTCGTCGCGCTCAGTGGACAAGACCATCTTCACATGGATGCCCGTAGGGACGCTGCACGTCAGCTTCGGACTCACCCTCGACCCACTGTCGATCCTGTGGAGCCTCTTCGTCACGGGCGTCGGAACCCTGATCACCCTGTACTCGATCGGCTACATGCGAGGGGACCCGAGCTTCAGCCGCTTCTTCTTCTACCTGAACGCGTTCATCTTCTCGATGGTCATCTTGGTGCTGGCGGACAACTACCTGTTCAGCTTCCTCGGATGGGAAGGCGTCGGGTTCTGCTCATACGGTCTGGTCGGCTTCTGGTTCGAACGTGACAGCGCAGCCGTTGCGGCCAAGAAGGCCTTCGTTACGAACCGGATCGGCGACTTCGGCTTCATGGTCGCCTTGTACCTGATGTTCGCTCACTTCGGCTCGTTCAACTATTCGGTGGTCCTCGCTCCGCTCGCCGCCGGCCACGCCACGATCGCCACGTCTACGGCGACTTTCATAGCGGTGATGCTCGTCCTTGGGGCGGTAGCCAAGTCGGCGCAGATACCCCTTTACATGTGGCTCCCCGACGCCATGGAAGGCCCGACCCCAGTCTCCGCGCTGATCCACGCAGCCACTATGGTCACCGCGGGTGTCTACCTGATCGCACGAACGGCGCCGATAATCCATTTCAGCCCCGACGCCCAGTGGATCATCGCGTCGATAGGAGCCGGCACCTGTTTTCTTGCTGCCACGATCGCGTGCGTCCAAGACGACATCAAGCGTGTGCTCGCCTACTCGACTATCTCCCAGATCGGCTATATGTTCCTCGCGGAGGGGTCCGGCGACTACCAGGCGGGCATCTACCACACCGTCATGCACGCCTTCTTCAAGGCGCTTCTGTTCCTCGCAGCGGGGGCGATCATCCACGCCCTCCACGACGAGCAGAACATGAAGCGAATGGGCAACCTCCGAAAGTACCTGCCGATCACGTTCCCCGCTTTCATGGCCGGCTTCTTGGCCCTTGCGGCGATACCACCTTTCGACGGTTTCTGGTCCAAAGACGAGGTGCTGGACGCCGCCTGGCACAAAAGCCCGGCCCTCTGGGCTTTCGGAGTTGCAGCGGCCGGTCTCACCGCCTATTACATGAGCCGCCAGGTTCGCCTCGTGTTCTGGGGTAAGTCCCGCTGGGAGACCGCGGCGGCCGACCACGGCGCGGCCGGCGACACCGGGCATGGCGGCGTTGGTGAATCGGGTCACGGCTCGGGAGCGCCGCACGAGGCTCCTTGGACGATGACCGTACCGCTGGTCATCCTCGCCGTCGCGTCGACGGTCGGCTGGCTCCTCAACGCAGACTTCGGCGGGCTCGACTTCATCAACAAGTGGCTGGCGCCGATCTTCCCTTCGACGGTAGCCACACCGTTCACCGTGTCGACCGACACGAAATGGGTTCTAGGCATTGTCGCCACGGCGTTCTCCCTCACCGGACTGGCCCTAGGCATGGGCCTGTGGCGTAAGGTGGTCAGCCGCCCGGCTCTCGAACCGGCCTTCCTCGCTCACGCCTGGTACATAGACGAGGGGATAGCGGCGACGGTGTCAGGGCCGCTGGCCCGTATGGCGACACGTTTCAGCTTCGTAGTCGACGCAACGTGGGTGGACGGTCTGGTCAACGGCGTCGCCCGCTCGGCCGCCGGCGCCGGCCGCCAGCTTCGACGGGTCCAGACCGGTTACGTCCGCAACTACGCCCTGGCGATAGGGATCGGCACGGTCATCGTGCTGTTCTACGTGTCCGTGCGGGCGGGGAGCTGAGGAACAGAAATGACCACTACTGGCATACCCCTCCTCAACATTATCGTGTTCCTCCCGCTGGCCGGGGCGATCGTGTCGATGCTGATCCCTGCTTCGGCCTCCAAAGTCTGGTCGCGTCCGGTGGGCTTGGCGTTCGCGCTGGCCGAGCTCGGCTTCGTCGCCTACCTGGTGGCTGACTTCCCCGGGGGCAAAGCCGGCTTCGAGTTCGTCAGCAGCCACTCCTGGATAGGCCAGTTCGGCATCTCCTGGGCGCTCGGCGTCGACGGCATCTCCCTGTTCCTCGTAGCGATGACGTCCCTGCTGTTCCCCGTGGCGATGTTCGGGCCTGCGTGGAAAGGCAACGCCCGTTCCTTCCTCGGGTGGATGTTCCTCCTCGAAGCGGCGTGCATGGGTACGTTCCTTTCCCTCGACCTGTTCGTGTTCTTCATCATGTTCGAGATAACCCTCGTACCCGGCTACTTCATCGTCGCCGGATGGGGCGGCGCCCGGCGGAACTACGCTGCAATGAAATTCTTCATATACACCTTCGCCGGTTCCGCGTTTCTGTTCGTCGCGATAATCGCCCTCGTCGTCCTCGACACCCCTCACAACGGTGGGCACGAGACGTTCAGTCTCATAACCCTGGCGAAGATCTCATCGAGCCTGCCGCACGCCGACCAGGTCCTTATCTTCTGCGGTTTCGCCGTAGCGTTCGCGGTGAAGATCCCTCTTGTCCCTTTCCACACATGGCTGCCCGACACCTACACCGAGGCCCCGACGTCAGGGTCGATGATCCTCGCCGGGATCCTCTTCAAGCTCGGTGCGTACGGCCTGCTGCGCCTCGGCCTGTACCTGGTGCCGCGCGGCGCCGCCGACATGGGCCCGCTGCTTCTCACCCTCGCCGCCGTGGGTATCGTCTACGGGTCCGTGGTGACGGTCATGCAAAAGGACCTGAAGCGTCTCGTCGCGTACGCGTCGATCGTCGACGTCGCTTTCATAGTGCTCGGGTTCTTCGCTTTCTCCTCTCAAGGTGTTACCGGTGGGGTGTTGGAGATGGTCAACCACGGCCTGACCACAGGGGCGATGTTCTTCTTGGTCGGGATCGTCTGGGAGAAGAAAGGCACGCTGCGTTTCAGCGAGTTGGGAGGTTTGCAGAAGGCGACGCCGATCCTCGCGTCGATCTTCCTGGTGGTCGTGCTCGCCGCCGTCGGACTGCCCGGCCTCAACGGCTTCGTCGGCGAGTTCCTAGTGCTCGTCGGGACGTTCGTCACTCACCGCTGGTGGGCGGTCGTGGCCACGTCCGCAGTCGTCACCGGCGCGATCTACATGCTGTGGGCATATCAACGGGTGTTCCACGGTCCGATGGTCGCGCCCGAACCGTCCGGCGATGAGATCGAATCTGAACTGTCCGGAGGTGGCGGGGTCGCCGTAGCGACCAGGACGAAAGCAGCGACCAAGGTGACCGACATGTCATGGGGTCAGATCGCAGCGGTCGCTCCGCTCCTCGCTGGGATCGTCTTCCTCGGCGTGTACCCGCGGCTCTTCCTCGACCGGGTCACCCCATCTGTCAACTACCTGCTGGCCCACGTGGAGCAGGAGGCGCCGAACGCCCACGTGCCGCCGGCGACGACACAACATGTAACTTTCAACGTCCCAGCCGACCAGAACGTCCTGGTAAGCCCGGCGAAGACTGCCAGTGCCCTGCGGGGGAATGCCTCGCCTGCTGGCAGCGCAGCGAAAGGAGGCGTCGGATGAGCAGAGCGCTGCTCGCTTCCAACCTTCTAGCGGCGGGAACGCCCGCATCGACTACCACGACGGTAGCCCAGAACTGCACCGTTGCTCCGGGCGGCACGAAAGTCGGTGGGCTGTGCACGGCGGCTAACTCATTGCACATCTCAGTCGCCTACAGGAGCATCGCCCCGATGCTCATTTTGGCGATCGGGGCTCTGGTCCTGCTAGCGGTTTCGGCAGTCCTGCCCAAACGCCCGAGGGTCGGCCTATACCCGGCGTTGACCAGCGCCATTGGCGGCCTCGGCCTGCTAGCGGCGGTGCTGCAATGGTTCGACGGCGCGGCCAAGGCCGGGACCGTGGAGATCGGCGGGCAGATCTTCTACGACCGCTTCTCGGTGCTGCTTTTGATACTGATCTCCATCGCGGTGATCCTCAGCTCTTTCGCATCCGACGGCTACCTGCGCCGCGAAGGCCTAGACGGCGTCGAAGCCTACGTGCTGATGCTTATGTCAGCGACAGGAGCGATGCTGATGGCCGAGGCCGGCGGGCTCATAATGCTCTTCCTCGGCTTGGAGATAATGTCTATATCTCTTTATGTGATGGCCGCCTTCCACCGCCGGCGCACCCAGTCGGGCGAGGCGGGGCTCAAGTACTTCATCTTGGGTTCGTTCTCCTCGGCACTGTTCCTGTACGGGGTCGCGCTGGTCTACGGGGCTACCGGGTCGACGCAGTTCACCCAGATCGCCGCCTACCTGGCCGGTAACGTGCCCGCGAACACCGGCGTTCTGCTGGCGGGGATGGCCCTTTTGATAGTAGGCCTCGGCTTCAAAGTTGCCGCCGTGCCATTCCACTTCTGGACCCCCGACGTGTACCAAGGGTCCCCGACGCCTTTCACCGGTTTCATGGCGGCTGTCGCCAAGGCCGCCGGGTTCGCAGGCCTGCTCCGGGTGCTCACCCAGGCGCTGGGAACGCAGCAGGCCGACTGGAAGCCGATAGTGTGGCTCCTCGCTGTGCTCACCCTCGGTGTGGGGGCGGTCATGGCCGTCGCCCAGAGAGACCTGAAGAGGATGCTCGCCTACTCGTCGATCAGCCAGGCCGGTTACGTCCTTCTAGGCGTTCAGGCTGCCACAGTGCAGGGGTCGTCGGCGGCGCTGTTCTACCTTTTCACCTACACGTTCATCGTGATCGGCACGTTTGCGGTGGTCGATGTCGTCCAAGGCAAGGGAGAAGCCCGCACCGACCTGGGCGCTATTAGAGGGCTCGCCCGGCGAAACCCTCTTCTCGGCGCCGCCATGCTGGTGCTGCTGCTAGCCCAGGCTGGGGTGCCGTTCACGAGCGGGTTCCTGGCGAAGTTCTACGTGATCCAGGCGTCAGTTGACCAAGGTCAGTACTACCTGGCGGTCATAGCCATGCTGGCAGCTGCGGTAGCCGCCTTCTTCTACCTTCGCGTGGGCCTGTTGATGTACCAGGCTCCCAACGAAACCGAAGCGGCAGCTTCGCCGGCGGGTGACGGTGTCTTCCTCGCCGGCCTCGAACCTGTTCCGTCGCTGGACGGCAACGTTGCCACGGCGGTGCTCCAAGCACCTCCGAGCGGGCGGATCCGCGTTCCGGGCGCAACCACACTCGTCATCGGCGTCTCGGTGCTCTTCACTATCGCCGCCGGAGTTTCGTCCTTCGCCATCGACTTCGCGAAAGCCGCCTACAGCCTGCTTTAGGTCCGATACCTCCGGGCCCTCGCCCGCTCGGCATCGCGGATGGCGAGCGGGCGTGGGCTCTGTCGGTTAAGCCGTAGAACCGTCACCTTCCGGGCCTTCCGCCATACCCGTTGCCGATCTGTATTCCGAGGCTGTCGTATGCCCGTTAGCTTGGCGGCTTGGGGGTTCTCCGTTCGAAGTACTTGCCGAGAGCGTCGGTCTGGCGTTGGTAGTTCGACCCCGGTTCACGCCCGTAAAGGATGGTCGGCTCTTCGAGCATCCTCTCGAAGGTCAGTTTGCAAACCTGCTGTCCGTGCTCGATCATGAACGGCACGTCGTGGGCTCGAACCTCTAAGGCGGCCTTAGCCCCAAGGAACTCCCGGGTCGGGTCGTAGCCGAAACCAGGGTCGAAGAATCCGGCGTAATGGGTTCGCAACTCGCCGCTGGTTGGGTCGTAGGCTGTCATCTCCGAGGCAAGCCCGGGGGGGATGACCACCGCTTCCTCTGACATGAGCAGGTAGAACTTCTTCTCGGTCAGCACGACGCGCCCTGGAGGGCACGACGGTGCTCCGGTGGGCGCAGCCGCAGGGCCGCTCTGGCCGGCGGGGTCCTCGGAGCGCTGGCTTGGAAGGTCCTTCTCCCGTGCAACGGTCTCCCAGAAAGGGGCGGGATCGACTGGTTCGGGCAGTGTCAGGTCGAGCAGGGGGGCGCTCTCGCGCGCGCGGTAGCCGACGCAGCCCTGTTCGTCACCGCGCAGGTCGAGGCTGAGAAACAGCCCGCCGGACAGCTTTAGACTGCCTTCGGGCACGGCCTTGCCGGTGACGTAGAGAAGGGGTTCGCGACGGTGAAGGTCCGCCACCTGGTCGTCGGTGAGCTCGCTCAGCTCCCTCCTGCCCGCCACCAAGCGAAGCTGGTTGAGGGTCAGGCCTTTGCGGAGACGGACAGCGAAGGAAAGGGGAACGACCTCCAGGTACAACCCGCCTGCGTATCCGGCGGCGATCTCGTCGAAACGGTAGCTGCCGTCGGTGATCACCCTGGTGAACACGTCTACACGGCCGGTGGAGCTCTTCGGGTTCGCCTTGCCCCGGATCCCCTCGGGGAGCCGCAGGCGTTCTTGAAGCGGGATCAGGTAAGGACGGTTCGTTTCGAGCACGGCGCCGTCGCCGTCCAAGTCCAACCTGTCGATCGCGAGCTCACGGATACGCGACTCCACGTCAGCGCTACCGGGCAGGAAACTGCAGCGCATCCTGTACGCGACGTCGCCGAGCCTCAGGTCGAGGCTGGCCGGCTGCACGTGCCTGGCGACGAGCCCCGCCGGTCCTACGTCGATGACACCGTCTTCGATCGCCCGCATCAGGTAGTGGTTGGGGAGCACGCCGAAGCGGTCCGGGGGGATCATCCCTCCAACTGTAACTCCCTCCCAGCGGGCACCCTCCCGGATCGCGGGGAGACGAGGCGTTCCTCCCCGCCGCTCAGCGCCCCGTAAACCCACAAGGCCACGGCGAGCACGCCGAAGGCTCCCCCTACGATCGACGAGGCGACCCAGCCTCCATCCGCGTAGGCGGTGGAAGCGCCGAAAGATCCGAGCACCCCGCCGACGAAGTAGACGGACATGTAGGTGGCGGTTATCCGGCTTCGGGCTTCCGGCCTCAGCCGGTAGATCTGGCTCTGGTTGGTGATATGCAAGCCTTGCGAGGCGAAGTCGACGACGATCACGCCGACGATCAGAGCAGCGAGCGAGCTTCGGGCGAAGCCTATCGAGATCCAGCTGGCGGCGAGGAGAGCCGAGGTGATGGCGGTCATGGTCCCAGCGCCGCCCCTGTCAGCGAAACGCCCGGCGAACGAAGCTGTAACGGCGCCGACCACGCCGAACAGGCCGAACAGGCCGATCGTCGACGTAGCGTAGTGGTAGGGGGAGCCGGATAGCAGAAAAGCGAGAGGCGTCCACAGAGCGTTGAAGGCCCCGAAGCTGGCGGCCCCGTAGATCGCTCGACGTCTGATCAGAGGCTCCTCGACCAGCAGGGTGGGGACCGACGTGAGCGCTTTGAGGTAGTTGATCGGCGGCCGGCGCCCCTCGTCCGGTAGGACACGGCTGAGGACGAAGGCCATGAGGACCATGACCGCTGCGGCGACCTGGAACGGGGTCCTCCAGCTGCCCAGGTCGGCCAGATAGCCGGCGACGGTCCGAGCCAGCAGAATACCGAGGAGCAGCCCGCTCATCACGGTCCCGACCACGCGGCCCCGCGAAACGTCAGGGGCCAGGGTTGCCGCGAATGCGACAGTGATCTGCGCAGCTACCGAGAGAGCACCCACGACCAGCGACGACAGGAGGAGCAGTGCTCCGTCGGGTGAGAAGGACACCCCAATAAGCGCCAGGGCGATACCGGCGACCATCAACGGGAGAAGCCGCCGCCGGGCGAACATATCCCCCAAGGGCACTACAAGTACGAGACCCGCTATGTAGCCGACCTGGGTGATCGTCACGATCAACCCGGCCGTGGCGGTCCCGAGGTGCAACGAAACCTTGATCGAATGCAGGAGCGGCTGAGAGTAGTACAAGCTGGCGGCGGACATGCCCGTGCACACGGCGAGGATGAAGACGAGTCGTTTCGGGATTCCGCGGTCTTCGACCTTTGAGTGAGAGCCAGACCTCGGCGCTTTCGGGGTATTCGTGTTCCGGGCCGTATCCACCCGTCCCAGTATGGCCTTCGCTCCGGGTTTTACAGGCGGCCTCAGCCTTATCCGAAGGATCAGTATCAGGCACGACACCCGATGGGTGAGTTGACTTTACGACAACGGCGTCGGATCGGCGACTCACCCAAGGGGTGCCTGCGGGAAACTCCCGTCGGGTACCTTCGGGCGTCCCTCCGTGGCGGGTCTAGGTAGACGAACCGGCCTTGGTCGGGGTGAAACGCGCCGGAAGGTGCTTGATACCCCCGACGAGGGGTATGCCCAGGGACTGCAAGGGCACAGGCGGGCCCGTAACCTCGATGTCGGGGAGGCGTGAGAGAAGCTGGCGGAAAGCCACCGAAACCTCACGGCGGGCCAAGTGAGCGCCGAGGCAGAAGTGCGGTCCCGGGCCGCCGAAACCCACGTGGTTGTTCGGGTCTCGTCCGATGTCGAAGCGCTCAGGGTCGGGGAACACGCGCGGATCCCGGTTCGCCGCCCCGTAGAACATGACCAGGCGTTCCCCTTCGTCGAGGTGCTCGCCGGCGAGCACCAACGGTCGGGTGGTGGTCCTTCGCATGAACACGACCGGGGAAGCCATCCGGACTATCTCCTCGACGGCTTTGGGCGTCAGACCCGCCAGATCATTCTGCCAGGCGGCACGCTCGGCTGGGTTGTCTGCCAGGAGGGTCATGCCGTGGCTGATGGCGGTCCGGGTGGTGTCGTTCCCGGCTACCGCCAGCAGAATGAAGAACGGTGCCAGCTCTGAAGGGGCGAGCATGTCCTCGCCGAGGTCGTTGTGGACCAGGGCGCTGGTGAGATCGTCGGTGGGGTTCTTCCTGCGGTCCTCCGCGAGCTCGTTCATGAGACCGGCGAGCTCCAGGCCGGCTTCGAGCAGCGCACCCATGACGTCCTCCCGGCCGCCGAGCATGTCGGGGTCTCCGGCTCCGAGGATAATGTTCGTGTCTTTCAGCACCGTCGGGAACTCGCTTCTCGGGATTCCCATCATGTCGCAAATGACCAGCAACGGGAACGGCTGGGAGAGAACTTCCACCAGGTCAACCTCGCCGTGCTCGCAGAAGCCGTCTATCACCTCCGAGCAGATCTTCTCCACCGAGTCGAGAACCCCCTGAAGGGCGCGGGGGGTGAAAGACCTTGCGACG
The DNA here is from genome assembly GCA_021808665.1 of Actinomycetes bacterium. Next base: position 50,405 of record JAKBBA010000011.1, read on the forward strand.
ATGTTGCGCTGGCGTGCGTGGCGGGGGGCGTCCATCACGATGAACGACCCGAAAAACTCCATAGCGTCGGTCTGCAGGTCGACTATCGACGTGGACCCCTTGCCTGAGCAGAAGTCGCCGGGTCGCTTGCTCACGTCGATCACGTCCGAGTACCGGGTGAGGGCCCGGAATGTGACCGCCTCGCCCGTGAAAGGGTCGTCGACGTGCACCACCGGCAGAGAGCCCAGCTCCCTGATCTCGGCGAACTGTGCCATGCGCTGCGCTAGAGGCTGATGCCAGAAAGACGGGTCGGCGATGACCTGGGGGTCGATGCTCACCGGATCAACTCGCCGGGGTCAACTCGACGACGGGGATCACACGGGTGGTCTTCGCTGCGTACTCTGCGAAACCCTCGTAGCGGCGAGCCTGCTCGGCGTACACCCGCGACCGCTCGTCCTCGGGGAGCGAAGACGCCGTCGCCTCGTAGACGTCCGGGCCGACTTCGACGGTCACCTTAGGGTTGGCCACGAGATTGCGGTACCAGTCCGGGTGGCTGTCAGCGCCGGCTTTCGACGCGAACACGAAGCGACGCCCGTCGAGCTCCAGGTACATCATCGGGTTGATCCTCTCCTGGCCGGTCTTGGCGCCCGTCGTGTGGAGCAAGAGCATCGGTGCGCCCTCGAACTGACCACCCACCTTACCCTGGTTCGCTCTGAACTCTGCGATGATCTGGGCGTTCCAGTCGTTGATGTCGGCCATGCTGTGGACTCCTTGTCTGATGTAAATGCGTCTTGTAACTGTAAGGACCAGTATTGCTGGAACTGAGCTCGACTTGAGCTGTCTTGGTTTGTGAAGTTCTAACCCGACGCTAGCGGGGTCTGACTGCTGAAAGTCTCGGCCCAAGGGGACCCGGGGTCGACAGCGTGGAGGCTCCTTCGAAGAGCGCCCGTGTCGGTGGCCTGTTCGCCACGCGACGTGGCCTCGTCGGAGTCGTGCTCAAGGTCTCTTAGAAGTCGCTCCACGAGCACCGCACCACGGTGGTTGCCGACTGACTGGCGCGGGGTTGCCCCTCCGAGCTCAGGGAGGTTCTCGTCAATCCACAGCCGGGCCCACAACCGTTCCGTCTCAGGCGACCCCGGAGCGTGTAAGCGTCTTTCCTCGGGGGTCGAAGCGTTGGACCAGCCGAGCTTTGGGTCGAGGTGCCTCGTTACAGCGAAACTGTCAACTCCGATGCGGGTGAGGATGCGTCGCAGAGCGCCGAGGCGGGCGAACGAGTTGACCTCAGCCGTCAGGCGGCCGTCGGTGATACTGACGCTGGCGCGCACCCACCGGCGGGCGGCCTGACCGCTCTGAATAGTCGAAGGGTCGATCCCTTGGCGTTGCATCGACTCGCGCGCAGCCGCCAGCGTCGAGTCCCTCTCCTCGGCGGTCAGCTCCCGACCGTGCCATACCAGCTGGGTGCCGGCGTCGTCGCTTGGAGCCACGTCGAAGTCGGGACGGCGGCGCAGAGCTTCTAAGACCGACTCCGGGTCGTCCAACGCAGCAACCGCCTGGACGAGCTGCATCGGCTCGCCGTCAGAGTTGGTCAGCTTCGCTCCGCTGCCGCGTTGGGCTGCGATGTTGGACAGAAGTTCAGGCATGAGGAGCCCCGTGACCGTGTGATACATCGACGCCGACTCGGGCTCTTCGGGTTTACCCACCGTCGCGAGGATCCCGTATGCGGGAGGGTCGGCGAGGTTAGCCTCGCGAGGCGACTCCGCGGAGGCGCCTCGAAGGTGCAGCTCTACGGCGATGTGGTGGGCGACGGTTTCCGTGGCGGCCCGTACCATCTCTGCTGCCACGTCGGCCTCACGCGGGTGCAGAACCACCATCGCCGCCCCCGAACGCCAAACCCCCCTGTCGGCGACAAGATTTCCGGCCAGCACCGTCCAGCGGGCAAGGTTCTCACGTTGGGACGCTTCGAGCATCACCCATCGCTTCGCACGGCTGGCGATGTCCGTCAGCCAGATGCCCGGCGTGTCAGCAGTGTCGTTTACTTGCCACAGACCTGTCTCGGCCAGCCGGGACCAGGTAACGGCCAGTCTCGAAAGGTCCGCGTCGTCGGTGTTGTCGTCGGCGAAGCGGCGGATGAGCGAACCGCGGTTGAGGTCCTCGGCCTCTTGGGCGATCCGCTCCGACAGAGACGGCGCCGTGTCGGGGAGGTCCGGGCCTCTCAGCCAGACGGTTTCGACTGCCATCAAACCGACAGGAAGAGGCAGGTCCATGATCGTCGGGGAGGTCGCCCCAGGGTTCAAGGGGTCGGTGAGGACGGTGCCCGGGTCGGCGCGAAGTTCGAGGGCTCCGGATGCCTCAAGCTCTCCGGGCTTCCCTCCGGGCTCGAAGACGGGCAGCTTGGACCAACCCGAGACAGCCTCCGCCAGCCATTCGGCGACGGTGGAGTCTTCTGCCGCCCACTCCGCGAACCTGGCGTGGAGGCGTCGGATGGACGACCGGCCGACCAAACGCTCGTAGAAGGCTATTTCGCCCTCCTTGCAGCATTGGGCCCAGGCGATCCCGCTTCCGCATCCGCAGACGCCGTCTCGTTCTACGAGGGTGGCCGAGTCCGGGCAGATACGGCCGGCGATATCACCCGCCGCTTGGGCGAGGAGGGCCATGGACTCAGTGTCGGTGGGATCTTCCTCGCAGAGCTCCAAGGCCAGTTCCGCTCCGTGCAGTGACCTTCCGGCCCTCAGTCTCAAAGATGCCAGCGCCATGCGAGCGGACCGGAGCCTGCCACCCCCCGTTCCTGGTCGCTCCGAGCCGTCTGATGACAACAGTTCAAACGCCTCTGAGGCCGCCCGGTCTGCCTCTAGGGGCTTGAGCGCCCGGCCGTAGAACGACGACGCCCACCACAGCAGCGTCGCTTTTAGGGGCGGGACGCTATCTGGCTGCGCCAAGTCGGTGGTGGCGGCCCGGCGCCGCAAAGCGTCGGCTATCTCCGAGGCTCTTTTCCCCGCCTCGTCGGTGATGTCGAATCCCCTCGCGGCTACTGCAGGGTCCGCTAGGCCTGAGAACTTGACACCGGCCCGTAAGTACTTTTCGAGGGCGGCTACGAAGTGTTCGGGTTCGACAGAAGCGTCCTCGGCAGAAGAGTGAAGCGCTTTGACGGCGACCACGACCTCGTCTACGACGGCTCTCAGCCTTTCGTCTTGCTCTCTTCGCCTCTTGTCGGCGGCACGCAACTGATGCTGGCGCTTCTTCTCCTTTTTGGATGGCACGCATTGATCATGCCAGGATTAGGTATGCGAAGCACCGTGATGTCGAGATCTGAGACGCGGTGCTAGCTTGCCGGCAATGACCGACAGAGGTCCGACGGGGCCCACGTCTGTTGCCGACGTACTCCGCTTACTGAGAAGCCACGGTGGTCGCGTAACCCGTTCGAGGCGAGTCCTGTTGGAGGTGCTGTTCAGCGCGGCCGCGCACATGAACGCCGAAGAGATCGGGGCCGAGGTTGCCCGTGTGGAGCCTGCGGTGAACATGTCGACGGTATACCGAAACCTCGAAGAGCTCCAGCAGTTGGGTGTCGTGGTGCACACCCACCTTGGGCACGGACCTGCGACCTACCGGCTCGCATCGGCAGCCCATCCGCACCTGTACTGCGAGTCTTGTGGGTCGACGTTCCACCTGCCGCGTGAGATCTTCCAGGAACTGTCCGACACAGCGCTGCGCACCCAAGGCTTCCGGGTCGACGCGACTCATTTCGCCATTCCGGGTCGTTGCGCCGCTTGTAGCAAGGCCTAGCCGCGTCGAGCGATCTCGACTACGGCGTTGATACTTGCCGGGTCTGCAAGTGTAGACGTGGAAAGCGCCAGGTCAGGGTCGGCTCCGAGGAGTATTCGCTTTACCGGCACTTCTAGTTTCTTGCCTGAAAGGGTCCTAGGTATCGAAGGTACGAACTCCACCCGGTCGGGCACGTGGCGTGGCGAGAGGCGGCTCCGCAGTTCGTCCCTGATGCGCTTGTCCAGCTCGGAACGGTCGCTCAACGGTTTGCTCGCGACCAGCAGAAGAAGCTGTCCCGGTCCACCGTCGGGGTCCTCAAGATGAACGGCGAGGCTGTCTGTCACCTCCGGTAGCGACTCGACTACGAAGTACAACTCTGCGGTCCCCATCCGGACGCCACCCCGGTTGAGAGTTCCGTCGGAGCGTCCCGTTATGATCACGGTTCCCCGGTCGGACAGGACTGCCCGGTCGCCGTGGTGCCAGACCCCCGGGTAGCGTTCGAAGTACGTCGAGCGAAGCCTTGAGCCGTCCTCGTCGCCTAGGAGTCCTACGGGCATCGACGGCAGGGGAGCGCTGAGCACGAGCTCCCCTTCCTCTCCGACAAGGGCGTGTCCTGTCTCGTCGAAGACTTCCACTTTCGCCCCGAGGCAGCGACATGAGATCTCACCCGCCAGCACAGGATGCAGCGGGCTGGGCCCGACGAAACCTGTGCACACGTCTGTCCCTCCACTGAAAGACCCCAACATGACGTCAGGTTGTACGTCACGGTACACCCAGCGGGCGGCGTCAGCCGCTAGCGGTGAGCCGGTAGCTCCCAAGGTGACCATACGCGACAGATCCCACTGGCGCGCCGGTCGCAGGCCCGCTTTCGCTCCTGCGGCCAGGTAGCCGGAGCCGACGCCGGCGCAGGTGACCTCTTCCTCGGCGACGATCTGCCAGAGGTAGTCGCCTTGCGGGCCCGCTGGGTCGCCGTCGTAGAGCACTACCGTCGAGCCGGCCAGCAGACCCGAGACGAGGAAGTTCCACATCATCCAGCCCGTGGTCGTGTACCAGAAAAAGCGGTCGGAGGCTGCGAGGTCGAAATGGAGTCGCAGAGCTTTGGTGTGCTCGACGGCGATACCGCCGTGGCCGTGCACAATTCCTTTCGGCTTGCCGGTTGTGCCTGAGGAGAACAGCACGTAAAGGGGATGATCGAAGGGGACCGCTTCGAAGTCGAGGTCTCCATCCTCTCCGGTGAAGACGTCCCAGGCAGTCCAGCTTGCTGGCATTTCGGTCGAAGGGTGCAGGTAGGGAAACCAGACCTGCTTCGTGACCGACTCGAGCATTCCAGCGATAGTCGTAGCCTCTGCGCGCCGGTCTACCGTCTTGGCGGCGTATCGGTAGCCGTCGACTGCTACGAGGACCTTCGGTGCGAACTGAGCGAGGCGCTCCACGCAACCGTCTACTCCCATTTCGGGGGCGCAGCACGCCCATGTGGCACCGAGACTGGCGGTTGCGAGCATCAAGGCCAACGTCTCGGGTACATTAGGAAGGTAGGCGCCGACGCGGTCGCCTCGGCCGACCCCTGCGGATATAAGGCCGCTGCGCGCCTGGGTGACCATCGACCGCAGGTCACTGCGCGACAGGTGGGAAGGTCCGCGGGTCTGAGACAGGCCGATCACTGCCAACGGCTCGCTGGGAGACCCCTTGGGTAGGGGTTCGTGGGCGGGTCTCGACAGGCACAGCTCGGCGTAGTTGAGGGTGGCGTCCGGAAACCATCGGACGCCGCTCGCCAGCGTGCCGTCGTCGGCGATCGCCGAAGACGGTGGGCTGTGCCAGGCGACGCCGAGCTGGTTCGCGACTGCGTCCCAGAAGCTGGCGGTGCCGGGCGGATCGACCGACCAAGTCCACGTGTCGTCGTAGCTGGAAAAGCCGGCGGACTCGACGAAGGCTCGAATGGCAGAACGCTCTCGGCGCTCGTGCGAGGGAACCCACAGAACCTCTGGTCGTGTCACGGCGACCTTTCTAGCGCGGTCCTTGGCTAGCGTCGCCTTCGCTTCGCTCGTGGGAGGCGGATGCGGCCGCGGTAGCGACGTCGGCGGGGTAGAAGCGCAACCCCCGCAGGAGGATCACGCCGCTGGCTCCGAGGGGGAGGAGCATCACTAGGAAGGTGTAACGGAACCCGTGGTGGGTGCTCGCGAGCAGGTCGGCCAGGCCGCCGAAGACCAGTGGGGCGATAGCTTGCGCAGCGGAGCGGAGCAACGTACGTATACCCTCGGCCCGACCCCACAAAAGCGGGGGCATGATGTCGAGGCGGGCGGCGTCCAGAGTCGGGTTCTGGGCGGTTAGGAAGAACGCGGCTGCAGCGATATAAGGAAGTGCCGTTACGGCGCTCGTTGTCAGCAGAGGGGGTATGAACAGCAGGACGGTGGCGATGGCTGCGACGCCTGCTACGAGCATCCGACCGTCGATCCGGCCGCGTTTGACCATAGCGTCCCCGGCCCGACCCCCGGCGAGAACTCCCAGGACGGCCCCGGCGCCAATTGCGAGCATCATCAAAGTTGCTACGAAGGTGCCCACCCCGTACTGCTGACCGACGAACTCCAAGCCGAAGGTCTGCACCCCCGTAAGGAAGAAGTAGGCGCAGGCGCTCGAAACGATGAGAACCACGTTCGTCCTCACCTTTAGGACATAGCGCGCCGCGCTGAATATTCCCATCCGTCGTGGGTCTATGCGCAGGATCAATTCAGTGTCGGGCATGACGCCGGCGTCGCGTGCCAACTGCTGCACGTCGCTAATGGCCCCACTGTGGGTGGGTCGTGACGGCAGGTCCCCTGCCGGCGAGTCGGACCTGTCGGTGAGCGGATCGCCATAAGGGGAGTCGCCGTTGCGCGGCCCGCTTCCGGCGGAGGCAGCATTTGGCTCGGCGCTTCGCGCAGCTCTCGGAGGCTCGGTCAGCTTGCGCAGCTGCCAAGAGATGACGAAGGCCGGCACCGCCAGAAGCAGAAAAGCGGCACGCCAGGAGATGGCCGCCACGTCGCCGGTTATGAAGAAGCCCACGCCGCCGCCGACGAGTTCGCCGGTGAGGATGTAGCCGTAGATCGTTCCCCGCTCCTGTCCGGGGAAGTAGTCGCCGACGAGCGAAGCGACCGCCGGCCCGGCGACAGCGGTCACGAAGCCGAGGAAAATCCGGACCAGGAGCAGATCTCCGAACGAGCTAACAGCTGCGCTGGCGATCATGGCAACCCCCCATGTGGCGATGGTCACCGAAAGGAGAGTCGTCCGCCTCACCCGGTCCACGAGAATCCCGAACGGAACGCTAGCTACCGCGCCTATTGCGGCGGACACCGACACCAAAAGACCGATATCGGTGTTGTCTATGTGGAGGCCTTGACGCAGTTCGCTCGCCGCGGCGCCGACGGTCGAGGTGTCAGCGCTGCTCAGGGCCAGTACCGCAGCCAATGTGACTATGACGAAGGTCCGGTCCGACCCTCCAAGGGTGGTCTCCAGGCGTCGCCGGGTGGCTCCGAGGGCGGACCCTCCAGTGGACCGAATCGAGTCGAACCGGCTTTTAAGCCGCCTCGGGGGGTCGGAAGCGGACCGCGAGTCGGAGCACGAAGGGTCAGGGCGCGAGAATCCAGGTCTCGGGCCGCGGTCGAAGGGAGGTCTCATCAGTGAATGTCTTCGAACCGGAAGGGTTCGTCTGACAGCCATTCTGCTCACTCTCGGTGCTCGGCGCGGACGCTTTCGCCGGAAAGCTCCTCCGCGATGGGCTAGGCCCCCGCTGAACAGCGAAAAAAGTACTTCCCTGAACTTGTTTCGACCACTCTTAAGCGTACCCTTGCAGCGTGGTTTCCAGAGACGCCCAACGCTACGGGTTGCCGTCCGGACGGCGACGCTATCTCGCCCATCCCCGATCCAAGGCCGACGCCGGGGTCGAGTCCAACTCGCGCCTCACTGGGTCTACCGCCCTTGCGCTGCTGATCCTCCTGGCGGTCGAGGGAGCGACGATCCTGCAGATCAGCTCACACGTGAGCATCCACGTGTTCGTCGGGATGCTCCTGATACCCCCGGTAGTTCTCAAGATCGGGTCGACGTCGTGGCGCTTCGCCCGCTACTACTCGGGGTCCGCCGCCTACGTGCGCAAGGGTCCGCCTCCTCCGCTGCTGCGCCTCCTTGGACCTTTTATCGTCATTCTCACTTTGATCATGCTCGGCTCGGGTGTGGTGCTGGTGTTGTCGCCGAAGACCTTCGGTGGACAGATGCTTTTCATTCACAAAGCGAGCTTTGTGCTGTGGTTCATAGCGATGGCAGTTCACGTCCTAGGGCATCTCGCCGAGACGGCCCGATTAGCGCCCCTCGACTGGGTCTACCGGACTCGCTCTCAGGTGGCCCACGCGTCGGCGAGGCAGTGGGCTCTGGTGGCCTCCCTGGCCGTCGGGCTACTTCTCGGCGTTGCGATGATCGGCCCGGCGTCGCATTTCTTGACCAACTTCTACGGTAACTCCAGCTTAAAGGTTCACCATTGACCTTCCATTCTCGGTGTTCGTGGCTGCTTCGACATGTCCCGACAATGCCGGTGAGGCCGGCAGGGCAACAGTGAGGCGAATTTAAGGTGTGTCTTATCCGATGATCAGGATGCTCGTCGAGAATTGGGTGCCGTGAACCCGACCTCGCAGAGAGACCGAGCAGTCCGGCTCCTTCGGTCTGGCACCAGTTGGTTGACAGCCGGCGCAGTAGCTGGAACCGGGCTACTGTCGGTCGGTGTGGCGGTGTCGCTACCGGGCAGGTCCACCTCCGCCTCTGCATCCGCAACGGCCAGCGGTTCGGTGCTTTCGCCGACTTCGGGTGTGTCTTCTTCCGGCGCCTCTGCGACGGGTAGCGCAACGTGTCCTCCCGTGGCGTCTTCCGGGTCTTCGTCTTTGCCGGCAGGTCTGATCCCAGGGTCAGTGTCGGATGGGTCGTCCTCTTTCTTCGGGGGCCACAGGCGCGACGACGGGGAGTCTGGTGCCCGCCACGATGACTTCGCGGGTGGGGAGGGTCAAGGGTTCGACTCGGCTTTTGTGAGGGGTGTTGCGCCGACCGGGTCAGGGGCGACCGGGTCAGGGGCGACGCGGGCCGGCGGGAGCAACGACGTGCTCTCCGCATGCGTGTCGGGCCAGGGGGCCCAAACGTCACAGCCTTCTGCGTCACAGTCTCCAAGCCCACAGGTGGCGGCACCACAGCCAGCGGTGAGCCCGCCGATAGTGTCGTCCGGGGGATCATGAACGACCTCGCGGAGCCAGCGCTAGGCGGGGACCCGAAACGATCGGGCATTCCGCTTGCAACCGGCATCCACCACGTCGCCACCTTTCATGCGCTTGGCACGACGGCGGTCCTGTTCGTAACGGAGGCAGCGGTAGGTCGACAAGCGCTCGAGTTGTTGGAGAAGTGGATTGCGGACATCGACGTGACGTGTAGCCGCTTCCGGCCCGACAGCGAGATCATGACACTGCGAGACAGCCGTGACCGGCGTCCTCGCAAAGTCAGCGAAGTGCTCTTCGAAGCTCTCGCGGTGGCTCTCAGGGCGGCGGATCTCACAGGAGGCTTGGTAGACCCGACGGTTGGCGAGGCTATGGAAGTAATCGGGTATGACAGGGATTTCCCTCTAATAGGCGCTAGCGACTCCCCGGTCACCTTCCGAGCGCGACCGGTACCGGGCTGGAAGGCTGTGAAACTGGATCGCTCCAGCCGGACGGTGCAGATTCCGCCGGGTGTTGTCATTGATCTTGGAGCCACCGCAAAAGCCTTCTGCGCCGACCGGGCAGCGTCTGAAATCGCTGTCAAGCTAGCGACCGGGGTCTTGGTGAGCCTCGGCGGAGACATAGCGGTGGCGGGACCAGCCCCCCGAGGCGGCTGGTCGGTCCGCATCGCGGATGACCACTCGGAGCCTCTTGACGGCGCCGGACCTGTCGTGGCCATAGCCGGCGGCGGGCTCGCCACGTCGTCCACTACGGTCAGGCGTTGGCGGAGAGGTCAGACTACGATGCACCACCTGATCGACCCCGGGACCTCCCTGCCCGTGGCCGACTATTGGCGCACCGTGAGCGTGGCGGCAGCGTCGTGCGTAGGCGCAAACACCGCTTCGACAGCCGCCATCGTGATGGGTGCTCGGGCGGTTCCCTGGCTCGAGCAGCGCCTCCTGCCGTCCCGCCTGGTCGGCTTCGACGGTGCGGTGTCGGTAGTAGCGGGATGGCCGGTCGACGAGGACGAGAGCTCCCGATGATCCTTGCCGCTGTCAACTCGAAGGAACTGTGGTACCTGACCCGAGGGTCCGGCCTGATGGCCTTGGTGTTGCTCACCGCGTCGGTAGTGCTCGGAATAAGCCAGATAGGCCGACTTTCGGGGCCGTCGATGCCCAGGTTCGTAGTCGCCGGTCTGCACCGCAACGTGTCTCTTCTGGCGGTGGTCTTCCTTGGGGTCCACATAGCGACCGCTGTAGCGGACCCTTTCGCTCCCATCGCCGCGGTGGATTCCGTCGTGCCGTTCGTAGGCTCATACAGGCCTGTGTGGCTGGGGTTGGGTGCGCTCGCAACCGACCTCCTCCTAGCGTTGGTGCTGACGAGCCTGTTGCGATACTGGATCGGGTATCGAACCTGGCGGGCAGTGCACTGGGCCGCTTACGCCTGCTGGCCGATAGCCCTCTGGCACGGCCTGGGCACTGGCAGCGACAGCCGAGTCGGGTGGGTGCAGGTCATCTACGTGCTGTGCACGGGAGCAGTTCTCGTGTCTCTGGGATGGAGGCTGACCACCAGGTGGAGTGCATCTGACGTCGCGCAACGGACCCTCGCCGCCCTCGGCGCGGCCTTGGTCACCGTAGGATTGACAGCGTGGGCCCTGCAAGGCCCCCTGAGCCCAGGGTGGGCGAAGCGTGCCGGGACCCCGACGAACCTCCTCGGTGGTTCGAGCTCGTCGACGTCTACGCCGACTACACCGCTAGGGGGATGAACCGCAGATGGCATTGAGAAAGCAGCAAAGGTTGGTCGTGGATCCCATTGCCTGCGAAGCGCATGGGCTTTGCGCTGAGCTCCTACCCGAGATGATCTCCCTAGACGACTGGGGATATCCGATCGTGGCACCCGGCGCCGTACCGCCGCAGGCTAGGGGCCATGCCCGCCGTGCTGTGGCGGCCTGCCCGACGTTGGCTCTTCGCCTCGTAGTGGTAGCGGACCCCGCACCTACGAAGGTGGGCGAAGCTCCGGGGGTTTCGAAAAGCTCCTCAATGCCTCGTCGTGAGTCTTAGCGGGCGTCCCGACTTTCCAACCTTCCGCGTGTTGGAATCGGGATGAACGGGGTAGGATAACGCCTAGGGCGCAAGCGTAAAGCTGGTCTCAGTTAGGCAACCTAATAGTTTACCCCAAGAGGACGAAGTCAGGAACATCGACCATGACATCCAAGCACTCTCCAAGCCATTCCGCTAAGGGTGGTGGCATGTCCAAGGTCCTCAAGTCTCTTCTGATCTCCGCGGGCGGTCTGGTGGTGGTGGGAGGGGCCGCGGTGGCGGTAGCTCTGTCTGTAGGTCAGCCCAAGGTCACGCTCAACGCGGGTTCAGCGCACCTGGTCAACTTGAAATCTGGTGGTCTCGGAGCTCGTGTCGACAGCGTGACGGCCACCGTGGCCGGCCACCAGGTCCCCTTAGTGCGATCTGCGGGTGGCTACCTGCCGGCGAGCACCGTTCCCCAGGGGGCGACGGTGGTGGTAACGGCGACGGTGTCGTCGCCTTCGTGGCTCAGCTGGCTGGTCGGTTCGTCGGTGACGCGCACCCTCACCTTGCAGACGCCCGTTGCCAAACCCGCGAGTTCGGTGGCGCTTGCCTCGCAGCCCGGTCACCTACAAGTCGACTTCACGAACCCGGTCAGTGTCGTCGAGTACAGCTTTGGTTCCGCTCCGATGCAAAAGTTGAACCTTCCGGCGGCGTCCACACAGGCGGACCTTCCGGCTCCGGCGAGCGTGCTCGCGGGGAAGGTGACGGTGAACGCCAGCCCCCGGCCGTGGGAACAGCCCGCCGCCCAAGCGTCCACGCTCACATGGTTCGTCCAGAGCCCGACCGGTCCACCCGTAGCGATAGCCGAGCCGGCGCCGGGCAGTTCCACGGCTGCTTCTAACCAGCCGATAACGCTCAGCTTCGACAAGCCAGTGTCGGCGGTCCTCGGGTCCTCCCGGCCCACACTGAGCCCGGCAGTGCCCGGAGCGTGGAGCGAGCCCAACCCCGATCAACTCGTGTTCACACCGAGCGGCATCGGATACGGGCCGGGAGCCACCGAGACGGTCACTTTCGCCAAGCCGGTGTCAGCGGTAGGAGCCTCCGGGGCGAGTGCCCCGGCCTCGGGAGTCTCGACGACTTCCACCGTGACGACCGACACCTATAAGTTCCAGACGGCACCAGCTTCGATCCTGCGGATGGAGCAGATCCTCGCCCGGCTGCACTACATACCCCTGACGTTCACCCCGGCGACGGGAGTTTCGCAGCCGACGACCATGGCCGAGGAAGTGACGTCGATGTCCCAGCCGCTCCAGGGGACGTTCTCCTGGACGTGGGCGAGCACCCCGGCTTCGCTGCAGTCGCAGTGGACTCTCGGAGCGGCCAACGAGATCCTCAAAGGCGCCCTGATGAACTTCAACGCAACTCGGAACGCCTACGACGGCTACAGCGAGGAGTTCGCCTCCGTGGCGCAGCTTGCGACGCCGTCACTTTGGCAGGCTTTACTTCAGGCCGACCTGTCCAACCAGACGGACCCGAGCCCGTACTCCTACGTGTACGTGACCGAGACGCTCCCCGAAACCCTCACCCTTTGGGAGAACGGTTCAGTGGTTCTCACAGCCGCCGCGAACACGGGAATGCCCGGGTACGCGACCCAGCTCGGCACCTACCCGATCTACCTTCGCTTCACGCAGAACTGGATGAACGGTACCAACCCCGACGGGTCCAAGTACCACGACTTGGTCTACTGGATCAACTACTTCTACGGCGGCGACGCAGTGCACGCTTTCCCCCGCGCCTCCTACGGGTCACCGCAAAGCCTCGGCTGCGTTGAGTTGCCCAAGGCGACTGCCCAGGTTGCGTTCAACGACCTGGCGATCGGCGACTTGGTGACCGTCGTCAGCAGCTGAGGCCGTCTCCAGCCTGCCAAGTTCAGCCTCCCGCTCAGCCGACCAGCGGGTCGCGGGGCAGGCCGAGGATCCTCTCGCCGATCTGATTGCGCTTGATCTCCGAAGTTCCCCCGGCGATCGAAAGCGCCCGAGCGGACAGGATCGCCAGCGCAACCTCTTCGCTGGCGGCGTCGGCGTAGACGGCCTCGGGCCCGGCGAGCGCACCCAGGACAGCCGCCGCCTCTTGGCGCAGTTCGGACAGCACGAGCTTGGTGATGTTACCCTCCGGGCCCGGTGAGCTGCCCGATATCGCCCTGTGGGCGCTTCGCAGGTTCAGCAGCTCAGTAGCCTCGGAGCGTGAGATATAGCGGCCGACCCGTGCCCGACCGCCGGCCAGACGCGTTGCATGAGCCCGAAGAGGGGCGAAGAACATCTCGTAGGAGGTTGTCATCCCGCCGGCTCCCCCGCCGATGCTCACACTCTCGTTGCCTAGGGTGGCCCGGGCGACGGTCCACCCTCCGTCCACCGGTCCCACCACGTCGTCGTCGGGTACGAACACGTCGTTGAAGAAAACCTCGTTGAACTCGGAGTGCCCCGTAGCCTGCCGCAACGGCCGCACTGTCACTCCCTCGGCGTGCATGTCGATGACCATCATCGTCACGCCCTTGTGCTTCGGGGCGTCCGGATTCGTCCTCACCGTCGCGAGCCCGTACGAAGCGTACTGGGCCCCGCTCGTCCAGACTTTCTGCCCGTTGATCACCCATCCGCCCTCGACCCGCCGCGCCCGGGTCTTGATCCCTGCGGCGTCCGAGCCGGCGTCCGGCTCGCTGAAAAGCTGGCACCAGATCACCTGCTGGGACAGTGCGGGTCGTACCCAGCGGGTTATCTGGTCCTCGGTGGCGAACTGGGTGAGAGTCAATATCACCCAGCCCGTGATCCCGTACATGGGCCGGCGGACACCTGCGGAGGCGAACTCTTGCTCTATCACGAGCTGTTCGACGGCGCCGGCGGCGCGACCCCACGGTTTGGGCCAGTGCGGCATCGCGTAGCCGGAGTCGATCAGCGCTTCCAGGCGCGAAGCGGCGTCTTTATCCTTGATCGACTCGGCGAACGCCCGCACCTCGGCGCGCAGCTCGTCAGCCTCGGCCGGCAGCTCCAGTGCCCTGCTACGGCGGATGCCTGATTCGGCTAGGTCGACGACATCGCCCGCTGCGGACTCCTCTCCGACAAGAGCTGATATGGCGGCAGCTCTACGCAGATACAGGTGGGCGTCGTGCTCCCAGGTGAAGCCGATACCGCCGTGGACCTGAATGTTCAGGTTCGAGGCGAGCTCTGCGGCCTCGCAGGCCAGGCACGCAGCGACAGCAGCCGAAAACCGCAGCTGGGCGCTGTCCGCCCCTGCGGCGCGTGCCGCATCCCACACGGCGCTGGTCGCCAACTCGGTAGCGACCGCCATGTTCGCGCAGTGATGCTTGACCGCCTGGTAGGTGCCGATAGGCCTGCCGAATTGGACACGAACCTTCGCGTACTCCGCCGCATCGTCGGTGCACTGGCGTGCGACGCCGGTCGCTTCCGCCGCGAGGAGCACTCTTGCGGCGTCGATCAGAGCGCGGGCTCCTCCGTCGACGACCTCGCAAGGGGCTTCGGAGAACGTGACCCTCGACGCCCGCCTCGACGGGTCGAGGTTCGCTCGGGGATGGACTGCCACACCCGGGGATCCGGCGTCGAAGACCACCAGGTCCGCACCGCTGGCGACGACGATCACATCGGCGAGGTCGGCCGACAGCACGGCGGCCGCGGACCCCGACGCGTTCCCTTCCCGGACCGTCAGGTCCGACTCCAACGCGAGCCCTGCGACCTTGGTCCCGCCGGCTAGGCCCGGGAGGAGACGCCGGAGTGTTTCGGCGCTCCCGCAGGCGCATAGGGCTGCGCTTGCTATGACAGTCGGGACGAAAGGACCGGGGCAGATCGCCCGGCCCATCTCCTCCACGACCACGACGAGCTCTTCGAGGCCGAAACCTGATCCCCCCAACTCCTCGGGAACGTGAAGTCCCATCCAGCCCAGGCCGGCCATTTCCCCCCAGAAACCCGGAAGCTCCTCGGCGGGAGCTTCAAGGAGCGCCCGGTTCGCGGTGCGCGCAGCGTGGCGGGCGAGGAACTCGCTGACGGTGCCGGCGAGGGCCCGGTGGTCGTCGGAGATCGCAATCGACATGAGCCAAAGCTAGCCTGCCTCGTCGCCGCGCGCGGGGTGAACACCGGCCCTGCGGTGGCTTAGGCTCGCGGACCATGGCAGACCCCTACCGAGCTTTCCCCGGGCTGGTCTTCGACCGTCCCGCCGACGGCGTGCTGCGCATAACCATGGACGCCCCCGGCTTGAACGCCGTAAGCCCGGCGGTGCACCGGGAGCTGGCTGACGTGTGGCTCAGCGTCGACCGTGACCCGTCGGTCCGTGTGGCGCTGCTACGCGGAGCCGGCCGGGCTTTCTCCGCCGGCGGCTCATTCGAACTGCTAGGCGAGATGGTCTCCGACTACGCGACTCGGACCAGGATCATGCGCGAAGCCCGCGACCTGGTTTTCAACGTCATCAACTGTTCCAAGCCGATCGTCTCGGCGATCCACGGACCGGCCGTGGGCGCCGGCCTCTGTGCCGGCCTGCTAGCGGACGTGTCCGTCGTCGGGCGCAGCGCCAAGATCATCGACGGCCACACCCGACTAGGGGTGGCCGCAGGCGACCACGCCGCTTTGGCATGGCCGCTTTTGTGCGGCATGGCGAAAGCCAAGTACTACCTGCTCACATGCGAAACTCTCAGCGGGGAGGAGGCCGAACGGATAGGCCTGGTGTCACTGTGCGTAGACGACGCCGACGTGCACGACAAGGCTCTCGAAGTCGCTGTAGGACTGGCCGGGGGGGCGCAGTCGGCAATCCGGTGGACCAAGCACACCCTCAACCACTGGTATCGGTCCCAGTCGGCGATCCTCGACGCCAGCCTCGCCTACGAGATGTACGGCTTCGGCGGTCCCGACGCGGCCGAGGGCCTCGCCAGTCACGCCGAGAAGCGGACACCGAGCTTCGACGGGCCGACCAGCGAGTAGGCCGCTACGCGCGGACTCTCGCGAGGAAGTCGACGACGGCGTCGTTGAACGCGTCGTTGCGATCCCCGGCGACCATGTGCCCGGCGCCAGCGACGTCGACCATCTCCCCCTGCTTAACCATGCCGAGCAGCTCCCGGGCTCCCTCTTCGCTGAGAAGGTCGCTCTGGCGGCCGCGAACTACCAGCACCGGGCATTCGACCGATCTCGCCGCCTGTTCGAGCACCCCGGGGGCGGCGAGCGAGGCTCGGGTCTCGTCTGGCCCGCCCCGCAAGCCGGTCATGAAGCGGGGATCCCAATGCCAGTACCAACGGCCGTCCCGGTAGCGGAGATTCTTCTCCAACCCGGACAGGTCGGCGGGCCGGGGGCGGTGAGGGTTGTACGCGGCGACCGCGTCGGCTACATCCTCAAGGCTGGCGAAGCCGTCCGAGACGTGCTCAAGCATGAAACGGCCGACCCGCTGGCGTCCCTGCTCTTCTATCCGGGGAGCGACGTCGACTAAGACCAAGGCGGAGGCGAGACTTCCGTGACGGTACGAGCCCGCAGCGAGAAGTGCTGAGAGTCCTCCTAGCGAGGCTCCTACAAGGGCGGGAGGCTCGTCGAAACTGGACGCTATGGCGGTCACGTCGCCGGCGAACGCCTCAAGAGAGTAGTCCCCGTCTTGCGCCCAATCACTGTCCCCGTGGCCGCGCAGGTCCACGCTGAAAGCGCTCCAACCCTGCTCTCCGAGACAGCCGAGCGTCGTACGCCACGAGTGGCGCGTCTGGCCACCACCGTGCAGCAGCACGACCGGGGGTCCGCCGGTCGTCCCGGCCGAGCTGGCGGCTAGGCGGTTGGAGTCCCGGCCGGAGAAGAAGACGTCGACAGCGGACGTGGGGTTGGTCACCGCGATCATGCTACGGCTTGGATGTAGCCTCGGGCGTGGCGAAGAGTCCGGAACTGTCACCGGGGGAGTGGGCTGTCCTCGGTTTGGTAGGCGAGGGCCCGACGCACGGCTTCGCCCTAGCGCAGATCCTGGCGCCAGGCGGTGAGCTCGGGACGGTCTGGAGCATGGCCAGACCGGCGGTCTACAACGCCGTCAACAAGCTGGAGGCCCTCAGGTTGGTGCAGCCGGTGGCGGCCGAGCCGGGAACGCGAGGTCCGACCCGCACGGTGATCTCGCTCACCGACGCGGGCAGGCTGGCCCTCGACGACTGGCTCGGCCGCCCCGTGGACCACGTGCGCGACGTGCGGTCGCTTCTGCTTCTAAAGCTGGCGCTGCTTTCCCGTGCAAGATCCGATCCCGCCCCTCTCCTCGAATCCCAGCAGGCCAAGCTGGTCCGACAGGTCGCGTCGCTATCGAGGGTTCGAGACGGCGCCACTGGATTCGAGCGGGTAGTCGCACAGTGGCGCCTGTCAAGCTCCAAGGCCACCCTGGAATTCCTAAAAGCTGTGAAAGGTTGGCCGGACTTGCAAAGTAGGGCGGGGAGTTAGGAGGCCCGCACCAATAGTCAGAAGTTGACTATTGGTGGGCTATGCTCTGCCCATGATCACACCCAAATGTTCTTCCCGTCCGAGGGTCCGAGGGGTCGCCGCCCTAGCCGCCGGCGCCGCGCTGCTGGCCTCCTGCTCGACGTCTACGACGTCCTCGTCCGCGCCTACATCCGCCCCAGCGCCCACGTCCAACGCGGCGCCGGCAAGCTCCACGGCCCCGACCGGGCGGGGCAGCGGGCCAGTAGACGTACTCTACGCCGGTTCGCTGGTGGACCTAATGGAGAAAGGCCTCGGCCCGGACTTCGACCACGCCACCGGGTTCGACTTCCAGGGTCGTTCGGGTAACGCCGGAGCCCTCGCAAACGAGATAAAAGCCAAGACGGTCGTCGGGGACGTCTTCATCGGTGCGGCTCCCTCCAACGACGTCGCTCTCGAAGGAACGCCGAACGGCAACTGGGTTTCGTGGTACGCGACGTTCGCCGACTCGCCGCTGGTCGTCGGCTACAACCCAAACAGCCGTTTCGCAGCGGACTTCAAGACGATGCCCTGGTACAAGGTCGTGACCCAACCGGGGATCCTCGTCGGGCGCACCGACCCTGCCACCGATCCGAAAGGGGCGCTGACCGTCACGGCCCTCCAAGATGCAGCCAGCGCCCAAGGCGAACCCGCGCTCGACAAGCTAGCCACCGACAGCGCCGACGTGTACCCGGAGAACACCCTCGTAGGGCGTCTCCAAGCCGGCCAGCTCGACGCCGGCTTCTTCTACTCAGTGGAGGCCAAAGCGGGTAACTTCCCGACCGTGCCCCTAACCGGCGAGCCTGCCCCGCTCGAAGCCAAGTACACGATCACCGTCCTGGCCGGAGCCCCGCACCTTGGGGGCGCGGAAGCGTTCGTGAAGTTCCTGCTCGGGCCGACCGGCTCGGCGGACCTCGCCAAGTACGGTCTGGTCGTGTCCCACCCCGTCCCGGTGTCGGGGACTGTACCCGCTGGCCTGTCCGGGGTACTCTCCAGGTCTTGAAATCGCCGAGGCCGTCAGGAGCGCTGTCATGGCTGGGTGGTCTGCTCGCCGTCTACCTGGTAGTCCCGATGGCGGCATTCGCCTGGCGGCTCGTCACCTCCAACCAGCGCGGGTTCACCAGCCCCAGCCTCTGGCCGGCGCTGCGCACGTCCGTGGAGGCGGCGACGGTAGCGACAGCCATCATCGCCGTCGCCGGAATCCCCCTCGCTTTCGTCCTGGCACGCAGCCGCGGTCGCCTGGCGCGCGTCGTCGGCGCGGCCGTGGTTTTACCCCTCGCCCTTCCGCCGGTCATGGCGGGAATACTCCTCGTGTACCTCTTCGGACCCTACACGACGATAGGCCGGCTCTTCGACGGGCGTCTCGTGAGCTCACTCGCGGGCATCATCGCAGCGCAGGTGTTCGTGTCCGCGCCTTTCCTCGTGGTAGCGGCCCGTTCGGCTTTCGCCGCGGCTGACACTTCGGTCGAAGACCTTGCGGCGACGCTGGGGCACGGGCCAATCGCACGTTTTTGGAAGGTGAGCCTGCCAGTAGCCGGGCCGGCGATCCGAGCGGGCCTGCTCCTGGCTTGGCTGCGAGCCATCGGCGAGTACGGGGCGAACGTGGTAGTCGCCTACCATCCCTTCACCATCCCCGTCTACACCTACGTCCAGTTCTCCGGGGCCGGAATACCAGACACGCAAGCCCCGACCGTGCTCGTGCTCGTCGCTGCTGGTGTCGCCACGGCGCTTTTCTCAGCGCGAAGGCCGGCGTTTCTGCGTCGCAGGGTCGAAGACCCCGAGCCGGTCGCGCCGGGGAGGTCCACTCCGGCGGCCGTGGACTTGGATCTCGACGTCGAGGTGGGCTCTTTCGCTCTTCGTGTCGCTTACAAGTCGGCAAGCCACCGCCTCGCCATCCTTGGGCCGTCGGGGTCGGGCAAGTCGTTGACCCTCAAGTCGATCGCGGGCCTTCTCGGTGCTGGCTCTGCCAGGGTGCGCTTCTCGGGTCTTGACGTGACCGACCAGCCGGCGGAGAGACGGGGTGTCGGCTACGTACCCCAGGGTCACGGTCTCGTCCCCACGTTGACAGTGCGGGATCAGGCGCGCTTCGGTGTCGCCGCGCGGGCCGAAGTTGCTGCTTGGTGGGTGCAGCGTCTGGGGTTGGCCGGCCTCGAGGACCGCTACCCTCACCAACTGTCGGGCGGCCAGAGGCAGAGGGTGAGTTTCGCTGCGGCCCTGTCGTCGGGCCCGCGGGTCGTGCTTCTCGACGAGCCTTTCTCGGCTCTCGACACGCCCGTGAGGAACCAACTTCGCCGCGAGCTGCGCAAGCTTCAGCGGGAGAACGACCTGTCGACTGTGCTGGTCACGCACGACCCCGCGGAGGCGGCGATCCTGGCCGACGAGGTGATCGTGCTCGAAGCGGGTCGGGTCCTACAAGCCGGGGCGGTGGGGGAGGTGTTCCGTTACCCGGCGTCGGCTGAGGTGGCGAGGCTCGTCGGAGTCGAGAACGTCCTCGAAGGCGTCGCCTCGCCTCCGGGGACTCTGGTCGCCGGCAACGCAGCCTTCCCGGCCGACGTGAGCGGGTTCGCGCCGGGGGACAGGGTGTCGTGGGCGGTGCGCCCAGAAGACGTCGAGGTCTACCCGGTCGGGACGGTTTCCGCATCGCCCGCCTCCGGGAGGACTCAAACCGGGGTGATCGTGGATGTCACCGACTTCGCGGTGAACCGGCAGGTGCTGATCCGCTTGGAAGGTGGCGTCGAGATCCTCTCGCGGGTCTCCCCCGCCTCCACCAGAGGAGACCCCGATCGCACTATTTCCTTCGAGTCGCCGTATCGAATGGTCGACGGCGGACGATGCGAAGTGCGTATCGCCCTGGGGAAGATCCGCGTCTGGCCGTTTACGCCGGAGGACCCGCCGTCAGAGTGACGGTTGCTGTCTCGGTCTGGCCAGCAGGCGTGGTCCAGGTAAGGCTCACGGACTGGCCGGGCTTCTCGGATGCGATATCGGTGCTCAACACGCTCGGTGAACTGACAGCTTGGCCGTTGAGGGCGGTGATCACGTCGCCGGTGCCCAAGCCGGCGTTGGCTGCGGCGTAGCCGGGTATTACCCCGGCTACCGTCGCTCCGCTGGCAACCTGGGGGGTCTGCGAAAGCGGTGAGTTGCCGAATACGAACGCACCGGGATTAGCGGACTCGCTGGAGGATCCGATTAGGACGCCGAGGAAGGCGGTCGGTCCGACGTGTATCGACGCCGTCGAGTCGCCGGCGAGGATGGAGCGGGCTATTGACATAGCGTCGTTTATAGGGATGGCGTAACCTTGGCTCACAGATGCTTGAAGTTGGTTTCCTGCTGCTGCAGCGGTGTCCAACCCGATCACGTGTCCCGAAGCGTCCACAAGCGGACCGCCGGAGTCGCCTGGCTCGATAGCAGCGTTGGTCTCGATCATCCCGGTCAGATGCTCTGCCACACCATCAAGGGAGTCGGAGGCTGTGATCGACTGATCCAGGGCGGTGACAGAACCTCCCGCAGTGCTCGGAGTGCCGCCAACACCGCCGGCGTTGCCTATTGCGACGACAGGGAGCCCGACTCGCGCCGACGACGAGTTCCCTATGGACGCCGTCTGAAGTCCCGAAGCACCTTGGAGTTGAAGGACCGCAACGTCCTTGGCAGCGTCGTAGCCGATCACGGTCGCGGGGTAGGTCCGCCCGTTGCCGAGATCCGTGACGGTAATAGAAGTAGCACCGTTGATCACGTGGTTATTGGTGAGCACAATCCCGTTCGAAGACAGGACTATTCCCGTCCCTGCTCCCGACGCTTGCTGGTAAGTGAAAGTCGAGTTCACGTCGACCAGGCCCGGGTCCACTTTCGACGCGATGGCCGACACGTCGGTCGGACTGCCCTGGCCTGCGACAGAAGACGTTCCCGATCCGCTGACACCGCTCGAACTTGACGGAGAAGTACTGGACCCCGACGAGCCGGAACTGTTGGACAGTGGCGCCGCAGCTGAGCGTGTAGCAGACGACGGCCACAGTATGTGACCTGCCACCGTTCCGGCGCCGACCGTGGCGAGCACGGCTGCGACTGCCACGGCCGGTCGGGTGCGCCGCCGGTGTTGCGAAGAGGTGGACGGTCCTTGGGAAGGAAACTGCGAGTCGTATGGCTGTCCTGGGGTGTAACTCATGTCGCCGTCCTGTTCTGCTAGAAGCTCACTTGTCGATCTCTACATCAACCAGGATGCGCTTCGAGGCTGTGGGTTGCTTAGGACGACGTTGAGAAGCTCCTGAGATCTCCGGGCGGCCGCTCGGCGGCTGGCGCCGGCGAGCGGAGCTTAGGCACTACGAACGCCGCTACGAACCCGGCCGCGCACACGAAGGCGGCGACCTCGAAGGCCCTTACGAACCCCGAATCGGTTGCAGCCAGAACCGTTCGACTCAACCCTGCCTCAGCAGCTCTGTTGGAGTGCAGCAGTGAGTTGGTCCGGTCGGTCGCGATTGTGGCCAGTACTGCCAGTCCGAGAGACCCACCGACCTGGCGGGACGTGTTGAGCACGCCGGAGGCTAGGCCGGCTTCGTGGCGTGGCACCCCGGCGGTCGCAGCCGAAGCCAGGGGTGTGAACAGCAGCCCGAGGGCGAGCGAGATGATACAGCCGGGCCCGAACACGTGAGCCCAGTACTGGCCGTGCACGCTGATCTCCGACAGCCATAAGAACCCGGCGGTGGCAGCGACGGTTCCCGCTAGCAGCAAAGGGCGAGCACCTATGCGGGGCAGCAGGCGCGAGCTCGTCTGCGCACCGATAATGATGGTCACCGCCATTGGCAGGAAAGCCATGCCGGCCCGAAGGGCTCCATAGCCGAGGACGTCTTGGAGGTACAAAGACAAGAAGTACCACATTGCGAAGAAGGCGGCACCGACTAAGAACATGACCAGGTTCGCCCCCCACACCGAGCGCGAGCGGAACAGCCCGAGCGGGACCAGCGGGTTGGATGGGAAGCGGGCTTCGTAGACGACGAAACCGACGAGCGCGAGTGCGGCCACCCCCAGAAAAGCGAGGGTCTGCGCTGACCCCCATGCGTGCGTGGATGTCCCGACTATGGCGTAGACCAAAGCGCTCAGGCCACCAGTAACGGCTATCGCCCCTACGACGTCGAGTTTCGGCCTGGTACCGTCGGCGTTGTGGCCTTTAGCCTCGGTTAGGTATCCCAACGCAGCGACGGTAGCGACGACGCCCACCGGGATGTTCACGAACAGGACCCAACGCCACGACAGTTCAGCTGTGAGGACGCCGCCGAGTATCGAGCCTGCCGCCCCGCCGGCGCCGGCAACGGCACTCCATATCCCAAGAGCCCGGGGTAGGTGTTTTCCGGAGAAGGTGGTCACGAGGATGGTGAGAGTCGCCGGGGAGAGGATCGCGCCTCCGACGCCTTGCGCGGCCCGGGCGATCGTCAACCAGGTCGAGTCTTGCGCCAGGCCACCGGCGAGGCTCGCCGCGCTGAAGAGCCACAAGCCGGCCATGTACACGCGCCGCCGTCCAAAGATGTCGGCAGCTCTGCCTCCCAGCAGGAGGAAGCCGGCGAAGGTGAGCACGTAAGCGTTCACCACCCACTGCAAGCCAGAGGCACTGTAGTGCAGGTCGCGTCCGATGGAGGGCAGCGCGACATTGACTATCGACACGTCGAGGACCACCATGAACTGCGCTAAGCAGGCGATGGCCAACACCATCCCGTCATGTGACCGGCGTGCCGAGGTGTTCGAGGGCGCGACTTGCTCGGACTCTGCCATGTCCTGAGACGAACGCCCCAGGCGGGCTTTATCTTCCCTCAGGCCCAGCTTTTCGCGAGGGGAGCGGCGACAGCAGCGGTCACGTAGCGGGCGGCGGCCTTTCGCTCCTGGTACCAGTAAGTTCCCGAGCGGCTGTATCGTAGAGGTCGAAAAGGCGTGTGCCGACTGGCACCGCGCGACCTCGGAGGTAGAGCACAGAAGTGTCCGATCTTGCGCGGTGGTGCTTCAGGCACCGCCGGATAGTCCTGCTGGCGTGGATCCTCGCGCTCGTCGTTACAGCGGCCGCTAGTCGCTCCGCGGGGTCCAGTTTCGCAACCAAGTTCCAGCTGCCGAGCACCCAGTCCGCGCAGGCTCTCAACCTGCTTCAAAAGGATTTCCCCGCCGCGTCGGGTAGCTCCGATCAGATAGTCGTGGCCACACAGTCGGGGACGGTCACCGACCCGGCCGTCAAGGCGGTCGTGTCGAAGATGCTCTCGCAAGTGGCCTCCCTGCCCGATGTAAGGGCTGTCAACAGCCCTTACGCCCCGTCGGGGCGACAGCAAGTCAGCAAGGACGCGAAGGTCGCGTTTGCCACCGTCGTCTTCGACGGCCAGGTCGGATCCAACCCGAAAGCCGACGTCGCGAGGGTAGTGTCGACGGCTGAGGCGGCACGGGGGTCGAACCTCCAGGTGGCGCTCGGTGGCCAGGACATAGAGCAACTAAACAGCCAGGCAGGGTCATCGAGCACGATCGCAGGCGTAATCTTCGCGCTGATAGTTCTGGGTCTGGCCTTCGGAGCTTTATTCTCCGCCCTGCTGCCGATCATTACCGCTCTGATAGCCATAGGCATTGGCACGAGCATCACGACTCTTCTTAGTCACGTGCTGTCGATAGCGGACTTCGCAACCCTGCTCGGGGTGCTCATCGGACTTGGGGTCGGGGTCGACTACTCGCTTTTCATTCTCACGCGGCACCGCAGCGCCCTCAAAGCGGGCAAGGGTATAGAAGCGGCGGCTGTCGAGGCGATCAACACCTCTGGAAGGGCGGTGTTCTTCGCTGGTCTCACGGTCTGTATCGCCTTGATGGGTCAGTTCGTGCTCGGACTTTCCTTCCTCTACGGTTTGGCTATCTCGGCGTCGGTGACGGTGCTTCTCACTATGTTCGCGTCGATCACGCTTCTGCCGGCGCTGCTCGGGTTCTTCGGGCCGAAAGTTCTTAGCAGGCGTGAGCGTCGCCGTCTCTTGGCGCAGGGTCCCGAAGTGGATCACGTGTCGGGGTTTTGGAACCGCTGGTCGACTTTCATAGAACGCCGCCCGACTCTACCGGCGGTTATAGCGCTGCTAGCGGTCGTGGCTATAGGGCTACCGATCTTCACTTTGCGCCTTGGGCTTGACGACGCGAGCAGCGACCCGCCCGGCTCGACCACACTCGCCGCTTACCATCTCCTAGCGCAAGGTTTCGGACCCGGTTTCAACGGTCCTCTATTGCTGGTCGCCCAGCTCCCAAGCCCTGCCGACAAGGCGGCGTTCGCGGCGGTAACCCGCGACGTTGCGGGTGTCCCGGGTGTCGTCTCGGTCGCTCCGGCCGTCACCAACCCGGCTGGCACGGTCGCCATAGCCACCGTGTACCCCTCGACCAGTCCTCAGGCAGCAAAGACGACCGTGCTGGTAAACCACCTACGCTCGGACGTGATACCAAAAGCGGAAGCAGGCAGCGGCCTAGACGTGCTAGTAGGAGGCCAGACGGCGATCCAGACAGACTTCGCGCACGTCTTGGCGTCCAAACTGATCTACTTCGTGTTGGCGGTCGTGGTGCTCGGATTCATCTTGCTGATGGCTGTCTTCCGCAGCCTGGTCGTCCCGCTCGTGGCGTCGGTGATGAACATTCTCTCCGTGGGCGCGTCCTTGGGAATTCTGAACGCCGTCTTCGAGTGGGGATGGGGTCACTCCCTTTTCCGCATATCGTCGAAGGTGCCGGTCGAAGTGTTCCTTCCCGTGATCTTGCTGTCGATCCTCTTCGGGCTCTCAATGGACTACGAGGTGTTCCTGGTGAGCCGGATGCGCGAGGAGTGGGTGGCTCACCGTGACGCCTCAAGAGCAGTGACGGTCGGCCAGTCCGCAACCGGGCGGGTGATAACGGCTGCTGCGACGATCATGATCTTGGTCTTCGCCTCATTCGCCCTAGGTAACAACGTGGTGATCAAACAGTTCGGCATCGGGCTCGCAGGAGCGATCCTTGTCGACGCTTTCATTATCCGCACGGTGCTCGTCCCTGCGACCATGCACTTGCTTGGCGACGCGAACTGGTGGCTCCCCGGATGGTTGGACAGGCTGATCCCCCACCTCAACGTGGAGGGAGTCGAGCGGCCGGGTGCATCCGACGCGGATGACGAACCGGTCCTCGTAGCGCCCTGAGCGGCTGTTGGCGGTTCAGCCGGCCTCTGGCTTAGCTGGCGCTACCCGACGATTCGAGGACCGATACTGGGATGTCCGCGTATCGGGCTCTCAGCCATTCTCCGAGGCTCTTGGCTTGGCCGTCCTGGCGGGTGCTCGCAGCGACCCCGTCGCCTAGAAGGCCGACGATAACGAAGTTGATCGCCCTCAGGTTGGCGAGCTCGTAGCGTCGCACTTCCAAGTCAGCCGTCTCGGACAGGAGGACTTTGAGGCGATCTACGCTCAGGTAGCCGGCGAGCCACTGGTAGGCGAGGTCGCTGCGAGCCCAGACTCCGAGGTTAGCGTTCCCGGCCTTGTCGCCAGAGCGGGCCCCGAACGCGACCCCCAGAGGCACACGTCTCGTCGGCGCGCGGCTGGCGTCTGCTTGCACGGGGGGCCCGGCGGCTTCGGGCCCGGCGGCGAGGACGGTCGGGCGGGCGCTGGAAGGGTCCACAAGCGTCGGCTCCACCACGGTCCTTTCGCCTCTTACGACCACCTCTTGATGTACGAGCGAGGACGGCACCAACGCAGGCCAGAACACGCCGAAGGCGGTAGCGCCGGACGTCAGACCGCCCCCGTAGAGGCCAGGGTACGAGGCGAGGGCTAGTTCGGTCACCTTGGCGGAGAACGCCCGGCCTACCTTGCGTTCGTCGGCGTCCTTGACGGTGATGCGCAGAAGGGCCGACGCCTCCTCGTTGGTCTCAGGGTCCACTTTGTCGGTCCGGGCTAGGGTCACGTCGGTCCTGTCGAAGAAGTCCCGGCCACCTGGGAAAGACGACCACAGGGCCTTTTCCACCACAGCTGCTTTCGCTTCGATGTCCAGACCTGTCAGGTACAGGCTGGTGGTGGACCTCCACCCCCCGGCGAAGTTCACAGACACCTTCGTCGTATCAGGTGGGGGTTCGCCTGCTACACCGGAAATTCGTACCCTGTCCGGCCCGTCGCTTTGGAGTCTTATCGTGTCGAAGCGCGCCGTGACGTCAGGGTTAATGTACGCGGGGCCTGCTATCTCATATAGCAACTGCGCGGTGACGGTGCCGACGGTCACCGCGCCCCCATGGCCGGGGTGCTTGGTGATCACCGACGAGCCATCCGCCGACACTTCCGCTATCGGAAAACCGGGGTGCTCAAGGCCTGGGATCTCGGAGAAGAAAGCGTAGTTACCCCCCGTGGCCTGCGCTCCGCACTCGATCACATGGCCCGCGACGAGCGACCCGGCGAGCCGGTCGAAGTCGTCCCTAGCCCACCCGTGCCACCAGGCCGCAGGCCCGACCACCAAGGCAGCGTCAGTTACCCGGCCCGTCACGACAATGTCCGCTCCGCGCTCGAGCGCCTCCACGATCCCCCAGCCGCCCAGGTAGGCGTTGGCGGTCATCACTTGACGGTTGCCCAACGGCTCCCCGGTTTCCATGTGGCGGAGGTCTATCCCGGCGTCACCCAGGTCCGCTAGGCGCCCGAGCAGGTCGTCTCCTTCTACGTAGGCAATCGATGGCGACAGCCCGAGACGCTCGGCGACGCTGGCTACAGCCTCGGCGCAGCCGCGCGGGGAGAGACCCCCGGCGTTGGAAACGACTTTGATCCCACGCTCAAGGCAATCACCCATTACCTGTTCCATCTGCGTCACGAAAGTCCTTGCGTAGCCGGCCTGCGGATCGCGCAGGAGGTTCTTGGCGAGGATCAGCATCGTGAGCTCGGCCAGCCAGTCTCCGGTTAGGAAGTCGATCGGACCACCGTCGACCATCTCACGTGCAGCGGAGAGCCGATCCCCGTAGAACCCGCTGCAGTTCGCTATCCTAACGGCCCTGCGCGGTTGAAAGCCGGTTTCTGTGCGCTCCGTCACCGTCCCCCCTCCGACTCGGCGGGGTCGGCCCGGTGAGCGTCTTCTACGACGACTAGGAGCTGGCCGGCCGCAACCTGATCCCCGGCGCTGACCAGCACTTCCCCCACTCGGCCCGGCGTCGCTGCGGTGAGCTTGTGCTCCATCTTCATCGCCTCTATCACCACCAATTCGGTTCCTGTGTCCACCACGTCACCCGCTGCTACCGACACTCGCACCACCCTGCCAGGCATCGGCGACGCCAAAGCACCATCGGGGTTCTGTGACCCAGCCACGGCAAAACGCTCCACGACGTCAAGCTCGACGTCGCCTTCGGCACCTTGCACCCACACCTTGGTGGCCGCTTCGAGCACATGCAGGCGTCGTTCGCCTGTTCTCCCCACCGACACCCGCACCTCCAACCCGGGGCTGGAGGTGCTCACATCGATGTCGGAGAGCGCCAGAGTCAAATCGTCGACGACGAACGTGGCGGATCCGTCGCGCCCAAAGTTGTAGTAGACCTCTAGGTCCGTTCCCCGATAGCGATACGACGCCCGCTCGGGCGGCATCACAGAGTTACGCCAACCGCCGGGAACATTGCGAAGTACCCCGGCTGTCGAGCGGCGAGCGTGGCGGGCGGCGAGAGCGGCAGCCGCGGCTGCGACAGCCACTTCCTCCTCGGTAGCGTCGCGTAGTCTCGGTACTCCTGCGGTGTCGACGAAATCGGTGGTCGTGTCGCCTCGCAGAAAGGCCGTCGACCTGAGCGCTGCCACCAGGAAGTCGCGGTTGGTGGCCACGCCGCGCAGCCTGGCCCGCGCCAGGCCGAGCGCCAGGCTCCTTGCTGCTTCCGTGCGAGTTGGCGCGTGGGAGATCACCTTGGCGAGCATCGGGTCGAAGTCGATCCCAACTGTCGAGCCTTGCTCGACTCCCGACTCCCAGCGCAACGCCGGCCGGGCTGGCACGCTGAACTCGGCGAGAGCGCCCGTGCAGGGCAGGAAGTCGTTGGCGGGGTCCTCGGCGTACAACCTCGCTTCTATGGCGTGCCCGCGGATCGACAGGTCCTCCTGGCGGATGGACAGAGGCTCGCCTGCTGCCACGAGGAGTTGCTCGCGAACGAGGTCCACGCCTGTGACAGCCTCGGTGACAGGATGCTCGACCTGGATGCGGGTGTTCACTTCCAAAAACCAAAAGCGGCCATCGTCTTCTAGGACGAACTCCACCGTGCCCGCTCCCAGGTAGCCGACGGCGCGGGCGCCGCGAAGGGCTGCGTCCCCCATCGTTCGGCGCAACTCGTCGTCAAGCGCGCTCGAAGGGCACTCCTCGACGATCTTCTGATGGCGCCGCTGCAGCGAGCACTCGCGCTCGAAGAGATGTACGAAGTTGCCGTGCGAGTCGGCGAGGACCTGCACTTCGACGTGACGGGCTCGCGTAACCAGGCGCTCCAGGAAGACCGTCGGGTCCCCGAAAGCAGAGACAGCCTCCCTGGCGGCTGCCTCTAGAGCCCCGGGAAGCTCGGATCGGGTCTTGACAACACGCATGCCCTTACCGCCACCTCCCGCCGCCGCCTTGACCAGCACGGGAAATTCCACCGCCGGGTCGTCCGCCGTCCAAGTGGGAAGAGTCGGAACTCCTGCGGCCGCCATGGCCGACTTGGCAGCGAGCTTGTCGCCCATGGCGGCTATCACCTTGGGGGTCGGTCCTACCCAGGTGAGACCGGCGGCGATAGCGGCCCGGGCTAGTTCCGCGTTCTCGGAGAGGAATCCGTAGCCGGGATGTAGAGCGTCCGCTTGGCTCCGCAGAGCCGCGTCCACTACCGCGTCGACGTTCAAGTACGTCTCGGATGCGCCCCGGCCGGTCAGTCGGACTGCCAGGTCCGAGTCGCGAACGTGGGGGGAGCCCGCGTCGGTGTCCGAGTACATTGCGACGGTCTCGATACCCATCGACGTTGCCGTCCTGATGATCCGGCGGGCTATCTCCCCCCGGTTGGCGATCGCGAGTCTTGTGATCACAGCCGGAACACCCCGTATCCTGGAGCACCTTTGACCTCGGCGCTGTGGCACGCTGACAAGGCGATCGTGAGCACTGTTCTGGTGTCGCGCGGGTCGATGATCCCGTCGTCGGCTACCCGGCCGGTAGCGTAAAGACCAAGCGACTGTGCCTCGGCGAAAGCCTCGACGGCCTCAGAGCGCGCTCGTTCGGAGTCCTCGTCCAGTTCGAAGTTGCGCCGGGCGGCCTGCTCACGTCTCACTATAGACATGACACCTGCCATCTGCTTTGGTCCCATGATCGCTATCTTGGCGGTCGGCCAGAGAAATACGAACCTGGTGTCGAATGCTCTGCCCCCCATCCCGTAGTTACCAGCCCCGTAGCTCGCTCCGAGAATGACAGTGATGTGCGGTACGGTCGAGTTGGACAGCGCGTTGATCATCTGGCTTCCGTGCTTGACTATGCCTCCACGCTCGTAGTCCCTGCCGACCATGTAGCCGGTGATGTGCTGTAAGAAGACCAGAGGGGTGGAGCACTGGTTGGCGAGTTGTATGAACTGCGCTGCCTTTTGGGCTGACTCGGAGAACAGCACGCCGTTGTTCGCCAGTATCCCCACGGCGAACCCGCCGATCTCAGCCCAGCCGGTGACGAGAGTAGAACCGTAGGAGGCTTTGAACTCCTCGAAGCGGCTGCCGTCGACGACGCGTGCGATGACGTCTCGCACCTCGACTGGCTGGCGGAGATCCGCCGGCATCAGGCCGAGCAGCTCGTCGGGGTCGAACAGAGGCGGGTCCGGGTCGTCTATCAGCGGTCCGGGCCCGGCTTTGCGCCAATGGAGGTGGCTGATGACCGCGCGAGCGGCGCGGATGGCGTCCATCTCGTCGACCGCCAGGTAGTCGGCGAGACCGCTAAGCGACGCGTGCATCGCGGCGCCGCCGAGCTCCTCGTCGGCGGAGATCTCACCGGTGGCCATCCTCACGAGCGGAGGTCCCCCCAGGAACACCTTGGCGTGGCCCTCAACGAAAATGTTGTAGTCGGACAGTCCGGGCTGGTAGGCGCCGCCGGCGGTCGAGCTGCCGAACACGATCGACACAGTCGGGACTCCGAGAGCGGAAAGCTCGGTTATGTCGTGGAACATGCGCCCGCTCTCCGCGAAATGGGTGAGGTTGCGGCGCATCACCGCCTCGGGGTCGTCGCCGTCGGAGAGTCCACGAAGGTCACCCCCAGCGGACTCCACGAGCTGGATGTAAGGCAACCGGTTCAGCCGTGCTATCTCAAGCGCTCTCATCAGCTTCCTGATCGACACGGCCGTCATGGCACCGCCCAGGTCAGTCGGGTCGTTGCCGATTATCACGCACTCGGTTCCCTCGACGACCCCGATCCCAAGGACCATCCCGCCACCAACGGCGTAGTCGGTCATGTAACCGGCCAGCGGACTGATCTCCAAGAAGGGGGAGTCCCTGTCGATCAGATAGGAGATCCGTTCCCGTATAGGCATCTTCCCCCGGGAACGCAGCCGCTCGGTGGCCTTAGCCCCGCCGCCTGCAGCAGCGGACTCTGCGAGGCGTCCGAGCTCGAAGAGCTTTTCGAGCATGGCGTCCCTCCGGCCGGCGAAGTCCTCGCCTAGTGTGTCCACGCTGCTTTGGAGTGGTAACCCTGGCATCTTGTGGCGGTCTCTTCCTAGCGTTGCGGGTCGGTGACTGTGCCGGGCCCAGCGAAAGCCTGGGCGATCGAAAGCCAAAGCTCCGCTGTCGGCCCTTGCGTCCTTACGAGCGTGCGGCTTCGATGGCGTCGCTGGGTGAACACGAGGGCCACGTCTAGCGCGGGCCCGCTGATCACGTCCGTGGCGTCGCTGGGTCCCCAGGTCCACACATCCCCGTCTGGGGAATCCACCACCAGACGGACGGGGTCCCCCGGGTCGTCGACGCCGTGGGAGGCGAAACTGTAAGCCCGGGCTGAGAAGCCGATATGGCAGATATGACGAAGTCGCCGGCTGGCTACCAAGGCGACTCCGACAGCGTCCTTCATGTCGACCCCGTGAGCCCACGCCTCCATCAACCTTGCGGTGGTGAAGCTCGCGAGGCTCATCGACGGCCCGTACCATTCGACGCGCGCCTTGGGATCCGCGCTTGCAGCGGCGGTGGCGTAGGAGGCCCTGGCCGTCCTCCAACGTTCGAGCAGGGCCACCGGGTCCCCGATCTGGCGGCCGAGGGCGAGGTCGGGGGTGGCCGAACCTGACTGAAGCGACGACGCCATGCTGGCGTAAAGCTCGTCGCGCTGGGCCACAAAGCGTTCGGGTTCGAGAAGCGACGTCACTGCCGCCTCTTCGAAGAAGCACAGGTGGCTCAGGCTGTCGCGCACGTCCCAGCCAACCGCCGGGGTCGGCCGGGACCAGTCCTGGGGCTTTATCGCTGACAGCAGGGTGTCTAGACTGGCCTGCTCGCCTTCCAGGTCCGCAACAAGTTCGCTTGGCGACCTCGACGGCGAGTGCATGCGATCATCCCCCATTTTTTTCGACGACCCCCAGGGTTTCGGGCTCTGCCGGCTGAGCGGCCAGCGTTACGAACTTGACTTGACGTGGCTCGTCCTGCAACATAACTACGCGAACCGCCCGGCGCAAACGCAGCCCCGGTTGACACAGAGCGGCTTGGAGGCGACACGTAATGGACTTCGACCTGGCCCGGGAGGATGACCCGCGAAGGGCGGTGATCCGCACCTGGCTGAGCGAGCACCCGCACCCGACAGGAAGGGACCTGGCCGAAGGTGGCTGGGTCGTTCCGCACTGGCCTGCCCCCTACGGGCACGACGCGGATCCCATCTACCAGCTGATAGTCGACGAAGAGCTCGAACGGGCAGGGGTTTCGCGTCCATCCAACCCGATCGGGATCGGCTGGGCGGCGCCGACGATCCTTCTCGCAGGCACGACAGCCCAAAAGCAGCGCTACCTGTGGCCTGCGCTGTCGGGAGAGGAGACCTGGTGCCAACTCTTCAGCGAACCCGACGCCGGCTCTGACCTGGCGTCGCTGCGCACCACCGCGCAACGCGACGGGGACGAGTGGGTTATCAACGGTTCGAAGATCTGGACCAGCGGCGCGCATCGCTCCGCGTTCGGCATCCTCCTGGCCCGGACGGATCCGGACGCCCCGAAGCGCAGAGGCATCTCGTACTTCATCTGCCCGATGGACACGCCGGGGATCACCATGTCGCCGATAGTGGACATGACGGGGGCACATTCTTTCAACCAGGTCTTCTTCTCCGATGCGCGGCTCCCTGCGGACTGCCTGGTAGGCGAGGTAGGAGAAGGCTGGCGTCTGGCGAAGGCGACCCTTGCCAACGAGAGGGTGTCGCTTTCCAGCGGAGGTGTGCTTTGGGGCAGCGGGCCGACCGTCGAGGATCTGATGGACCTGGTCCGCGGCGCCGGCGGGATAGCAGACCCCTTGTTGCGCCAGCAGGCCGCGCGGGTCTGGGCCGAAGGCCGGGTTCTCACCCTCATGCGATACCGGACCCTTTCGGCTCGGCTCTCAGGGGCGACTCCCGGCCCGGAAGCTTCAGTGCAGAAGCTTCTAGCTGACGAGCATGGAGCGCGGGTCATGGCCTTAGCTAAAGCTTTCGCCGGAGCTTCAGGGATGCTCCAAGGGTCCGGGCCTTCGGGTTCGTTGGCGCAACGCCGGCGCGCCGGCCCTACGGAGATCAAGTCGAGCGTCGGGCGCCTCGACGGCGTCGACCCCGTGTGGCACTACGGGTGGACTTTCTCTCCGGCGCTCACCATCGGGGGGGGAACCTGGGCGGTGCAGCGCAACATCGTTGCCGAGCTAGTTCTTGGACTCCCCCGCGATCCAGTCGGATAGCACGGCCCGCTCGACCCAGAGGACCCAGGGGAGTAGCCACAACCTTCGGGCCGGGCAGCGGTAGCTTAGGAGGCTGTGGCGGAAAGAAAGCTGGGAAGAGGGATCCTCTCGGGTCCCGTAGACGGCGAGTGGCGCCGAGGCCGCGAGTACCGGGAGATAGTTGCCTCGACGGGTCTTACTGTCACCCACCTTGGGTCGCGCTTCACCGGCGCGGTTGTGGGCTTCGACCAGGGGGCCGTCGTGCTGCGCTCCCTCAACACCGGCCTTGAGAGACTCTTTGGTATGCACCGGGCGGCGTTCCGCCTGGGCGACGAGACGGTCACGCTGGTAATGCCCCCCGCTCCTGCCCGTGGTGGTGCTTCGGGAGGAACGGCGCTGCGCCGGACGGCGTCCGGGTCGATCGACGCAGGTCCCCGGCGAGCCCGTGTTGCCAGGCAGAGCCGGGTTCTCGTCGAAGGAATCCACGACGCGCAGCTAGTGGAGAAAGTCTGGGGAGACGACCTTAGGGTCGAGGGGATCGTCGTCGAACGCTTGGACGGCATCGACCATCTGGAGGAGTTCATCGAAGCTTTCGAACCGGCTGGCGACGCCCGCCTCGGCGTTCTCGTGGATCACCTGGTGGACGCGAGCAAAGAGTCTAGGATCGCCCAGCGCCTGCAGGGTCCTCACGTTCTTATACGAGGGACTCCCTATGTGGACGTCTGGCAGGCCATCCGACCCCATGTCGTCGGGCTGGAGAGCTGGCCTGTGATACCCCGCGGGCGATCCTGGAAGGAAGGTATCTGCGACGCGATGGGCGAGTCGGACCCCGGCAGTCTGTGGCGTCGCCTGCTTTCCCAGGTGCGAACCTACGCAGACTTGGAACCGGCCCTCGTCGGCGCGGTGGAATCCCTCATCGACTTCGTAGCGGAAACTGCCTGAGCGGACGTCGTGCCGTTGGTCGGGTCCTCATCCTCAGCCGATTAACGCTCAGCCGGGGGGTGTGCGCCGGGCGCACTGGATCGACTGGCGGTCCGCCGGTCGCCCCGCGCCACGATCCGGGGCGGCGGAGGCCTCGACGTGGTTACGAACCAGTGGAGAGTGGTCCAGTGAGGCGACGCCGCCGACTATCGCAGCTATACCAGCCGCCAAGACAGCATCGCCGGTTACCCCGATCTGGCCGAGGCTCTCCCCGAAGACCACAGTAGCTATCAGCGAGGCTGCTATCGGTTCGCCGACGTCGAGCAGCGGAAGCGAGACAGCGAGAGGGCCCGACTGGTAGGTGTTGACGGTCAAGGTCATGCCCGCAATCCCGAGGGCGGCGAGCACCCATGGCTGCCAGGTGCCGAGGAACCCAATCCCGTGAACGGCCAGTTGGTGGGTCGTCGCCTTGGTGATAATCGACAGAAGACCGAAAGTGACTCCGGCGGCGCCCGCGAGGAGGCTGGTCCGGGCGATGGCACCTGTCCGTCTCGACACTGCCAAGAGCCCCAATACTACGGCCGCCACCGAACCGAACAGCACCAGCCAGCGCTCTGGGGGAGCGGAGATCGGCGTGTTCGAAGGGTGAACCACAATCAGCAGCGCCAGTAGACCGCTGCTTACCAGGGCGATCCCGGTCCATTCCGCCTTGCCGAGAGGGTGCTTGGCTATGAACGCGGCCAGAGGGATAGCGAAAGCGAGCTCCGCCACGATCAGGGGCTGCACTAACACGACGGGAGCTATCGACAGGGCAGTAGCCTCCATGGCGAACCCGGCTATCGAAGCGACCAGACCGACCAGCCACAGGGGGTCCCGCCCGACACGGACGAGCAGGCCCCCATCGATTGTCTTGGACGTGCGTGGCGGACGGTCGGACTCCGAAGTGTCGGTTCCCCGTTCCGCTGCGTCGTCGCCTTGCTTGTCAGAAGTTGGGGTATCCGCGTTGGGATCGCTGCCGGCCGGGTAGGGCTGGCGGGCTATCGCCGACATCTGCGTAACGTTCGAGACAGCGAAAGAGGCCGCAGCCCCGAGGGCCAGCGCTACAGCGGCGAACCTCGCTCCGCTCAGCATTTCCGGCTACCCAACTTCATCTTCTTGGCGTCTCTATGCTTTTTGTCCGCATCCATTTTTGGCTGTCTAGCCGGTCACTCGGACCGTGCTGGTTATCGTCATAGTCCAGCGTGGCGCTGGGGAGCCTGCCCACAGCAGTCTTCTATCACTTCTCTACCTTCACCATACCGGCCGCGACGCCGCTGCCGGGACGGCGACTGCGGGCTGGGCTGGGCTGGCTAGCGGCTTGTGTTCGGGTGTTATCCTTTCCGGGCGGTGAGAACTAGGTCGTCTGGCCCTGTCACAGGCTTCCCGGGGACCGGAGCCCAGGGGGGCTACGTCGATCACCACGTGCACTTCATGGCGTCAGTCGCAGCGGGTCTCTCTATCGACGTGTCGGCTTCGACCTCGCTGCGTGACCTCCTCGGCCGGCTGGGGGACGGTATCGACCAAGGCGCGGGGAACCTTTCGGGGGGCTGGATCCGCGCTTGGGGTTACGACGAGGCGCTAATGCAAGAAGGAACCCACCCGACGCGCTGGGACCTCGACCGAGTCTGCCGATCGAAAGATGGCGAAGACGTTCCTTTAGTCCTGCACCATCGAAGCGGCCACGTCGCGGTACTGAACTCGGCGGCGCTTCGCCAACTCGACTCGGAGGACCATCACGACGGTGTCATGTTCGACGGGCACGACGTACTTGCCGGGACACCGAAGTTGGACATCGCAGCGCTGACTTCGGCGGCG
>JAKBBA010000202.1 GCA_021808665.1 Actinomycetes bacterium
CCAGCAAGCCAAACGCCTGCCAGCCGTCGCTCGGAGGCGTCATCTCACCTGCCCTACACGAGGACCTCAAGCGATGGACCTGGGTGCGCCGATCGGACGTTGACCGCCGTAGAGCCAAGGGGATGCAGCGCGTTGCAGGGTGAAGATGAACCATCCCAGGTCGTCCTTGAAGGACGTGAACCCGATGGCACCACGTGGTCGGTCGACGTCCGGCCGGATCCCACCTGTGACGACGGGCTCTACAGCTTCGTGCGCCGGACCTCCGTCGCCGGGCGTTCGGCGCGGTCAGGAATGGGCGGACCGAAGCTGTACGGCGATGACGTCGTGAACGTCTGGGCGGGCAGGAGCGACGGTACTCCGCCGTTCATTCTGATTCGCGGGGTTCCCTCGATCGAAGAGGCCACGGTTCTCACGAGTGGAGGCAAGACCCTCCAGATCACGCTCTCGCCGGAGATCGAGGAGTTCGGGCTGCGCTTCGGTGCCGCGCCACTCCCGGAAGACGATCCGCCCGAGATCCTCACCGTGCGACTCGGTGACGGACGCGTCATCCAGGGAAGGGTCCCGTGGCCGAGACGCCCGCCGACTCCATGATCCGTCGCCCCCAAAACGCATCGCCTATCCGTCCACAAGGCTCTCGGATCCATGCGTCCAGGACCGCCGGGTGAAGGGCGCTTGTCGCATCGACGACCACGGCGCGAACTTTCGGATTTTGCCGGCCACGCGTAGCGGGGTTCAGGCTGGCCACCGCGGCATAGTGCCGCCCAAACTCGATCGCGTAGTTTGATGCGTCGTCTCCGGCGCCCGAGGCGGGAGGGGTCGGCCGCACCACTCACAGGTGAGGGCCAGCGCCTTGTCGGGTCGCCATCGCGCCTTGTCTGGGTCCTCGTCCCCGTTCGGTGGTGATCGCCAAGGCGCCGAGTTCGTCGAGCACGTAATGGTACGGCAGGCTGGCGTAGCGGTGGTCGGGCGGCTGAAAGCGGTCGTGGAGCCGAAGCTTGTAGAGCGTGGTCAATCGCTGCTGGGTCGGCGTTGACGTTGTCGAAGTAAATCTCGCAGCCAGCTGGTCGGTCGTGAAGACCCGATGGCGGTAGAGCATGGTCAGGATCGATCGGTCCCGTTCGGTGAAAGCTACGCCTGGCAGCCCGCTCCCGAGGCTCCCGAACCATGAGCTCCCCGCCTCTGCTCGCAATGCGGAACGACGCGAAAGCCAAGGAGGTCCATGCGACACCGTTGCGACGCTCCCCAACTGCCGCCGGCCCTGTCGAACGCCTCAGCTCATCACGCTGAGGCAGCGACGCGATCGCCGGCCTCTACGTCGCCCTGTGCGATGCCTGCGGATTTCGACCTAGGAGCGGGCCGACAAGGACCTGACCGAGGAAGGCTACTCCCCCGCCATCCAACGCGAAGCATGCGTCCGGCGCATCCGCGACGAAGGCTGGGAGCTCGTCGCCCGACGACCTTTCCCGGCGAGCCTCGCAATCGGCGCCGAGCTTCGCACTCTCTAGTCACACCAGTCTGTGATCGAGGCAGGCCTCGACGACTGCCAGGACGTGATGGACCTCGCCCTCCGGCTCTCGATCCGCTGCGTCGACGTGCTCTTCTCTGCGCCGAAGTTCGAATACGGCGACGTGGTGGTCTTGGGGTGGCGTTATACGAACACCCCCGGATCTACAAAAGACCAGGTAATGGCCACTCTTGACGGCGGATCGCTCCGCCTGGCATCGCCGAACACCCGTCCTTCACCTCGGCGATGGTGAGCGGTGACCCTCGTCAGGTCACTCAGACGAGTACCGGCCGGATACGGACGTCAGAGACCGCGCCTGCCAACGTGGCGATATCGTCGGCGTCGGCGGTGAGGACGACGCCTCCGCCTGCGGCAGCTGATATTGCCACGACGAGGGCGTCGACCGTCCCTGCCACGCCACTCATGTCGGCTAATCGCTTCAGTACCGCAGCCACCCGAGCGACCGACTCGGAGACCGGCACGACTTGCAGCTTCTTGAGCGCCTGGTTCGCTCGGGCGTCACGGTTGTCACCGAAGAGCGTCTCCGCGAGCACTACCGCCGGCACCAAGACGGGAACGCCGGCTTCTCGGGAGGAGGCGAGGACCGCCCTCGCGTCCTCGCTGTCGTTCCTTGCGATGGCCAACAGTCCTTCGCTGTCGAGCACCACCGACGGCCATGGCGCAGGAGGAACGCTCTTCAGTCCTCGGCGAACCACTGCGCGAGCACCCGGTCGTAGGCTTCCGGGGACGGCGTTCCCGCTTCCCGCTCTATCTCGTCCACAAGCTCGCCCAAGTGCTCTTGAGCCAACGCGGCATAGAGCAACTCGTTGATCGACGTCGAGAGTGCCCGACCTGCGAACTGTGCACGGATCTCGTCCACAAGTGGCTTGTCCAGCGTCAGAGAGACCTTCTCCTTCTCTTGGGCGCCAGCCTGTGCGAGCACGTTCAACCCACGTACCCGGAGCCGAGTCCCCGGGCCGAAGGCCGGGCGAGCTTCGATCCGTATCTCGTCGATCAGCGCATCTGCCGAGTCGGCTGGCGAAGGCTCCGGCGTCGATGTTCTCTTCCTGGCTGAGGCGGCCACGTTGCGAATCCTACCACAAGTAGGATCGTTGCGACCTCTCGGCGGTGTTCGTGCCATGACACCGTGACCGCCATAAAAGCGTCTGTCGGCGAGCTAGTGATCTTGGGGTTTGCATTAGACGAACACCCCTGGATTGGTAAAAGGCCAGGTCACGGTCACTTCTCGATGGAAGCGCCATCACTTTGACTACCGCCAACGCCGTCCTGCGCCTTGGCAAGGGCGACCGCTGACCGGGCAACGCGAGCCCCGCGCCCCCGCCTGGGTTCGCTCCGTTTGAGAAAGCCCGTTTGGCCGATCAGGCGCGGTCGTGGAGAGTGACCTGCTAGCCGTCGGGGTCGGCGAAGGTGAACGTCCGACCGAAGGGTCCGTCGATCGGTGCGGAGACGATGTGTGACCGTCGGCGACGAGGGCATCGTGAATGGCCTGGACGTCCGTGGCGTGGAGCCAGATCGCGGCACCGATGCCGGGCTGAGCAACGGATGCGAGATCGGTGCCGGGAACGACGTCGCGGAGTGCGAACGCGATCGGCTTCGTTTCGAAGACGACGGCGTGCGGACGTCCGGCTTGGGAGCGGACGAGGCCGAGGTACTGCTCGTGGCCGCCGCCAATGCCAGGAGAGGCAGAGCGACCCATACGACGGCGCTACGCCTGACCCAAGAGAGCGGCTGATTTCTGTCGGCAGCCCAATCCGTTTGTCGGCAACCCCGCCCGCTGATCCTCATCAGGCTCGCTCCGTTCCGCATCGGCGCCGGAGACCGATAGTTGTCAGTGAAATTCCGTGGAAACGACGGGTCCGTCTTTGCCGGGGTCTGCACGCACAGGCCAGGCCCGGCCCGCCTGTCATCTGTGGAGGAGCCGTCGTGCGATTTCGCTCACGGTTGGATGTGCTACACTGTGCGACATGAGGACGGTCACGCATCGGGAAATGCGAAATGAGAGCGGCGAGATACTCCGCCATGTTGCCAATGGGGAGACGGTCCAAGTCACCAACCACGGGCAGCTCGCCGCGCTGATCGTTCCGCCAGGCACCGACACACTCGCAGAGCTCACCTCGCGAGGACAGGTACGACTGGCAGTACGCCCGCTCTCCAGCTTGGGCTCGGTCATACGACGCAAGGCTGGCACGGACAGCAAAACAATCGTGGACGACGTCCGCAATCGCTGGTGACGATCGCCTATCTGGACACCTCAGCCGCCCTGAAGCTCGTCTTGGACGAGCCGCAATCCGAAGCATTGGCCACTGAGTTGGCATCCCGTGATGACCGACGGCTGGTCTCGTCGTGGCTGCTCCATACCGAGATGCATTGTGCGGCAGGACGCCACCCCGAAGATGTGGATCTCGACGCAGTCCGGGCGGTACTCGACACGGTGAACCTGGTCGATCTCATTCGCGGGGACATGCTGGCAGCTGGAACCCATGCACCGCTCCGATCCAACGACGCCATCCATCTAGCCGTCGCACTGAGGGTCGGTGCCGACGAAATCGTCACCTACGACGCGGAGCTCTCCCGAAGGGCGCTGTCGACGGGGCTGTCGGTAATCGCACCTGGAGCTGGTAGCAGCTGAGCTCGCTCGCCATCCCACCCGACCCAGGCTCGCCGACCTGCACTCCCTCGGACAAGCACCCCGACTACCTGCTCACCGGGCTCATCACCTGCGGGCGCTGCTAGCGCTACGGCAAAGACCCCTGCACCGGCGAACGCATCCGCGCCGAGGTCCTCGAACAAGCCGTCTTCGCCGCCCTGCTCGCCCTCTACGCCGACCCCGAATTGCTCGAACGGGCCATCGTCGCCAAGGCCGAAGACACCGCCACCGCCGCCCGGCTCCACCAAGACGAGATCGCCGCCACCGAAGCCGAGCTGAAGAAGACCGAAGCCGCCATCGAGGCGCTCGGAGACGAGCTCGAAGCCGAGATCCACCACGGCAGCGAACAACGACGCAAGGCCCTCGCCCACGCCTTCGTCCGGCTTCTCGTCGTCGAAGAACGTGACACCATCCAGCCCAGGTTCTACATCAGAGGAGGGCTACCCCCAGACATGCCAGGCGACAACAGCGAAGCCCCTTCCGACGGGACGGGGTTTCGCGCTATGACACCTACGGTGGGCCGTAGACACTCGTATTCGAACCTCGAGGACATTCGGCAGCGACTCACTGCAGCGCTTTTTGGAGCGATATAGTCTTACTTATGGTCACTCTAGCAACCGAGCAAGTCTCCCTGGCGGACGCCAAGGCACGTCTATCCGAGGTCGTCGAAGGGATCGAAACCGAGCACCGTCGCGTCGTGATCACCAAGCATGGGCGACCGAGCGTGGTAGTGCTCGCAGTTGAAGACCTCGAGGCACTCGAAGACACGCTGGAGCTGCTGTCGGATGCTGACGCGATCGCCGACCTCCGAGAGGCTGCAGTCGCTCGGCGGACCGACCAGACGATCGAGTTCACCAAGGAGGAGGCACAGGCCCGCTGGTCCCGTGGATGAGTACAGGCTGCGTTGGTCTCCACCTGCGGTTCGCCATCTCGACCGTCTCGCGGCTTCCTCACCACGAGTCGTAGGGGCCGTCGTCGAGTTTTGCTTCGGCCGTCTGATTGCTAACCCTCACCGAGTCGGGCACCCTCTCGGCCGGGAGCTCGAAGGCTGGCACAGCGCGCGAGTCGGGGCGTATCGCGTCGTGTACTGGATCGACGAGGAGGAGCGCGTCGTCTACGTCGACCGAGTCGACCATCGAAGCGACGTCTACCGCCCCAAGTGAGATGTCCACCGAGCTCTCACGGTTCGAATAGCGACGCAAGGTCTCCTCGCGGCTACGGTGGTC
>JAKBBA010000203.1 GCA_021808665.1 Actinomycetes bacterium
GCGCCGTGCTGACCCGCCGGATGGTCTCCATCGCTTCCGGTGTGCTGCAAGCCGGCGTCGAGGTGGATCACTGGCTCGGACCGCGGGATCTGGCCTCGGTGATCAGGACCGCTTACGCCCCAATGAGTAGACGGGAGATCGGCGCTCGAGGGATTCTGGCCCGCCGGCCGGGATGGAGCGGTTCCGAACCTGGAATCCCCCCGGCACTGGCCGGCCCGACCTGGACCGAAACCTCGTGGGGCGTCTACGAGCACGACGACAGCTGGTCTCTGGTGGCGGAGATCGAATGGCCGCGCACCCCTCGCGACGCATCCATGCTCGCCGGGCTGCTGGCCGCGTCAGCGATAGGGAGACGGCAGGTGTCCGTGCTCTACGAGCCGATAACTCCCCGCCGGGCCGAGCGCTCCCTTCAGACGGACAAGACCAAAAGGGACGTGGCCATCCGGCTGCGGCAAAAAACCGGGCAAGTCGCGCCCGAGCGAGAACAGCGGGAATACGCAGTGGC
The DNA here is from genome assembly GCA_021808665.1 of Actinomycetes bacterium. The sequence goes on from JAKBBA010000203.1 coordinate 506, forward strand.
GGCCGCCCAGGACGCCGAGCTGGCCGCCGGTCACGGGCTGCTGCGCTTCGCCGGCTACGTGGCGGTCACCGTCACCGACCGGGCACTGCTCGAGCAGGCGTGGGACGAGCTCTGCGCCGACGCCGGCTCCTCGGGGCTGGTCCTGCGCCGCTGCTCCGGCTGGCTGGACACCGCCTTCGCCTGCGCGGCCGTACCGGCCGGGATCGGCCTGCCGGGGAAGGGACAGAAGGCGTGACGGCGGTACGTGAGCCGTCGCCGAGCCGCCAGGTCGTCGAGCTCGACGACTGGGTTTACTGGAGCCGGCGGAGCGACCGGCCCCGCCGGGACCAGCGGGATCGACCGCCTCCCGGGCCGAGCACAACGCCAGCCGAGGTCGCTCCCGTACCCCGTCGGGGTCCGTGGGGCCGGGAGTCGGGTAGGGCCGCCTGCCTGCCGCAACCGGCGGTGTGGCAGGCCACCACTGCGTCAGCTGCAGGGATATACCCGTGGCTGATGGCGGAGCCCATGCCGGCCGTCGGAGCGCCGATCGGCTATGACGTGTTCTCCAAGTCCACGTTCTCCTCCCACCCCGTTGAGTGGGTCGACCGGGGGATCGTCACCAACCCGAACGTGTACATCACCGGCGTCCCCGGCTCGGGGAAATCGGCCCTGATCAAGCAGCACGTGGTGCGCCTGGCGGCGTTCGGCACCCGATCGCTGATCCTGGGCGACATCAAGGGCGAGTACAACCGGGTGGCTGAGTGGCTGGGCGTAACTCCTATCCTCCTCGGCCCCGGCTCCTCCCATCGCCTCAACCCCCTCGACGGCGGCCCACTGGCCCGGAACCTCCCGTCCGACGCGAAGGAACGGGCGGAGAGGTTGGCGGAGGTGCACCGGCGCCGACTTCTCCTGCTCAAGACCCTGATGAGCTACCGCCTCGGGCGGGACCTGAGGCCTACCGAGGAGGCAGCGGTGAGCCTGGCGTTGAAGCGGGCTACCGGCGAGGATCGAGGAGGCCAGATCCCGGACCCTCTGGTGGCTTCGGTGCTGGCCGGGCTGTGGGACCTCGACGACGCAGATGCCCGTGAGCTGCAGATGCAGTCCCGCTCGGCGCTCATCGAGGAGGTCCGTGAAGCGGGCACGGCCCTGCGGAACCTGCTCGAGGACTCCCTGGCCGGGCTGTTCGACGGTCCGACCTCGGCCCCGCTCGACTTCGACCGGGCCATCCAGACCGTCGACGTCTCCCGGCTCGAAGGCCGCGGCGACGAAGCCCTGGCTCTGGTGCTCTCCTGCCTCTCCTCGTGGGGTCAGGCGGCGATCGACGACCCATCCCGAGGACCCGGCCAGCCGCCCATGCTGGTGGTGCGAGATGAGCTCTGGCGGTCGATGCGCTACGGGCCACTGGTCCGCAAGCTGGACGCCGACCTGCGGCTCTCACGAGCGCAGGGAACGATCCAGATCATGGCCACCCACCGCCTGGCGGATGCCGAGGCTGCGGCGGAGGCGGTCGTCGCCCGCCACCTGGTGGCATCGTGCGCGGTCAACGTCATGCTGGCCCAGGACGTGGGAGAGCTCCGCACCCTGGCGGAGGACGTCAACCTCACCGACGCCGAGAGGGACATGATCGGCTCCTGGAACGCCGCCCACATCGGCCGGGCGCTGTGGCACATCGGCCAGGGCCGCGCCTATGTGGTCCAAGGGGTTCTGTCCCAGACCGAACGGGAGCTCTTCTTCACCAACGAGAGAATGGCCGTCTGATCTGTGGGCGGTGAACTCGTCGTTACCGTGGTTGGCGCCCGGAGATCCGGTCACCTGGCCCTCCCAGGAGACGCCTTGGTCGGGAACCTGACGGCAGACCTGGCCAGAAGATACGGCTCGCCCGGTGCTGGCGGTCTCGTGTTGGTGGCGGAAAGCGGCACGATCCTGCAGCCGTGGATGAGTCTTAAACAGGGCCACGTGTCCCACGGCGAGCGACTGACCCTTCGAACCGTGGTCTCAGCTTTCGCCGAGACTCCGGCCCGGCGTCGCCGCTTGCTCCGCGGCTCTGGGCGGCCCCAGTTCGGCAGGTAGATGACCTCGATGAGTAAAAGTCGGCGCCCATACCTACACTCTCTCCGCTGTCGGTGAAGCTGGCCCCTGCCGAGAGGGTCGATCCTCCCTGCCACCTAGGTGCGGCGGCGGAGGTGGCGTAGAGAGTGTTGCTGAGCAGAGCCGTCGCTGCCAGGCAGCGGTCCTTTTAGGTTGTGGGAGCTACTGGAGGCTTCGGCGCCTGCGGCCGCGTGGTCGGAGACTCTGGAGATCGTGGTGCTTCTACGTCTGTGGGTTGCTGACCTTGAGTCGGCGTAGGTGTTTGGGTGTGCCCGGGATGGGCCCCCGACTGAGATTCCTCAGTTGCCGAAGGTTGATTGCGGGCAGGTGAGGGAGCGGTTCCGGGCCTTTGAGCGCCGCTAAGGCGCCACCCCCCGATTCGACGACCGGAACAAAGACGCTGCCATTGGTCGGCGATCCAGGTCGTGACTATGCGATCATCGGCGAGGCGCGTCGTGTCTTCTTGGATGCGCCTCTCGATCACGCCAATGAGCCGCAGCAGGTATTCGGCTGTGCAGTTGCGCGCTTGTGCAGCGTTGTCGCGTTGGGCCCGGGCCTGCATGTGTTCGGAGCTCGGCGTTTCGACGGGTCCGGTCGGCCGAGTCCTTTCCATCTCCTTGATGGCGTCCTGCTGAAAGTTCAGGGCTTGCTGGAACGCCATGAGGTGTTGTTCGAGTTGGGAAGCGTCCTGAGCGAGAAAGACGGCTCCTCCGGAGATAAGGCGGGACTGAAGCACGATCCAGTCTTCGGTGCTAGGGATCGGCGGAGTAGGTGCGTCGGCTGGGCGTAGCGGACGGGCCATTGCAATCGTGTAGTGCCGAATTTGCATGGCCGCTTGCAGGAGCCTGGACCTTCCGTCGGCCGACTGCTGGAGACTGAACTGCCTTCGCTGTTGGCGGAGTCCGCGGTAGCCGACGGCCAGGGCCGCTGCGGTCGCAAGAGATCCAAGGCTGGAGAAGAAGGCGGCCCAGTGCACGGGGCGTCAGCCTACGACCCGGAGTCCCAGCCCGGGCGGCTTGGATGGCGTGGTTCGGACCAGCGAGCGGAAGGGTGTTTCCTAAGCCGGGGTCCCTCCACGATCCGCTGAGACCGACCTCCAGCGGGCCGACGGCAGCGCCGCCGATTCGAGCATCCGGGGGAGCGCCTTTTCCGCTCGACTTTGGTCCATTTCTTCGCGCGCCGCGGCGCCAGAAATCCCGGCTCCCGTCCGAGGCCCACAGCAAGGCCGCAGAGACTCCGATCCACACCAGCCGCCGACAGGACGACCCAGCTCGAAAGGCTGACCCGATCAATGGATCCGAACACGGGGGGCACCGGCCCTGCGGCCACCACCGCGGCCCGGACTCTTGCTCCTCGAAGGTCAGCGTGTCGCCGAACTGGAGCCGGTCTGACAGCAGCGGATCCACAACCCGGCCGGTGAGGATCGGGGAGCGTGCGATCCAATCAGCGCTGCGAGGCCGACGTACTGCTCGGGTCGATCCTCATCCTCGCCGGGGTGGTGATCGTTGGCGGCGCGGCAGTCGTCGAGCTGGCGTTTCTGCTGGCCGGCCAGGGGGCAGTTCATCTGACTGTCTCGTCCCTGGCCACTGGGCTGTTGCACTGGCATGACCACCCGGGGAATCCGCGTCTCGCCTTCGCCGGCCCAGTCGCCGGCCGCCTTCCGGGAGCGGTCGGGATGTACTTCGCCGTCGGGATCGTCGCCGCCGCCAGCGCCGCTCTCGGGTCGGTGTCGTGGATGCTCCACCGCAGACGGTCAGCGAGGACGCACCGGCAGGGCGAGCGGCGCAATCGGGACGGGCTGGCAAACCCGCGAAACCTCGCTCGCGCGTTCCCGGTGGGTATCCCCGGAGGCTTGACCGTCGCCACTCCCCTGCAGAGGGGCAGGCCGATCGTTGTTCCCCACGAGCGGTCTGTAGGTGCCCTCATGGCCCCCAGGTCGGGGAAGTCGTCATCGGCGGTGAGCCACATTCTGGATGCTCCAGGGGCGGTCCTGGCTACCTCGTCCAAGCGGGAGCTCCTGTTGGCCACCGCCGTCAGCCGCAAGCGGTCGACGGGAGAGCCGACCTTGACCTTCGACCCCATGGAGTTCTGCGGATGGGACCACCCGATCCGATGGTCCCCGATCAGCGGGTGCGAGCGGCCGGAGGTGGCGATGCGCCGGGCCGAGGCGCTCATGGCCGGAACCTCTACCGACAACGTCACCAACGGGGGCTTCTGGAAGTCAGCGGCGACGATGCTACTCCGGTGCGTCCTGCACGCTTGCGCCCTCCACGGGGCCGGCGTCGACACGCTCCGCCGATGGGTCGCTGATCCCAAGGACCTCGATCTGCTCGACGTCCTACGGGACTCTCCGGTAGCCCGAGCCTGGCTGCACGACCTAGCCATGATGACCCGCCAACACAGTGAGACCGTCGAATCGGTGGCCCTTACGACGGCCGTCGCCCTCAACTGCCTGGCCCTGCCCCACGTCGCCCAGGCTTGCTCGCCAGAGGCGGAGGAAGCCTTCAACGCCGGCGGATGGATCTCAGGCGGTGGCACGATCCATGTGGTTTCCCCGGCCGCGGAGTCGGCGAGCGTGGCCCCGCTCACGGCCGCGTTCGTCGACGACGTCGTTGTCGCCGCCAGGGCGCTAGCCATGGCCCGGCCCGACGGCCGCCTGGATCCGCCACTGCGTCTCGTCCTCGACGAGCTTCCGAACATATGCCCCCTCCCCCAGGTCGATAGCTACCTGGCCGACGGCGGTGGACGGGGAATCCAGATCTGCTGGTACGCGCAGGCCCGCT
>JAKBBA010000204.1 GCA_021808665.1 Actinomycetes bacterium
ACATCTCCGGAAGGACTGGCCGAGCGCTCAGCGCCGCTGCTGCCACCCGGCAGCGACATCCGGCACGCCTTTGTCTGCCAAACGGCGCCGCACTTCGCCTCCTTCATCGTTAACTGGGCGACGGGCCTGGCGATGCCTTGGATCAAGTACCGGTGCGTGACCGTCACGGATGACGCCATCTACGTTCTCAACGGCCCAAGGCTGTCCTGGGGGGCCAGACCCACCTCAGTCATCGCCGCCCTACCACGGCAAACTCGACTCGGGGCGGTGGGAAGAGGTGACCCCCCTTGGGAAGCGCCACCGGGTGAAAAGGCGCCTCCAGGGAGAGCTCACGGCAGCCGATGCGGAGGCCGGCCTCACCGTCCGACTGCAACGTCCACCAGTTCCCCGCGGCTCGGGGTGCCTGGTAGCCGAACCCGCCACGGGACACCGGCAGTCCGGGCTGGGTCGAACACCTGGACTGTCCCGGTGGACGATCCTTGGGTTCAGTCGGTCGTCGCAACGCCCCCCGTAAAGTGAGGTCCCTCGTTGTTGCCGAAGAAGGCGTTGTTGGAGAAGCGGGCTCAGCTGTGGGAGTTGATCCGGCAGGAAAGCACGAACACCGCGGCGTGCGAGGCGGTGGGCGTGGACCGCCGTCAGGGTTTGCGCTGGCGTACCGCTGTTGGGGGGAACACCCCTCGACGACCGCGGCCGCGTCGGGTAGGTACCTGAGCTTGGATGAACGACTGAGGATCGCCGATCTGGCGATCACGGCGGCGGCGCTGAGCGACATCGCAGTGGAGCTGGGCCGCTCGAAGTCGACGATCTGTCGGGAACTGGCCCGCAACGGGTCCGCCGGGTGGCAGCCGTCATCGACGCCGAGGATCTCGACGGCATCCTGCAGTTGGCTGAAGACATCGCCGACATTCGTGCTGCCGAAGCGGCCCGCGCCGAGATGCGGGCCACAGGCCAGACGCCGATCCCCTGGGAGCAAGTCAAGGCCGATCTCGGCCTGACATGACCTACAGGGTCACCTTGGCGCCCTACGCCGAGCGCAAGCTGCGCGCGTTTGACCCTGATGTGAGGTGACGCATCCAAGCCGCCATCGAGCTGCTCGCTGTCGATCCCCGACCGCCAGCAGCGACCCGACTCGTCGGCGGCTCAGGTGAGTGGCGGGTCCGAACTGGCAGCTACAGGATCGTCTACGACATCAACGACAATGAGCTCGTTGTCCTGGTCCTTCGTATGGGCCACCGCCGCCGAAGCTCCGGTCGAGGACCCTGTTGGTTACCAAGTCGAGCAAGTACCCGTTTGCCTCATCCCCGCTCCGGTTGAGCTCGTCGGCGATCCTCATGAGGTCTTCATGACGGCAGCCACATCCTCCAAGGAGAGCCTGATGGGCCCGTCAGTGGGCACCGCAACGGGCCGGGTCAGCGATTGGAAACACTTGCTGCCAAAGCCTCGACGTCCTCCAACCCGAAGACCTTCACACCGCCGGCCAACTCCACAGGCCTGATCCGTCCTTCCCGGACGGCAGGAGCAGAACCGCCGCCAACGACTGGTCTCAGGGCGTCATGCGAGTTGATGGTAGTGAGACTCGTCAGCCTTTCCGGTAGTCGATCGGTGAGCGGGACGGGGTGGTGCGATGGTGGCATGCCACCATCGAGAGGAACTTCACCGTGCGACTACCCGATGACGAGGCCGCCAACATCGAGGTGCTCGCCCGAGTCGAAGGGCTGAGCCTTAACGAGACCGTACGTCGGGCAATGGTCGAGGCCGTCGAGGCACGCCGAGCCGACCCAGAGTTCGAGTTCCGGGTGCATCGGATCATCACCGAGGACCGGGAGCTGCTTGAACGACTGGCCAGGTAACGGTCCGCTACCTGGACCTGACCGACTACCTGGCCATCGCGGCCGATAGCGATCGCCCAATGGGATACCGCTGTTCCGCAGGGCGCTGTCGGAACCCCGCTACCGTTCGCGATCTGCCCGGATGAGCAGCCGTGCCCCTGGACTATGCCAGCGGCCGGGGCAATCCCCCGTCAGGCAAACCGACGAGCATCGTTGGCTGCGTACTTGGCCACGGCGGTGTCGATCGCAGCGGTATCTTGCACCCGCCGAGTTACCGCGGCTAGCTCAGCGGCGGGGATCGCGCAGGTCATCTCGAACCCCTGCATGCCCGTGCGAGCACGAGAGAGAGCGCAGCCGACGCTAGCCGCGGCGATACCATGCTCCTTGGCAATGGCGACGATGTGGCACTGCGGCTTGCCCTCGATCCGCAGGTCTGGGATGGCGTCGGACAAGACCATCATCTGACGGCCGTTGACCCTTAGGAGCACAACATCGGGATCGATTGGGCTCTCGGCCAGCGGCCCGTACACGATCGACGCCGCCTTCTTGGACACCGTCGGGATTCCTGGCACCATATCCGTTGTCACCCAGCCAGACGAGAGCAGCGCTGATACGTCCTCCATCGCGGCGACTTCATCCAGGATCTTCAGACCGTGGGTGAGCGATCCCACGCTGCAGTTGCCATGATCCTCGGGGGCGGTGGTGAAAGTCTTGTCCACTGCGCGCATCCAGAACACACAGCCAGCTGGCACCCGGCCGCTGCGACCGTCGGCTGCGGGCTCGCTCATCGGGGCGTCGAACGCTGGAATCCCGTCTGGGCGCTCATCGGCAAAGGTGATCGCCACCGGAGGTGCGTCAAGATGGAGCGCTTCGGTGATCGTGGTGGCCAGGTAATTCCAGTCGATGGACATGCGCTCACCCTACAGCCAGGTCGACTTCTCGACTCGCTGGGTGGGCGTCGACCCCGTAGGCGCCCCTTCCGCCGCGACCTGGAGCAGCTTCACCACGCTGCAGGGTAGGACGTTACGAAAGCCGATCTTCTACCGGTACAGTCCTCTACCCCGAACTGCGAACCGTCCGGTCTTTGCTGCGAAGGAAGCAGGCCGGTCAGCCGGTGATCTGGTAGACGTGGGTGACCAAGTTGAAGGTGAGTGTCGTGTTGTTGGTGGATTTTAGGTTCGCTAGGTCACCGTTGACCGAGACCAGCTGCAGTTCGGTGGTGCCCGCCGGAGCCGGGTACAGGCTCGTCGTCGAGGTACCCCCGGTGTCCGCTGTGGTCGGATGAGCCACCTCGCGCGAAGCGGGATCCACCATGACTACCACCTCTCCGGGCAGGCTCGAGTTGGTGGCGTAGGTGGTCTGGGGGATCTCCGCCCCGGCCCACACCATGGTTAGTTTCCCAGAGACATACCCTGTCCAGGCGTACTGGTCGTTGACGAACTGTTGCCCCGACACAGGAGCCTGGCCCCCCGCTTCTAACATGCCCATCGGTATTGGTGTCGGCGCCGGGGCAGGCACGACCGCCATCTCGTAGGCGTGAAGCGCCCGGCCGGCGTTCTTGTCGGCGACGATCTGCGCCTCGGTCGCCCCGGCAGGCAAGCGCGGCGGGCCGAAATCGCTCAACTGAGACGCCGCCGGCACCGAAGCGGCCTGCGAGCCGAGCGCGCTTGCGTACGCGCGCAGCGCCGCCAAGGCTTGGTCGCGGGCTGCTATCTGGCCAGCCGTCGGGTTCGCCGGCAGGGAAGGCAACGTCCACGTCGCGGGCAGTGCCGCCTGGGATCCGGGCCGGGTCTGCGACGCCGCGGCTTGGACTGTCGTGACCTTCGCCTGGGAGTCACCCCCAGCCACCAACAGTCCTACCCCTACCCCTACCGTGCAGACAGCCGCGGCCGCCGCGATCACCACCGGCCGCCGCCTGAGCCGTGACCAAGGCCGATCAACCCTAGGTTCAGTCATGTCAACGCCTCCTTCGCTCATCACCGCTCAGTCAGTTCGCTGTCGACAGGTAAATCTCCGTCGAGTATGCGATCGACTGGTCGCACAGGCCGTTCATCGGGGAGTACGGGTAGTTAGCGGCACCCCACATGTCCGACCACGCTTCGCACCTCCATGATTCGAGCGTTGTTTTTACGTACACTGTGACTATAAGCTTGGCGATGCTGTTAGTCAGCAGGTGACGATCACTTTGGGTCGCATAGTCCGCGATACGCCTAGAGGCCGATCACTGTATAGTAAGGCTTTCCTTCCCGCCACGAAGTCGCAAGCGGCACGTGTCTGCCGTCGTGTCTGCCATATCAAGGTCGCCGGGATCGAAGTTCGCAGGGCACGCTCGGCAAAGAACGCCCTACCGGACCATTGTCCCATATGACGATCGCTGACCGGGCACGCGGCGGAGGGCTGCCGTGATTCGTGAACGTCATCGTCGCTCGGCGTGCTATGCCTCGTAGTGGTAACGGGCCTGTAGGACGACCCAGTCCTCACCGTCGACGAGGTACACCAACCGGTGCTCCTCGCTGATCCGCCGGGACCAGCATCCGGCAAGCACATGACGCAACGGCTCCGGCTTGCCGATGCCCGCCGTCGGGTCGCACAAAGCATCGTCGACCAGGCGGTTGATCCGCTTCAGGGTCGCCCGGTCGTTCGCTTGCCACCAGACGTAGTCCTTCCACCCCCGAGGGGTGAAGACGAGTCGCACCTAGCTTCGATCGAGGGTGTGCGCTTCCCGTGCCCCGGCGCGAGCCTGCGCCAGGCTGTCCAACAACCAGTGGGCGTTGGCGGGCACCCTCAGCAACATGGCCGTCTCGTTGAGCGCATCCCAGTCGGCCCGCGACACGAGCACCGCATCGCCCCGGCGAGAGGTGATCTCGATGGGCGCGCGGTCGTCGTTGACACGCTCGATGAGCGGGAACAAGTTCTTGCGGGCCTCGCTGGCGGTGACGGTCACGGCTGCCTCTCCTTCGGCGTTGGTACGAGTCATTGTACCAGTCGCCCGCTGGCTTGCCGGCCCAGCAACCGAGGCGACGCATACCGTCCCAGTCGCCGAACGGCGTACGGGAACGTCCCTGGTGAGAGGGGGTGCCCACGGAAGGGTGTCCCGTGAGACCCGCCCAGGCGTCCTTCTCGCCGCTCAGTCGAGCGAGCGTGTCGCGCTTGCGCTGTTCGATGCTGCGTGGGTGCTTCTATCTCGTGTTGTTCCTTACCTCTCATGGTTCCTCGAAGGATCAATCGGACTGTGAGCGGTGTCGCCGCGAGGATGGCTCTCCGACTAGTCCCCCGGGAGGTGCTGGGTCAGGAGACGGCAGTCTTCAGCAGTGAACTTCCCCTGGGATCGTGGAGGCTTCCGTTATGCTGCCGCCTGGTTGGACCAGGCTGTCTCGTAGTCGATAGGTGACTTCGAGTCGCAAGCGCTGTGCCTGCGTCGACTGTTATAGAAGTTAAAAGCCCATTCGACAACGATCTGTTTCACTTGGCGCCTTGTCCTAAAATGGTATCTCGATAGGACCTCGTGTTGTC
>JAKBBA010000045.1 GCA_021808665.1 Actinomycetes bacterium
GGTGGGCGTGGGTTGTGCGGCTTGTGGGTTACCGTCGAGTTGGAGAACTTGTCCGGGGTAGATGAGGTTGGGGTCGCCGATATGGTTGATGGCGGCGAGGTTCTCGTAGGTTGTGGAGAAGTTCATGGCGATCGAGTCGAGCGTGTCGCCGGCTCGCACTGTGTAGCTGGTTGAGGAGCTCTCGCCGTTTGAGGGTGTGGTGACGGTGGGCGTGGGTTGTGCGGCTTGTGGGTTACCGTCGAGTTGGAGAACTTGTCCGGGGTAGATGAGGTTGGGGTCGCCGATATGGTTGATGGCGGCGAGGTTCTCGTAGGTTGTGGAGAAGTTCATGGCGATCGAGTCGAGCGTGTCGCCGGCTCGCACTGTGTAGCTGGTGGAACTCGAGGCCGAGGTCAGGACGGCGTCGATCCCTCCGGACGGACCGGTGGCGGACGTTAAGGGCCAGTTCACCACGTTGGCAGATCCAGCAGCCGCCCCAACGCTCGCGGTCGTTACAGAGGACGTAGCGTGGGTACTGACCGGTGCAGCGTTGGCGGCTGTCGCCCCACCGAAAACCACTGCCGTGCTGACTACCGTGACACTCGCAGTAGTAGCCGCCAAAGCGACCGTCCGACGTGACCCTTCCTCTAGTTTTTCCTGGGTGTCGCGGAGATTGGCCAACCAGCGTTGACCGGTTGTGTCACTTGGTGTTCTTCCAACGACAATCGTTAGCGCGAACACGAGAGGAGCGAGTGCCCACCCGGCTGCGTTGCAGGCGACGAAGCGTACCGTGTCGACGACGACCCGGCTGGCCTTCTCGCCACGACCGTTCGTATGGGGCATTGCCTTCACGTCGAACTGCCCGCTGCCGTCCCGGATCGGCGCCATGTCGTTTCCGAACAGCTCGAAATTGCCCAACTCCGACTCCCAACGACCGAACTCCTTCTCGACGGCACGTCGATCAGCCAAACGCATGAGCAGACCGTAGAGCCCGCCTAGGACCACCACAACGAACAAGGCCAACCAGAACGCTCCAAGTCCCGTGGCGACAGCCGCCAGCGCAACTGCTGCGCCAAGAGCGGCCAATGTGAGCGCCACTTTTCGGCGTCGGACTGTCACCCGGTCCGCCCTGGCGTAGACGCGCGAATCATCGAGCATGGTCATAACAGAGAACCTCCTCGGAAGACCGATTACCGATCGCGACTTCGCACGAACGATCCCGTCCCACCTATGGTTTCGTTTGATGGAGACTGTAGTCGAGAAATCTAGGCTGCGCAAGGGCGTTTGAGCCCTTTGCTGGCGTCAGCTGTGGTCAGACGTGAGTTGAGTGCCAGGACCAGGCTGATTTAACAATGTCATCGAGGTCGTAGCGGGTTGACCAGCCCAGAAGGTCCCTGGCTCTAGTGTTGTCGGCCCACAACGCTATCGGGTCCCCTGGTCGCCGGTCAGATTCCTGTGATGGAACGGGCCGCCCAGCAGCGCGTTGTGCAGCTTCAAGGACCTCTCGCACCGAAGATCCGGTGCCGGTGCCGAGGTTTACCGATGCTGAAGCACCTCCTGCCCGGAGGTAGTCGAGCGCCCTTAAGTGTGCGTCAGCAAGGTCGTCCACGTGTATGTAGTCTCGAATCGCGGTCCCGTCCGGAGTGGGGTAGTCAGTTCCAAAGATTCTGAGAGGGGGGCCAGCTCCGAGAAGCGCCTTCATCGCTGCGGGAACGAGGTTCATGGAGAAGGTCCAGTCCTCGCCTAATGAACCGTCCATGGCTGCGCCGGCAGCGTTGAAATACCGCAGACTGACAGACCGTATTCCAAGGCAGCGCTCGAACCAAAAGAGGATGCGCTCCACCTGGGCCTTGGACTCTCCGTATGGGCTTTCAGGATTTATCGGGCAGTCTTCGGCCACAGGAACCTTCGAAGGGGTCCCGTAGACGGCGCAGCTCGACGAGAAGACCACCCGTTCGACGCCGGCTTTACGGGCACTTTCGATGAGTTTCGTGGATCCACCGACGTTATTGAAAAAATATCGACCCGGATTCTCGAAAGACTCCCCTGCAGCTTTGTAAGCCGCAAAGTGCACTATCGCGTCCACTCGGTGATCCGCTATCAGCGTTGTCACCAGTCTGTCGTCAGCTATATCCCCCTCGAACAGCGGAGTGTCGCCGACAGCGTTTCGACTGCCGAACTCCAGGGAGTCGAGGACGACGACCTGGTCACCTCGCTCGCGAAGAGCTTTAACTGTGTGGGAGCCGATGTAGCCGGCTCCTCCGGTAACCAGTACGGTCATGGTGATACAGTTTGCCAGGTCCGCCGGAGAGATCCTTCCACCGGACCCCAGACTCGTACGTTGAGGACATAAGTCTTTGTACGGTCTCCGCGAGAGGTCAGGGCAGGCCTGACCGTCCCAACATGGCACAGCGCGCGAGGCTGTCTGCCGTATGTTTGTAACCAACCACGTCCTCGCCGGGGCCTTGATCGGCAGGGCGCTTGGCGGCCACCCGGTAGCTTCTTTCGGAGTCGGTGTGATGTCGCACTTCTTGATGGACTCATGCCCACACTGGGGGATGAGCGATGAGGAGCCCTTCTCGTGGGAGAAGTTCTACCCGGTAGCCCGCTGCGACGGCTGCCTAGGACTCGCGGCCATGGCAGTGGGCGCTGGCTTCGCTCCCGGGTCGAGTCGAAAAGCCGTGATCTCGGGAATGCTCGGAGCCGCATCCGTCGACGCCGACAAACCGATGCTTTACTTCTTCGGCTGGAACCCGTTCCCATTAGCTGTTCGTCGTCTCCACTCGCGGGTGCAGCGCCAGGCTCCCAATCGACTGGGATTCGAGATAGCCGTAGGAGCGAGTCTCGCCCTAGCCGTGCTGGCGGTCTCTTCGCGCGGAAGGAGAGACTGACGTGTGCACCCGCCCACCAAGCGCGAGGAGGACGTCTGTTCGAAGTGGTGCATCAGTAGTCATAATAAGGAAAGATAACTAGTGAAAGTAAGTTAGTGTTTCCGTGGCTTCAGCGGTTGCCTCAGGTGCTTGTGTATCCGTGAGGCCTCGCAAGCGGTATCGACTTTCGGGACTCACTTTGCCAACGGTGCCAACACCTCCGTGTCCAGCATCTAGACTGTGACCGCTGCGCTCGTAGCCCAATGGATAGAGCATCTGACTACGGATCAGAAGGTTGGGGGTTCGAGTCCCTCCGAGCGCACCAAGAAATCCCTGGTCAGAAGGGGTGTCTCAGGGGGTGTTCTTGACACGGGGGTTGTTTGGCAGCCATACTGGCAGCCAAGCGGATCGATACCGTCCGACGTGGCTGCCTGCTGGCAGCCACTGATGGTTCCTGCAGGTTTGGCGTGCCGGGTTGTTCTCGGTGTGAGTGGAGGAGTCGTGTTGTGGCGGTTTCGTTGGTTTCGAGGGGTCGGCGTGGTGCTGGTGAGGGGAGTGTGTATCGCAGTCCGGATGGTCGTTGGAGGGGGGTGGTGGATCTTGGTTGGGTTGGGGGGAAGCGGAAGCGGAAGTATGTGACGGGTTCGACGCAGCAGGAGGCGTTGACGAAGCTTCGCCGGGTGCAGCGTGAGGTTGAGGTGGGGGTGGTGGTCGATGATCAGGTGAGCGTGGCGGATTTTTTGGGGCGGTGGGTGTCTTCGACGTTGCCCGGCTCGGTAGCTTCGGGGACTTTGGATGATTATGGGGATATTGTCCGGTTGCATTTGGTGCCGGGGTTGGGGTCGAAGCGGTTGGCGAAGTTGTCGGTTGCTGATGTGGACGGTTTGTGGGCGGCTAAGCGCGAGGCGGGGTATAAGCCGAACACTGTGCGGATTATGAGGGCGGTGTTGCGCCGCGCTTTGGGTCAGGCGGAGCGGGAGGGTCTGGTGGCTAGGAATGTCGCGGCGTTGTCGCAGGCTCCTCGGCTTTCTGCGCCGGAGGGTCGGGCGTTGAGCGTGGAGCAGGCGGCGGCGTTTTTGGACGCGGCGAGGGGGGATCGCCTTGAGGTGGCGTTTTTGTTGATGTTGTCTTACGGGTTACGCCGGGGTGAGGTGTTGGGCTTGGCGTGGGCGGATCTCGACGTCGAGCGGCGCTGTCTGGCGGTCCGCCAGGCGGTGACGTTGCGAAAGTCTACGGGACTGTCGGGGCCGGCGGGTGGGGGCGGCCGGGTGGAGTTGTCGGAGCTTAAGACCCGCCGGAGCAGGCGGGTGTTGTTTCTTGCTGAGACGATGTTGGAGGCGTTGGAGGATCAACGCCGCCGCCAGGCGGTGTTGCGGGAGGAGGCGGGCGGGGCGTGGGCGGAGCACGGTTTGGTGTTCGCGTCGTCTGTTGGCACTCCGATCGACCCGGACAATTTCGCGAAGGGGTTCGTTCGTGTGGCTGAGAGGGCGGGTTTGGGTCATTGGCATCCTCACGAGGCTCGCCATTCCGCGGCGAGCGCGATGCTCGCCCAGGGGATCCCCTTAGAGGTCGTGTCGGAGATTTTGGGGCATTCGTCTATTTACATCACCAAGGATGTGTATGGGCATTTGACGGAGGGTATGAAACGTGACGCCGCTGAACGCATGGCGGCCGTACTTCATATCAAACCGGCTGATCCTAAAGCGGGCTGACCTCCTGCGATGTGGTTGTGGCGCGAACCGTCCCGCTCGACTGGCAGCCGGGCGGGACGGTCGGTTGGGTGGTGTCGGGCCCGGTGGGATCGGGCTGGCTGTGGCGGCTTGTGTCGGTGTGGTGGGCCGGCTGGGTTAGGCGAGTTCGTCTGTGAGGAAGCGCTGCAGTTCGCTTATGGGGATGAGACGGCGCCGGCCTAGCTTGATCGAGCGGATACGGCCTTGGTAGATGAGGGTGTAGACGGCGTCGTGGCCGACGCCGAGTTGTTTCGCCGCGCCTCGTGGCGAAACGGCGAGCGGTGCGGCGAGGCGCCCTGGCGCCTGCGGGGTGTTGTCGAGGGCAGTTTCGTGTGTAGTCATGGCTGGGTTTCTCCTGTTCAGGGTTTGTGACGGTTCGGGTTCACGCCGGTGGCTGGTTGTCGCCGCTGGTCGGTTAGCGTCGGGTGGTTTTGTTGCACGGGCGGGGTGGTGCTGGGAGCCACACGACCCGGTCGGAGCCGACGGGGTAGGGGACGAGGCCGCTTTTGTGGAGCGCTTCGCAGAGGATTTGCGGTGCCGGGCCGTGCACGATGACCATCCGGTTCGCTAGCAGGTTTGCGTGACGTTCGCCGGTCCCGGCCGGGACGGCCCGCCGGGTTCGCCGGTTGCGTGTCTGCCTTCGGGTGAGGTGCCGACGGGCTCGGCTGTAGGGTCGCCGGGGATCCGGATCGCAGGGTTGCGGCCCGCCGGTGCTGGGGTGGCGGCTCACGGCTTCGGGGTGTTGTCGGGCCTGCCGGTGGCGTAGGGCAGGTCGGAGCTGACCGGGCCGGCGGGTTTGTTGAGTTTGCGGGTGTGCCATATGGCGACCGCCGCTCCGACGGGGAAGATGACAGCGTGAGCGGCCGGCGTGAAGTATATGGCGGCTAACGCCCAGGCGATTTTTGACAGTCTCCGGGATGGCCAGCGTTCGGCTGGGGTGGCGACGATGCGTATGAGCGCTACGAACACTACGACCGCTGCTGTAGCGTCGAGGGCGGCGACGCCGAGGATTTGCTGCACGGGTTCTCCTTTGGTTGTCCGGGTTTGTTACTGCCTGTTACCGGACATGACCGGGCTGGATCGCAACAACATCCCCCTACCCATCCGCCCTGTCCGTCGTCGGATTCTGAGGGTTTCGCCGGCGGCGTGGCGCCCCGGACTGTTTGGGCTGCCTTGGCCGTCGGGTTGGTGGCATTGTGTATTCGTGAAGGTCGCACGGGGCGCCTGGGTAGCTGTGACGGTCGGGTTGGGTTGCGTGTTCGGCGTCGCCGGCCGGGCCGCCCCGGCGGACGCGGCGGCGGTTGGTGTGGTGCCGGCTGGTGTTTTGGAGGCGGTGGCCGACCCTGGGATCGTGTTGCACGTCCCGGGCGACGGCCGCCTCGACGGCGACGGTTTCGCCGGGGTTGTTACTGGTTACCGTTTCGCTTCCACGGTCGGCTACGGCACTTCCGCCCGGCACGCCGCTAGCGGCCAGGAACTGTTGGTGTTCGGGGTGCAGGGCCTTCCGCTGGCTTCGGGCCAGGGCGGTGGCCAGTCCTCGTTGTTGGGTGGGGCTGCCATTCCGCCGGTGGTGTCGGCGCTGCTGGTAGTCGACGGGGCGCAGGAGGCGTTGCCGCCCCCGGTGTCGCCGGGCGGTGGGCCCGCCTATTTTTTGGCGTCGGTTCCTTCGGGCGCGTCGAGCGTCGAGTTGCAGGTGTCCGCCCAAGGGTTCGCTCAGACGTTCTCGTTCAGCGCAGGCGCCCGGGTGGGTGTGTCACCGGTCGTGTTATACCGTTCGAAAGGGTCGTGGGAGGCGACGGACCCTGTCGGCGAGACGGTCACGATGCAGACCCCCGACCCGGCGGAGAACCTGTCGGGGGCGGAGATCGACGTGACCGTCTCGTCGGGGGTGCTCACATGGTTCGGCCCGGCGGGCACGTCGGATTACCCGCCGGGACCGGGCGACGCGTGGCTGGTGTTGAACGCTTCCAGTCAGGCGCACCCGCTGTCGGTGCTGCCGGTAGGGTTCCAACTCAACTACTTGTCGACCCTGTCAGGCTCCCAGGTGACCTTGACGATTCCCGGGGTAGCGAACCCGCTGCCGGCGTCGATCGCCGGCCAGGGGGGACCTTCGGACGAGTCGACGAACGACTCGGGGTTCTTCGGCGGCGTGTATTACTGGCAGGTACCGGCCGATCTGAGCACTGCGACGGTGACTGTCACCCCCGGGACGATCACCGCCGAGGACAACTATCTGGGAAGCCCCCAGACGGTCAAAGTTCCCGGGTCGGCCGTGTTCGATCTCAGCTTCGGATCGCTCTACCAGCCTCCGCCCGCCCCGGCCAGCCCGCCGCCGGACGCTTCGGCTTCCCAAGCTGACGTCCCTGCCCGCACGCCCGTGGCGTCCGCCCGGACCGCGGGGCGTTCGACTGGAACGTCGGGACCGCTCGACGCTGGGCTCATCGGCGCAGGACTGCTAGCAGTGGCCGGCGCTGGCGTCTTGGTCCGTAACCGCCGGGAGACCCGGGCCGCAAGCCGTCGAGCAGAGCGGCACAGTCCCCGGCCAGACAGCTTCGGGCCAGCCGGCCCCGGGCGAAGCGATCCTGGCCGAGCCGATCCTGGCCGGACCACCGCCGGCGCGGCGGGGGACCCGCTCCGGGCGGACCCGCCGGCACCTTACACCGTTGTTCCGCCGTCTGCGCAACGCACGCCCGTCGAAGACGCGACCGTCGAAGACGCGACCGTGGGCGCCGAGCGTGACCGAGACCCGACAGGCACCGCAGCACCCGGCGAGGCGCACGACGGTGGCGGGAATGGTGAAAGCGGGACGCCTGCACTGGGGCCGTCCACCGTGGCGGCACGGCCCTCCCATCCGGTCCTCGTCGACGTCTGGGCCGGCCCGCCGCCTGTTGGTGACGGAGAGGTGCGGGTGGAGGTTCTCGGCTCTCCGAGGGTCGTCGGTTGGCCTGCGGGAGCCCCGCCCCTGGGCCACAGCGTCGCCGAGCTTCTCGTGTTTTTGGTGTTGCACCCGGGGGAGACGTTCACCGCTGAGCAGTTGAGAGCTCGTCTCGGCGCTGGTCGAACCCGAGATGTCGACCCGGGCACCATAAGACGGTATGTGAACGAGTTACGCCGAGCGCTCGGCGACGCTGCCGTCCCGGTAGCGAAACCAGGAGGAGGCTACGAGATCATCGGCGTGGCAGCCGACGCCATCTCTTTCGGCCGTCTTGTCGACACGAAACTGGCGGGTGACGGCGATCCGACCGCCACGGCGTCGCGGCTCGCTGAGGCGCTTTCGATGCTTCGAGGGGCACCTTTCAGTGACGCTCCCAAGGGCTGCTACGGGTGGGCTGATATCGAAGCCGGAATGTCCGCCGGCCTGTCGAACTCGGCACGCCACGCCGCGGTGACACTCGCCGGGATGGCTCTGCAAGCCGGTGACGTCACCCTGGCCGGATGGGCCGCCGCGAAAGGCCTGCTCGTGTCGCCGACCGACGACGAGCTTTGCGGGCTCGCCCTCCAAGCGGCGGCATCCACGCCGGGCGGACTCGATCTGGCCTGGGCGCAGACAATAAACCGGCTGGCCGCCTACGAAGAAACCCCGTCGCAGCGACTCGCAAACATGTACCGAAACCTTCGCGGCGCCACTGCCTGACCCTGTCCCAGTTCAGCCTGCGATCTGATGGGAAAGGGCCGGGCGCCAGTAGTGGAAATACAGGAGCGGGTTGGCCGTGTTGGCGCTGTCGAGTCGCCGAGGCACCTGCAGCCGGGTGGGGCACTAGATAGCAGCGAACCTCCACGTTGGCAAGCGATACCGCGTCGGCTGCGGCGAGCCGTTGCCGGCCTGGCCGCAGCTATCGTCAAACCGTGATCGACTGCCAACCCTTGGTCTTCCCGTGACCGGCTGGACGGCGGTGAGATCCGACAGGAGGCCCGGACAGCGCTGCTGTCGGATCCGTTCTCCTAGACGATGGCGGCGACCGCTGTCTACGCCCACGCCGTGAGACGCGAGCCCGTTTACAGGGCGGCAGTCCTGGCAATGCGTTCCCCGGCAGGCAGCGGATTCCTGCCACCAGGACCAGTACTGTTGGTGGTCGAGATGACGTTAACTACGACTGCCGGAATCCAAGCAGGGGTGCGGCCGGAGGCGCCGATCGCGGGTCGGCGCGGGAACTCGCTATCACCCACGGTTGGCCTATCCCTAACGCACGGCGAGGATGGCTTGAGAGGGGTGATCGGTCCGCAGTGCGCGATCAGCGAGGCGCAGCGCCCGGCTGATGCTTTGGACGCCGGCGCCGCACGCATATGGACCCGCAGAGGGCGGGATAAGCACGAGACGCCGCATGATCCGCAGCGGTCGCTGTGCGGGGCCGGGCGGATAGCCCACGATGTCCGAGCGGAGGAAGAGGAAGCGGCTTGGCTGCCCGCCCCGGCGACCGGGGTAGGTGTCGGCGGGTGACGACGCTGCTTAGTGGCGGGGTGGTTTTGCCGATGACCGGACGGCGGGTGGTGTTCGACCCTGGGGCGGTCCTTTTCGACGGTTCGTTGATAGTCGCGGTGGGCCCTGCAGGGGAGGTCGCGGCTCATCCGCTGGCCGGGTCGGCGACGCTGGTTGACACTTCAGGGACGGCGGTTATCCCCGGTTTGCATAACTGTCATCTGCATTCGGGTTTGTTGCGCGGCACTGCCGAGTCCCTAGCTTTGTGGGAGTGGCTGCGGTCTTATGTCGACCCGGCGCACAGGGCTCTGACCGCCGAGATAGCGGCGGTGGCTTCCCGGTTGTGTTACGCCGAGTCGGTCCTGGCGGGAACCACGTCGGTGATGGACATGTGGCGTCACATGGAGGGTTCCGCCGCGGCAGCCGATCAGATCGGCCTCCGGGCGACTCTGGTGCCCTACGTGGCCGACGAGGACGGCTACGACTATTTCGAGACTATCGAGTCGAACCGCCGCCTGCTTGAGACGGTCGGCCCGGGCCGCGGCGCCCGAGTGCGGGCGTGGGTCGGTTTGGAGCACCTGTTTTATTGCAGCGACCGGTGCTTCGCCGAGGCTAAGGCGTTGGCCGACGAGTTCGCCACGGGTATCCATACTCATTCGAGCGAGTCGGTGTGGGAGGTTCAAGAGTCCCTTAAGCGGTGGGGTCGCCGTCCGATCGAGGTGATGTGGAACCGGGGTGTCCTCGGCGAGGGCACGGTCATCGCCCACTGCGTGTGGCTCGACGACCGAGAGATCGAGCTTTTGGCCCGCACCGGGGCGGCGGTGGTGCACTGCCCGTGCTCGAACATGAAACTCGCCTCTGGGCCTGCCCGGGTCGGTGACATGCGCTCTAGGGGGGTGACGGTCGGTTTGGGCAGCGACGGCGAGAAGGAAAACAACAACTTGGACCTGTTAGAGGAGATGAAGTTCGCTTCGCTGTTGCAGAAAGTGACGACTCTCGACCCGGCGGCCGGGGACCCTTGGGATGTGCTGGCGATGGCCACCTGCGACGGCGCGGCGGCTCTCGGCATCGACGACGTTACCGGCAGTCTCGCCCCGGGTAAGAGCGCCGACGTCGTCGTCGTCGATCTCGGCGGTTTGCACACCACCCCCCTGTTGCACGGCGGGGACTTCAACGCGCACGCCCATCTGGTGTTCTCAGCGACGGGCGCCGACGTCCGCCACGTGTGGGTCGAGGGACGCCAACTAGTCGAATCCGGCCGACCTCTCACCTTCGACGTGGCGTCGGTACGCGCGGACGCCCAAGCCGCCGCCGAGGAGCTCTTCGCCCGCCGGGCCGCACTACGACCCGGCTGACCCACCAGTGTCGGACCGGCGCCGACGTTGGAGAGCTTCCAGTGTGCTCCGCAGCCTTGCCGAGCGAGCCGGCGGAGCACACCGCTAAGCACGCGCTCCGGGCTCTGCACCCGACCGCTCGAAGTTGACTGCCGCTTGTAGACCGTCTGCGAGGGATGCGGGTTCTATGAGACTGACGTCGAGTTCGTCGATATCTTCCGCCGACTACGAGGCGACGCCACCAGCTGCGCCGACACAGCCCGAGGTGCGCTTTACAACACACTCGTCAGGGTCTTCGACGCCAACCCCGCCTGACCCCCTAGACATCAGCCATCAACACTGATTGGGTAGAAGAACCTCCCCACGGCGGATCAGCCAGGTAACGGCACTCATGCGACCAGGTGATCGGCAAAGCCTTGAGCTTTCCGGGGCGCTGGCCCACGGAACCCGGTTAGGTGCATAACGCCGGCTGGGTGCACGTCGGCGCCCCACCCGGGCCGTCGTTCTGCGTGCTATCGCCCGCCGTCGACACAGCTACGTCGGCATGCTCTGCTCGGAGAGTATAAGCCAGGCTAAGGAACACATTGGTCTTTCTGATCGGATGGGTGGCCGCGGCAGCCGGCCCCCGGCGATGGGGCAGATGACATGAATGTCAGTGGGACATGTCCTTGGAGTATCCTCAGTCAGGTGGGCGAGGCCAGGACTTGGAAGTTGGAAGATCTTAACACGCTAGTGAGCGCACAGACTCCTGAAAGCCTCTCGCTCGAGTTTAAGGCCAGCGCGGCCCTTGAAAAGAGCGATAAGAAGCGTGCCGAGCTGTCGAAAGATATTTCAGGTATGGCCAATGCCGCTGGCGGAGTAATGCTCTTTGGGATCGTCGAGCATCAGCACACTCATCATGCGGACCGCCTCGACGACGGCAGCGACCCTACGGAGATCCCCCCTGAGTGGATCGAACAGGTAGCGAACTCAAACATTCATCCGAAAATCGAAGGCCTTGCAGTGACGATGGTCCCCCTCAGCAGCCAAGTGAATAGCCGGGTCGCATATGTCCTCCTCGTGCCGCAGAGCCATACCGCCCACATGGCTTCAGACCATCGCTACTACAAACGCACCGGAAAGACCGTCCAGCCGATGGAGGACTACGAGGTGCGCGATGTCATGGCTCGCGGCTCTACCCCCATATTACAATTGGCCGTGTCTTCGAGTCCCGTGTCTGGAACGAGGCTGACCCTTGAGGTGCAACTCTATATTGAGAATGAAACCATCATTCCCGTGGAGTGGTGCGTCGTGCAGGTGATCGTGCCGCAATCCCTTAGTGTAATCAGCGACGGTGGAGCGAACGCCTCGGAGCAGACCACTTCATCGCTCGGGCAACCCGTGACGGTGCTGCGGTTCCAGTATGGCGGTCCTAACTGGATGCCGATCTGGCAAGGAGTACGGGTAGACCCGCGTCGGCCGAACGCTCCTCCGTTGAGGATGTCCGCATTGACTCCGGGCCCGCAATCGATAGGATGGAGGATCACCGCCCCAGGGATGGCATTCCGTGAGGGTCAGGTAATGCTTACGTTCCCCGTAAACGCATAAGGAACCGTGACGACGCTAGGTCGCTACTCGCAGACCATGTACACTCCAACCATTCTGGTCTGATCAGGATGATGGTAGCCACAATCAAGTGCGTGACCGTCCCCTTGGCCACTACCTGATTGCAGGTTCCCCTCCGAGACTCACGGCGGACGGCCATGGTGAAGGTCAGCACTGGCCGACCTGGCCGGGACCAACTTCCGCGCTTCCCGACCTTGACGACTGCACCTTGACGCTCCTTTGGCACAGATCTACAGCGACACAACCACGCGAGCGCGGCCGGTCAGCAAGTTGTGGCGACCAGGGAGATCGCGCACAGCGCGGATCTCGGTTGCTGAGGTTGCGGGCCAGCCGCTCTCGCCTTCGCTCCCAATCTAGCCCTGGATGACGGCGACGACATCTCCACCCTCGAAGAGAGGGGCGGCCGTCCCTATCGACAGCCATTCGTTGGGCCCCAGGATCACCGGACGGGCGTGCAGATCAACAGCCGGAACGACAGCCGCCGCCATCGTGACGGCAGCGCAGAACGGCACGTCGGGAGCGCCACAGCGAGAGGAAGGCCGGTGCCGGCGGTGACCTGCCCGGTCCTGGTTGGGAGAACGCCTGAACCGTCTGTTTGATAATCCACCTGGGCGTTGCGGCTGGTTCGTAGCGTCTGGGGATCCGTCGGGTTGACTCTCGAACCGTCTGCCGGCTTCGGTCTGGCTTGCTAACGAGTTGCCAGCCCGGCGGGTCCCTGCTCGTGGCGTGGCTCAAGAGAGGTATGACCGCCGGACACCCGGAAACAGACATGCCTGCCTCGGGTCTCGTTGGTTGGTGGTGACGGTCAAGGAGGCGTAGATGGCAGTGATGATCGGGGTGGACCCGCACAAGGGGTCCCACACGGCGCTCGCCCTGGACGAGCACGAAGAGCGGCTGGGCGAGGTGAAGGTCCGCGCCAGCAGCGTGCAGACCGCCCGGCTGATCGAGTGGGCCGGGCAGTGGCCGGAGCGGGTCTGGGCGGTCGAGGGCGCCGGGGGGCTCGGCTACCTGCTGGCCCAGCAGCTGCTGGCCACCGGGGAGCGAGTCCTGGACGTACCGCCGAAGCTGGCGGCGCGGGTGCGGGTCCTCTCGGCCGGGAAGGTCAACAAGAACGACCCCAACGACGCCCGGGCCGTCGCGGTCGCCGCATTGCGTTCGCCGGGGGTCAAGCCCGTCGCCGAGGAGGATCACGCCGGGGTGCTGCGGGTGTGGGCGAAGCGCAACAACGACCTGGGGCGGCTGCGGAACAAGACCGCCTGCCGGCTCCACTCGGTGCTGTGCGACCTGGTCGCCGGCGGGATCCGCACCGAGATCAACGCGGACGCCGCCGAACGGCTCCTCGAGAGGGTGGCGCCGGCCAACGCGTTGGAGGCGGCCAAGGTCGAGCTCGCGGCGGAGCTGATCGCCGATGTCCGCCACCTCGACGAGCAGATGGCCGCCTCCAAGCGGCGGATCGCCGCCGCGGTCAAGGCGTCGGGCACGACCCTCACCCAGCTCTACGGTGTCGGGCCGGTCGTGGCCGCCATGGTCATCGGCTACAGCGGCAACATCGACCGCTTCGCCAACCGGGACCACTACGCCGCCTACACCGGCACCGCACCCGTCGAGGTCGCCTCCGGCGGCCGCCAGATCCACCGGGTCTCACGGCGGGGGAACCGCCAGCTCAACCACGCCCTGCACATCGCGGCGATCTCCCAGATCCGCCACCCCGGCACCGAGGGACGCGTCTACTACGAACGCAAGGTCGCGGAGGGAAAGACCCCCAAAGACGCCATCCGGGCCCTGAAGCGCCGCATCAGCGACGCCGTCTACCGCCAGCTACGCGCCGACGCCCAACGGCGGGCTGCGGCTGAGCGGGCCCGGGAGGGCAAGCGGGGAACGACTCAACAGCCAGAGCGACCGGCTCTCACCCCGAACACCGGCTCTTCGGCGAAGCCACTCCCGGACCCAACCCCACGCTACGACCCCCAGCCCAGCCCGCGCCGAGCTCGCCGCTCCCGGTCCGCGGCGCTCGCCACAAGAAGTACTTGACACAGAGAGGACTCGATATGGCGGGGTCTAAACCCGCGCGCGGTGGTTGTCGTGGCCACGCAGATCGGGACGTTCTGGGGAGCGGCGCGAGGCGGGGCGTCGAGGGTGCGCCGCTCCGCCTTCAGCCTGGCTCGTTTCGTAACGACTGGCATCGGCCCGTTGTGGGTCAACCTCTTCAGCTTGATCGCTCGTGTGATATCATCGTCCTGTGGCGATGACATCGACTGTGACCAGCAGAGAGCTAGCGCCCGCGGTAGCGCTGTTTCGGTCGCTTGCCGACCCAGCGCGCCTCGTCATCTTGCGTCGTCTCGCACACGGAGAAGCCCGCGTAGTAGACCTGACGGCGGAGTGCGCCCTGGCCCAGTCCACGGTCTCTGAGCACCTGGCATGCCTGCGCGACTGCGGCTTGGTGGGGTCACGCCCAGTCGGTCGGTCCTCGGTGCACTTCCTTGCCCAACCCGCCCTTTTCGACCTACTCGAAGCAGCCGAGACTCTCCTGGCGGCCACCGGGGATGCGGTCACCCTGCGCCCCAACTATCAGGCTGATCAGTGAGTCCCATGGCATCACCACTCCCTCCCTTTTCCCGGACCCTCCTTTCCACCGTCGGGCCCGACGGCGAGCCGCCGGTGCATCCACCGGGGAGCCCGGCCTGGCAGCGCGCCGCAGCACAGGCCCGGATGCTGTCGTGGCTCACCCTTGGTTGGCTCGGCGTCGAAGCCGGCGTCGCCGTCGCGGCCGCGCTCACTGCGGGGTCGGTTGCCCTGCTCGGCTTTGGCCTCGACTCGGGCATCGAAGCCCTCGCGAGCATCATCGTCATCTGGCGCCTCTCGGGATCGCGCCGCTCGTCCGAGACGGCTGAGCGACGAGGCCAGCGCCTCGTCGCTATCTCCTTTCTCCTCCTCGGTCCCTACATTGCCGTCGAAGCGGTGCGAGACCTCGCTAACGGCGCTCGACCCGAGACCAGCCTGGTCGGCATCGCCCTGACCGGCTTCACCGTCATCTTCGAGCCCTCCCTCGGTGTGGCCAAACGCCGGCTGGGGCGCGCGCTCGGCTCGGCCACCGTCGGCGGCGAAGGCACCCAAAATCTTCTGTGCTCCGCCCAAGCCGGCGGCGTTCTCATGGGTCTGGTTGCCAACACCCTCTTCGGTTGGGCGCGGCTCGACCCGGCTGTCGCGCTGCTAATCGCAGCTATCGCCATTCGAGAAGGCGTGAGGTCCTGGCGGGGCGAAGAGTCAAGCTGCGCGTGTGGGTGCCCGACAGGATTGGAACCCTCCGTCGCTTCAATCGACCATCGCGCGATCAGCTAGCTACCTGAACTGGTTGATCTGTACGGGGTCGGGGCGAGCAGTGCGTGCCGCAGCATCGCGCCCGATTCGGCGATCTGGCGTTCTGAAAGGGACGCAGAACGACGCGCCACAACGACGACGGAGGAGGCGGGAGCGGGAGCGCATATCGGCACGTATGGGGCGCAGCTGCGACTCTGTGATTGCTTGGGATCGCTGGATGATGCTCTGGGCTGGGAGGTCCGTGCCCCGGGCCATTCGGGGTGCATTGGCCCAGCTGAGAGCGTCTATGTCGTCGAGGGTGGAAAGCGTGTGCGCAGATGAGGTGTTCGGGTACTCCTTCTGACCGATCCTTCCGGTGCTGTCCCGCCCCCCGTTGCAGAGGGGTCACTTCAGTCCGAGGCATTCTCGGATCTGCGCAACCATGCGCCGGTTCGAGCCTGTCAGCAGGGGCCGCCATCCTTTCCACGCGGCGTCGTTGAAGTAGGCCGTTTTCGGCCCATCAGGAGAATCGTAGGTGATGGCGACTAACCGGGGGACCAGGCCCCATCCGTAACGCTTGCGAGAGACATCGACGATTCGGCTGAGCGACAGGTGCGGTTGGCGTGGGCGGCCGAACGGCCAGTTCAAGCGAGCGGCGGAAGGGCCGAAGTCGACCTGGTTGTTGTCAATCGTCAGCCTTCCCGCAGCGAAGAACTTTGGAGGATTGAGGTTCGGCCTAGGGGGTTCCAGGACGAGCCAGACCGGATCGAAAACGGTAGGCACTCACCCAGTCTGCCAGGCGCCCCGAATGTCCGATCCGATGAGCCCACCGACCACCAGGGTGGCCCTAACACCCACGCCATACTCAGCGTTACACGTATTTGGCGGCGCTCAGAACCGAGCGCCACAACGACAACCGCTGCCATCGTGACGCCAGCGCGGAACGGCACCTTGGGAGCAGGTCCGGCGGGCCGGCCGGCTCCACGGTTTCAGTTTTAGATCCGAGCGATGAGGAGACCGACGTAGGCGAGGGCGATAGCTACGGTGACGATCTGAGATCCGGCGACCCAAGCAACGCGCCAGGGTAGGGCAGCGCGCCATCGCCTGAGCGGTAACTGCAGGGCGAAGAAGGCCAGTCCTATGGGAACCGCCCAGTACCAGCCGGCAAGATGCACAGCCTCGAGTTCCGCTACGCAGCTGACGAGCCCTAGGGCCGTAGCGACAAGGATCAGGGAGATCGAGGAGCTTATCGGCCTCGGGGGCGGGCCGGCCCGATCGAGGTCCTTTTGATCGCGGGTTGTCACCTGCTTGACCAGTTTTTCGTAAAGCCGGTCGGCCGTAGCTCGATCGAGGCCGCTGTCGCCTAGGTCAGCTAGCCATCCCCGCAGTAGGTGCCCGGACAGCACTTGGACGTTCCCGTGCTTCTCCGAGACCTCTCGCTTGTCGCTGCGCCCCCAAAGCACCACGACCGGATGGACGAGATCATCGGGGAGGGCGGACTTCCCAAGGGCTAGCTGGACGTCGATGGCGTTTCGTCGAACTCGGTCGATGGCGTCGCCAGTTACTCGAGACGTATACCGGCTGCGTTCCCACCCATCGGCACTGAACTTGGTCTCAACGACGACGATGCCGCCGGGACCCAGAAGCACGTGGTCGATGTCCCAGGATCGGTAGTGGACTCCGTTGACGAGCCTCCACTGGCGCGTTCGTAGCCGGCGCAGCTCACGAGCAGTCCATTGCTCCGACAGAGCTCCCATAGACACCGAGGATGCGCCGCTCATCGTGGCGACCATGTAGAGCGCGCCCCACAAGCCTGATGCGACGAGGCCGCCGAGCACATATGGCCGAGCGTGACGCGGAACCAGAAGTACCGATGGTGCCAGAGCACAGGCGGTCGCTGGCCCAAGCGCGACTAGCAGCCACCCGCGGCGGATAAAGTCGAGGCGCATGCCCACGGCGCGCGACTCCGCCCAGGCACCCGCGCGCCTGTCGCTCGCCAAGCGGCGCTCAAGGCGTTGCCGCGTCCACTCTTGCTTCGCCGATTCCAGCTTGCTGTTCTCCATACCGCCTCACCCGGACACCCTCTGCGGATGCTAGCGGCGCGGACTGCAACCAAGACGGCATCGTGGCCGTCGAGACTCATAACACTCCCTCCACAATCCGGCCGCTGCCCGCCGAGCCGCAGCCCAGAACGGCACATCGGGCGCTGGTCGAATGGCCGGGAACGGGCACGACTCTGAGGTCATCATCGCTGAGGTGCGCTGGCAGGGGATGCTGCCACCCACCTCAGCGACGTTAGCGTCAGAGAGGACGCTGGCGAGCGGAGGGCGCCGTGCGGCGGGCGCCGTCCCGACTCATCGGTCGACAGGATGGGAGCAACGAACCCAGGCGTGACGCTCCATAGTCAGCCTATGGCGGACGAGGGTGGCCCATCGATACCTCAAGCAGTTGTAAGGGCGGTGCTCAGCTTGGTGCCGGGAGTAGGTGGAGCGCTGGCGGAGTTGTACCTACGGGCTTGGGACATGGATGAGCGTCGTGTTCAACAGATCGGAGGCGAGGCTCGTGACGTCGTAATGGATGACGAGCGGTTCATCGAGCGCCTGCAAGAAAGCGAACGCCTGGGGGACTAGCTGGTCAAGGTGGCTGAAGCTGCGCGCAGGACTGCCTGGTAAACCAAGCGAGTGATACTCGGGTGTGTCGTCGGGCAGGCGGTAGTGGACGAGGCACAGGCTGATGCGAGCGCAGTTCTCGTCGCTGCGCTCGCAGTGCTGGAGCCGGCGCGTGTCAGGTACCTGACTCTGATTGTTGGCGGACGGTGGAGGGAGGAAAGGCCCGTGCCGGAGGGCGCTAGGCCAGCCGAGCCGGTGCCGGAGCCGTACCGAGCGGCTCTAATCGCCCACGGACCGATCGACGCGAACACCTACGACGGCCTAATCGGCTCGGTCACTCCCTTTGGGCATCGACTGCTTGAGGGGGTGCATGAGGCCGAACCAGGAGGACCCACCTCGGCCGCTGCCCCTTGAGTCCGGAGGGGGTGCTCGTCGAGCCGCTCAGACCCGCGGCGCCGAACCCTTCGTCCGGCTAACTCAGCAAGAGCGAGGCAAGTGCTCTGTCATCCCATCACGTATGGAGCGCACATATGGAACGGCAGCGTCGCTCTGCCAAATCGGGGCACGTCGACTAGCATGAAGCTCGCCATGTCGGGCCCGCTGAGCCTGGTCCCCGCCGAGTTCGTCGAGCCACCTGCCCGACCTTGAGACGGGGTGTCAGGAGCATCGACGCGGGTCAAGGGCGGGGCGGCATTCGAAGCCTGCCTCGCACTTGGCGGACCATGAGCCTGGCATGGAAGGCTCGGGCGGTGACGCCGAGTGCTGCGCAGGGCGACGAGTCGGACGGGCTTGGACTGGTCGGTCAGGCTGACGTGAGCCCGGGTGACGTGACGATGCGGTCGTATGGGCGCGCGGCCGACCTCTACCGTGACGCCTGCACGGCGCCCACCCCCGCGTACACCGCGTTTCTGCACGAGTTCGCCAGCCTGGTGCCCGAAGGTGAGGTCCTTGAAGTTGGCGCCGGTACAGGGAGGGATGCTCTGTACTTCCGTCAGCTCGGATTGCGGGTTATACCAACCGACGGTGTCGACGTCTTCGTCGAGATGATGAGGAATCAGGGCCTTCCTGCCCGGTTGTTAGACATCCGGTCAGGTGACCTTGGAGGACCTTACGCGGCGGTCTTCGCGGGGGCAGTACTGCTGCATCTCAGCCGGGCCGAGCTGACCGCCTTCCTCGAGCGTGTCCGACGGTCGATCACCCCTGGCGGCGTCTTCGCTTTTACTCTGAAGGACGGGGACGGCGAGAGCTGGAGCTACGCAAAGCTCGATCAGCCACGACACTTTACGTATTGGAGGGAAGCCGACATCCGGGACCGACTGGTCGTTACCGGCTGGGAAGTGGCCTTACTGCGTCACGTCGAAGGGAACTCGGAGGGCTGGCTATTCGTTGTAGCTCGCTGAGCTCCGGCACGATGAAGCGACGGAGCCGAAGTTCCCGAGTTGCCGCTTCCGTGTCTTGTCTCGGTCGTGCCAAGCGTGCACTGGCAGAGTTCGCTTCTAGGTCCGCTTCGCTGATGCCTCGTGGAACTCGAGCAGAGTTGAACCTACTTCAAGGATGTCGCCGTTGGTGAGCAGACTCCGTGCGACCAGGTCCGCATCGTTCAGTTTGGTGCCGTTAGACGATCCAACGTCGTACACGGTGGCCAGGTCTCCTTCGATGCTAACTATTGCGTGACGGCGCGATACCCTGCGATCAGCGTCGATGCGAATGGTACAGGATCTACTACGTCCTATGACATTATCCACTTCGGCTAGGTCCCAGCGGGTGCCGCTGGAGAGATCGGAAAGCCAAGGGTAGTTGAGGATAGCGGTGTCGCATGAGGTGGCGTCGGAGTCGCCGGCGTTGGTCGGGCGCGTGGCGGGGCTAGCAGACTTTGCGGCTACCGCCGAGTGGTAATCCAGCTTCAGCGGCGGCCACCCGCCGGGTCCAGCACGGTCGACCGGGAAGGCAGCCGTCCTGTTCATGTCACGCGCGCCCGAGCGCGCCAGTGCGTTCGCTGGTAACACGTTGGGTTTCAGTGGCCATGCCGAGTCATCGACAGAGACTTGGACGCGTAGGTTGTTGCTAACTGTCCAACCCTGCTGGTCGGCGATAGCTTTCACCGAGTCAGCGACGTCCTCGCCGATGACGTCGAGGTAGCCGCCGAGTCTTTGAGCGTCTTCTGGGGCTAACCCTACGTTGAAGTCCGCTCGCAGACGGGTAACCCCTTTTATCGCTGTAACCCGACACTGCAGAATCGCCTCGATCATCGACCAACTGATCGAGTTCAGAGATGGCCTCCAGCCGAATACTGTGAGGATAGGGCTTGCAAGCTTTGACCAGCGGGCGCGACATCTCCCAGGGAAGGAAGAGTGACCGTGTGATTGCCCGCGCCGGGCGCGAGCAGCAAGCCACGCACAGAACCCCGCTACGACAAGTACTGTCAAGAACCATCCCATATTAGCTCCTTCGCTGTCTCACCGGAGAGCAACATAGGCAGGATGCCATCGCCTTGCCTAGCCTGAGCGCTTGTCACTGGGGTCGTCCCCAATGCGTTAGGTCGACCGACGACTTCTCCGGTTGGAGCTCCGCTGAGGGGGATCGTTGCGCTCTAGATAGCCGAGTATGTTTAGTCTTGTGACGTCCTCGATGGTCACAAGGCCTTTCTCTGCGAGCACGGTGGCCGCCGCAACGTTCGCGCCTGCACGGTCGTCGTGGACTGGGTCCCACAGCGGCGGGCTGGCATTTGCCATTCGCATTCGGAGTTTCCTCATAGCCTCGTTAATCGTGTTATCTCCGAGGCTCCACATCTTATTGATTTCTTGTACTGTCATCCACAACGCAGGGTTCTTCGTCAGCCATGGAAGGCTGAGAGCAGTGACGTAGTCGATCTCGTGACTTTGCAACTCGAACTCGGCATCGTGTCCTTCTCGGGTTAGAGCCTCAGTGGTACCGCTATCGGCGTCGTAAGCACGTCGAGCGACGCTCCCTGTATCGGCCCGCACCCCCGCCACGGAGTAAAAGAGCGTGAAGTCCGGCCAGCATCCTCTTCGAGGTGCGCCGGGCGAGTCGCGGATAACAACTCTGCCTCTGCTATGAATGCTAAGCACACAGTCGTAGTCAACCGTCACGGACTGGCTTTCGCCGTCGACTTTGACGAACACAGCATGGGACCTAGTGGCCTTCTTCTCGTGACGCAACTGCACCTCGCGCTCACCAACGGTAATGCTCAGTATATGGCGAGGTATTTCCTGCCTTTTTGCGCTGCCGGCGGGCGGCGTGAGCGGCTGGCGTGGGTTAGGCAACCTTACGGTCATGGTTGACGCTGACCCGACGGTGACAATGCCGCCTGTGACGACTACCAGCGGCTGGCCGAGCGGGCCACCCGCAAGGGTTAGCTTAGCCAAGGCTGATCCCCTACCAAAGCCCAGCTTGCGCGTTAAGCTGCGACATCGCTTCACACAATAGTGCCCGAAGTGTAACCTTGCACGGCTTGGACCTTTCACTAGCGGCTGCCAACCGAAGGCCCCCCAGGGACTCGATAACCACCCAACGCGTGGCTGTCCCTCCCCCGCCCGCTACGTGAGTCGAGTAGCGGCGATCATAATGTCGCTTGTCCGTCAGTAATAAGCCATAAGGACGTTGCTGCGAAGGACGAACGCGTTGACAGACAAACCCCCAATTCCAGGTCCCGGCCCTCAGGCCTACGCTGACGTTTTCGCCGCCCTGGACTTGGGACGCGATGGTTCAGGGGATTCGCAACACGACGCGTGGCCCCCACCGCCAAGCCTGGATCTCCCTTTCCCCCCAGACGGTGAGAAGCGGCGGATGTCATTTCCGGGACGCATCTTGTTGCGGGTAATCAACATTGATCCCGACTGGGTTCGCTACGAGGAACGGACGAAGTTCTACCTGATGGCTTCGCTTGTCGTCACAAACGCAGGTGTTGCCGCAATCGCTTTCGCTGTCGGCTTGTCCGCGTCATACCACGGCTTGTCCACCTGGGAAGCCACGGCCCTCGGAGTGCTCGCCGGCTTCATCATAGGTGGCATCGACGCGCTCGTGGTCGGTACGTGGACTACTTACAAGGCTTGCGCTTCCCAGCCGTTCTGGCGTCGAAGGAGCACCTCTCCGCCCTCTGAAGGCACAGACGGCACGTTGCTGCCTCTAGATCCCCCGCTGCTACCAGGTGCTAAGAGCAGGCTAGCCATACAGGTGGGTCGGGTTGCGCTCACGGTGACTATCGCTGTCTCAGCGGGGCTGATGACAGAGATAGCCTCTAATGCGCCCGAGATCAAAAGCGCCGAAGCGGCCGCAGCTCTAGGCAGCCAGAAGCTCGCCCAGCAAGTCGCCTTGAGTGGCCTGAACATTTCGCTAGCCGACTACGAGAAGTCTTTGGCCGATGCCCGAAAGCGACTTAATTCTGACACCGACACGCTCAACTATGACATAGAGCGCGCCCAGTGTGAGAGATACGGTACTCCCCGAGTTGCTAACTGTAGCCTTCATCCCTACCCGGGACCTCTCTACTCGTTCTACCTTAACAAGGCAAATGGTCCGGACAAGGTAGCGGTCAACGCCGACAACACCAGAGTGTCAGCTCTCCAAGGTCAAATCCAAACAGCGGAGAACGAAATCGCAGCCCTGAGCGAACCTGACTCCCCTCAAGCGAAGAACCCCTCACCTGCTACTAGGGCAACGCTGGAACGTATAGCTCAGGCCGGCGAAGTTCCCACGGGACTATCGTCGGCAATCTCTTCACTTCACGCTTACGCGGCACAACATCACTGGAGCTGGCTCACCCAAAATTTGTTGAGCCTTCTCATCGGTGGGTTAGACCTTCTACCGGCCGGCTGGAAGTTGCTCGCCGGCACGACTCTCTACGAAGTCGACCGGTGGCGGGCCGGCTACGACGAAGCGTTACAAGCAGCCGAGAGACGGCGGGCTTGGCTTGCAGCGTTGAGGGCCAACCGGCAGCTCAGCCAAATCGTTGCGACAGCGAGCGTATCTCAGAAAGTGGCCCACCTGGCTGCTGTCCTTCGCCGACTACCAGCGACGAGTTCCACCCTGCCGGCTGACCCTGCCCAAGCCGACAGCAACCTCCCCGGTCAGGGAGGCGGATTCTCCCATGCCCAAGCGCCCATGCGTGTCGAAGTCGCAGAGCAAGAAAGCGCTGAAGCCCAAATGCCGCCCGATGAAGCGCACGACATCGCCGACCAAGCTCCCGATCGTGAGCAGCAAGTGCTCCAGAGGCTGAGCGAGTTCGAGGTGAAAGCCAACCGTGACAGCGCATCGCTGGCACGCGCCGAAGCACAGCTAGCCGAGGCAAGGCTTCGCATAGCGCTGGAGCGCGAAAGGCGCGAAGCCGCAGAGCAGCAGCTTGACGCAGCGGTAAGTCGCTACGGCACCGGGTTCCATTTCCACCGCGATCTTCTTGACAAGGCGGGCTTCGGCGGTCACGTCTACGCGGTCTCACCCAAGAATCACCCTGACCAGCTAAAAGTCTTAAAGATCATTGGTCACATAGGTAGCACCCACAGCAACGATCACTTTGACTCTAAGCACCAGATGAGGCTACTGCGTGAGATCGCAAGACTGAAACCTTTGAATCATCCGAATATAGTGCCGATAGAAGCAGTCTACTGGCAAGACAACTTTCTGGGCATGCTCATGCCCTACTACAGATCTGGCGACCTTGCAGTCTTTCTCGCCACAGCAGACGTCCTGCCAATCTCACAAATCCTCGCGTGGGGTGGTGACGTCGCGGACGCCCTTGTTTATCTTACGTCGTTGCCGGCGCCGATAGTTCACAGAGATATCAAGCCGCATAACCTGTTCCGTTCCGACACTGGAGCTCTCATCCTCGGTGACTTCGGCTTGGCGAAGTTCGTGGAGAACGAGCCAATAGACGCTACGGGTAGTGCCAACTTCGTAGGTTCTCACCGTTACGCCGCGCCGGAGCAGTTCATGTACCCAGATGCCGTCGACACGAAAGCTGACATCCGAGCGCTAGGGGCGGTTCTATACAAGATGTGCACTGGCTGGCCGCCACTCGTCCGGGAGTTCGATCAGGCCCGCGGCAAGATCGAATTCCTCAAAGCACTCATCGATCCATCTTGGAAGCCAACACCTCCATCGAGCATCTGCCCCGTCGTTCAGCCTCGGCTGTCAGATCTGATCATGCGGATGCTGACCTTCGATCCGGCCGAACGACCCAGTGCTAGTGAAGTGCGACGCGAGCTCAGCGACATGATCGAAACCGTCGACGAAGGTCAAGCCGTCCCTCTAAGGCAGCTAAGGGAGCGAGCAGGCGCGCCCGCCACCAGACCACCAAGCCAAGGAGGCGATCACCTCTCACGCCGACTCGCACGAAAGATGCCACCCCATACCCCGGAATCCGCAGAATCCGCCGACGACGTCCGCACCGACGACACTGACACCGCGCTACCGATTAACCGGCCCATGCGACACTCACCGCTGGAAGAGAACGAAGCGAATAGTAGCGACTCTGCCGGGGAGATCGTCCAAGCCGTTTGATGACTGATCCTGTCTGCGTAGCGGGGCTTGTGGGCGCGCGACCGGTCCTGAGCCAGCTGGAGGTGCTAATAGGCGTGCCGGTCCCCGTACGATGCGGCCGCCCGGCATGAGGGATTCGCTTCTGTGATCACACGGTTCGAAGGGCTCTCGGGGTGCGTCGTGCGCCACTTCCTCGCTTGCTTCGACCTGCTTATCGGTAGGTAGTCATAGCCACCGAGAGGGGCTACGATGCCGTCGATAACATCACTAGGCCGACCAATGGTACTCTCCTGCACCCTGACTGTGTTCTATTGCAGCGGCGACAAGGCGGGATGTCGGTGCGTGGACGGCGAGCTGCACGGGGGTTCGCGCTAGTCCGCTTCGAGTCGGCAAGGGCGGACCCCGAAGCCCGAACGAGGCAAAGCAGCGCCGCCCTACGGGCCCGCAGAGGAGGCTTCGAAGTAGACCCGCCCGACGAAGCGGCCAACCCCTCTTCTTCCTCACGGGCTTGTGTCGAGGAGGTGGTCGGCTTGCTGGAAGGCCTGACGCCGGGGCCCTCGCCCATGCCGCCCTACAAGAGCAGTTCGACGCCCCCGCCCGGAAGCTTTGCGCCTGACGTCGCAGGACTACCTGCGCCCGCAAGCCCAGCGCGTGGTCCGCCTCGATGAGCCAGTCGAATCCATAGTGTCGCCTATAAGGTGGTCAGAGTCCCACGCCGCCTTCCCGCTCGCGGGCACCTTCGGTCCGGACGACGTCGAGCGCCCCCTACCGCAAGGCGCAACGCAAGTCGGCGGCGAAGGCCGACACGGGCGTGATCTGAGCGGATGGCAACGGGATCGTCATGCGACTCGACGGGCTCCGCGCCACGACAAAGAAGGCGTCCAAGCACAACCTGAAGGCCTGCGTCACGCGCCCAGAGAAAAAGGACCGCAAGCACACCGCTCAGCTGCCAGCCTTTACGACTGCGCGCCCGTGCCGCGCGACTTGTCCGATATCTTTCCCGGTAACGACCCTGGCCACGAGCCCGAGGTTCCCCAAGCCAGGGCGAAATGGCGGCGGACAGTCAGCGTCGTCGATGACGCCAACGAGCCCGTCCAGGCAGTCTTCTGCCGAGGTACAAGGGCATCTACGACTCGGCGTCTCACTCGTTGGAGGCGCGAAGCGCCAGATCGACGTGATCGCAGCCGACGCCCGAAGGTGAGCGCTCGACTGCGCAGTCGTGATCGACGGCGTCTGTGCCCTCGACTACCGGTGGGGTCGGCGCGCTGCTTCTGCGCCGACACTGATCCACATGGCGAAGCATTCGCGGCCGAGAAGATACTGGACGTCATGTAGGGAAGGATCGGCATCGGACCCGGCGCGATTCGTCGCAAGGCTGTCGTGCTCGACCTACGCGCCGATGAGCCCAGCAAGGTCGACGACTGCGCAAACCACCACAGGCACAAGCAGCACCATCTCAACCACCCTGAGGCGCTGAGGAATTCGTGGCCGATCGCGACCGGCGTGATCGAGGCCGACGTGAGGTACGTCTACCGCGATGGCTTGGACGTGACCGGGGTCCGACGGTATGTAAACGCTGCTGAAGCAGCATTGAAGCTACGAGCAGTCCGCACCAAACGAAGATTGGTCCGTCTACTTGCTCTACTACCTAGCCAGGAGGGAGCGCGTGTTCACAAGGACCGCTAGGCGCGCGGGATCGTTGCGCCAGCCGCCTGACAAATCCCTCCGATGGAACCGCACCCGTTCGATATCCCGGCCACGTGTTGCATGCGTGTTCTCAACTCGTCCATTTCCACACGCAGATTTTGCCCCCATAGTGGCCGGTGATAGCTGTTTTGCCGTCTGCTGATAACGCTACCGAACTAACACTACTAGTTCTGGTGTCGAGGAGGTTGGGTTCTGGGTGGGTTTGGGTGGTGTCCCAAACGTAAAGCTTACCCCCAAGGTGGCCGGTGATAGCTGTTTTGCCGTCTGCTGATAACGCTACCGAACTAACACTACTAGTTCTGGTGTCGAGGAGTGTGGGTGTTTGGGAGGTTTGGGTGGTGTCCCAAACGTAAATCCTACCCCCATAGTGGCCGGTGATAGCTGTTTTGCCGTCTGCTGATAACGCTACCGAAATAAAAAGACTAGTTCTGGTGTCGAGGAGTGTGGGTGTTTGGGAGGTTTGGGTGGTGTCCCAAACGTAAATTTTGCCCCCGTCGTGGCCGGTGATAGCTGTTTTGCCGTCTGCTGATAACGCTACCGAACTAACACTACTAGTTCTGGTGTCGAGGAGGTTGGGTTCTGGGTGGGTTTGGGT
>JAKBBA010000046.1 GCA_021808665.1 Actinomycetes bacterium
TCGCGCCGCGCCAGGGTCTGCAAGGTCAACAACAGATCGACAACCCGCTGCGCCGGGTCCGCCCGGCGCCGAGCTGACCGATCTCCCGTCCGCGCAGGCCGAGCAGGTCGCCGAGTCGTTGACGCCACTGCTCGGCGAGGGTCTTGGTGTGCACGAGCACGAGCGTCGGAGTGCCAAGCCGTGCGATGAGTGCGCAGGCCATGACCGTCTTACCGGCCCCCGTCGGCGCAACGAGCACGCCCAGATCATGAGTCGCGAGCGCCTCGACGGCGTCCTTCTGAGCGAAGCTGAGCTCGCCGATGAAAGTGAACGGCGTCGTAGGTACCACCGGACGCCCGTCAGCGGCCGGGAGTCGCCGGACCGCGGCCAGGGAATGCCCACTGGTCAGGCCAGGGCTCGATAGTCGCGGGGTCGAGGAAGACCGCGTTCGCCTGTTTGCGAGCTCCGCCCTGGAGCGGCAGGGCGATGAGGTTGCCGAATCCCTTTTGCGGCACGAAGTCCTGGGACGGGAAGAGCCGGTTGTAGCTTGTCAGGTCGATCTCGACGCGGACCGCCATGGTCTCGCGCAGCAACTCGGTCCCGGCCCGCGCCGACCGGAGCTGCTCATTCTCCTCCATGAGGCGGTCGATCTCGGCCCTTGCGGCCGCCAACTCGACGTGAAGGTGCCTCACCTCAGCCAAACCGTTACCGGCGATCACCCAGTTGTCGTCGGCCCCGCTGGACCTGTTCACCGTCACCGCCGCCCACCAGATCTCATCGCCCGTCCGCCTCGAGGCCGAATCCACTCATGGACAGCACCCACAACGATCGGGACCACCGGCGGCGTCGCACGAGGGCAGAGTTGACCCAGGTAGACCGGACCTTGAAGGAGCTCCGAGCCGAAGTCGCGACGCTGGAGGCGCATCGAGCCAAGCTGTACGCTGCCTTCGAGGCATGACCGTCGCGGGGGTCCCGTGCGCCCGCTCTCGCCGCACTGGCTGGTGGGACCACCTAACCACTACGCTCACGGCGGAACGAACATTCTGCTCTGGTGTTGAGCAGCGACCGATGTTCCGACGGGAGGCGCCGAACGCCGATTCGGCGCCCGGCTCGGAGGCCGGCAAGGGGGTAGTGCCCAGCGCAGATCCCCACGTTGGGCGTGGTTATCAGCGGATACCTCGGCGCTTGCCGCTGCAAGCACTTGGGCACCCCTCCGCCCATCATCCGCCGGCGCACCGCGCGGGGCAGGGGGCTGGCCCGTTCGCATTTGGGGATGGCCTACCGGGCACTGTACGGACGGATGTCGTACAATGGTGGGTATGAGCAAGACCGAACGCATCGAGCTGCGCGTCTCCGCCGAAGACAAGGACGCCATCGCGGCCGCGGCGGCGATGGAGCACATCACCACCACCGAGTTTGTGCGGACCGCCGTTCTCGACCGGACCCAACACGTCCAGGCGCGCTCCGATCGCACCCTCATGCCTGCCGAGCAGTTCGATGCGCTGGTCGCCGCCCTCGACGTAGCCGACGACACCCCGAACCTGGCGCGGGCGTTCGCGCACCAGCGACGCTTCGTCCAGAGTTGAGTGCCGAGTACGAGTCCGTTGCCCTCTCGGGCCATCACGACGTCGCCGGCTTCGATTGCGGCGTCTCGTCGCTGAACGCCTGGCTGGCCGAGCAGGCACTTCGGGCCCAGCAAGCGGGCACGGCACGCACGTTTGTATGGGTTACCGCCGAGGTGCCCGAGAAGGTCTGGGCGTACTTCTCACTGGCGCCGACCGAGGTAGCCCGCGATGTCCTCTCGCGTGGTCAATCCTCGGGTTACGCCACCGTGCCCGGCTACCTGCTGGCCAGGTTGGCGGTGCACACCGACCTTCGCGGGCTCGGCTATGGCGGGCAAGTGCTCATCGACGCCCTGAGCCGCGCCGCAAGCGCTGCGGAGGCTGGCGGCGGCCGGCTGGTGGTCGTGGATGCGCTCGACAACGCTGCGGCGAGCTTCTACCGCCACCACGACTTCACGCCGGTGAAGGGCGACTCGCGTCGGCTTGTCTTGAAGATGGCCAACGTCCGCAAGCTTCTCGGATGATCCGCAAGCTTCTCGGATGATCGGAATCGAGACCTCACCATTTCGGTAGCCGATGGCGAACCAGCGGGACAGGCTCGTAGTCGGCTCGGCTGCGCGATATCAAGCACGAGCATGAGGCGCGCGTGAAGCATCTGACGAGCTTCGGCCCGACCGCGCAAACAGTGTGCTGCGCATCCTCGGGGAGATCGGAGGGAACACTGTCGAACTCAGCCGCACGGTCGCCGCTGACGCCGTTCTTGGCACCCAGCGGTTCCCTTACTTCCCGCTCGCCTACGACCGCCACAGCATCGAAATAGACCTGCGCGGGCTTCCCGGCGAGGAGCAGGGTGTGAGCGACTATTACACAGCGGCCTGCGCCATAATCGACCAAATCGTCGACAAGAAGCTCCGCGAGGGCATTGAACAGGACGCTTTGCGGCACCTAAGCGTCTTTGCGTTCGCCCGGCTGCCGCTACTGGTCTACCTGGGCAACAAGCTCGACGACACAGTCCCCAGCCATGTGTTCCAGCGTCACCGCAGCACAGAGCGATGGGCATGGCCCGAGACTGCCGGAGGCAAGGCGCAGTTCGAGACGACAACCCACCGTGAAGCGGTTGGTACCGAGGCCGTCCTGCTGCTTAACAGCAGCGGCACTGTCCACGAGGCTGAAGTCCCCCAGTCCCTGCGTGAACTCCCGCTCTACTCGATCGACGTCATCGGCGCCGCCGCAACTATGGATGTCATCGACCGCCCGGAGGTCCTCGCCCGTTTCGAGGACACCTTCCGGAGGTTGCTCTCGCAGCTCGAGGCCACGAACAAGGGTGTGCTCCACCTTCACGTCATAGGCGCTTACCCGGTATCGGCAGCCGTGGACCTCGGACGTGTTCGCAATCCGCAGGTCCACCCCGCTCTCGTCGTCTATGAGCGCATCGACAATGAATATCGGGCCGCCATCGAGGTCTACCGGTGAGGCTCATCGACTACTTCAAGTCAAGCGTGAGGCCGTGCAGGACTTGGAACGACGTCGGGATCGGCTGGCCTTCGGAGCCAACTCCACGGATCGGGGGATGGTTCCATGCCACACATTCTCTCTACTCGCCCAAGAGGCGGCCCGGAAGATTCTCCAAGGCATCAGGGGCGCGCGCCGCCCAGAACCAACGCTCGATAATCCCGCCGTAGATCACCCACTGAAGGCGCGGAAAGGCACATCTTGGGTTTGGCCCTTCCGGCTACCGGTAGGGAAGGCCGGGTCTACCACCCTGGCAGGTCGGGCAGCGCCGCCGATGATTGTCCGATCCGTTGCTGCCGTACTCGTCGCCACAATGACCGCAGCGAAGAAGGTACACCGACTGACCGTGATCAGTTCCGGGCAGACCGGTCGCTCCGACGACGGTCTGCTGGTTCGGGTTGATGAAGCCAATCTCGACGGTCATCGCCTTGCGGATTGGCCGCCGTTCCAGCTGGGATCGGCCGATGAGGTCGCTGGCGTTGCGAGAATCAGATTCGCGAGGGGCCCTCAGTTGCACAGCCGGAAGAGAATCGGTTCCACGGGCGGCGTCTTGCTCGTATCGCAAAGCCAGTCGAGCACTCGTCGATGTTTCCGTCATGAAGCGGGACTTGGGGGGTGGCGGCACGGGCGGTCGCGCGTCGGGCGGCAGTCTTGGCGTCACGATGTAACCAGTAGTGACATCGCCGTGGACCTGCATGCTGTCGACGCGAGTACCGAGCAGCCCCTCAACTCATAGGCGCTCACCACGCTCTGGGTCACCCCAGCGCGTCGGCCCAGCTCGACCTGGGACAGCCCGGCTCGTAGCCTGGCATCCCGCAACAACACAGCCGCGTCCGCGACCGAAAACATAGCGGATCGTAGGTAGCCGTCGCAGGGTTCCGGCTGCGAAGCTGCCGGGTAGTGGAGTCGGAGCGCAGCGATTGTCTCCAGGCGCCGCTCCAGAGGTGACTGCTTGAGAATGGAGGCAGGCGCCACGGG
Organism: Actinomycetes bacterium; assembly: GCA_021808665.1. Next base: position 4,032 of record JAKBBA010000046.1, read on the forward strand.
GAAATCCGTAGCGTTCAGAAGTCCTTCCGGGATCGCTCTCGATGTGCCTGCCGGCCGGGGCTGGTCGCCGGTCTGGCTTTAGATTTAGAACGAAGAGCGCCTCGGGAAGGTTTCGCCGTGGTGTGGCTCGAAAGAGGATTGAGCACGAAGAACTTCAAGCAGGAGTGCCCACCCCGGTTCCCCAACAAAACCTACGGAAGTGGCGATGGCAGTGATCATTGGTGTCGACCCGCACAAAGGGAGTCACACCGCCGTCGCGATTGACGGCAGCGAGGAGAACTCGTCCGCAAAAAAGTCAGAGCCGGCCCGACACAGGTCGAGCAATTGGTGTCGTGGGCCGAACCGCTCGGGACGCGGATCTGGTCGCTGCGGGTGAAACGGTGGTCGATGTGCCAGCGACCCTCGCCTCGAGAGTCAGGGTGCTGTCCACGGGTCGGTCAAACAAGAACGACCCTAACGACGCCCTCGAACGTCCCGGGGTCAAGGCCCAGTTGCACCAGTGGCGGGGTGTCTCAATCGTCGGCTCAAGGGCGCGCAGAATGACGAACCATGGAGATGCACCGGGCCACGCCGAACTAGCGGGTGACCGGTGTCAAGTCGTCTCCTGGATGACCTGCTTGAGGAGGCCGTTGAAGAGCTCGGCGCCCACGGTCTAGGTCTTGGTTGCCTTGCGGGCATAGTCGAGTAGGGCTGTAGGCAGCGCCCGAGAACTATTTCGCGTCCCAGGTGGTGCAGAAAATCTCGCTGAATATGGGGATGACGAGCATCGAGAAGCCTCACCATTGGTTTTGCCAAAGAGCAAGCTGGCACGCTCAAGCCCACCGCCAGCGGCGGAGACACGTCCAGAAGGCACTCCCCGAACATTCAGCTACCCGACGGATACGACACCCACCAGAACGACGCCCACTGGGACCACCCCGTCACCAACCATGAGACCACCCCCACACGGCCACGTCCCGACGACGATGGCGAATTACTGACCACTCGTCTAGTGCGCTTCGCCGGGAGGCAATGTCTCCTTGCCTCCCCCCTTGGAACACCGGCTGCCCATGCTCTCGCGAGATGCGGCTCTAGAGCCGGTTCGCCGGTTCAATCAGCCATCGGGTCCGTCGCCTGCAACACAGCGAGCGAGTCGAGAAGCGACGATGCCAGAGCAGTTCCCAACTCGGGACTGTCGGCGTCCAAAATGGCGGACAGGTAATCCTCCCAGGAACGCTTCAGCAATCGTGAGAACCGGTCACTGATGAACCCAACATCGCCCTCGGTAAAGAAACCTCTGGTTCGCTTGAAGCACTCACTTAGAACGGAGTAGCGAGTATCAAGCTGATTAACTGACATCTCCGAGCAGACCAGCGCCAAGTCCTCGAAGTTCTCTGGGGGAACGCTATCGAAGTCCTCAGCAAGCTGCCGCAGTCGCTTGTCGATCGCTGATCACCGGCTCGATGTCAAGATCCTGGTAGGTAAGCATCGGGACGTAGGGAATACCGACCTGCTTGAAGTAGGCCTCAGCCTCATCGCCTCGGTCGACAAGGGTTGTGGCAAAAACCACTTCGCCGCCCTCGCGGCAAACCTGCTTGTGGGCGGTTTGAATTGAGCTCCCGCTGGTCACGACATCGTCTACCAACATGACCTTGGTCCCTGTGGTTATGCGCGTGCCTTCGATCCAGCGGTTGGTTCCCCGGCCCTTCTGTTCCTTGCGTACAAGGAACCACTTGCATCGCGCAGCCTGGAACACCGCGAAGGTGAAGGGTGCCGCCCCGAGGACGAGGCCGCCAACCGCTTCGAACTCGGCTCCAGAGTCTTTAGCTGCGGTGTACATCGCCTTGCCGACAAAGGCGAAGTCATCAACATTCGCGACCGCAAGCTTGCCATCAATGAAATCTCGACTCCAGCCACCCGAGGCGAGCTGAATCGGCTCGCGGAGCCGCTGGAGCGCTCCTGAGGCGTCAAGGATTTCCCTCAGTCGTTGTTTGGTGGGGTTCGTCATGGCGTTCGGGCGCGGGAAAACAACGGTCCTAGCTTGACCTGTCGAAGACGTCTCGTCCAATCGGGGCACCGGCGAACCTCTCTTCAGAACCATAGCCGGCGCGGAATTACGCGCCGACGTCGAACAACAATACTGTTGTTTGACTGTACTTCTAACATGGTCTCATTGTCAGGATTTATAGTAGACGCGCGGAATTCCGCGCGTCTCGCAGTTGAATCTAGTGCCGAACTGGGTAGGCGGATTTGGAGCTTGTGTAAGCCCCGGTCCGTTCGCCGCGGACTCGCCGCCGCAAGTGGCGTGAGCATCGGGACGATCATGGACCTGCGGGCCGGAAGATCCGACCCAACCTTGAGCACCCTGCTAGCCGTAGCCAAGGCTCTCGATCTGTACTCGATACAGGAGCTCCTCGGCGAGCCTGGCACGATGAGATTTATTGATATACAGCGCGACGCGTCACCGTCGCCAGCGGCTTCCGAGCCAATGACTTCCGAGCCAATGACTTCCGTGCCGACCCACGCGCCACACGAGTCCACAGGCGATCCAACCGCATTCGATCGTGAGCAGTCCGGAGGCGAGATGTTCGACGCTGCCGAGGAGCTGACGGAGGTTGTCTCATTCGTTCGGGCGTAGTCATCCTCGGACAACTGGGTGTGCCAGGTGCATCTCTCGCCTGTTCATCGGATGGTTCATGTCGCTTACCTTGAGGAATGGAACACCACGAGCGCACCTTGGTAGCGTTCCAGAAAGGCGTAGCCTGAGGCGAAGTTGCTTACCTCTCCCAACGTCGTCTCTCGCCAACCCTTACGCATGCCGGGCCGCCTTCAGCGCTCGGCGCTCACGTTATGGCGGTCGTCCGCAGGCCCGGCGGGGGCTCGTCGTTCCTACCGAGTCGGCGTGCCCGCCGTCCCCGGGCCATAACACAGTCCGAGCCCGCTCCGCGCCTCTGGTTGGCCCCGCTTCCGATGTGGCGCAACTTGACCCGCGGACTGCGCCGGGTTGGATCACGGGTCACGGCTTGGGCGTCCGTGGTGAGCATCCCGGGACCAGGAGGTCAGTACCTTTGGTCCCGAGGCGTCGGGGCCCGGGCAGGCTGCTTTCGCCAGGACGCCGGCTCGTACACTGTCGTCTCCAAATGCCGCAAACCCTGTGGACACCGCAAACCCTGTGGGTGTAGGATGTTGTTTGGAAAGGAGCTAGTCGTGGAGTTGCCGCGCAACCTGAAAGCCGCGCAGGTCGCCGAGGCGCTTGAAGTCTCGGTCGACTCTATTGGGCGCTACGCCCGGGCCGGGCAGATCCCCTTCGCCGCTACTCCCGGGGGGCACCGTCTGTTCAACCTCGCCGAGGTCCGTCAGGCGCTGGCACCTTCAAGCCGTGCTCCGGACAGCGAGATCTTCGACGTGACGTCGGCCACCCTGCGCCGCCGCCGGCGCCGTGCCGTGGTGACTACCTCGACAGTTGCTGGGGCCAAACCAGTTCCCGCCCCCGGTCCGTCCCGCCCGGCCCCTTCAGCGGCCGTTGCGGACCTGGTGAGACCAGCCCGGCGGGTCCTGCATGCCAGCGCAGCCGGCTAGCCGCACCGGCGGGACTCCCGGAAGCCAAGACCAGGTAGCCGCCCTCGAGCTGCACCTGCGCAGCCTCGAACAGGGGGACCTGATCAGCCTCGGGGGGATCGCCATCGTTGGGACGACCAGCTCGGAGGTGACGGGCAGCAAGACCCGCAAAAAGACCAACGGGGTCGATGTCACATCTGTCACCTTGGAGATCGAATCCGGGTGGTACGCGGTTCTCAGCCAGGACTGCGACATTGTCCGGCCCCCAGCGCTCGAGCCGGTGATCATCGTTGCCCCCGTGCTCTACGTCCCCCAAGACGAGTGGTTGGCGCTGCGGCGCGGCATGTTGTCCTACCGGCGCTTTCCCCTAGACCCCGAAGCGCTTGAGCCCATAGAAGGCTCGGCCGCTCACCGGTCCGGTTCGGACGGTATGCCGGTTGTCGACATCCGCTACATCTCGGGCATCGACAAGACTGCCTTGGCCGCCCACTACGAGCAGCGGTTCCCCTTGCGCGGCACCCACAAGGTCCGTTTCGCCGACTGGATCGGGGCCCGCTTCGCTCGGGAATCCTTCCCAGACCCGGTCGCCGAAACGGTCCTGCTCGAGGTGCAGTCCCGCCTTGTCAGCATGCAGAAAGCCCGGGACAGCCGCGGATCGTCAGCCAGCCCGGCCATGCGCTTGGCCTGCAGCTGCAGCGAATGGTACGTGCGGGCCACCGACCGTTACGTGGAGGTGATGGGCCGGCGAGACCCCGCGCTGGCGAAGGCAAACGGGCTGCTCGGGGCCGTCAAGGGCCAGCCCTCCGAGACCGCCTGGAACGAGTCCGACTTCGAGGCGGGAGCCAAAAAGCTCAGCAGCGAGATCAACCGGCGCCTGGGTGGCAGCGGATTTAGCGTCAAGATGACCACTGAGGACTTCGACCTACTCTCCGCGGCCGCATTCGAGACCTACGCTCTGTGGGTGAGCGAGGACCCACCGCCACCGTAGGCCTGGGCCAACAACCGACGAGTGCCACGCCTCGGCCCCTCCCAGTCCATCGCGCTGCGTGACAGCTCACCAGCTCGGACCTGAGCCGAACACCGAGTATGCGTCATTTGCCGTCAGCCCGCAAGAGAATGATTAGACAGCGCGGTTGAATGTTCTGGGAAGGCCGCTAGGCGGTGCCGGCACCGTCTTGATTTGCCTAAGGACCTGCCGCAGAATAACCGAGTCATTCGAGGGTTGCGGGCGTATGATGTGGGAGTGGAGATCAGCGAGGGTGCTCTGGCGGGGATGTTCGCCACGGTGATGCCTTTGCTTGATGAGCGCCAGCGGCGGGTTCTGGCTGGTGCGCATGCCCGGGCGTTGGGTCGGGGAGGGATCAAGGTGGTGTCGGAGGCGGCTGGTATGGCTCGCTCTACGGTGCAGCGGGCGGTGGCGGAGGTCGACGCGGGGGTGGATGCGTCGGCTCCGGTGCGCCGTTCGGGGGCGGGCCGCAAGAAGCTGATCGATAAGGACCCTGATCTGTTGTTGAATCTGGATGATCTGGTGGAGCCCGAGGCGCGGGGTGATCCGATGTGCCCGCTTCGTTGGACGTCGAAGTCGACGGGGAACCTGGCTGATGCGCTTCGGGTGATGGGCCATGAGGTGAGCCCGGACACGGTGGGCCGGCTGTTGGTGGCGATGGAGTTTTCGTTGCAGGCGACGGCCAAGCAGTTGGAGGGATCTCAGCATCCTGACCGTGACGCACAGTTCGTGTACCTCACCGAGCGGGTGGGTGAGCACCTGCGCTCGGGGGACCCGGTGATATCTGTCGACTCTAAGAAGAAGGAGCAGGTCGGCCAGAAATCCAATGGGGGCAAGGAATATCAGCCCAAGGGCCGCCCCGAGCGCGTCGACGTGCATGACTTCCCCGACCCTGAGGTTCCCAAGGCCATTCCCTTCGGGGTCTATGACATGGCCGCCAACGAAGGCTTCGTGGTCGTCGGCGACGATCACGACACCGCCGCGTTCGCGGTGGCCACCATCGGCCGTTGGTGGGACATGGTCGGAAGCCGCGCCTACCCCAAGACGCGCCGCCTGCTCATCACCGCAGATGCCGGCGGTTCGAATGGATACCGGGTACGGCTGTGGAAGGTCGAGCTCGGACGCCTGGCCGCTCGTAGCGGTCTGGACATCACCGTCTGCCACTTCCCGCCTGGGACCAGCAAATGGAATCGCATTGAACACAGGCTCTGGAGCGCCGTGACGATGAACTGGCGCGGCCGGCCGCTCACCAGCCATGAGGTCGTCGTCAACCTGATCGGGGCAACCACCAACAACAAGGGCCTCAAGGTCCACGCCCATCTCGACACCGGCTACTACCCCGAAGGGATCAAGATATCAAAGGCCGAACTGGCCGCTGTCCCCCTCACGGCCCACAATTTCCACGGCGACTGGAACTACACGGTACACCCCGGCCCACAGCCCGAACAACAAATTACAACCCCGTAGTTACGACGCAGTTATTTTGGGGAGTTTGCCTAAGTTCCGGCGGGCGACCTCTTGAGGATGCGCAGGTAGCCGTCTTCCTCGTTCCGGTTCTGCCAGGAGGCTCGTATGAACTGGGCGAGCTTCGGAACGTCAGCCTCTACTGTCGACGACCACAACGCCGGCTCGTACTCGAAGACGCGGAGCACGTTGTCCACGTCGAAGATCGGGCCCGTCCCCTTGGCTTTGATGAGGACGATCGGCTTGTCGAAGGCCATCCGCATGCCGAGCTCGAACAGCACGTTGGGGTTGTGCTCGGTCAGGTCGGCGATCACGAGATCGTCATCCAGTAGGCGATTGACGATCGTCGACTGGATGACGTCGCTGCCCTCTCGGTTCGCCGTGGTCACAGCAAACCCGGCCTGCTTCCCGGCCGGCCCGATAATGCTCCGAAGGACCTCCTGGAAGAAGCCAGGTCGACTCCGGTGTCTTCTCGTTGAAGGGCATAATCACGAAGCAGCTCTGCTTCCCCTTGGTGTCACCCTCCGGCTCATCGACCGTCACGACGTCGGGACGGAGACCGAGCGACGGAGGAGAGCCGGGCCCCAAGGCGCCGACAGGCGCATCGCTTCGGGTCAGGCCAGCAAAGGCCGTGTTCTGCTTGTACCTTAACCCTCCTCTTGTGACAACTTACGATGCGTGGCGCTCCCATCGTGTCTACGATGCCGTGCAACAGAAAAGGGCCCCCGATGCGCTTCGCTCAGTGTGTCTCGATCGTGCGCCCCTCCAACCTCCGACGGTCGGTACTCGCCGGAGAACCTGCGACCTGATCCCCACCCTTATTCCGAGCTAGCTAGTGATGCAGGTCGCTAGCAGCAGAGGTGGCTATCATTTTCTCCGTTACACGAGCCGCAGATCAGATTTTCGCACTCATAACATCGTACCCAACCGTCTACGAGGTCGGTGTTACATAAAGCGATATCACTGGTACTTGGGTAAGGGTCGCCGCACATCAAACAGGCGTCGACGCCGGGCTCCCGGGTACTCGACTCTTTCGTCACAGCGCATAAACCCCCACCTATAACAGTCGTAAGCTCCGCGGCCAGCGCCTCAACTCTCGACGGGACCACCCCTGCACCACGCACTCTAGTCCTCTGTCCCGTACACGTTCACACGGGCTCGCGCTCTGAGTGAGGCCGCCCCGCTCGGGGCCCACGAGGACGGTATGGGGTTAGGAGAGACGCCTCGATATCGCCTGTCCGAACTTCGTCCTACTTTCACTCCTGGAGGGCAATCTGCGGCAATCATTAGGCGGGTAGCCCAGAAAAGTGCTGCCTGAACAGCTCCTTTTGGCGAACTTGCACATCATGGCCAGTGTCCCGGGGCGCATGACCAGACCCGTGATAGTGCGACGGGTGCACGGGCTGGGCGTCTTTCGCAATCGGAAACACAGACCTATGGTTGGTGATCTGAGCAGTCGGTGGCCGTCACGTCGCAGCGTTGATCAACCTGCCGCGATCCAGAGCGCTACCGCAGTGTGCCGGAGGGCATGGGGGGTTGGTTGCGGGTCGACGATCCGGGTCTTCGTGACAGCTGCAGCCCATGTTCGGTTGCGCCAGTTTCCCGGTGTCATGGCTCCGCCGATTCGGCCGGTGAACAGCCAATCGTCCGGCCGCAGCCCTCGCTCGTCGATCATCGCCGCTACCCGCATTCGAAGAGCTGAGGTGACAGCGGGGACCGTGCGTTCGCCGGCAAGGGTCTTGGTTAAATGAATCTGCCTCCTGGTGTTGCCTCCCGACACCTCGAGCGGGACGCTGACGGCTGTCGCACGGACAGTCACCTCACCTGCTGCGAGGTTCAGATCACACACTCTGAGAGCCGACAGCTCTCCGATGCGAAGGCCGGTGGCGGCGGCGAAGGGGACCACCAGCGCCCACCGAGACGCCATCGCCTGTTCCAGACGGCTCAGCTCAGCGACAGTCAGGAAGCGGCGCTCCATCCGGCCCTGGCGGGGCGCCTTGATCGTCGCTGCCGGGTTGACAGCGATCAGGCCTTCGGTCACTGCGTCGGTGAGCAGCTTCTTAAACGTCACCAGGCACCGGGTCACCGTCGCCGGTGCGAGGTCGCTGGACATGCTCACCGTCCAAGCAGCGATGTCGCTTCGACGGAGGTCGGCCAGGCGCACCGCGCCGAATTCCGGCTCGATCTGACAAGCCCAGATGGACAGCTCCCTCGCCTCGGTGCTGGAGGTCACCTGGCGTGTGGCTGACCACCGCTCCCACCACTGCGACACAGCGAGCTTGCCCCCGCTCGGGTCGCCGGTCCCCGCGTACCGGCGTTCTCGAAGGCGTTCCTGGCGGTACGCGTCGGCCTCGGCGGCGGTGTCGAAGTTGGCGGTGTGACGCTTGCCGGCCGAGTCGTACCACCGAGCCTCCCACGTCGCTGCCCCACTCGACCACGCTCGGCGCCGTACACCAGGCTGGCGACTCATGCAGCCCGGTCCCGGTTGCGTGGCCGGCCCCGTCGCACGATCGGGCCCGCAGGGGTGGCATCGACCACCTGTGATTCGAGCCAGGCCGCCACGTCCTCGGGGCGGAAGCGAAGCTCCTAACCGACGCGGAGGAAGCGGATGCGGTGCTCGTGGGTGAGTCGGTAGACGAGATGCTTGGACGTGCCGAGGTATGCGACCAGACGGTCGACGTCCCACAGCTCGGGTAAGTCAGACGAATCGTCCCTCATGTCCGGTGGGGACAGATCGACCGATCTGACCACCGCCCGCCATACGGGTCGCAAAAATGGATTCGCCACGAACCACGGTGGCGCAGTGGTGGCGAAAGACCTGCCAGCACTCTCCCCTACTCGCTTTGCAGGGTGCCTGACCTGCACGTTTACGGTGGGGCTAGGTGGAATCGAACCACCGACCTCAGCATTATCAGTGCTGCGCTCTAACCGGCTGAGCTATAGCCCCGCATGGTGCGGAACAACAAGATTACACCAACACTCCGTCGGTCTTACCGTCGCAACTCACGAAGTGATCCCGCTACCCTGTCTCCGACTCAGGCCACCATCGCAGTGGAGGGACGCCGGTGGACTAGCCCGGCGGAGCGCACAACGGGCGACATGGTGAACACGAAGGCCAATAGCCGCGCGACCGCTAGGAAGAGTTCGGGGGGAATGGCGTCGTCGATCTCGCACGTCGCGTGGATCGCACGGGCGAGAGGAGGATCCTCGATGACCGGCACCCGGTGCGCCGTCCCCTCGACCCGGATTCGAAGGGCGACCTCATCGGTTCCTTTCGCAACTACGACCGGGGCGCTCCCGCGCTGCGGGTCGTAACGTAACGCCACGGCGTAGTGAGTAGGGTTGACCACGATCAGGTCGGATCCGGCGACCGCCGCCATCATGCGCGCCCGTGACATTCCTCGCATCTTGCGCCTGACCTGCCCCTTGAGCGTCGGGTTGCCGTCAGCGTCCTTGTTCTCGTCCTTGACTTCCTGCTTGGTCATCTTGAGCGACTTGTTGAGCTGGTGGCGCTGCCAGGCGAAATCCGCTATTCCGAGCACCAAGCCGATACCGGCCACATCGCGGGTGAGTCCCAGTAGGGTCGAACCGGCGTAGGAAATGATCGGCGCCATCTGGGCTGGCTGGGAGCCGACCAACTTGTGGCTGAGACCCGAGACTGTCCCATACGCGAGCCCTACCAGCGCCAGTAGCTTGACAACCTGCTTGACCAGTTGCCATAGAGACTGCGCTGAAAGTAGGTTCTTGACACCTTTCAGGGGGTTCAGCTTGCTCCACTTGGGAGCAGCCGCGTGCAGCGACAGGATACCCCCAGTCTGTGCCACGCCTGCAGCGACACCTGCGACAGCGAACGCTCCAAGGACGGGCAGGATTAGCGCTGCAGCGTCGTCGAGACCGCTGACCAGCATCCCGAGAGCCCCATTCGACGACGGACTGGCAATCACGTTGGCAGACTGGCCTACCAGCTTGGTGAGCCGCGAGTCCGCTGAACGGAAAAGTGTCGGGAAGATCATCGTCCCAACAAGCATCAGCAACCATCCGGATACGTCTGGAGACTTGGCGGCGCGGCCGTCGGTCTTAGCCTTGCGTCTTCGCTTCGGTGTGGCCTTCTCGGTACGGTCGTTACTGGCCATCAGTGGCCGTTGACTAGTAGCGCCATGTCAGTGCTGATCCGACCGAGGATGTTGGACAGATAGCCAGGAAGCACTTGGAGTCCGATAGCCACGAACAGCAGGGACAGAATGACTTGGATCGGAAAGCCAAGTAGCCACACGTTCATCTGCGGAGCTGCCTTGGAGAGCAACGCGAGCCCGATCTGGGCTGCAAAGAGCACAGCCACAAGCGGAGCCGCTATCTCGAGGGTAGCGGTGAAGAACGTGGCGACGTCAGCGCTGATGACACCGGCTCCAAGAGCAGAGGAGTTGAGGGTCATCGCACCCTTTCCCAACGACAAAGCAAAGCCCTTGACAAGCAACATCTCACCGTTTGTGACAAAAAGCAGTACCATACCAACCTGCTCATAGAGCTGGCCCAATATCGGCGTCTGCTGAGCCGACAAGGGGTCGATCGACGGCGGCAGATTGAGACCGCCAAATAGGTCGATCATCGATCCAGCGGAGCTTATTGCGCTCAGGAGTATCTGCACTGGAAGACCGAGCATTAGGCCACTTAGGACCTGCATTGCTAGAGAGCCGATTAGACCGGCCGTATTAGTAGGTATCGCACTTTGGGGCACCTGGTGAAGGGCGAGGATTGCGAGTCCGCCCGCAAAGCCGATCAGGACCGGGCGCGGTGTGGTGGCGCTGTTGGAAAAAGGTGGGACCACTACCAGCCATGCGAGCGCCCGAACGAACACCAAGAGGAAGCCGAGCAGCCATAGCGGGTCGAGGCTGACGCTCAACTCATCCCCCGACGATGCTCGCAGTCTGAGAAATCATAGTCGTCGTATAACCTTCCATCTGCCCGAGCATCCAGTGCCCGGCGACTATCAGGATCACAGCTACGACTACCAGCTTCGGAACGAATGTAAGAGTGACCTCCTGCAGCTGCGTCACCGTCTGGAATAGCGAAACGACTAGCCCAACCACGAGGCTACCGAGGAGGAACGGCAAAGCCAGCTTCAGCGTCATCATCAAGGCTTCCGACGCAATGCCCATTAGTTGCGCCTCGGTCAATGAAAACCCACCACCAAAGAGTGGGTCACCAGTATCCAACCGTTGACCATGACGAACAGCAGGAGTTTGAACGGTAATGAGACAAGGGTTGGTGGCAGCATCACTACGCCTAGTGACATCAGTACTGATGCAACCACCAGGTCGATTACGAGGAAGGGGATGAAGATCACGAAGCCGATGATGAAGCCGCTCTTCAGCTGTGACAAGACGAATGCCGGGATGACCGCCGCCAAGGAAGCGTCTGCGGGCGTAGCCGGATGCTCGCCGTCGACACCGGTCGTCAGTGCCAGTTCTTGGCTCCCCGTCTGCTTTAGCATCCACGACTTAAGCGGGACTTCCGCAGCGCGGTAGGCCTGGGTCGCCGACGCCTTGCCGTGGAGGTAGGGCTGGACAGCCACCTTGTTGACTTGGGTCAACGTCGGCGTCATTATGAACAGGCTCAGTATCAAAGCCAACCCGGCAAGCACCTGATTGGGTGGCGTCGTGGTCAGTCCGAGTGCTTGACGCAGCAGGCTGAAGACCACGATGATACGGGTGAACCCCGTCATCAGGATCAGAAGCGACGGCGCCAACGCCAACAACGTCAGCGCGATGATCACCAGGATGCTGCTCGAAGGTTTCCCGAGGGCGCTTCCAAGGTTGATATTGATTGACGATCCGGCACCAGCCGTCGTCGGTACCACCACAGCAGAGAGAAGTTGGGTCATGGTTCGAGGGTGTTCAGGCTCGTCGGATCGTCAGCTCTTGGAGATGACGGAAGACTCCCTGGAGCAAAGGGGCGACTGCCTGCTTTCCTGCGACAGTTGCGATCGGATTGCCGGACCGGGCAATCTCGGTTGCGGGTTCGTCGGCGAAGCCGCCCGCCTCTTCGTAGGGAATGTCTGCGAGTCGGCTCACTTGATGCGCTGTGACACCGAGGAGGAGGGTCTCTGAGCCAACCCTGACTACTGCCACGTGCACGCCTTTGCCGAGCGTCTGGCGGCTGACCACGCTCAGCGTGGTCGCCGAACCACGTGTGCGGGCAGGTTTTGCGAGCCGGCCCTTCGCCACCTTCGAAGCAACCCAGATCAATGCAAGCACGACCCCGAGGCCGATCAGCAGTTGCATTACCAGCGACGGTACTGACACAGCCGCCGACGTCGAGCTCACAGTGGCTGTAGCGACGAGGCCACTCATGGAATTCAACTTGACGGCCGCTCGGCACCGGAGCCGGTTATCTCGGTGACTCGCACCCCGAGCTCCTCGTCGAGCACGACAACTTCACCTCGAGCCAGGAGGGTGTTGTTGACTAGGATGTCCACCGGAGCCCGTGCTAGGCGGTCGAGTTCGATCACTTTCCCCGGACGGAGGGCGAGCAGCTCCCGCATCGTCATCCGGGTCCGACCCAGTTCCACCGTTACTGCCATGTCGACGTTGTAGAGGAGCTCGATCGGCCGGCCGTCGAGACCGGCCGACTCCTTGAGGTCCGTAGCTACCGCACCTTGCGTTGCGAGCTGATCCTGTGTCAATGGGTCTCCTTCGATTTGGTGTCTACGACCAAGCAGGCAAGGCGCTTACCAGAAGTTGTTGCGACGACATCACAGAAGTGGACCCCCTCCACTTTCAGATGTACCGGCGTACCTTCGGGCTGCTGGAGTGGGATCGCGTCGCCGGCACTGAGGCTCAAAAGCTCGTCAGCGGACAGAACAACGTCGGGAAACGATACCGTCACCTGGAGTGGCGCCTCCAAGAGCCGTTCGAGCACGTCGGAGGCCACCGAATTTTGCTCCATCTCCTCCGGGTTCTCGATTCGTTCAAGCGCGTCGAGGAGGGTCATGAGCATCACGAGGGGAACAGTGACCGTCACCTCGAAGGTGGTCTTCTCCTCAAGTGTGACGGACAGCTTGACGATAAGACACACCTCGCTGGGATCTGGCATCTGCACCAGGACCGGGCTGCTCGAAGTGCTAACAGGTCCACTCGCCATCGGGACAACCACGCTGGCCGCTTGGAGAAACTCGTCGATCAGTGATCCGGTGACCTCTGCAAGGAGGCGAACTTCGATGTCGGAGAGCTGACGCTCGATGACGGTTGAACGTACCGTGCCGCCCAGACGCAGCTCGACGATCGCACGGGCCAGCGTGGTCGGCATGTGGATGCTGAGCCGGCCGCCTATCGGGTTGATAGTCGCGAAAGCGATGTAGGTCGGCTCAGGAAGGGCGTTGGCGTAAGCCTCCCACGTCTTCTGGCTCAGCTCCCCTACCTCCACCCGAACCGACGCCCGGACAAGTCCGGTTAAGGCCTGAGTTATCCGGTGCGCAGCAACCTCAAGCAGGGGAGACAGGCGACGAAGGCGGCCCCTATCCATCGCCGCGTGGCGTTGAAAGTCGTAAGGACGGAAATCAAGCGATTTATCGTCGGCCATTTCGGCCGCGCCGGCGTCGGGCATGCTGGGTCTCCCCTGGCCTGTCCTTGGCCGTGAGATCGGTTGCCGTCCTGGCGTTTCCGGAATTTCTTCGGCACCGAAGGCCCGTCACTTGAGCGCGCCGGGTGGCTCAGGCGATCTGGGCGAGCGCGGACAGGTTCATGGATGTAGTGGAAATCACCTTCGTATTCGCCTGATACGCCTCCTGCGCAACGATAAGGTCCGTCAGCTGCGACGAGAGATTGACGTTCGACCCCTCAAGTGCGCCGCCGATCAGTGTCCCTGAACCGTTAGTCCCGGGCACGCCGACCGCAGGTTGGCCGGAGTTGGGGCTCTGGATGTAGTTCAGATTCCCCTGCGCCGAAAGTCCGGCAGGGTTCGAGAACTGTGCCAGGGCGATCTGGCCGATGGCGAGTGTCTTGCCGTTGGAGAAGGATCCGGTGATCACGCCGTCCGAGCCGACCGAGAAACCCGCCAACGACCCCGACGGGGCGCCGTCGACGCTAGTGACGGAAAGTGACTGCTGTCCTGAGTACTGAGTGACACCGCCCGACCCTTTCGGGTTCGGGAAGTTCACGTTCCACGTGTCCCCGGATGGGAACGCGTAGGTCGCCGGCATCGTCTGGACCGGGAGTGACAGCGAACCGTCGGCATTAGTTGTTGCTCCCGTAATCGAGCTGATCTGGCCCGTCGTCGCGCCGAATGAAATTGTAGGTGCAGTGGTCCAGAGCGCGCTAGGAGTCCCGGAGGGGTTCGGTACCGTTCCCTGCACCGTCCATGAATTCGCAGTACCCGCCACAGGAGTGAAAGTCAATGACACCGGAACTACGTTTCCGAGGGAGTCGTAAGCATTGATAGTCGTGGTGACCGGCGTGGCGGTTCCGCTTCCGGACCACGCTGGAAGATTTCCTCCCATGGTCAGCTCAGTCGTCGGTGTCGCCGGCATAGTCGTGCCGGTCGGGATACTTACGCTTCCGACCGGAGCGTTGGCGTTGATGACGCCCTGAGCGTTCGCTGTCCACCCCTGCACCAGTCCACCGGTCTGAGTGGCAAGGTTGCCATTCGCGTCGAGCGTAAGGCTTCCGTCTCGGGTGTACAAGGTCTGGCCATACTGCTGTGTCACTAGGTACCCGCTGCCCTGGATAGCAACGTCGGTAGGCACGTTCGTCGTTTGAATTGCCCCCTGCGACTCGTTGAGTGACACTGCACCCACCCGGACACCGGATCCAATAGCGAGTGGGTTGATTCCTGCTCCTTGCCCACCGGGGACGGGAGCTGATGCACCTGTCACCTGCTGGGCCAGCAGATCAGTGAACTGCGCGCTTTCGGACTTGTAGGCGGTGGTATTGGAGTTGGCGACGTTGTTACCAACGACGTCGAGGTATGCTTGATCGGCGGTTATGCCCGAGACGGCTGCAATCAGTGACTGTTCCATGGGGTGGTTCCCTTCGTGTGGGTTTCGTTAGTGATCAGGCGGCGTTTGACGCCGCAGGTGTAGTTGCGGAGCTCGATCCAGTGGGAGTACTAGCGGAGCCGGACGTCGAGGCGTGTGTAGTGCTCGTCGAACTTGAGGCCGGCGATGAGGCTGCTGCAGTGGTGGCGCTTGCGCTGTAGACCTGCGTTACCTGGTCAAGTGATACGGTGCCGTTCTGTCCTGCCAAGCTGAGCTGCGGCGGCCCGGATCCACTCAGGAGAACTGCGCTAACGATTCCTGATACCACTTGCCCACCTGATCCCGTTCCACTGATCTTCTGGCCGAGCATCGAGTCAGCTGCGACTGTTTGTTCCTCTGCGTTTAGGGACGTCTGAGACTGCACCGCCGTCAGTTGGGCGATCTCTGTCATAAATGATGTCGGGTTCGCCGGGTTGCTTGGATCCTGGTTTTTCAGCTGGGCGACCAGGAGGTTGAGGAAGGTCTGCGAATTGTCGAGTTGGTTGAGTCCCGTCGCAGACGAGCTGCTGCTAGCGGCGGCCGCGGCGGCCGACCCGCTCGAACCGTTGCTACTTGGGGCTGTGGAGTTCGGGATGACAAAGGACATGATAAGGACTCTCCTCCTGGATGGTCAGAGTCGAATGTCGACTGACGATGCCGACGTGGCGGGCCGGATTAGGATCTGTGTTGGCTGCGCTCCGGCACTTGAATCGGACGTGACGCCGAGCGGGCGATCTGAGTAGCCGGTCTGGCGCCGAGGTACGTCGCCACCGAAGAATACGTGTGCCTGTTGGCCGCCGGATCCGAGCTGTTGGCGAAGGTCAGGCAGGGCGGACCCTATGGTTTGGCGTGTGGCCGCGTTGTCGGCGTGCAGCTCGACTGTGACCTGGCTACCGCTGACGGTTATCGTGGCCTGGATGCTCCCCAACTCTGCCGGGTGCAATTCCAGCGAAATGCGGTGAGTCCCGCTCGCCGTGCTCAGGATCGGGGAGAGCACAGCCAGCACCTGCTGGGCCGGGGGGGCCGTCGCTCCTTCTGGCGTGACCGGAGCGCGAAGCGCGGGACTCGCTGGTCCAGACGCCGCTGCATGCGCTACGGCTGTTTGAGCACTAACGACAGATGCGCTCAACAGACTCGTCATTGCCGGGCCTGATGTGGCCTGCGAGGGTTGGTCTGACGCCTTCGGCGCTTGTGAACTGGGGTCCGATGCTGATTGCAGCGGCTGCGCAGTTCGGGTGATCGCCACCAAAGTCGACCCACCGTGCGGCTGGGTCAGACCCCCGCCGAGCGCTGCGGTGGGAACTCGGCTGGCAGACGCTGGACGCGACAGTGCCGCAGTAGGACTGGGAACCGGAGCTCGGACTGAGGGCTCGGAATTTGACGACAGTGTGGACTGCTGGCCGTGGAGCACTGCCGTGACCGGGATAGACGCTGTACCCACCGGGGATCCCTGTGAGATCACGGTGGGTTTCACTGACGCTGACTGCGCGGTTAGCGTGGGTGGCGTCGCAGACGCGACCGGAGGCGGTGGTGACGACGCCGCTGCGTCGAGGATCCCCGTCGCCAGGGGGGACACCGGCGACGCAAGTTGACGTCTGCTCCGCTGAGACGCAGTTCTTTTGGCGGCTGGGGGCGTCGACGTGTCCTTTGCGGGCGGGACGGCAGCGGCCGGCGCCTCGATGTTGGCGGTAACGGCGTCGAGGTGGTGCTTGAATCCGCCGGCCGGTGGGTTGGTCGCGCCAACACCAAGTGCCACATCTGCTTTTGGTAGCTGGAGAGCCGGCGCCAGACCAGTCGAGCCTGGCTGTCGCGACCGATTGCGCTTAGTTGAAACCAGGACTGCATTACCCTTTCTGGAGCCATCGGACCCCAACATCCGGGCTGACCCTGCAGATGACCCCGTTGCGATTGGCGGCGCAGTGGGCACGGCTGGAACGGCGGCAGCCATCAGGCGACAGCCCCGGCGCTCGCGAGCATCGAGGAGATGCTCGATACGTAGTTCTGCGTCTGGGCGTAGGGCGGCACGCCACCGTAGGATGCGACGGCGCCCGGCCCGGCGTTGTAGGCCGCCAGCGCCAGAGGAACTGAACCGCCGTAGTTGCTCAGATAGCTGCTCAACAGTTGTGCGCCGCCGCTGATCGCCGAGGCAGGGTCGAGCGGCGAAACCCCGAGGCCGGCCGCGGTCGCGGGCATCAGCTGCATGATCCCGAGCGCCCCGGCGCTGCTTTGCGCCGCCGGATTGAACCCGGACTCTTGTTTCGCCACAGCTGCAAGCAGAACCGGATCCACTCCGTATGTTTGACCTGCGGATTGGAACAGAGGCTGATACGCGGCCGGCACTCCGAGCGAATCCATTGCGGCATTAGTGCCAGCGGGCGAGGTCGACCCGACTGCCGAGGTCAGATTAACGACCGGCATCGTGGCGCTCGCACCTGCTACGATCCTTCGAATCGCGACGGGCTGGCCGACGGGCTGCACCGAGACGACGGAACCCGCCTGGGGAGCGTCGATCATCTGCCCGTTCCCGATGTAGATGCCCACATGTCCGGGGCTCGAAGCGGTTCCGTCGGAGCCGGGAAAGAATACGAGGTCGCCTGGGTGAGCTTGAGCCAGACTCGCTACCGGCGTACCCGACAGCGCCTGCTGCTGGCTGGTTCGAGGAAGGCTGACCCCGAGGTCGGAGTAAACCTTTTGGACCAATCCTGAACAGTCAAATCCAGTTGCCGGGCTAGACCCGCCCCACTGGTAGGGGACGCCGAGATAGCTCTGAGCGTCGGCTACTACCGACGACCCCGTCAGGGCCCCCGGAGTGCTGGAGGATCCTCCGACGGTCGTCGCAGCCAAAGACCCTAGAGAGGACAGGCCGAGCGGGTTTTGTGACGCGAGCAGGTTGGAGGTCGGCGATGCGCTACTGGAGGATGATCCCGGCGTCAGGGTGCCCCCGTCCTGGATGGAGGCGATCTCCGAGTTGACCTGTGCGAGTACAGCGCTGAAGTCGCCCGAGGATGCGGCGGCGGACAGCTGTCCGCCTATTCCTGTGAGTTGAGAGGCGAGGGTTTGGATGGCACCGATGGTCCCGGCCGGGGTTGTCGTCATTGCGGAGGCGCCCCCGAGCCGGCCTTGAGCGACCATCGCGCGCCGGCGATGTCGTCAAGCACTGTCGACTCGTCCCTTGCACGTGCCTGATCCCACTCCGAGCGGCGACGCTCATCTAGGCGTTCCAATGAAGCCACCCTCTGTCCTGCCAGAACCCAGGCCGCGTGGCACTCAGCCACCCTTTTTTCACACTCGATAACGACAGCGGAGGCTTGCTCTACAGCTTCGGCAAGTCGCAGCTCCCTGCTGCGGTCGTCGAGGAAGTGGTCCCGCTCGCCGGGACCCCGGAAAGGTCGTACGGCCACGAGGTGATAGGCGTCGCGGGCCGCAGCATGAAGGGCTTGGGACCTGCGCAGACGGTGATTCGCGTCTGCAAGGCTCTGGCGCGCCACCTCCTCCTGCGCTCTGCGCGCCCGCAACACGGTCTCCAAGGAGAACATGTACCTTTTCACGACGCGGCCGCCGTTGCCAGTTCCATGCCTACCGGGACAGGCGCGGCGAGAACCTCACCAAGCAGACGCCAGGACTCGTCGAGCAAGACGATCTGGTCTTTCGCTTGCCGTAGGAAGCAGTCAATGTCGTCGCGCAATCGCATGGCGGTGTCGACGAGTTGGTTCGTACCCGGGACGTAAGCTCCGATTTCGATCAGGTCACGTGCATCTCGGTACGCGGAGAGGATCCGCCGCATCTCCCTGCTGAGCACCCGCTGTTCCGGCGAAGTGATCATCGACTCGACGCGCGAAACCGACTCGAGCACTTCGATACTCGGGAAATGTCCAGACGTCGCCAAACGCCTGGACAGAACGACGTGGCCGTCAAGGATCGAGCGCGTCGTGTCCGCTATGGGCTCGTTCATGTCGTCGCCGTCCACAAGAACCGTGTAAAGGCCAGTGATCGAACCGACCTCTCCGGCGCCTGCACGCTCGAGAAGCTTCGGCAGGAGGGAGAACACCGACGGCGGGTAGCCCCGGGTTGCAGGCGGCTCCCCCGCTGACAGCCCGACCTCGCGCTGAGCCATTGCGAAGCGTGTGATCGAGTCCATCATCAAGACGACATCGTTTCCCTGATCGCGGAACCATTCGGCGATCCGTGTCGCGGTGAACGCGGCCCGGATCCGGACCATCGCTGGCTCGTCGGATGTCGCCACCACAACCACGGAGCGTGCCAAGCCTTCAGGACCGAGGTCGTGGCTTATGAACTCGTTGACCTCCCGTCCTCGCTCGCCTACCAAAGCAAGCACCGAGACCGCAGCGTTCGTTCCGCGCGCGACCATGGAGAGAAGACTCGACTTGCCCACTCCCGACCCAGCGAAGATCCCTAGCCGCTGGCCTCGACCGCAGGGCACCATCGTGTCAAGCGCCCGAACCCCGAGGGAGAGCTGGCGGTCGACTAGCTCGCGTCGCAGCGGGTGCGGCGGGGTCCCATCGACGCCTACCTGCTCCCACTCACCTTCGATGGGTTTCCCGTCGATCGGCCTGCCGAGACCGTCCAGGACTCTGCCGAGCAGCCCCGGGCCTACCGTCACCTGGAGTGGACCGCCCGCCGGCTCCACGCGGTCACCGAAGCGGACCCCGGTGAGATCCCCGAGAGGCATGCAGGCGAGGGAGGAACCCTCGACGGCAACCACCTCCGCGTCTAGGACACCGCCTGCGCGAAAGATTCGTAACGCGTCGCCGACGGCGGCTCGAACACCGTCGACCTCGACACGCAGGCCGACGATGCGGGTGACGTGACCGGACACTTGCGGCTTGACGGATTCGCTCAGACGCCAGCGCAGGGAATCTGAGATCACTGGCACTCCTGCTGTCCTTTCGCCGCTGACGGTCCGGTCAGGTGCAGATCGTCGAGTACTTGGCGGGCACGCCCTAGTGCCGAGCCGATCTGGGCGTCCACTTGGCAGGCACCAGCGACGACGAGACACCCACCCAGCTCTATCGACGGGTCGCCAACAACCTTCACTGCGGAGTCGGGCACGAGCTCCTGGATGTCCTCGACGCCGAGAGCGTCGCTGGGGTTGACCCGTACCACAATGTCTTCCCCCTCTGGTATCAACCGCAGGGCGCGGGTGGCGGCGGCTAAGGCCGGGCGTGTTGCGGAGAGTTCTTGTCCGAGGATCGCTTCCGCCAACCCGCATGCCAGCTCCACTACTTCGACCTCGCCGAGGGATACCACCTCACGTCGGCGAGCAGCGACAAGATCTGCGCTGGCCACGAGCGACTCGGTAAGCCTGCGGAGGGCTGCCGCACGGCCAACCTCGGCTGCGGCAAGGAACTCGGCCATCGCAGCGTCGTAGCCTTCCTGCCACGCCTGGCGACGAGCTTCGACTTCGGACGCCTCCGCAATGGCACCGTGACTGCCAGGGATGCCACCATGGCACGAAAGCAGCGACACGACAGGGGCGTCCGCGCTGTCCTCGCGCCGGACGATCCTGCGGCGGTGCACCTTAGACGAACTCATCGTCGCCTCGCGCAAGCACGATCTCGCCGGAGGTTTCGAGATCGCGAACTATCTTCACTATGGCGCTCTGCGCCGACTCGACTTGTGATAGTCGTGTCGGGCCGAGCGAATCGATCTCTTCGAGGAGATCCTCCGACGCCCTCTCGGACATGTTCCGCATGAACCGCTCGCGAATTTTCTCGCTCCCGGCCTTCAAGGCTATTGCTAGGTCTTTCGGAACGACATGGCGGAGGATGAGTTGAAGCGAGCGGTCGTCCAGACTGATCAGGTCGTCGAATACGAACATCTCGTTGCGGATCGATTCCGCGAGAGCCGGGTCTTCCTGCTCAAGGCGGCTGAGGATCTGCTTCTCCGTGCTGCGGTCGGTCAAGTTCAGGATCGCTATCGTCGACTCCATCCCCCCAACGGGGCTGGTTGCGGCGGCGCCGTTTCGAAGCAGAGACGAGGCTTTCGACTCGAGAACGTCGGCGAGCTGGCGGATCACGACAGGGCTGATGCGACCCATCGTGGCGAGACGCCTGATCAGGTCGACTCGTAGTTCCTCCTCCATGCCGGCAAGCAACTGGGCGGCCGAGTCGGGGGAAAGGTGAGCGAGCATGACCGCAATGGTCTGGGGATGCTCCTCCGCGACGAGGTTGCCCAACTGGCGGATGTCGATCCGTTGGATGAAGGCGAGTGGCTGCTGGTCCCGGTCTTCTACCAACTCTCCGAGGACCGCCTCCGCGCGCTCCGCTCCGAAGCGGTCACGCAGCAGCTTGCGGGCTACATCCACCCCGCCTTGCGCCACCTGCAGGTATTGGCTGGCCTGAGAGTTGAACTCGGCGAGAACCTTGTCGACGTCTGACGGCTCGAGTGTCGGCAGTTCTACCATGGCTGTCATGATCTCGGTCACGTCAATTTCGCTCATCGAGCGAAGAACCTTCGACGCCCGGGATTCATCCAGCTGGGCGATCACTATCGCCGCTCGCTGAGCGCCTGTCAGAGTTTTCATCAGCCCAGCGCCTTCGGCGAAGTATCCGACAGCCACGTGCGCAGCATGCTGGCCACGTCGTCGGGCTGGTGGTCAATGAAGTCGTTTATTGTCAACGCCCCACTGCCGGCGGAGAGCTCGGCGCCGCCGACTGCGGGCATCAGGGCAGTCGGGTTGAACTCTCGGGCTGAGCGCAGAGCCTCCATATCGTTCGGACCGAGGACAGTCGGCGCCAGACGGGCTTTGCGAGCGGAACGCCACAGCAGGAACAGGACGATGGCGATGATGATAAACACCACAGCAGTCTTGATGAGAGAGCCAAGCGCCTTGCTCTGCCCTGCCGCGGCTGCTGCCTTCGCCGCGGTCGCGGCCTGCTGCGCCACCGAGGTGTTGAATGGCATCGTCGAGAAAGCCAGCTGATCACCTCGCTTGGTGTCGATCCCCGCGGCGGCGGCGACGCCGGCCTGAAGTGCTGTCAGGTTGACACCCTTCGGTACGGCCGTAGAGTTGATCAGCACGGCGACCTGCTCCGATTGGAGCGTGCCTGGTGCCTGCTGAACCGTCTGGGTCTGCTCACTCGTCTCGCAGGTCTGGCTGGACGTGCTGTTGGAGTAGTTTCCTGTCGCTCCGGCGACAGTTGTTGCGGTCACGGCGCCTGCGGCCCCACCGGGTGGCGTGCCGGTACCAGTGTAGCTCTGACTGGTTTGGCTGTTCTGGGTGCAGAAGCTGACTGGTTTCCCGTTCGCCCCGAGCTGAATGCTGTTGGTCGTGGTGGACACCTTCGAGTAGTCCATCGTCGCATTGACCTGTACATCGGCGTTGCCGGCTCCAACGACGCTCGCCAGGTACGCGTTTACCTTGGCCGCCACGCTGCTGTCGTACGAGTTGGACTGGCCGCCTCCTCCTGATCCGCCGGCGGTGACACCAGGCCCGGCAAGTAGGTTTCCGGTCGAGTCGGCCACGGTCACGTCCGCCGAGTTCAGGTTCGGGATGCTCGACGCAACCAGGTGCACGA
>JAKBBA010000012.1 GCA_021808665.1 Actinomycetes bacterium
ACTTGTGAATTTTCTCCCAGTCTTTCTTGTCCTTCTTGTCTTCTTTGTCAGGGCGCTTCCCTAGATTGCTCATCCGCTCGGCGTACTCGGCGTGGATAACGGCACGTATCAGCTTGGTCAAAAGACCGGCACGGCCGTCGGCATCCTCCTCGCGCCGCCCCAGGTTCGAGAAGAACCTTTTGACCTTGGTCGAAGTGGGCTCGATGTCGTTGATCTTCTTCTGGTCGTCCTCCGGAACGTAATACTCAACTTGGGCGAGCGTCGTGGCGAACTCATTGGACCGCTGTGCCGCAGCCATCAGGGCGTCGCTCGTCTGCGGTAAAACGAGACGCTGGACAGGCGTCGCCGGAACGTGCAACGCGCCGTGTGCCTCGGCTTGTTGTGAACGCGCTCTTTGCGCCGAGATCCATGCCGTGGTCGCGGCGTTGCCGGCGGACCTCTGCAATGCAAGTACACCCGCCGGCCCGAGGGCCACAGCGCCCGCCTGTCGCTCGTCGCGTGCCGTGCCTGCTTCGGCCCTCCGCAGGCTTGCTCCGTGCCCTGGCTCGTGCTCCACTTTGCCTTTGTCGGCGATAACACTCATCGCTGCACCTTTCGAATCCCCGGTCTTCCCTCTCTTAGACGCTGCCGCCGGTACCACTGTCTGAAGTTTCGTAGCCGATCAATTGCAAACAGCGCTGTGCTACGTCCGGGCTGACCTCTCTCTGGGCGAAGCCTCCCAGTGTGTGAGCCGTGACGAGCGTCGGGGACAACCCGACGTTGCCTAGCGGCTTTCCGTCTGGACCGAAGAAGTTCAAGCGGAGATCGGTGACGGCAACTCCCTCCCAGGGAACGCCCCAGCCGGACTTGAGGGGTTCGAGAACCTCGAAGATCCCGGCTATCACCTGTCGGTCCTCCGACGACGCCAACTTCAGGTTCAGATTGGTCGTTAGGGTCACCTCGACAGCAGACGCAAAGACTCCCAACTCCACGTCTACCGGCATGGCCTGCCTGCTCCCCCGACCAAACCTAGGCAACTTCACACGACCAGCTTAATCTAACAAGGCCAATCTAGTCTTGCCCTAAAAGACAGACTTTTAGTACCCAGACGGGCAGAGAAGCTTCCGCAGAGAAAAGCCTGCCATGCAATGTAACGGGCAGCCGGCCCGTTGAAGCAGCCCGAAATCCCGCTGTAGCATCGCTTCGTCCCTAGACTTCGACTTCGATACAAGTCGCCTTAGGAGGGTCGCTGCGGTGCCTGCACTTCACGACACGTCTATCAAAGAGGTCTCCCCGGAGTTGAGTAGCTTGCGCGATGACCGCAGGGATCTCCACCCCCTGTCGCCTGGGCCGGCCGCGGCACCCGAGCTCAGTCGCACCTCGACCAGGTTCGACCTGCGGAGAGCCCTGGCGCCTCCGTCCGTCCTCGACCTGCAGGTAAGCGCAGGTAACCGAGCCGTAGCCCGGCTTCTGTCCGGCCGCGCCGGTGCCGGCATCGGCAACGATACGGGATCCCGGCAGAAGCCGGAGAGCGCCATCCAGGTGCAGCGGCTGCTCATACCCTCGGGGGAGGAGATGCAGCAGCTGGCTGGACGGCTGTCGACCAAAGCCGCACTGAAGAAGAGCACGTATAAGCAGCTGCTCGACGAGCTCGACGAGGCGGCCCGGCTCAAGTCGAACCCCGAGAGGCGACGAGAGCACCTCGAAGCGGCACTGAAACTGGCCAACTCATGGCTCGCCAAGCGGACCAACCCCAAGAAGACGAAACTAGACGCCGACGACCGACGCCAGGCGCGCTTCGTGGAAGGTCTGATCTCCGACCTCAACGCCGAGCTCGGAAAGGGGATCGGAACTTCTAACGCGGAAGCTGTCCGTCCGTCCGATGCCCTCAGGCAGCGCTCGGAGTTGGAGGGCGTCGCGATCCAACCGGATTATCACCCGAGTCCTCCCGGGGAGAGCTCCAAGGTCACCTATCACGTGGTGATCGGCGTATACCAACAAGAAGAGAAGTTCATGGCTCTCCACGAGGAGCGCACGCCGAGCGTGATCAGATCCAAGTTCCGCTCAGCTGTCCTCGACAACGCCGTGAACAAAAAGCTGAACCTATTCGGCACCCGCACCCCCAAGGCCGAAGGGGGCCGGGAGCTCAAGAAGGGCCTGTTCCACCTTGCCGAGCCGAAGACCTCCGAGCAAACAGCGCGCAAGGCGGCGCGGCGGGTCGTCGACCGAAGCGACGACACGAAGAACCTGGCGGAGGAGGAGCGGGAGAAGGAGATCGACAGGCTCGCCGAGCAGACCGGCGCAACAGGCCACACCTGGGTGAAGCTGATCAAAAGAGTGGACGGCGCCGACAACACCGTCTGGAGCTTCGGATTCTGGCCTCTCGGCGGCTTCGGAAGTCCGACTAAGCCAGTGCCCGGAGTGGTCAGGCACCCCGACCGTGTCTACGAGCGCGAAGCCAGCGGCGTCGCCTACCTGCCCAGAGAAGTCGACAAGAAGGCCTTCGACAGCGCCCTCGAAGAGGCCGCCAAGATCTCCGCTTCGCACCCCGACTACACCGCAGCGGGGTACAACTGCACTACCTTCGTCAAAGACGTCATCTCCAAAGCCGGGCTTTCCATGCCGAGCGGGCACAAGATCCTCGGGCTCAAGACGGTGCACAACCCGAACACCCTCTACGAGGCCGCCACGTCTGATGCCTCGAAGCAGGATAAAAGCTCCGACATCGACGCGTTCGACCTCGCCCAGCAGCGCATGAAGCAGGAGCGCTCCCGCCAGGAGCAGGCCTCCCGCGAGCGGGCCGAGCAGGAAGAGATCGACAAGCACCCCAAACTGAAGCTCGCCGAGGGTGTCGACAAGATCAGCTTCTGGCTAGGCGAGAGCTTCAACAGCCTGGAGCACTCCCAAGAGGTGTGGCGCTCAGACTTTTTCGACTTGGCCTTCAGGCTCGCCGACCTTGACGAGGAGTACACGGGGCTGCACCCCCAAGCGCCAGGCAGACAAGGAGAGAACCCGTTCGAGGTGGTGTGGATGAAAGTCCTCCTCGTAGACGGCCCCCGGGACAAGGGGAAGGTCGGATGGGTTCGCAAGGACGAAGTGGTGGGAGCATGAGCCCAATCCGAAGTCGACGGTGCCACGTAGCTCTAATGGGAGAAGCGTGGAAACCGGCTGGTAAACGAGCGTCTCCCGGCGCAGCATGACATTCATCTCGACCACCCACTCCACAGGAGGATCACATCTTGAGACACGGCCGAACACCCGACCCCCTTCCCGCGTGTCGGGAATCCCGACGTGAGCGAGCCAGACGACTCGCCGGCCGCGCCGGCGCCGGGGTGGCGATCACCGCCTCCGCCAGCCTCGCGGCTGCGCTCGTAGGCACTCCCGGGGCTTGGGCGGCGCCCAGCCTGGCGACCTCGGCCTCGCCGGTGGCGCACATCTCCGCCATGACGGGGAACATCAACGGACTTGTCGACACAGTGGTCGCCTCGACGGTTGCCTCCAACGGCGACACGAACCCATACGACCTCGCCGTCGTGCCTTTCAGCTCTGGGATGCTCGTGGCCGGCGACGTGCTCGTCGCCGACTTCAACAACGCCGCCGGCGCGTCAGGAGCTGGCATGTCGATCGTAGAGATCAACCCCCACACGGGGACCTCCACCACCTTCTACCAAAACAGCGGGATCACCGGGCCGGTCGGTATCGCCATAAACCCCGCGAACGACATCGTCTGGGTCGGCTTCTACGGCGGCCCCGCCAGCGCCCCCGCAGGTGCCTACGACGGGGCGACCTCTGGGGTGGCTATCATCAACCCGCTAGGAGCCCTCGTAAAGACCCTCAGCGGCCCGGACTTCGTTGGGGTCTGGGGTCAGGCTGTGAGCGACGTTGGCGGACAGGTGCAGTTCTACTGGCCCAACGCCGGCAACGGCGGCAGCGGCCTGAGCGCTCCTACCGACACTGCTGGGATGGAAGGCCAGGTCTGGCGGGACAACCCGGCGGCCGATTTCGCCAACACCCCCCTTGCGACGGGTCTGCCCGCCACCCCGGCGGGGACTAACAGCGCCGCGGCACTACCGGCCAACCCGACCGGCCCCAGAGGCATGGTCTTCGACCAGCGCAACGACACGTTGTACTTCACCGACGACGCCAACAACGCTATCTACGCGATTCCCAACGCCAACTCGGCTACCGGCGCGTCGGCCCCCAAGATGGTCGCCTCCGGCGGGCCGCTGTCGAGCCCGCAGCAGATCACCGTCGACCCTGCCAACGGGGACCTGCTAGTAGTCAACGGTGCCACGAACAACGACCTGATCGAGTTGACCACCGCTGGCCAGGTCGTCGCGACCCGCAACCTGGCCCCCACGGAACCCGCCGGCGGCCTGTTCGGGCTTACCGCTACGGTCAACTCCGAAGGCAGCATGGTCGTCTACTACGACAACGCGAACGACAACAACCTTCACATGCTGACGGTCCCGAACCAGGGGTACTGGCTTGTGGCCAAGGACGGCGGAGTCTTCAGCCTCGGTGACGCCCCCTTCTTCGGGTCCGCAGCCAACCTGCACCTAAACGCACCGATCGTCGCAATGGCACAAACCTCCGACCGGCTCGGCTACTGGCTGGTCGGCGCAGACGGAGGTGTCTTCGCCTACGGCAATGCAGGCTTCTACGGGTCAGCTGCCAACCTCCACCTGAACGCCCCCATCGTCGCCATACTCCCGACGCCCGACAGCGGGGGCTACTGGCTGGTCGCAGCAGACGGAGGCGTGTTCAGCTACGGCGACGCAACCTTCTACGGCTCCGCAGCAGGCATGCACCTAAACGCACCAATCGTCGGAGCCCGAGTCGCTCCCGGAGGGATGGGATACTGGCTCGTCGCCGCAGACGGAGGCGTGTTCAGCTACGGCCCCACCGCCACCTTCCACGGCTCCGCAGGCGGGATGCACCTAAACGCCCCCGTCGTCGGCATGGTGACTTCCGCCGGAGGGATGGGATACTGGCTCGTCGCCGCAGACGGAGGAGTGTTCAGCTACGGCCCCACCGCCGCCTTCCACGGCTCAGAGGGCGGCACGCACCTGAACGCCCCTGTAGTCGGGATCATCCGCACCCCGACCGCTAACGGCTACTGGCTCGTCGCCGCAGACGGTGGAGTGTTCAGCTTCGGCGGCGCCGGCTTCTACGGCTCCGAGGGCGGCACGCACCTGAACGCCCCGATCGTGGGCGGCAGGCTGGGATAGACCAGCCTAAACCATTTGAGAAGTCGAGCTGCCCGGGCGTTTCACGCCCGGGCAGCGTCGCGCTGCGACACGTTTTCAGGCCCGCGACGTCAACTGCAAGTCAGTTGACGTTGACCAGTTGCTGTTCGGTGGGCATGTGCTCGCGTACCTTCGATAGGAGCGCCTGGCCGAAAGGATCGACGATCTGCTCCCATGCGGTGTAGAGCTCCGCGGAGGACTGATTGCGACTGCCGAAGATTGCTTCCATGAATGCCCGGAGACTCTCAACCGAGGCGGTCCGCTCCAAACCTGCCAAGTTGGATGCGCTAAGGAGAAGGGGAGCTTGGGCGCCCAACCAGACCATGTTCCTCAACACGAACGCCTCGGCGATCTTGGTTCCCTGCCCAAACTGCTCCTCTGCGTACTTTAGAATCGCAGCGGCCTTGTCGAGCACTGCGCCGTCGGCTACGGCCCAACCTCCGTCGGGAGGGCAGACCACGGTGCCGAGCGACCCCGCCAGTTTCACAGCCAAGTCCGTCACCTTAGGGTCGGACTTTTCGAGCTGAGAGTCCTTCTGGTCACCTTGCTGTCGGTGCTCTTTCCAGAACCCATCGATAGCCTGTATGCCTGCGCCCACCACGGCTCCTGCGGCGTAACTCCTCATGTAGTCCTTGAACATGTCGATTCCGGTTCGACCTACCTGGGCCACCGTCTTGTTCTCGGTCTGGGCCGCTGCAGCGTTTTGGGCGTCCCCACCCTTGCCGTGGTTGTCCTTGGCGGCCTCCTCTGCGAAGGTGTCGTGTAGGTCCTTGACGTGGTCGATCGCTACGTGACCGGAGGCCACTACCGAAGCTTGAGCCCATGTCTGCTCGTCGGGATATCTGCGGTCCGCACCGAGACGTCTCATGACGGCGATGTCGTGTTCGAGGCCGTTGATCGCCTCGTCGTACTCGTGGAGCGTGGCGCCGACCTCCTTGAGGTACATTTTGCTGTTCCCCAGCTTCGTTTTCATCACCTCCAGCTCTGCGATCCAGTCGTTAGCCGCGCTCTGCCTCTCGGCGACCGGCCCCATCGGTTCGCGAAAACCGACGCGCATTTGCATGGCCCGGTCGGCGACCATCGAGACCTCCTCGACAGCTGATTGGGCGGCTCTCGCTTTCTCTTTGCCTTCGGAGGGCTTGTCCGTCTTCGCTTTCGCCCGTCGAGAAGTGAATATCGACGAGGCGACCTGCTTCAGTTTGGCGAAGAACCCCTTCTTGGGGGCTTTTCCTTCGCCTGTCGACGCGTTGGCAACCCCTTGGAGCCCTTCGAGGAGCACCTGCAAGCTTTTGCCGTCATCGAGAAGTGCACGCTGGATGACCATCTGCCCGCCGAGACCACCATGGGACACGGACCCTGCCGACGCGCCCGTCGGCCCTTCGTGGAAGTCAAGCCGGCCGGCGTGCTCGGCTCCCGTCGCCTTCTGCTCGTGAGCGTCGCCGGGGTCGGAGACACGCACGTCGTTGCCTATAGGGTCTCCCGGCACCGGCCCGGCCCTGTTTTGGAGGAAGTGGGTTGTCT
Source organism: Actinomycetes bacterium (assembly GCA_021808665.1). The sequence continues at coordinate 6,750 of JAKBBA010000012.1, forward strand.
CATGCGCGAGCACCTCGTCCCCGCGTTGTGTTCCCGGGGCGTAATCGGGGTGTAGCACCACGTCGTCTCCGACGGAGAAGCCTCTTGCGCCTAGTGCTTCGGTCGCTTCCCGGTCGCTGTGAACTCGCATAGCCGTCGCGGGCGGAGCGACGTCGAACGCTCCGCCCGCCGTGGTTCCGGGGGAGCGGCTCACAAAACGCGGCTCCCCCGGAGAGCTGACCGCCTTTTCCACGAGGGGACGCACCGACGCTCCGTCGGGGTGCAACAGGCTGCTCACCGCCTTGTTACCGGCGAGACGTTGAAGCTCCAAGATCCCGTCGGGCGTCGGCGAAGCATCCCCGACCAGTATCGACGCCACGTCGGGCGCCTTGTCGCCCTTCTTGGCCTGGCGCTCGAGGCCACGCCGGGGCTCTAGGGTCCGCTCGGCTAGCGCGCTGGCGATGTCCTTGCTCATCGGGACCCTCCCTTGTAAGCGACTTTTGTTGGTCGACCCGTTATGGCAGCAGCCACCAGCAGGTCTCACTCCCGAGGGTAGCCTCACAATCGAGGGCCTTTCGGTCAGGAAAGTCTGCACTTAAAGGCAGACTTTCCTGACTCACCGCCGGTTGGCACGCGACTACAAGGTCTTGACGATCTCCGCCATCTTAAGGCCCGCCTCAGTCGGGTTGTTCACGACGTGAACGCCCGCAGCGGCCAAAGCCTCCATCTTCGCGGCTGCGGTGCCTTTCGAGCCGGAGATGATCGCCCCGGCGTGACCCATCTTCTTACCCGCCGGCGCCGTCACGCCGGCTACGTAAGCAACGACCGGCTTGGTCAGCTTGTCGGCGATGAACGCCGCCGCCTTTTCCTCCTCGGAACCGCCGATCTCGCCGAACATGGCCACCGCCTTGGTGTCAGGATCGGCCTGGAAGGCTTCTAGGCAGTCCACGAAGTTCGTGCCCGGCACCGGGTCGCCGCCGATGCCGACGCAGGTGGTGACACCCACGCCGAGCTGCTTGAGCTCGTAGAGAGCCTGGTAGGTGAGGGTCCCGGAGCGACTTACGATCCCCACGGGGCCCCCCGGGAGGGCTATCTCACCTGCGGTTATGCCGATGTTGCACTTTCCGGGGCTGATGATCCCCGGGCAGTTCGGCCCTAGAAGCCTTGTGGAGGGGTAGGCGTCCACCAATGTGTTGTAAGCCCGGGCCTCGTCGTGGGCTGGGATCCCCTCGGTGATGCACACGATGAAGCCGACGCCCGCCGCGGCAGCTTCGAGGATGGCATCCGCAGCAAAGCGGGGAGGGACGGACACGAAGCTGGCGTTGGCTCCGGTCGCTGCCACCGCCTCGGCGACGGTGTCGTACACGGGGATGCCCTCGACGTCGCTTCCACCCTTTCCCGGCGTCACGCCGGCCACGACCTGCGTCCCGTAAGCCTTGTTGCGCAGACCGTGGAAGCGGCCCTGGCCGCCGGTGAGACCTTGGACTATCACCTTTGTGTTCTCGTCTACGAATATGCTCATCGGACGGTCCCTCCTGCGAGTTGGACGGCTGTTCGGGCTGCGTCGAGCATCGTCGGAGACGACAGGACCTTCTCCGAGGTGACCGTGGAGAGGATCTCCCGGCCCTCCTCGGCGTTGGTGCCGTCCAGTCGGATGACCATCGGCGCTTGGATGTCCACGCGGCCGAGGGCCGCCTTGATGCCGTTGGCGACCTCCTCGCCCCTGGTGATACCGCCGAAGATGTTGATGAAGATCGACCGGACCTTCGGGTCGGAGTTGATCACTTCGAGCGCGTTGGCCATCACCTCGGCGTTCGCCCCACCGCCTATGTCCAAGAAGTTGGCGGGGCTGCCGCCCACCTGGTTGACCACGTCGCAGGTGCTCATCGCGAGGCCAGCGCCGTTGGCGATGATCCCGACGTAGCCGTCCAGGCCGACGTACTGGAGTCCCTTGGAGCGTGCGAGGCGTTCACGCTCGTCGAACTCGTCTATGTCACGAAAGTCGTCCCACTCGGGGTGGCGGTAAGCGGCGTTGTCGTCGAGGGTCACCTTGGCGTCCAGGGCGTGTACTTTGCCCTGCGGGGTGAGTATCAGCGGGTTGATCTCCACCAGGTCGGCGTCGCCTTCGACGTAGCAGCGGTACAGCTTTGTGAGGATGTCCACCGCCCCTTCGACAGCCTCGGCGTCCAGCCCGGCGCGCGCCACGAGATCCGCCGCGTCCGCAGACGTGAAGCCCTTAGCCGGGTCTATGTGGAGCCTTGCGATGGCGTCCGGGTCCTCCTCGGCGACCGTCTCGATCTCGACTCCTCCTTTGGCGGAGACCATCGCCAGGTACTTCTTCGCGGCCCGGTCGAGCGTGAAGCTTGCGTAGTACTCCTTGGCGATGTCCGATGCGTGCTCCACCCACAGGCGCCGCACGACGTGGCCTTTGATGTCCATGCCGAGGATGTTGGCGGCGTGGGTTCGCACCTCGGCGGCGTCGGCGGCGAGCTTGATACCACCCGCTTTGCCGCGCCCACCGACTTGCACCTGGGCTTTGACCACCACCGGATAACCGGCGGCGTCGGCTTGCGCTACCGCCTCGTCCACGGTGTCGGCGACACCGCCGGCCGATACCGGTATGTCGTAGCGGGCGAAGTACTGCTTGCCCTGATATTCGAACAGGTCCACCTATCCTCCTGGCTTGTAGTGCTGTTGTGAATGCTGCTTGTGTCCCCGACGCACCGACCTGCCCGCTACCCGGTCTCGGCCGCCTGGGCAGCGTCGGCCGTCTCGGCGGCGTCGAGGGTCGACTCCAACCAGTCGGTTATGTCTCCCAGCGGCGCTCCGGGTGTGAACACCCTTGCCACGCCGATCGAGGCGAGAGCTTCGACGTCAGCGTCGGGAATGATCCCCCCCGCGAAGACGAGGACGTCCCCGGCTCCACGCGCTTTGAGCTCGGAGGCGATCCTCGGGAACAGTGTCATGTGAGCCCCGGATAGTATCGACAGGCCGACAGCGTCCGCGTCCTCTTGGATGGTGGTTTCGGCTATCTGCTCGGGGGTCTGGTGCAGGCCGGTGTAGATAACCTCGAAACCCGCCTCCCGCAAGGCTCGGGCTATGACCCGCGCCCCACGGTCGTGTCCGTCCAGACCGGGTTTCGCCACGACAACCCTGTATAGGCGCTTCATCGAAACCCGATCTTGGCAGGTTCAGGGCGCGATAAGCCAACCGGGTCGCGCTTTTAGGCCCGCGCGAGGGGCGCCAGGGCGAGGGAAAGGTGCTTCTCGCCTACCGAGGGGAAGCGCACCCGCGCTTCGGCTTTTTCGCCTTCCCCGCGGACGTCTATGACGATCCCCTCCCCCCATTTGGCGTGCACCACCGCCTCGCCGGGCCGCAGCCCCAGGCGTTCCGCTCCTTTCCCGGCGACCGGACCCCGCCTAGGCTGGCTGAGGGCGGACTCGACGATCCTGTCGCGTCCCGACAGACCTTCCAGGCTCGCCCGCGAACCCCGAGCTCTTCTGCCGCTGACGTTCTTGACGACGTTCGCCGGGATCTCCGACAGAAACCGCGACGGCGGGTTGTAGAGCGTCTGGCCCCACAGGCTTCTACACCACGCGTTTGTCAGATAAAGCCTCTCCCGGGCACGGGTTATGCCGACGTACGCCAACCGGCGCTCCTCGGCCATCTCGGAAGGCTCCGACAGCGAGCGCATGTGGGGGAAGATACCGTCCTCCATCCCCACGACGAACACCACCGGGTACTCGAGGCCTTTCGCCGTGTGAAGGGTCATGAGCGTGACCTTCGAGTCGTCCTGTTCGATCTCGTCGCTGTCGGCGACGAGGCTCACCTCCTCCAAGAAGGCGTCCACCGTCTCCGCCTGGCGGGCCGAGCCGATCAACTCCTCGATGTTCTCCAAACGCCCAGCCGCCTCGTGGGACTCTTCCGAGATCAGCTCGCCGTGATAGCCGCTACGCTCGAAGATCGCTTCTAGCAGGTCCGCCGGGCCGGCCGGGGACGGGGAAGCCGAAAGTTGCTGGCCGCCGGCGGGAGGCGCTGCCATTGCACGAAGTTCGGCCATCAAAGCGTCCAGGCGGCGCAGCCCGCTCAGCGCTTTACCGGCAACCCCGGCCTCCTCTGCGTGCGACACCGCCTCGGCGAATGTCGTCCGATGCTCCGCAGCCCAACGCTCCAGGCGTTCCACGCTGGTGTCGCCGACACCGCGCTTGGGCACGTTAACTATCCGCTTGTAGGAGACCTCGTCGTCTGGGTTCACCACGGCCCGAAGGTAGGCAAGGATGTCCTTCACCTCCCTACGGTCGTAAAAGCGGGTTCCGCCGACGACCTTGTAGGGGATGTCGCGCCTTACCAACTCCTCCTCGACCGCTCGGCTCTGGGCGTTCGTGCGGTAGAAGACGGCCATGTCACGCCACTCGTAGCGGGGACGACCTTCGGCGCTTTGCCGGTGCAGCGAAGCGACCTCGGAAGCCACCCAGGCCGCCTCGTCGTGCTCGTCCTCGCCCTGGTAGCACACGATCGGCTCGCCGGCTCCCTGGTCGGTCCACAGCGCTTTGGCCTTGCGTCCCTCGTTGTTGGCTATTACAGCGTTAGCAGCGTCGAGGACGGTCTGTGTGGAGCGGTAGTTCTGCTCCAAGACCACGACCGTCGCGTTCGGGAACGCCTTTTCGAACTCCAAGATGTTACGTACGTCCGCCCCGCGCCAGCCGTAGACGGACTGGTCCGAGTCTCCTACGACGGTGACCTGGTGGTGGTCGCCTGCCAGGAGAAGCACCAGTTCGTTCTGCGCCCGGTTGGTGTCTTGGTACTCGTCGACTAGAACGTGACGGAACCGGCTGCGGTAGCCGTCGAGGACGTCGGGGCACGCCTGCAACACGTTCACCGCCACGAACAGAAGGTCGTCGAAGTCCATTGCGTTGGCCGCGTGGAGGCGCTGCTGGTACTCCCGGTAGACGTCGGCGGCTTTGCGCTCCATCGGAGTTCGCGCCCGCGAAGCGTAGGTTTCGAAGTCGACGAGGTCGTTCTTCGCCGCGGAGATGTACCCTGCGATCGCCCGCGGCGGAAACTTCTTGGAGTCCAAGCCGAGGTCCCTGACCACGTAGCCGACGAGGCGCTGCGAGTCGGACTGGTCGTAGATGGTGAAGTTCGAGCGGTAGCCGAGCCGTGTGGCGTCGCGTCGCAGGATCCGAACGCAAGCCGAATGGAACGTGGAAACCCACATCTTCGCCGCCGCTGGGCCGATCAGGGCGCCGACGCGTTCGCGCATCTCGCCGGCGGCTTTGTTCGTGAAGGTGATCGCCAGGATCTCGAACGGGGAAAGTCCTGCCTCCGACACCAGCCAGGCTATGCGCCGGGTGAGAACTCTCGTCTTTCCAGACCCTGCCCCTGCGACGACTACTAGGGGGCCTTCAGGGTGTGCGACGGCTTCCGCCTGGGCTGGGTTCAGGTCGCCTAGTAGGTGTTGGGCCATCGCGAGGGTCTAGGGTACCGGTTGACCGGCGCGCACTTGGCTCGACCGGGCGACAATCGACAGGAGGGTTAGGTCCAAGTGACAGGTATATGCGAGGGACGAGTGGTGGTCGTGACCGGCGCCGGGCGGGGTATAGGCCGCGAGCACGCTTTGGAGTTCGCCCGTCAAGGGGCGAAAGTGGTCGTCAACGACCTCGGCTCGAACACTGACGGCACCGGCAGCTCCGCAGGCCCGGCGGGCGAAGTGGTAGACGAGATCAGGGCTATGGGAGCCGAGGCGATCGCCAACGGCGACGACGTGTCGGATTTCGACGGCGCCAGCCGGATGATCCGCTCGGCGATAGACACCTTCGGGCGTATCGACACTCTCGTCAACAACGCCGGGATCCTCAGGGACCGGATGCTGGTCAACATGACCCCCGACGAGTGGGACGCCGTGATCAGGGTGCACCTGCGTGGAACTTTCGCCCCGACCCGGGCCGCTTTGGACTTCTGGCGGGAGCGTTCCAAAGCAGGCGAGGACAACGACGCTCGGATAGTCAACACGACCTCCCCTTCGGGCATATACGGCAACGTCGGCCAGACGAACTACGGCGCAGCCAAAGCGGGGATCGCCTCTTTCACGATCATCGCCGCTATGGAAGTTGCCCGCTACGGAGTTACGGTGAACGCCATCGCCCCGGCTGCTCTTACTCGTATGACCGAGAACCTGGGGATGGGGCAAAGAGCCGCTGACGTACCAGAAGACCAGTTCAACCCGCTGTCAGCGGATAACATCTCGCCTATCGTCGTGTGGCTCGGAAGCTCGGAGTCCGCTGGGATCACCGGCCGGGTGTTCAACGTGATGGGAGGTCACCTGAGCGTCGCAGAGGGCTGGGTTGAAGGTCCCGCAGTGGACAAGGACGGGCGCTGGGATCCCGCCGAGTTGACCGGGATAGTCCCAGACCTGGTCTCCCGAGCCGCTCCGAACGCCGCCATGTCGGGCAGGCGTTCCTGAGCAGGTCCGCAGCTGCGTAACGCAGCACCAATGACAGGGAGCCCCGAGGTGCCGCTCGACGCTAGTACGGTTCTACAGGTCGAGGACCTTTCGGTTCGCTACGGTCCGGTCGTAGCCCTCGACCGTGTGAACCTGACCGTGCGTCGCGGCGAGGTCGTTGCGCTCGCCGGGGAGAACGGGGCCGGCAAGTCGTCCCTCATCCGTTGCGTCGCCGGCGACATCCGGCCCGAGTACGGCCGGGTAACGGTACTGGGCGAGACGCTCGACCCCGGAGCCCGACGAGATCCACGCTCCGGGGTCGCCGTCGTGTGGCAGGACTTGGCGCTGTGCGACAACCTCGACATTGCGTCCAACGTAATGCTCGGGGCAGAGACTCGCCGTCTCATGTTCTCCGAGACTCGGTTCCACTCCAAGGCCGCCGAGGTCTTAGAACGTCTCGGCATCGGCCTTCCGTCCACTTCAACGACCGTCGCTCACCTCTCCGGCGGGCAGCGCCAACTGGTGGCGGTCGCGAGGGCGATGCGGGACCGCCCTCACCTGCTGATACTGGACGAGCCGACAGCATCCCTGGGCGTGGCCGAGTCGGCAAGAGTGGAGAGCCTGGCTGCTTCGCTTCCCGCCCAGGGAACCACCGTGATGATCGTGTCGCACGACGTCGAGCAGATGTTCCGGCTGGCCGACCGCATCGTGGTACTACGACGCGGGAAGGTAGTAGCCGAGGTGCTACCCGAGGAATCCCATCCCGACGAGGTAGCCGCCCTATTGTCTGGCCAACCCGCCGAAGGGTCGCCGCGCCGGCAGTTGAGCCGTCTGCAGGACCTAGCAGATCAACTCGCCTCCGCGTCACCTTCGTCGGGTCTCACTTTGATCATCTCGGCCCTGGCGGCGGCTTTAGGGACAGGCCAACTGTGCGTCCACGTGCGGGAAGGGTCTGCGATGAGACTGGCCGGTCACGTCGGGTTGCCGGCGCACCTCGTCAGACAGTGGGCTGACCTACCCGTCGGCTCCATGGTCCGCTCCGTGATCCCCCGGGAGCGGCCCGCCGCCGGGGACAGTTGGGGCGCCACCCTGCCGAGCGGATGGGAGACTATCCGCCGGGACGCACGACGGTCTGGTTTCAAGACCTCCTGGAGTTTGCCTTTCACCAGCCCGCAGGGGGATTCTGGTGTTATCACGATCCTCTCCGAGGAGGTCGGCGAGCCGACTCGCGACGACCTCGAGTTGGCATCCCTGTACGCCGGGTATGCCGCTAACGCCCTCGAACGGGACCGGCTTCTCGGCGAGCTCACCGTTCGCAACCGGGTGCTCGAAACGATCCGCGAGGTGCTCCAGGCCCTCGCCGGTCCGGCCGCTTTGGAGGTGAGCCTGCAAGTGGCGCTGCGAGCGCTTCAGGCTGGTCTGGGAGCCCGCTACGTCGCCGTGGTGACCCGGCGGGTCTCCGAGCCCGAGCCTGCCTTTCGCGCCTGGGTCGGGCCGGACCCCGACGCGTCGGGATCTACACCTACTGACCTTCTCGAGGTTGCCAAGAGGTCCCTGGGAGGCCGCCCCGGCGCGGAGCGAGACCGATCAGGCGACCCTGGCAGGCAGCAAGCTACGAATCAGTACATGGTCGCGGACTTCCCTGCCCCCGACGGCCGAGGGGCCCTGGTCGTAAGATGGGAAAGAAGCCGCACCGCCGCTGCCGCCGGCGCAGGAGTGGACGTCGCCGACCGGCGAGCCGTTATCGACGACGCTGCCAGCTCCATACGTCTGGCCCTAGAACGCGAGGAGTCCGAGCGAGCGCAACGCGAGACCATGGCGCTACGCAGCTCCCAGGCGCTGCAACGCCAGTTCCTGTCATGGCTCTCACACGAGCTGCGGACGCCGCTCACGGCCATCTGCGGGTACGCGTCGTCGCTGATGGCCCCCGACGTTCACTGGGACGCCGAGTCGCAACACCGCTTCTTGGAACGGATAGACAGCGAGTCCGCCAGGCTCGGGCGCCTCGTCGAGGACCTCTTGGACTTCAGCGCTATCGACGCCGGACTTCTCCGGCTCGACCAAGACTGGTGCGAGTTGCCTCTGGTGTTGGAAGCGGCCCGTGCTTGCCTGCCGTCTCCGCTCTCCGAGGCTGTGACTCTCTACTACCCTCAGGAGGTACCGGTCCTGTGGGCGGACCACGACCGCTTGGAGCAGGTGTTCGTAAACCTCTTCGACAACGCCGTCCGCCACAATCCTCCCGGCACCACGGTTAGCGTGAAGGTCAGCGTCGGAGCGGACGGGATAGTGGCGATAGCGGTCAGCGACGACGGGAGCGGAATAGCACCCGAAAGGCTGATGTCCCTGGCAGGACCGGGTGAGAGACGCGGCCGATCCGGCGGATCCGGGCTGGGACTCTCTATAGCCAAGGGGATCGTAGAAGCTCACGGCGGCCAGTTGCGCATCACCACCTCAGAGCAGGGAACGCTAGCCGAGGTACGACTTGCCAACACCCATGCGGAAGCACAGGCATCGTGACGACCGTAATGATCGTCGAGGACGACCCGAACATCGTCGACCTGATCCGGTCGAACCTGGTGGTCAGAGGCTTCGACACACTTGTAAGCAACGAGGGTGCTCGTGCCTTGAACCTCCTCGACACCGAAAACCCCGACATCGTGCTCCTTGACCTGATGCTTCCCGACGTCGACGGATTGGAGATCTGCCGACTGATCCGGGAGCGATCTAGCGTAGGCGTGATCGTCGTTTCAGCGCGCGGCGGAGAACGCGACAAGGTGTCGGCACTCAACGTCGGGGCCGACGACTACATGACAAAACCTTTCAGCATCGAGGAGCTGCTCGCCCGGATCACCGCGACGCTGCGACGGACGCGCGTCGCCGAAACACATGCCGCTCACCCTGAGACGATCGTCGTAAGAGACATCGAGATCGACCTGGCGGCCCGCCAGGTCGAACGCGCCGGTAGGGTCATACACCTGACGCCCACCGAGTTCGCCCTGCTTCGCGAGCTCGCCGAGCACCGCGGCAAGTCCCTCACCCATGCCCAACTGCTTCGCCGGGTGTGGGGCAGAGGCTACGAGACCGAGACCGAGTACCTGCGCGTCTATGTGAGGCGCCTGCGTTCCAAGCTCGAATCGGAAGGAGACGAGCCTCTCATCCTCACCGCGCCACGCGTCGGTTACCGGCTTACAGCCGAATGAGCCGCGGCGCCGGACGTCTACCCCGCCCGAGCGAAACTTTAAGCTTTTGTTAATGCAATGTTAAGAATTTTAACGGGTCGTTGACGCCGTCGGTCGTAACGTCACCGCTGACATCGACAAAAAGTCGAGACATAAAGTCCCTCGCAGACCTCGTCCAGGGGGCCGGTCTGCCGGGACCCATAGCCAAGGAGAAGCCCGAAGTGACCCACAAACGCGCGTTCGCTGCGCTGTTCGTCGGAGCCGGCCTGGTCGCCGGAGCCTGCACAAGTAGCTCGACCAAGACGTCCAGCGCCACGAGTGCAACGACCGCTGCCCCGTCTAGCTCGACCACGGCCGGTTCCACCTCCGGCTCGGCACCGAGCATCTCGATAGCCTCTTTCACCCGGGATTTCTCGGCGATGTCGCAACTCAAGAGCCTTGCCGCCCAGGGCAAGGGCAACATCGCTGCGATCCTCCCCGACACGGTGTCGTCAGCTCGCTACACCGAGTTCGACGCCCCCTACCTAAAGCAGGCGTTCACCGACGCAGGGTTGACCTCGTCGCAGTTCACGATCCAAAACGCCCAAGGCAGTGACACGACACAGCTGACCGACGCCCAGTCCGACATCGCGTCAGGTGCCAGCGTGCTGATCGTCGACCCCCTTACAAGTGGTGTCGGAGCCCAGATCGAGAGCTACGCGAAAAGCCACGGCGTCCCGGTCATCGACTACGACCGTCTGACCCTTGGAGGTAGCCGCTCGTACTACGTGAGCTTCAACAACGTAGAGGTGGGAACCCTCCTCGGCCAGGGCCTCGTGTCTTGCGTGTCGGCGTGGAACGTCAGCCACCCCAACGTCATCGTCATGCGGGGCTCCGCCACCGACAATAACGCCACGCTGTTCGCGCAAGGCTACGATGCGGTGATGGCCCCGTACTTCAGCTCGGGAAAATGGAGCGAGGTTGCCCAGCCGGCGGGGACCTGGCAGCCGACCAAGGCTCTCACGGAGTTCCAGCAGGCGTACACGGCTAACAAGAGCGCCAACGCTGCGCTGATCCCCAACGACGAGAACGGGGCTCCAATCATCTCCTACCTGCAGTCGCTGCACATCCCCGCCAAGACGTTCCCGACGACCGGCCAGGACGCCACCCTCGTCGGCCTACAGAACGTCCTGTCGGGATACCAGTGCGGCACCGTGTACAAGCCGATCTACGAAGAGGCCCAAGCCGCAGCCGCCCTCGCAATGTACCTGAGGGCCGGCCAGACGCCACCCGCCTCTCTGGTGAACGGCCAGACGGCCGACACCACCTCAAACACCCAGGTGCCGTCGGTTCTGCTCAAGCCTGAATGGGTCACCCCGTCGAACATGGCCTCCACGGTCATCGCCGACAACTTCGTGACGGCTTCGCAGCTTTGCACCGCCCAGTTCGCTTCGGACTGCAGCGCCGCCGGCATCTCCGGGTAGCGACGTGGCCGCTACCGTCCCAGGGAGGTGCCTGAAAAGGTGAACCTGCCAGCCGATCCAAGCGTCGAAGCCGGACCCTCATCTGCGGGTCCGGCTTCGGCCGCCGGCCGTTCCGACGGCCGAGTCACCACGGCGTCCAACACTAAATGGCTCCTAGAAACGAAGGGGATCACCAAGCGTTTCGGGGCGGTCGAGGCCCTCAGCGACGTCAACCTCCACGTTGCGCCCGGCGAGGTGACGGCACTTCTCGGCGACAACGGCGCAGGCAAGTCGACGCTGATCAAATGCCTCGCCGGTATCCACGAACCCGAGGAAGGCCAGATGATCTTCGACGGCCATCCGGTGCGCATCCGCGGCCCCAAGGTGGCTACGGGTCTGGGCATCGAGACCGTCTACCAGGACTTGGCGCTGTGCGACAACTTGGACATCGTGCAGAACATGTTCCTCGGACGTGAGCTGACGAACAGCCGCCTCTTGGATGAGGACTCCATGGAGAAGCAGGCCCGCCAGACACTCGCCGAGCTATCGGTCACCACCGTACGGTCGATACGCCAACTGGTCGGCTCCCTGTCGGGCGGTCAACGCCAAGCGGTCGCAGTCGCCAAGGCTGTGATGCAGAACGCCCGCATGGTGATAATGGACGAACCTACCGCCGCTTTAGGCGTAGCCCAGACGGCCATGGTCCTCGACCTGATACGGACGCTGAGATCCCGGGGGATCGCAGTGTTGGTCATATCCCACAACCTAAACGACGTGTTCAAAGTCGCCGACCACATCGCGGTGCTCTATCTGGGTCGCCTTGCGGTCGAGGCTCCAGTAGGAGCGTTCGACCAGCAGTCGGCTGTTTACGCTATTACCACCGGCCGCTTCGATCCGAACTCGATCGAGGCCTCTGCGACAGTGCAGGCGATCGAATGACCAGATTCTCCGAACCTTCTACCCAAGCCGGCAGCGACGTCTCGGCGACGCAACCACCGGAGCAGGTGGTTGCGCTTCTCGACCCTGCCAGCGCTGCGGACAACATGCGCGACTACCTGCGAGCGTGGGTGGTGAGGATCAGGAACGGTGAGAGCGGGATGCTGCCAGTGGTTCTCGGGCTGGTCGTAATCGTCATCATCTTCCAGAGCCAAAAGTCGGTTTTCCTCTCGGCTGGGAACCTCACGAACCTGTTCACCCAGTCCGCGACTTACATACTTCTGGGCATGGCAGAGGTGTACGTGCTGCTCCTAGGTGAGATCGACCTGTCGATCGGCTACGTGGGCGGCGTGGCGGGTGTCGTCACCGTCGCCACGGCAGCGCCTCCTGGTGACCATCCGTGGTGGGTTGCGATCCTCGCCGGTCTGGTCGTCGCGACGATCATCGGGATCATCCAGGGCCTCGTCATCACACGGCTTCGGGTTCCGTCGTTCGTTGTGACCCTCGCAGGCCTTCTTGGCTGGGAGGGTGTGCTCATCTTCCTCGCGGACCGCGAGGGCGGCACCAACGGGGGCGGGACGATCCGCCTGTCGAACAGCATCCTGTTGGACCTGGTAAACGGGAACTTGAGCGTCGCAGCCGGCTGGATAGTACTCGTCGTTGGGGTGGCTGGCTTCGCTGTGTTCCTGATCGCCCGCGACCGCCACCGGCGTCGGCACGCCTTGGTGGTACCGCCGCTCGGTCTTACGATAGCCAAGATCGTCGCCGTGGCCGTGGCAGGGTTCGCCGTCGTGGCGATCTGCAACACCAACCGGGGTCGCATCGTCTCCCACCCAGTCCAGGGCGTCCCGTGGGTTGTACCGATAGTCCTCGGCATTTTCATGCTCTGGACGGCGCTACTCAGCCGGACCCGCTTCGGCCGTTACGTGTACGCCATCGGCGGCAACGCCGAGGCTGCGAGGCGGGCCGGGATCAACCTCGGGCGTATCCGCACCGCCGCTTTCGCCTTGACCGGTCTCACGGCGGGTCTGGCCGGAGTGATCCTCGCATCCCAACTCGGGTCGATCTCCAGCAACGTCGACGGGGGTTCCCTTGTCCTCTACGCCGTCGCAGCTGCAGTCATCGGCGGCACAAGCCTGTTCGGCGGGCGAGGCAAGATGCTCTACGCGGTTATCGGCGGCCTCGTCATCGCCACGATAGCGAACGGCATGGGGCTGATCGGCCTGAGTGCGTCGGCGCAGTACATGGTCACCGCGCTGGTGCTACTGGCTGCCGCATCGGTGGACGCCCTGGCTAGGCGCAACTCGACTAGAAGCGCTTAGCCAGATGACGCCCCGGTGCGAAGCTCATGTGCCTCGCACCGGCGGCGTCACTCCCATTCGATGGTCCCAGGTGGTTTGGACGTCACGTCGTAGGCGACACGATTGACGCCGGGCACCTCGCTTATGATCCGGCTGGACAGGCGTTCTAGCACGTCGTAGGGAAGCCGGGCCCAGTCGGCGGTCATGGCGTCGTCTGATGTGACGGCCCGGATGATGATCGGGTAGGCGTAGGTGCGCTCGTCGCCCATCACGCCCACGGTACGCACGACAGGCAACACGGCGAAGCTCTGCCACAGGTCACGCGACAACCCAGCCCGGCGGATCTCCTCGGCGACGATGGCGTCGGCGGCGGCGAGGATCGCCACCCGATCGGGTGTCACCGTGCCGACGATGCGCACGGCGAGCCCGGGGCCGGGGAAAGGCTGGCGCCACACGATCTCCTCCGGCAGGCCGAGCTCCTCGCCGACCGCCCGAACCTCGTCTTTAAAAAGGTTACGGAGCGGCTCGACCAGCTCGAAAGCCATGTCCTCGGGCAATCCGCCGACGTTGTGGTGGGACTTGATCTTCGCTGCGTCCTTGGTGCCCGACTCGATGATGTCGGGGTACAGGGTTCCTTGTACGAGAAAGCGGGCGTCGCCGAGGTCCGCCGCTGCCTCCTCGAAAACCCGGATGAACGTCTCGCCGATGATCTTGCGCTTGCGCTCCGGGTCGGCGATGTCGTCGAGAGCGCCGAGGAATCGGTCTCCCGCCTTGACGTGGACGAGGTCGATATTGAACTGCTCGCCGAAGGTGGCCTCGACCTGTTCGGCTTCTCCAGCGCGAAGAAGGCCCGTGTCGACGAACACGCACGTGAGCTGCGAGCCGACCGCCTTGTGGACCAGGGCGGCGGCCACCGCCGAGTCGACCCCGCCCGACAGGCCGCATATGATCCTCTCGGAGCCGACCTGCTCGCGGATCGCCTCCGTTGCCGCCTCGATCACAGACGTCATCGTCCACGACGGGCGACAGCCGCACACGTCGTAGAGGAAGGCTTTGAGGATCTCCTGACCGCCGTGGGTGTGGACCACCTCCGGGTGGAACTGCACTCCGTACAGCCCCCTGGAAGGGTCTTCGAGTGCCGCCACGGGGGCGTCGGGGGTGCTCGCCGTAGCGACGAACCCGGATGGAACTTCGACGATGGCGTCGAAGTGGCTCATCCATACGTCGAAGGCGGGAGGCACCGAGCCAAAGAGCACCGACGGGGCTGCCCCCTGGGAGGAAACCTCGAGCTGCGTTCGGCCGTACTCGCCTTTGGAAGTCGCAGCGACGGCACCCCCAAGCTGACTGGCTATGAGCTGGGCTCCGTAGCAGATCCCCAGTACCGGGATCCCGAGCTCGAAGAGCTCCGGATCGGCAAGGGGGGCGCCGGGCTGGTTTACCGACTTCGGCCCGCCGGAGAGGATTATGCCCGCCGGGCGTCGAGCAGCGATCTCGGCGGCCGTTACACCTCGAGGGACGATCTCGCTGTACACGTGGGCTTCTCGTACACGCCGGGCTATGAGCTGCGCGTACTGGGCGCCGAAGTCTAAGACTAGGACTGGGGACGACGAGGGCTCCGGTTTGGCCACCGCCGGTTCCCTAGTGGCCCATTCCGACGCCCTGCGACCTCTGCAGGCTTTTTCCCTCGGTCTGAAGGGCGGGAGCGACCATCACTTCAGCTTTTTGGAACTCTTTGACCGTCTCGTAGCCGCATGTCGCCATGGAAGTCCGCAGAGCGCCGAACAGGTTGAGACGGCCGTCGTTCTCGTGTGCTGGGCCGACGAGAATTTCTTTCAACGTGCCTCTCGTGGCTGTCTTGACGCGGGCCCCACGGGGCAGGGTGGGATGGAAAGTGGCCATCCCCCAGTGGTAACCGCGTCCAGGCGCTTCGAGCGCTGCGGCGAGCGGCGAGCCGATCATCACTGCGTCCGCTCCGCAGACGATCGCTTTCGCGATGTCGCCGCCTGTGCCCATTCCTCCGTCGGCGATGACGTGGACGTACACTCCCGTCTCGTCGAGGTGCTGGGCCCTCGCCGCCCTGGCGTCGGCGATGGCCGTCGCCTGAGGGACGCCGATGCCCAATACGCCTCGCGTGGTGCAAGCGTGGCCGGGCCCGACACCTACGAGCACCCCGACAGCCCCGGTTCGCATCAGGTGCAGCGCCGCCTGGTACGAGGCGCAGCCGCCGACGATGACGGGAATGTCGAACTCCCGGATGAAACGCTTCAGGTTGAGCGGCTCTACGGTCTTGGACACGTGCTCCGCCGATACGACGGTCCCTTGAATGACGAAAAGGTCTAGTTCGGCGGCGAGGAGGGCGGGAGCGAACTGCTCGGTTCGCTGAGGAGTCAGCGAAGCGCACGCCACAACACCTGCTGCTTTTATCTCTCTCACACGTTCTGCGACCAGCTCTGCCTTGATCGGCTCCGAGTAGATCTGCTGCATCCGGGCGGTCGCCTTGTCGGCATCCAGGTGGGAGATTTCCTCCAGGAGCGGCTCAGGGTCCTCGTAGCGGGTCCACACGCCTTCGAGGTTGAGAACGCCGAGACCGCCGAGACGTCCGATCTCGATTGCTGTCGCCGGGCTCACGACACCGTCCATCGCCGAGGCCATGAGGGGGAGGTCGAACTGGTAGGCGTCGATCTCCCATGTGATGTCTACGTCTTCGGGGTCGCGGGTCCTCCTACTTGGGACTATGGCGATGTCGTCGAACCCATAAGCCCGACGACCGGTTTTGCCTCGTCCGATCTCGATTTCTGCCACGACCGTCCTCGCTTAGCTGTCGATGTTTGACCATTCAGCGTAGTAGAGCCGCTCAGCGAACCCCACCCAGGGCGACCGTGATAGTTGCGAGGGCGAAGAGGGGGACGGTGGCGATGCAGAATCCTCTCGCAAGGCGACTGGCACGCCACGACCCGTCCATGTCCCCGCGTCGTGCCCTCGAAGTGCAAAGTAAAGAAAATACCGAAGCCGCTACGCCGGTCGGCAAGAAGAGGAAGATGCTAAGCAGGGAAACCCAGAAGTAGTTCGGCGGCTCGCCCCGCGTCGCCATCCACGACCTCCTGTCGGGACCGGCGAGCCTGGCGCGCAGGGCGGTCGAGCGCCGACTTAATGTCTCGACGCCTACGGCCCAGCGTCGACCGGCGGGCGCCTCCGGGACACCACCCGGCGCGCCCCGGCGTGCGCCTGAAGGGCTGTATGGGGGGAATGTGGGAGGTGGTTCGGTCGGAGCCGGAGATGGGCCAGCGGCCGGCCATTGGCGGGGCGGTGGGGGCCACGCGGCAGACGTCTCCGGCACCGGGGTGGTGGCAGCGACCGCGGTCTGACCTTCGGCCACAACCGACCTCGGCTCGCCGACGGGTAGCCCCCACGCAGGCCTAGCCTTGCCTGTGTCAACCCCGGCAAAGCCCCGCTGGTCGGCTTCGGCTTCGCTGACAGCGCCGGCTGCCCCGCTAGCGCCTTGGGCAACTAGCGCCGAAGTTCTGCGCGAAGGGGCCTTCGGGAGCGACTCGGCGCGGACGCCAGCTGCACGCTGGAGGGCCTCTCCCCTATTGGTCGGCGCACGGACTGCAGGCGGCTCGGGCCTGTCGACCTGCGGGCGGGCTAGTGCTGCCCCGCATCTGGCGCAGGCAGTATCGGCCGGCCGACCTGCCACGGTGCCACAGCGGGGACAGAAGTTCACTATTCCAGATTACCCCCAAGTGCTGACGTTGCCTTCGCGTGTGATACGACAAGCCCTAAAAGTTCACTGAGCATGCGTGCCGTCGCCCCCCAGACCGTGTCGCCGTGGAGCTCGAAGAACTCGATGCAGCGCTCATCCGAGCCGGCCGGGGTCCAAACCTCCTGCCTGTAGACCTCGGGTTGGATGAGCTCCACTAGAGGAACCGTAAAGGCCCGTTCGACCTCGGCTGGGTTAGCGACCAGATCGGGCCGGGATTCGAGCCGGCCCACAAAAGGCGTGATCGGTGCGACGTCTAGAGCCGTCGTCGCCGTCGACAAGCGCCCTATCACCTCGACGTCTCCAGGCGATATGCCGACCTCTTCGGAGGCTTCCCGGAGTGCTGCTTGGAGGGGGGTTTCCCCGGGATCGATCCTGCCGCCGGGGAACGCCACCTGGTGGGAGTGGGTTCGCAACCTGGCAGAGCGCCTCGTAAGTACTACGTTCGCCTGCCCGGCCTCGTCGAAGAGGATGCACGCGACAGCGGCCGGCCTGCGACGCGCTGGTCTCGTGACCGTGCCCGTCGCTGGGCTTGCGTTCGACGGCGCAGCTTGGGAGCTCTTCACAGGAGGTTCGCCGCGCCCGCTGAGTGCTGCCCTGACCAAGTCCACCGTTATAGCATCGGGTCTCCATACTCCCGGCCTGGCCCATTCGGCGCCGTGACCGAGCTTCCAGCGGGCGGGCCGCGGTATCTTCTGCGGCCCGCCTCTCAAGTCCCGGCGACCTCGCGCTGCGCCAGACTTTCGAGGAGAATACGCATCCCGGCGGTTTTCAGGTTGGACATGACCCGTCCGGGTGGGGTCTCTCCACGCTCCCACTCCATCCAAGCGTCGAGGAGCTTCGCGGGGTCGGGGGGAGGTAGTTCCATGCCCTCAAATCTACGGCAACTCGCGGCGCTGACGGCACCTCCTGAACCGACCGGGCGCTATAACCGTATGCACAGCTTCTCGGGGGCTGCGGGCTGGCATCACCGGCGAAGCAGGCGGAGCTCGCGCCGAGGGCCGACCCACCTGGGCCGGCCCTCGGATATTTGTCGTCCGGTTTTGCCGATCCGGCGCCGGTGGGTGCCGAACGGCAATGGAGTCCTGGCTTTAGAAGCCCATACCGCCCATGCCACCCATACCGCCCATGCCACCGCCACCGGCGGGAGCTGCGGGCGCCTTCTTCTCGGGCTTGTCAGCGACGAGCGCTTCCGTGGTGAGCAGAAGGGCAGCTATCGAAGCCGCGTTCTGCAAGGCGGAGCGGGTCACCTTGGCCGGGTCGATAACCCCGGCCTTGACTAGGTCCACGAACTCGCCGGTAGCAGCGTTCAGGCCAATCGAGCCGACCTCACGCTCCGCCTGCTGGACGATCACAGAACCTTCCAAGCCGGCATTGATAGCGATCCACTTGAGGGGCTCCTCCAAGGCTCGCATCACGATCGACGCACCGGTCGCTTCGTCACCCGACAGCTTCGCCACGACCTCAGCCACCGCCGGGCGGGACCGCAGCAGGGCCGTGCCGCCACCGGCGACGATGCCCTCCTCGATAGCGGCCCGGGTAGCGGAAAGGGCGTCCTCGATGCGGTGCTTCTTCTCTTTGAGCTCGACTTCGGTGGCCGCACCGACCTTGACCACGGCGACGCCGCCCGACAGCTTCGCGAGGCGCTCCTGGAGCTTCTCACGGTCCCAGTCGGAGTCCGTCTCGTCGATCTCCCGCTTGATCTGGGCGATCCGACCTTTCACGTCAGCCTCGCTGCCGGCGCCCTCGACGATCGTCGTGTTGTCCTTGTCGACAACCACCTTACGGGCCCTTCCGAGCAGGTCGAGCGTGGTGTTCTCAAGCTTGAGACCGACCTCCTCGGAGATGACCTGACCTCCGGTCAACACGGCCATGTCGCCCAGCATCGCCTTACGCCGGTCTCCGAAGCCCGGAGCTTTCACAGCGACCGAAGTAAACGTGCCGCGGATCTTGTTGACGACGAGCGTCGCCAGAGCCTCGCCTTCCACGTCCTCGGCGATGATCAAAAGCGGCTTACCTCCCTGCATGACCTTCTCCAGGACCGGGACCAGGTCGTGAACGGCGCTGATCTTGGAGTTCGCGATCAGAATGTAGGGGTCCTCCAGGACAGCCTCTTGGCGCTCCTGGTCAGTCACGAAGTAGGGGGACAGGTAGCCCTTGTCGAACTGCATGCCCTCGGTGAAGTCGAGCTCCAAGCCGAAGGTGTTGGACTCCTCGACGGTTACCACCCCATCCTTGCCGACCTTGCTGATAGCGTCAGCCAGGACTTCCCCGATCGACGTGTCAGCAGCCGAGATGGAAGCCACCTGGGCGATCTCCGAGCGGCCGTCGATCTCCTTGGCCTGGGCAGTGATAGCTGCGACCGCAGCCGTGACAGCCTTGTCGATACCCCGCTTGAGAGACATCGGGTTCGCACCGGCGGTCACATTACGCAGACCCTCACGGATGAGAGCCTGCGCGAGCACCGTGGCGGTCGTGGTCCCGTCGCCGGCCACGTCGTTGGTCTTGGTGGCAACCTCTTTTACCAGCTGGGCGCCCATATTCTCGAAGGGGTCCTCGAGCTCCACCTCCCGGGCGATCGTCACGCCGTCGTTGGTGATCGTCGGCGCCCCGAACTTCTTCTCGATCACCACGTTGCGGCCCTTGGGGCCGAGAGTCACCTTGACCGTGTCGGCCAGCTGGTTAACCCCTGCCTCCAGGCCACGACGGGCCTTGTCGTCGAATTTGAGCTGCTTGGGCACTTACTTCACCTTCGCCAGTACGTCCCGGCTGGTCAGGATTAGCAGGTCCTCGCCGTCGATGGTTATCTCAGTGCCACCGTACTTGGAGTAGACGACCTTGTCGCCCACCTTGATGTCCAGTGGGATCAGCTCGCCGCTGCTCTCAGCGCGACGGCCCGGGCCGACAGCCAGGACCTCGCCCTGCTGGGGCTTTTCTTTAGCGGTGTCGGGGATGACCAGACCTGAAGCGGTCCGCTCCTCGGCTTCGCTCGGGCGGACGACGATCCGGTCGTCGAGTGGCTGCAGACTCATATCAGTGCGCCTCCATAGGTTGTTAGCACTCTCGGGTTACGAGTGCTAAGACTAGCGGGCGCGTGGCGCTAGTTCAACACGCTTTCACTACTTTGATCGCTCAAAGGTCGAAACGGATCGCCAGATTCGGGTCCGCCGCCGCGTCCAGGGGTGTCGGGCCGTCGGTTCGTAGCCGGTACCAGGCGGTAGCCCCGACCATCGCGGCGTTGTCCGTGCACATCGTTCGGCTCGGCAAGAAGCAGGCGCGTCCATCGTCGGCGGCGGCGGCGGCGATAGACGAGCGCAGGGCCGAGTTGGCGGCTACGCCGCCACCGATGCAGATCGACTTTGCGTCGAGGTCGGCGGCGGCAGCCCTGGCCTTTTCGACCAGCACGTCGACTACCGCAGCCTGAAAGCTCGCCGCGACGTCGGCGACGTCGACGCCAGGGTTCTTGCGGACGTAGTTGACGACGCTAGTCTTCAGCCCGCTGAACGAGAAGTTGTAGCCTTGGCCTCGCAGACCCCGGGGGAAGGCTATCGCCGTCGGGTCACCCGAAGTCGCCAGCTTGTCGATCACCGGACCTCCGGGGTATCCAAGACCGAGGAAGCGCGCCACCTTGTCGAAAGCCTCTCCAGCGGCGTCGTCGATCGTCGCTCCTATCAGGCGGTAGTGGCCTTCGGAGGTCATGTGCACGATCATGGTGTGACCACCGGAGACCAGCAGCACCACGGCAGGCAGCGCCATTTCCGGGTCTTCGAGGAAGGCGGCGTGAAGGTGGCCCTCCATGTGGTTGACTCCGACGAAAGGCACATTCCACGCGAGCGAGTATGCCTTGGCGGCGCTCACCCCGACGAGGAGAGAGCCGATAAGACCGGGGCCTAGAGTCGCGGCCACTGCGTCGAGGCCGGCCGGGGTTGTGCCAGCGCGCTCCAAAGCCTCGGCGACGACCGGTGTGAGCAGTTCGATATGGGCCCGGCCGGCGACTTCAGGGACGACCCCACCGAACCTGGCGTGCAGGTCCACCTGGCTCGACACGACGGAGCTGGCGATGTTGCGGCCGTCGAGCACCACGGCCGCAGCGGTCTCGTCACAGGAGGTTTCTATAGCGAGAATGGCCGTCACAACGCCGCCACGCCGGTCTCGTCTACGGTCACGCCTCTTATCGCCGCTTTGATTTGCCCGATGCGGCGCAGGTAGGCGTCGGAGTCGATGTCGTGGGCCCACATGACCAGCGCGTCCTCCTGGTTCTCGGCGTAGTAGTTCTTGCGTACACCCTCGGTTTCGAAACCGAACTGGCGGTACATGGCCTGAGCCGGAGCGTTGGATAGGCGCACTTCGAGAGTCATGTTCTTGGTGGAGTGCTTTAGCGCTGCGCCGTGAAGGTTTATCAGCAGCCTCGTTGCCACCTGATGGCGTTGCCATGAGGGGTCTACGGCGATGTTGGTGACGTGACTTTCCTCGTAGCCGATCATGAGCCCTGCGTATCCGGCGACCCTACCGGTTATCCGGGCCACCACGTAGAAGCGGTCTCGAGGCTGGCCTAGCTCGCTCAGGAACAGACCGAGCGTCCAAGGGTTCGGGTACACCTTGTGCTCGATTTCAAGCACGCGGCGCAGGTGGCGCCGTCTCATGGGCGCCAGGTGTACCGACAGGGGGCCGTCGCCGCCTACACCAGGTTGGCGTACCGGCATCAGCGGGTTTCCCATCCGATCCGCACGTCAGGAGGGCGAAGGTAGCGGGGGAACAGAACGCTCGGGCTGACGGTCTCAAGTCGTTCGGAAAGCAGCGCCAGGACGCCGGCGTTGGGATGGTCGAAAGCTTCGGGGGCGACTTCCACTAGCCCGGCGAGAGTGGAGATCTCCTGCGTATAGCGTCGGGCGCCGTCTCCCACCGCTAGGATCGGCCTGTTGGACGCCCTGAGCGCCTCGACGAGCGCATGCGGGGAGGCCACCGCCGGAGGTCCCGCCGAGCGCACCCCGCCCGGCACTGGTTGGTAGATCTCCCAGAAGACCTCGCCTCTCCTCGCGTCGACGATCGCTGCCACCGGGCGAGGATCGTACCGGCAGGCGAAGGCGAGAAGCTCCAGGGAGCTCACCCCGGCCACGGGTATGTCAAGGGCCTGGCCCAGAGCTTTCGCTGTTGCAACGCCAACTCTAAGGCCGGTGAACAGACCTGGACCCACGTCAACAGCCACCTTGTCGAGCGTGGCAATCCCAACTCCGGAAATGTCGCAGGCCGCTTTGATGGCGGGGGCGAGGGTCTCCCCGTGGCGGCGCCCGGCGTTCGCAGTGAAACTAGCGAGCAGCCCGTCCGAGTTGCTCAACGCCACGCTTACCTGGGACGTGGAAGTGGATATAGACAGCGTTGCGGTCATGTGGAACTCAGGACTTTAGCCTCCAGGTCGCCCATTCTGAGCTCCCAGGTGGGTCCGTCGGCCGTGAAGCTGACGGTCCTGGCGGTCTCGTCGCCAGCGGCGGCCAGCGAGACCGTCAGGTGGTCCCCGCCTATAGCAGCGGCCGCCCGGTCTCCCCACTCGACGACCACGACGGCTCCGTCGTCGAGGATCTCGCCGAGTCCCAGGTCGACCACCTCCGAGAGACGCTCGAGGCGGTATACGTCCACGTGGACCAGGTCGAACCCCGAGGTAGTCGGGTATATGTTCATCAAGGTAAAAGTCGGGCTGGTCACAGCGGCGTCCACTCCCACGGCAGCTGCGAGACCTTGCGTAAAGGTGGTCTTGCCGGCACCCAGGTCGCCTTCAAGCAGAAGGACATCCCCCGGTTGGAGCAGCCCGGCGACGCACCTCCCCAGGCTTCGGGTGGCTTCCACGTCTTGGCACGTGGTCTGCAGCGTGCTCACAGTGGCGATACCCCCGAGGCTGGCACCCCTTCGAGGCTGCGTCGAGCTCTGACAAAGTCTGCTCGCATAGCGGCGAGCACCTCCCCGCCACCGCGCAGCGCCGCAGCAGGGTGGAATGTCGGGACGACGACGGTGCTTCCCAGCCCCGAAGGATCCCCAGACGTGTCCTCGCCGGACGGCCACGGGTAGACTCGCCCCCGCAGCCGGGTGATGCCAAGCTCGGAGCGCAGAAGCGTCTTGGAGGCGAAGTTGCCGAGGGTGATAACGACCTTCGGGGATATCAAGGCCACCTGCGCGTCGAGGTACGGCCGGCACGCCTCGATCTCGTCGGGTTTCGGGTCGCGATTCTCCGGAGGCCGGCACTTGACGACGTTGGCGATGTAAACGGCGTCGCGTTCTAACCCTGCCTCCTCTGCGAGAAGCCTGTCCAAGAGCCGTCCGGACCGGCCGACGAAGGGACGGCCCTGAAGGTCCTCGTCGCGTCCAGGCCCCTCGCCTATCACCATGAGCGTCGCGGAAGGTGACCCCTCCCCGAAAACTACCGTGGTCCGACCGGAAGCGAGGCGACAGTCCTGGCAAGATGATGCTCGGGCCCGCAACTCGGACAGTTCTGTCACGAGGTTCGATCGTAGGTGCTTGGCAGTCGGGTTACGAAACCGGACTACCCCCGTGCCGGGCGGCAGGTGCTTCGACGCCCTCTGGGGTAGCCTTATCGCTGATCGAGCATCGACCGCCCCCAGGCGGCCCGGGAAAGGGTAGATCCGACTATGAGCAACCTGCCTCCTCCGCCCCCACCGCCGGGTGGTTTCCCGGGCGGCGGCTACCCGAGCGGGAACTATCCAGGAGGCGGTTATCCCGGTGGGGACTTCTCCCCCGGCGGCTTCGACGTTTCGGGTTTCGGTTCGGAGATACTGGCTAGTTGGTGGCACCGCGCAGGAGCCTCGATAGTCGACGGCCTCCTTGTAGGCGTGCCAGTCCTGCTGTTAGTCGCCGCCGCCGGCATGAGCGGGGTTAGCGCTAACTTGCCCGAAAGCATAATCTCCGCCGTGTACGACTTCGCTTTGATCGCATGGTGGGCTGGCCAGACCGTCGGTAACCGTGCCGTGCGGACCCGAGTCGTCGACGCGCAAACGGGCGGTCCTGTCGACCCTCGCCGCTCGGCTATTCGTGCGGGCGTCATGTGGGTCCTAACCATCACCTTCGTGGGCGGGATCTTGGACATCCTCTGGCCTCTGTGGGATCGCCGCAAGCAGACCCTCCACGACAAGGCCGCCGGAACGCTGGTAGTACGCCGCTGACGAGGCCGTGATCACGGCTACCGTCTAGTAGTGGAGTCTCCGTCCTCTGCGACAGCGTCCGCTATGGCTCGCTCGACCACCCAGGCCGCCAAGCCTTGGACTACCGAGAGCGGCGCTTCGACGGTTCCTGTCGCCGCGACCACCAGCGCGTCACCGTCCGCCGCGGTATGCACCGGTTCTAGCGCTCGCGCGAAGCCGTCGTGTCCGGCTTCGGCGACCTTTCGGCAGCCGAGTTTCTCGAGGTTCGCGTTGGTCACCACCACGCCGATGGTCGTCGCCTCGACCCCTGCCCGCGCTCCTAGGGGATCCCAGACCCGCGGGCGTTGCGCTTCTGGATCGGCGCGTCCGTCTTGGCCAAGGGTCGCACCAGCGGAATCGGCGTTGCCCGGATGCTTCCTGTCGGCCGGGTCGCCGAGAGCGTTGACGACCATCAACGCGGCCACCACCAAGTCGCCTCTTCGCACGAGGGCCGACCCGATGCCCGAAGGCCGCGCCGCGTCGGGACCGCACCATTTTCCTACGGTCGCTCCTGTGCCGGCGCCTACCCTGCCTCTGGTCGGCGCGGCCGGCCCGGTCTTGGCGTCCGCCGCCGCGGCGTAGCCCTCCTTGCGGCCCGGCCTGACCTTAGGGTCGCCGACAGAAAGGTCGTAGATGACCATGCCTACGACTATGGGAACCGGTCCGGCAGGTGTCGGCCAGCCCCGGCCGTTTCCTTCGCACCACTCGACCACCCCATCGCAAGCCGCTAGGCCGAAAGCCGACCCACCGGTCAGCACGACCGCGTCGACCCTGTCAACGGAGGCTCCGGGGTCGAGAAGCGCCCATTCGCGAGTTCCCGGGGCGCCACCGCGAACCTCCCCCGAGGCGACGGTCCCTGGCGGGAGCAGTACCACGGTGCACCCGGTCAGGGCGCGCTGATCGCTCCAGTGACCCACAGACACCCCAGCGATCGCTGTTATCACCTCGGTGTCACCTTGGCGCTTTGGACGCCGGCGTAGCGTCTTGGCACTCTGGCGCTGATAGCGCAGACCACCTCGTAGCAGATCGTCCCGGAAAGCCTTGCGACCTCCTCTGCGCGGATGGTCTGGTCGCCCTGGCGACCAATCAGGACCACCTCGTCGCCTACGCTCACCCGACCGTCGCGGCCGCAGTCGACCAGAAGCTGGTCCATCGTCACCGTACCTGCTATCGGGTAACGTTTGGCACCGATTAGCACGTGCGCTCCTTGGCCTGAGACGGCGCGCGGCACTCCGTCTGCGTAGCCGATCGGTACGGTGGCTATGGTCGAGTCCTCTCTGACACGGTAGCGCAGGCCGTAGGAGATCCCCTCTCCGGCCGAAACGGTCTTCACGTAGGAAACCTTCGCTTTGAGCGATAGCGCCGGCTCGAGCCCGGGAAGGTCGGTCTCACTTGAAGTCGGGCTGAGTCCGTAGAGGGCGATCCCGCAGCGGACCATCGAGTAGCGCGCCCGTCGATGCCATAACGTTCCAGCGGAGTTGGCGGCGTGAAGCACCGTGGGGGCCACTCCTCCTGCGCGCAGCTCCTCGACGGCAGACTCGAAACGGTCTATCTGACGGTCGGTGAAAGTGTCACTAGTCTGATCAGCAACCGCAAAGTGCGTGCAAAAACCTTCCAGCCGTAGCGCCGGGTCTTTTGCTACCAGATGACCAAGTGTCACTGCCTCTTGCGCTGTGGCGCCGACACGGCGCATACCGGTGTCCACCTTTATATGAACCCCCAACGTGAAATCGCCCCCTACGCGTCCAGCCGCCTCGCTCGCTTCCCGCACACCAGACCGGGAGTAGAGAGTCGGAGCGAGGCCATGCTCTACGACGGCTTGCATAGCCTCGGGCGCGGGTTCGGACAAGACCAGGATCGGTGCGCCAATCCCCGCCTCTCGCAGTTGGATCCCTTCCTCGACCAACGCGACCGCCAGCCAGCGTGCACCGCCGTCGAGTGCGGCGCGAGCAGCCTCCACGGCCCCGTGACCGTAGCCGTCAGCTTTCACCACAGCGCACAGCCACGCCGGCGCGGCGATAGCGCTCAGGACCGACGCGTTGTGACGTATCGCGTCGAGGTCTACCTCCGCCCAGACCGGCCGGAGCTCCCACCGCTCACGTCGATTGATCCCGCCCGGACCTGCAACGGCTGGGCCCGCAACGCCCGGGCATTCTACAGCCCGGCCTGTCACGGCATGCCCGGACGCCCGGACGCCTGAGAAAGCTCAGCGGCGACCAGGCCAGGCAGATCGGACGCCACGAGACCTTCCGACAGCCCACGCCTAGCGGCGGAACCGTGGACGAAAGCAGCGACGCTGGCAGCAAACCAGGCTTCCATTCCCCGCGCCAGGAATGCTGCCACTATGCCGGATAGCACGTCGCCGCTTCCGGCGGTAGCGAGGCTGGGACGGCCTTCCGCGCACAAGGCGACCCGGCCGTCCGGCGCTCCCACAACAGTCGTAGGCCCTTTCAACAGGACCACCGAGCCGCTCTTGATCGCCGCCTCACGCACGTCGGCGATTCGGTCCGCTTGGGGGGCGTGGCCGCTCAAACGGCGGTACTCCATGTCGTGAGGGGTCAGGACCAAGGGCGCTCCACGCGAGCGTGATATGTCGCCGACTACCTGCAGGGACCCTAGGGCGTTCAAGGCGTCGGCGTCGACGACCGCTGGGACGTCTGTCCGCCTGAGCAGGTCAGCGACCGGGCTCGCTGACCCTACCCCGCCGCCCCCGCCCCCGCCTGCCCCGCCCGAGGCGGCATCGCCGAGGCCCGGACCGACCACCATCGCTTTGACCCTCTTGGCGGCGGCGGCGGCCGTGGCGACCCAGCCGACGCCGTCGAGAGTGATTCGCACCTGTTCGACCACACCCGCCCCGGCAGCGAGATCAGCACCGGGCACCCCTAGGAGGGCGTACCCTGCTCCGGCGCGCATCGCCGAGTGGGAGCACAGGATAGGAGCTCCCATCATCGCCGGCGACCCGCCGATGACCATGACGGCGCTGTTCCACTTGTGAGACGAACGCGACCTCACCGGGATGCACCCCATGTCGGAGCTCTCGACCAGCCAACTGCGGGCGAAATCGGCAGAGAGACCCTCCAGACCAATTCCCGCCAAGCTGACCTCGCCACAGCGCTCCGGCCCGTCCCCCAGAAGCAGGCCTGGCTTGTACGCTGCGAAGGTGACAGTCCTTGCCGCAAGCATCGACTCACCCAAACCGGTAAAGCCCGACAGGCCTGACGGGATGTCGACTGCCAGCACCGGAACGGTCCCCTGCCAGGGCGGCTGGTAAGGGCGGCTAAGCCCAGTGCCGTAGGCTGCGTCGACTATCAAGTCACTTCCCGCGAGCAGAGATGCGTCGGCCCGGTCGCCAGGGTCTGTCACAGCCACACGCACCCCCCAAGAGCGCAAGACTCCGGCAGCGACACGGCCGTCCGCCCCGTTGTTACCCCGGCCGGCTACGACCACCACCCGACGCCCGTAGCAGCCTCGGAGCATCCGCCGGGCTGACACCGCCACCGAGAAACCCGCCCTTCCCACGAGGACATCTGCGGGCTCAGGTGCTTCGCTATCAACTTGGGCCATCTCCGGGGGACTCAGGACCGGCTTCACGAGCAGGCCACCACGGTAGCTGCGGCGACGCTGTCGGTGTGGGACAGCGAAACGAGCCATCCCGCCACACCTCTCGTGACAGCGAGACGTTCGGCTCGCCCCCGAACGAGCAGTACCGGGGCGCCGCTGGGCGTCCGCTCGATGGCCACGTCAGTCCAGTCGAAAGCACCCAGACCGACCTGGAGGGCTTTCATCGTCGCTTCTTTCGCAGCGAAGCGTGCTGCCAGCGAGGGGACGGGATCGGCGAGCGTGTCGGTGTAGGCGAGCTCCTCCGCAGCGAACAGGCGCTCCAAGGCGTTCTTTCGGCGCCGAAGAAGCTCACCGAAGCGCTCGACTTCGACCAGGTCGACGCCGAGGCCTATGAGCGCGCCCTTCACGTCGGGTTCGACCTCCACCGTTGCGCAAGCTGGTAGACGGGTTCGGTGAGAAGGTCTACCAAAGGTTCTAGGCCCAGGCGTGACGAGTCGAAGTGCTCCTCGGTCTCGGTGACTGCGTCCCTCAGAGCGTCGAGGCGGGTCCGGTAACCGGCGAGTACCTCGGCCGCCGCGGCTGCGGAAAGGCTCTCGGCTATTCTCACGTGCAGGAGGGTCATGCCGCACACCTCTCCGTCTTTGGCCTCAGGCACCAACACGACGGTTCGCCCGTCACGGGCGCCCCGCACGACTGTCACCTCACGCTCCTCGGCGGCGCGGTGCTTGCTGCCGAGCAGTCGAGGGTCGCGGGCCGTGCGAGAAGGTGCAATTAGAGATGCGACGCCCGACATGTCGATAACCGACGCGGTCGCGTTGGAACCGTCAGCTCCCCAGTCGATCCGGTACCTCGTGTAGCCGAGCACCTCTTCTACCGCCGCGTCAAGGCTGGCGAGGGTTCGCAGCGCTCTGTAACCGAGCGAGTCCGCGCTCGGCCCCGCTGCGAGAACGGTTGCGACGAGCGGCACTCCGAGCAGCGCCGACTCGCTTCTAGAGATACCGACAGTGACCGTCTTTGCCTGGTGCTTGATGGCATCGACCGGCCTGGTCAGCTCGTCTACCGCCTCGTTGAGAGCGTCGACGAGGTCCGAGTTGATCGCCTGCGGCGTACCGATCTTGCCAGTCTCGGCCTCGAACCCCTCGAGAGGGGCCTGCCCTGTGGCGTATCGCAACAGACCCGTCAATCTGACAGCTGTGGATGGGCTCAAATTCCCATCGAAGCGACCTTCGCGCAGCCCGACCACGAAAGGCTCCGCAGCTCGCTGAACCGCCTCCTGGTCAGCCTTAGAGAACCCTCCACTCCGAGTCATCCCAGCCTCCGCAGCTTCTCGGACGCCCCGGAGAATCCGGGCCTGTGCGTCGATCGCCAGCGCAGCTTCATAGCCGAAAATGTGACCTACCATCGCCGATAGCACGAACCCGACAGCGGGGTGCGCGTGCGGCACGCTGACCACGCGGGCTCCGAGTGCCTCGAAGCGGGACTGCTCTCCTTCCGAGGCGATCACCACCGGGAGTGCCTTATGAGCGTTGTATATAGCCACTTCTTTGGCGACGTCGTCGGCGTTGGCTCCGCTCAGCCCGGACGCGCATACGATCACGAGCGGCTCGCAGGAAAGATCGATGTGCTTCTTGTCCTCGGTGTAGTCAGCGGAGATCGACCTGTAGCAAAGCTCCGACAGTTTGATCCGCACCTCAGCCGCCGCAACCCGGTCTGGCCCGTTACCGACGACAGCCCAGAACTTCCGGGGGGGTGCCACCTCGGCGGCTATCGCCGCTATGGTCTCGCGTTTGGCAAGGACCGTCTCCATCTGAGACGGTAAGGTCAACAAAGCGTCGAGGACCCGAACAAGGTCAGCGTCGCCAAGGGCAGCCCTACTAGGGGACGCCGCAGCTAGGCCGGCGGCTATCAGCCATCCTGCGGCAACCTGGGAATAGAACGCCTTGGTCGACGCCACGCTCATCTCCACGTCGCGGCCGTCGGAGGTGTAGAACACCCCGTGCGCCTTCGTAGCCAGGTCACTGTTACGCCGGTTTACCACTGCGAGGACGCGAGCTCCGCGGTGGCGGACAAGGTCCACGGTCCTATTGGTGTCGGTGGTCGTGCCTGATTGGCTTATCGCTATTACGAGCGTGTCGGACATGTCATCGCGGAGCATGAACCCTGACAGCTCCGTAGCCGGCACCGCTTCCACTGCTGTCCCAGCTACGCAGTACCGCAACGCAGCAGCGACTGCCTGACCGGCGACCGCCGCCGTTCCCTGGCCGACCACCAGAACCTGCCTGATGGCACCCCCACGCCAAGCGTCGAGGATCGAATCTGGAAGCGTCTGAGCGTCCAGGACGGCTGACGCTCGGCCGTCGGAGCCTACGCGGAGCCTGCCGCGCATGGTCTTGCGGAACGAGTCGGGCGACTCCGTCAACTCCTTCAACAAGAAATGCTCGTAGCCGCGTCTGTCCACGTCGCGTGTAGTAATGCCCGCCCGGCGAACCTCGTCCGGCCTCACGGTGGCCACCGCTCCGTTGAAGCGACGCCGGCTGATACCTTCCAGAGCTCCAGCTCCACTTCTCGCAAGGGTGACGATCTCTCCACCAGTGCTGTCTCCGTCCATACGAAGGAAGCTGTCGGTCTCCTCCACCAGCCCGTACGGCTCGCTCGCCACTACGAACGCGTCGTCCGCCAACCCCACGTAAAGAGACTGCCCGGACCCTGCCAGTGCCAGGTATAAGTCGTCGGGACTCCGGGCGGAACTTGCGGCTATCGCCAGAGACCCTTCAAGACGGGTAACTGTCGCAGCGAAAGCCTCAGACGGCGACAGTCCTTCGCTCAGACGGCGGGCCATGAGTACCGGTATTACTTTCGCGTCGGTGGTCACCTCGGGTGGAGGTGTCAGTGACTCCCCGCGGGACAGTTCGAGGTGGTTATCCACGTCGCCGTTGAGCGCCACTGCGACGTAGGGCGTCGAGGGCCGACCGAGCTCCTCGGAGTTCACCGGGTGTGCGTTCGGCTCCGAGATGATCCCAACGCTCGCCCATCGGGTGTGGGCGACGACCGTCACCCGTGAGCCTGCCTGTGCGAGGGCCCCGGCCAGGGCTTCGTCGCCAGCTATTTCTTCTGCGAGGCGCCTAACGTTGTCACCCAGTTCGCCTATCTCCGCGGCTGCTTTGTAGACGAAACACACGATGCTGCCGTCTTCGTCGACCACTCGGGCAGAGCCGGACGGGAACGACAAGTCCCCCGCTCGCCTGTCCAAGGACATCCCCTCCTGGCTTGAAGTTCCCGCGACCATTACGTGGAGTCCCGCCGAGTCCCGTCCTCGAACTTCGAGGCGGTCCAGGGCCGCCAGCGCCACACCTATAGCCCACCACCCGTCCAAGCTGGCCGCCGGCTGCGTCCCACCTCTGGCGAGAAGCTCCTGAACCCTAGTTGCCATTCCAAGTCGATCCTTGGCGATGGACCAGGTGGCATCCTTGGCTTTGCCCAGGAGGTCCTCCATTGCGGCCAGGTCGCCCTCGTAGCCGCCGAGCGCTGCTTCGTCTATGTAAGCGGCGAAGGACTCAATGCCGCGTTCGAATCCGGCTACGAGGTCTCCGATCTCCTGCGATCCGCGTGGGTCGCCAAGCAGAGCCCGAAGCCCGACCGGCCCTCGAAGCTCTGCGTCGAGGGCCGACAGTTGGAGCAGTGCCGCCTCGACACTTCTGGCTATGTCGGACCCGCCCAGGTTTGCCTGCTGAGAGCGCAGATCCGCTAACACGGCGGATGCGCTCTCCAAGACGGGACGCAGCCGGCCTGCGGCGAGCTTGAGGTCTGGGACTTCCCGGTCAGACGGCCTAGCGAGAACCGCGACGATGCCGCACATGCCATCGAATCTACCGGCCGCCCCGACCTCCCGCTGCCATTGCGCGTAACGCAAAGTTGCTGCACAAGTATTTTTGCGCAAAGCGCACTTTCTCTGGGTACTCTGTTCGCCATGAGCTCGACAGCCGTACATGAGGCGACGAGTGCGCTAGCGGCCGTCACCAACCCAGCCGTTGAGGGAATGTCACATCGCGAGCGAAAGAAGCTCGCCACCCGGCGAGCCATCCACGAGGCGGCTTTCGAGCTGGCGCAAACGGCGGGACTGGCGCACACCACGATCGAACAGATCTCAGAACGGGCCGGCATAGCACCGCGGACCTTCTGGGGTTACTTCTCTTCCAAGGAAGACGCAGTCCTCAACCGCGACCCCGACACCCCCGACAAGCTCGCTAAAGCCCTCCTCGACCGACCCGTTGGAGAGGACGCTGTCGCCTCATTGCACGCCGTCCTCGACGATTTCTTGGCTTCGAAGCTGACCGACCCAGAGAGATCCCACGTACGTCGGGGCCTGCTGCGCCGGGAGCCGTCGCTTCTAGCAGCTGTTGCGGTCGCCTTCGACGAGATCGAACGTGCCTTAGTAGAGGCGTTAGGCCAGCGTATGGGGGTCGCTCCTTCGGCCGACCTTCGTCCAGGAGTGTTCGTGGCCTCGGCATGCGGGGCGTGCCGAGTCGTACAGCAGCGATGGGAGGAATCCGCCGGGGCAGAGGACCTTAGAGACCTGACCCGGCGCGCCTTTAGGACTATTTCGGAGGGTCTGCTCCACGAGGGCCACGACTCAGACAGCACCACCGGTCGACTCGGCACCGACATGAGATCACATCACGCAACTGACAGGAGACAGCCTTGAGCACCAAAGAAGACAACCTCGACCTGCCCGTTTCGGTAGCCGCCGACTCGACCGGGGATGCGATCTCGGGGTCCTCTTCGGCGAGTTCAGCACCGGCAGCAGGGGCCTACACGCACCGCCAGATCCTGCTGATCATGTCGGGCCTCGGCATGGGGCTTCTGCTGGCTTCGCTCGACCAGACAATCGTGTCGACGGCCCTGACGGTTATAAGCGAGCACTTCCACCGAGTCGACCTCTACAGCTGGGTGGTCACTGCTTACCTGCTCACGTCTACTGCGAGTACCCCCCTCTACGGCAAGATCAGCGACCAGTTCGGCCGTAAGCGGATCTTCCAGGTATCGATCGTCATCTTCCTAGTCGGAAGCGCCCTCTCCGGGCTGTCGCAGTCGATGTACCAGCTGATCGGCTTCCGCGCTTTGCAAGGCATCGGAGCTGGCGGTCTGATGACCCTCGCCTTCGCGATCATCGGCGACGTCATACCGCCACGCGAACGCGGCAGGTACCAGGGTTACTTCGGCGCTGTGTTCGCCGTGTCGAGCGTCGTGGGGCCTCTCCTCGGCGGCTTTCTCGTCGACCAGGCCTCATGGCGCTGGGTGTTCTACGTCAACCTGCCCATCGGCGCCGTCGGCCTCGTCGTTATCAACAGAGTGCTCAAGCTCGATCACAAGCCGCGCACTTCGAAAGTCGACGTAGCGGGCTCGCTTCTCATCGTCTCGGGCGTTTCGCTTCTCCTCGTTGGCGTACAAATAGCCGGCACCGCTGCGAAGCTGACCGCCACAGCGTGGGCGTATGCCATACCGGGCCTTGCTCTTCTGGTCGCCTTCGTGTGGTGGGAGCGTCGCGCTCCGGAGCCGATCATCCCGCTACGGCTTTTCCGTAACTCGGTGTTCGCAGTATCCAACACGCTGGCGTTCATAACAGGGACGGTGATGTTCGGAGCTTTGATTTTCCTACCGCTGTACCTGCAGTCGGTTCGAGGGGTCAGCCCGACGATCTCGGGTCTGCGTCTGCTGCCGATGCTCGCAGGCGTGCTGATCACCTCGATAGGCTCGGGCCAACTGGTGAGCCGGTGGGGGCGCTACAAGAGCTTCGTGATCGCAGGGACGCTCGTCTTGACCGTCGGCGTCGCGATCATGACTCAGATCACGGTTGCCACGGGAGCCTGGCCGCTAGCGGGGATGCTGTTCGTCATCGGTCTCGGTCTTGGTTTGTTCATGCAGATCCTCGTCGTCGCGGTCCAGAACGCCGTTCCGGTCACCGACATGGGCGTCGGCACCGCTTCGGTGACCTTCTTCCGGACCTTAGGAGGGGCGGTCGGCTCGGCAGTTCTCGGGGCAGTCCTGATTCTCAAGGAGGCTTCGAGCTTGCACCACTACCAAAGCGTGTACGGGGCTAACTCCCCCGTAGCGGTACAGCACGCCTTCACCTTCGGGATGGACCAGGCTTTCGTCTACGCCCTGCCCGTAGCGGCGCTTTCGTTCATCCTTTCGTTCCTGCTGCGGGAGGTCAAGCTGCGCTCAGGAGCGGACCACGCCGACCCCAAACCGTCGGCCGAAGCTCTTCTGTAGACCTCAGCTTGGAAGGGAGCCGAGAGCCCTGACGACCGCAGTCGCTAGGCGCTCGGCTCCTTCGGCGGCGGTCTGGTCTGTGTCGGCCTCTACCATCACCCTGACGAGGTTCTCCGTGCCGCTCGGGCGCAGGACCACCCGACCTCGACCTTCGAGTTCACCTTGGAGGGTTGAGACTTCGCTCCACACTTCTTGCGCTCCCTCGAGCTGATCCTTGTGGGCGACCGCCACGTTGATCAAAACCTGGGGGAAGCTTCGCATACAGCCTGCTGAGAGCTCCGACAGGGGCCGGTCGCTGCGAAGGACCAGGTCGGCTAGGAGCAGCCCCGTGAGGACACCGTCTCCCGTGGTGGCCAGGTCCCGCAGCACTATATGACCCGACTGTTCGCCTCCGAGGGACCAGCCCCTGCGCGCGAGCGCTTCGAGGATGTTACGGTCGCCGACCTGGGTCACCTCGATTTGTACTCCGAGGTCGTGCAGAGCCTCGTGCAACCCGAGGTTGCTCATGACAGTCACTGCAACTCCGTTGCCAGCAAGGCGGCCCCGGCTCTGCAGGTCGGCGGCGAGCATCGCAACGAGGCGATCTCCGTCGACGGTTGCTCCCTCTTCGTCCACGGCGACCACCCGGTCGGCGTCCCCGTCGAAAGCCAGGCCGAGAGTCGCCCGGGTCCTCCTCACCGCCTCCGAGAGCAGCCGCGTGTCGTTGGAGCCGCATCCGGAGTTGATGTTGGTGCCGTCAGGGTTCGCTCCGAGGACCTCGACTACGGTTGCTCCAGCCGCGGCGAAGACCTCCTCGGCTGTGGTGACCGCGGCCCCGTTGGCAACGTCGAGGACCACGCGCACACCTCGAAGCGAACGGCTCTGAATCCCGCCGGTGAGCTTCTCGACGTACCGACCCAACTCCAACGCTGCCCCGGTAACCCTGCCAATCCGCTTGCCGCTCAACCGTGAAGTGACCCCCGAGTGCAGGTGCTCCTCGATGGCGGCTTCCTCGTCGTCGGAGAGCTTCGAGCCGCCGGCGGCGAACAGCTTGATCCCGTTGTCAGCAAAGGGATTGTGTGAAGCGGAAACCACCGCACCCGCAGCCCCAGCCCCAGCCGAGACAAAGGCCACGTAAGGCGTGGGCACGATTCCAAGGTCGACCACGTCCAAGCCCTGCGCCGCTACCCCCGACGCGAAGGCGGCAGAGAGCATAGAACCGGACAGCCGAGTGTCGCGACCTAGGAACATCACCCCGGCCTTAGTACCGAGTACAGCCGCAGCGCTACGTCCTAAACCTAGAGCGAGTTCCGGAGTCAGAACCTCGCCGGCCAGACCACGAAGTCCGTCCGTGCCAAAGTGCGCTTTCACTCCCGGTGCAGGAGCGACTCTGTCAGCGCTTCGAGTACTGAGGAGCTTTACGCGCCTTCTTCAGGCCGTACTTCTTGGACTCCTTCTCACGAGCGTCACGCGTGAGAAAGCCGGCGCGCTTGAGCGTGACCCGCAGTTCAGGGTCCAACTCAGCCAGAGCGCGGGCGATTCCGAGCCTCATAGCCCCAGCCTGACCTGAGACACCCCCACCGACGAGGGTCGTGTCCACGTCGTAGATCTCGGCCTTCTCCACGAGCCTCAATGGTTCGGTGATAATCATCCGGTGCGTGGCGGACGGGAAATACTCGTCGACCGGGCGCTTGTTGACCGTAAGAGCCCCCTGGCCGGGGCGCAGACGGACACGGGCTACCGCTGACTTACGGCGACCGGTTGACTGTACGAGCGGCTTGGTCAAGTGGTCCTCAGGCTCCTCTTGAAGGGCGGTTGGCGCGGGGGTCGAGTGTCAGAACTTTGGGCTGCTGAGCCGCGTGGGGATGGGTCGGCCCGCCGTAAACTTTAAGCTTACGCAGCATGGAACGTCCGAGCGGACCCTTGGGGAGCATCCCTTTCACCGCACGACGAACGGCCTCTTCGGGCTTGGTGGTGAGCAGTTCGGTGTAGTTCCGAGAGGTGAGACCGCCGGGGTAACCAGAGTGGCGGTAGTACAGCTTCTTGTCTGCCTTACCTGTCGCCATTGCGACCTTCGCCGCGTTGATGACCACCACGTGATCACCCGTGTCGACGTGAGGAGCGAAGATGGCCTTGCGCTTGCCGCGCAGAACCTGGGCCACTTCGCTGGCCAGACGGCCTAGAACAGCCCCGTCGGCGTCGACCTCGAACCACTCGCGCTCGATATCGGCGGGTTTTGGGGTGAAAGTACGCAAGATGAAACCTCAGATTTAGACGAAGAGAGAACGTCGGGTCCGGCCCGTCGTGGACAGAACATCAACTATAGCGCCCCCAGGGACATGACCGCCAAGCGCCAGCGCCACGCTGCCATGACGAGGCCGCCAGCTGCGAGGTTGGTAATGTGCGCACAAGCTCTCTAATGTGTTGCTCAGCTATGCACCAACTGACCGGACTCCTGGCCACCAACTTCGGTTCCCCGTCGGGGGTGACAACCCAGGACCATTACACCCGCGAGCTGTGGAGACTGAGCGGCTACTTTTCGGTGCCGATCGGGTTGATCGTCCTCGGCCTGATCGTGTTCGCCATCGTGCGCTACCGGCACCGACCAGGAGAAGACCGCAAACCGGCCCAGTTCCAGTACCACATTCCGATCGAGGCGACTTACACGATCATCCCGTTGGTGATCGTTGCGGTGATCTTCGGCGTGATGTACAACGCCGAGAACCACGTCAACACTGTCGCGGCGAAACCCTCGGTTGCGATCACCGTCGACGGTTTCCAGTGGGGATGGCGCTTCGTGTACCCCAATGGGCACGTGCAGATCGGAACCGGCGACTACAACAACATCAATAACAACAACGATCTCCCGGTCCTGGTCATGCCCTCCAACGAGACGGTGCAGTTGCACGTCGTATCCCTCGACGTCGTGCACACTTTCTACGTGAAGGAGTTCCTCTTCAACCGGGACCTCATACCTGGGATCAACAACACTTTCGACGTGAACGTGACCAAGCCAGGCCTTTACCCCGGCCAGTGCAACAACATCTGCGGTGAATACCACGCCTACATGCGCTTCTTGGTGGACGTGATGTCACCCACTCAGTACGCCGCCTGGTATAACAACCAGCCGGCCTGCTCCGTTACGACCGCCGGGGTTCCCGGCGTCCAGAAGGGAAGCTGCGCTGCTATCAACGCAGGAGCGGACTTCACCGGTTACACCCAGGCGCCGAAAGGATAGGGAGACCTAAGCCGACATGACAATCCTCGAAGAACGCCCGCAGCTTCCGTTCGAAGCTCACGAGCCGAGCCTGATGGAGATCGTGCCGGGCCCTCGCCCGCACGGCATCGTCAAGTTCGTCACCAGCACCGACCACAAGCAGATCGGTCTCAACTACCTGTTCACCGGCTTGGCGGGGTTCGTGCTCGCCGGGCTGATGGCGCTGGTGATGAGAACACAGCTCATAGTGCCGAACAATCACTTCGTCACCGAGAACGTCTACAACGAGATGTTCACTATCCACGGGACGATCATGCTGTTCGTCTTCGCAGGTCCCTTCGCTTTCGCCGGTTTCGGCAACTACCTGGTGCCGCTGATGATCGGCGCTCCCGACATGGCGTTCCCCCGTTTCAACAACCTGTCCTACTGGTTGTACCTGGGAGGTTTCAGTCTCCTCCTGGCCGGCTTCCTCACCAACAACGGCGCCGCCCAGTTCGGATGGTTCGGCTACGCCCCTCTGACGGAGGCGATCCACTCGCCTGGTCCGGGCGCCGACCTTTGGATCGTCGGCATCGGCCTGACCGGCTTCTCGGGTATCTTCACCGCTGTCAACATCATCACCACGGTGTTCACCCTGCGAGCCCCGGGCATGGTCATGTTCCGGATGCCGATCTTCGTGTGGAACATCTTGGTGACGATGTTCCTCATCCTCCTCGCCTTCCCCGTGCTCACCGCTGCGATGGCCCTCCTTTGGATTGACCGCCACCTCGGCGGAAACTTCTACGACGCGACCAAAGGTGGCCAGCCGATCCTCTGGCAGAACCTGTTCTGGTTCTTCGGGCACCCCGAGGTGTACATCATCGCCCTCCCCTACTTCGGGATCGCAACCGAGATCCTCGCGACGATGTCACGCAAGCCGGTGTTCGGCTACAAGGGCATGATCGCAGCGACCTTGTCCATCGGCGCTCTTGCCATGGGCGTGTGGGCACACCACATGTACACGACAGGCGCCGTGCTACTCCCCTTCTTCGCCGCCATGTCTCTTCTCATAGCCGTCCCGACGGGCATCAAGTTCTTCAACTGGATCGGGACGATGTGGCGGGGGACCATCGTGTTGAACACCGCGATGCTCTTCTGCCTCGGTTTCCTGGCGATGTTCCTCTTCGGTGGTATCACGGGGGTCATCCTCGCCCAGCCGGTCCTGGACTTCCAGCTGCACAACACGTACTTCGTCGTCGCCCACTTCCACTATGTGCTGATCGGGGCTGTGTTGGCCGGGTTCGGAGGTCTGTACTACTGGCTTCCGAAGATGACCGGGCGCAAGTTGTCGGAGAAGTGGGGCAAGCTCGGCTTCGCTCTGCTCTTCATCGGTTTCAACCTCACTTTCTTCCCCCAGCACGACCTGGGACTTCGGGGTATGCCCCGGCGCATCGAGACCTACAACGCAGGGATGGGCTGGAACTTCTTGAACGAGCTGTCCAGCATCGGCGCTTACATCACCGCTCTCGGTGTCCTCGTGAATGCTTGGAACATCTTCACGTCGTGGCGTAAAGGCGAACTCGCCGGCGACAACCCTTGGGACGGCCAGACCCTGGAGTGGGCCTGCTCGTCGCCGCCTCCGGATCACAACTTCGAGGCTCTCCCCCCGATCCGCTCTGAGCGGCCCGTGTGGGACGCCAACCACCCTGACATGCTCACCAAGGTAGGCCACTAGATGAAGGTCGAGTCCCGCACCGTCCTCGGAGCGTTCAGCTTCCTCACGATCCTGGCCGTCGTCTACTGGGTTCTCGTGGCCCTGCACGGGTCGTCGTCCGAGCGCAGCGGCATCGCCATGCTGGTGTTCAGCTTCGCCGCCTACGCCCTCCTCGGCGGCTACCTCCTCGCCCAGTACCTCCGCCGGCACGGCATACCACGGGCGGAGGACCGCTTCGACGCCACCCAGGAGGACGGGGCAGGTGTAATCGACTACTTCCCAGCCACGTCTATCTGGCCGGCGGCGATGGGCTTGGGGATGGTCTTCGGGGCTTGCGCCCTGGTTTGGGGTCTGTGGTATCTGGCGATCGGTGCCGTGCTGTTCTTCGGCGCCGTTTTCGGGTGGGTCACCGAATCGGACTACACCGAAGACGTGCTACCCGGGACGGATCCCGACGAGTTGGCTGCAGCGCACGGCGACTTCGCGTCGACCGGCGCCCACCACGACCACTGAGCCGACCGCTGCTGGCTGCTCAGGCCTGAGTGCACCCTAGGCCAGCGGCTGGCGCCGTGTCAGCCGGCCGGTACCAGCAAGCACGATTTCGACGTCTAGGAAATTCATGCTAGCAGGGAGCCCAAATTGCTAGCATGAGTCGGGTGTCGAAGTTCGCGGAGGAAATCGATCTCGCCCGCCGAAGCGGGAGAACCCAGGAAGGCCAGCGCGAGACGCCGACATTGCGTGACGACACGCAAGTCCAACTTTCGGTCCGGGTTCCCGAGAGCCTCCGCTTGAGTGTTACTTCGACCGCCAAAGCCCAGGGGCTGACCGTGGCCGCCTTCGTCGAGCAGGCTCTACAGCGAGCGGTAACGGAAGCTAACGAGAGTTTCGCTGGACTCGCGGCTGACCTGGCGAGAAACATCCGCTACGAGTTGCGCTCCGCGATACAAGACGGCGCCTACCGTGAGGTGGCAGCGGACGTCGAACGGCAAGAGGCGTGGTGGTAGTAGCGCTCATCGATGATCATCGCCTCATAAGCCTCCTGACCGCGTCGTACCCACCTCCGGGGCGATACGCGACCACGTGCTCATGGTGGTGGCGAGTCACCTCGGCACTAGCCGGCCACCGAAGGGGAGCCCTCACACGGCGGCTAGAGAGCCTCGACCATGGCGTCGCTTCAGCGGTCCGAAAGACGATAGGTGCTCTGCCGGCCCACTTCGAGATAGTCGATCTGCGCCTGCTCGTCCCAGCGATGGGCGTGCTGGCTCAAGATCACACGGTCAACCAGCTGGCCGCGGAGGCGGTCGCCGCTGCCGCCTACCTGGACACCTGCATCGAAGTTGAGATCGACACTCCCCAGGTGCGAGTCACCGCGCAAGCGGAACAAGTCCGATACCGCGTGGTCTGACAACTCGCAGCTAGGCGCAAGCCGCCCCGAAGAGCCCGAAGCCGGAGCGCCGTCAGTCGCCGGCAGCGGGAGCTGGCACGGATCGCTCCGGGCCCTGCCCCGGACCGCCGGCACCATTATCCCCGGCACCGTGAGAAGCGGAAGTGTCGGCGGGAGCGTCGTGGGTTGGGCCGTGGTGCACGTCTCCCACCGTGTGGTAGCCACCGTCAGGCGTGCGGTAGATGACACCCCCGACTGGACGCTGTATCGGGTGAAAGTCGACCTCTTGGAGGCGCTGGCAGGCCTTATAGGCGATTATGAAGGCTACAACCGGCCCGATGATCACCAGGTAGTCCAACGCGACAACAATCGCCTCGTAGCTGACGTGCAGGTTGTTGGCGATGATGTCGGTGCCTGACGCCATGGTCAAAAGCGAGAACAAGGTGACTGCGGCCGCACCAATCCCGGTCCGGAAAGGCTTGTCGCGGGGACGGTCAAGAAGATTGTGAGCTCTGTAGTCCTTATAGATCTTCTTGTCGATCCAAGGCCAGGCGAACATCACTCCCAGCAAGATCCCCGGCAAAAGTAGGCCCGGGAAGAACGGGTTGGCAATCTCGTGGCCGAACGAGCGGAACTCCCAGTGCGGCCACAGCCGTACCGCTCCGTCCTGCCATCCCAAGTACCAGTCAGGCTGAGCGCCAGCAGAAACCGTGTAAGGCTGGTAGGGCCCGTAGATCCACACCGGGTTGATCTGCACGAAGCCTGCGAGCAGGAAGATGACCGACGAGACGAGCATCATCAGCCCGCCGGCTTTCAGAGCGTACTGAGGCCAGATGCGACTTCCTCTGATGTTCGTCTCAGTCTTGCCCGGCCCGGGAAAGTCTGTGTGCTTTTGGTGCCACAGGATCATCAAGTGGGCGGTGAGCAGGCCGACGATCAGGAGCGGGAAGAGGAACTCGTGGACTACGAACAGGCGGGGTATCAGAGAGGTACCGGGAAAGCGACCGCCCCACAGGGCGTACACCAGCCATGTTCCTACGAAGGGGATGCTCTCGATGATCGAGTAGATGACACGCAGACCGGTCCCCGACAGCAGGTCGTCCGGGAGGGAATAGCCGGTAAAGCCTTCCAATGCAACGATCTGCCACAGCAACAGCCCGATGATCCAGTTGATCTCCCGAGGCTTGCGAAACGCACCGGTGAAGAAAATTCGGGCCATGTGGAAGAACACGGCGGCCAAGAAGATCAGCGCCGCCCAGTGGTGCGCCTGGCGCATGATCAGCCCGAAACGCACGTTGAACGACAGGTTGATCACCGACTGGTAGGCCTCTGACATCTTCTGGCCGACGAGCGGCACGTACACATGCCCGCTTGTCGGGGCGTACACGACCTCCTTCGAGGAGGGCACGTAGAAAAGCGCCAGGTAGATGCCCGTGATGATCAGGACGATCAACGAGTCCATGGCTATCTCGCCGACCATGAACGACCAGTGGTCGGGGAAGATCTTGTCGAGCACGCTGGTCAGGAACTTCGACGAGCCGAGCCGCTCGTCGATCGTGTCGGTGCCGGCCTTGGCCGCCCGATAGCGTTTCTGAGCCGCAATCCTCTCTTCGGTGGTGCTCATAAGCTCTACCCCCTGTTCCAGAAGCCAGGTCCGACAGGCCCACCGCCGGCCTGGCTGTAGTCAGCCTGAGCGACGATAAATCCTTGCGCGTCCACCGCGATTGGCAGCTGAGGAAGTCCGCGAGCGGCGGGCCCGAAGATCGGCTTGCTCAGCTGCAGCACGTCGAAGGTCGAGTAGTGACAAGGGCAAACAAGTTGATGTGTCACCACGTTGTACAAGCTGGCGGGGCATCCGGCGTGAGTGCAGATCTTGGAGATCGCCACGATCCCGGTCTTGCCGTCGATGGGAATGTTCCAGCCGACCCTCTCCGGAGGAGTCTCGTAGTCGGCGTTGCCGAGATTGATGAGAAGGGTCGGGCTCAAAGCGTCCGACGGGTTGGTCTCGGGGAACACCGTCAGGATGCCGTTGACCGGAAGCTCTGACGGACGGATCGGCGTACCATCCTGGGTGACAGCCCGAACGCCCTTTCCCCAAGCAGTCTGGTAGAGGTTGCGGTGTGGGCGGGGTCCCAGCGAGGCGATCGGGAAGGCTATAGCCAGCCCGAAAACCCCGCCGACAGCGCCCAACATCTTGAAAAGGAACGGCCTGCGTGCCATCGGGTCCAGCCCACGGCCGAGCGATTCGGCTACGGCGATCCTGTCCGCTTCGGAGCTCACGTTGTGATGGCCTCTGCTGGCTATCACGTCGTGGCCTGGCATTAGGTCGCGTGCCCATAGGATCAGCCCGACCCCGAGCCCTCCGAACGCCAGGCCCCAGCACAACCCCGCCAGCTCGTTGTTCGCCCCGTCGACGTACACGACGGCGAGCCCTATAGACGCTAGGAGGGTTACCGTCCATGCTGCGGCTATACGCCGCTCGGCCTTCTTGGCACCCTTGGGATCACCCTGGTAGCGCCAGCGCGAGTCGTCTTGGTCCATGGGGACATCGTCGGGCCACGGCTCGCCGGGGTCTATCCCGAAGTGGCGAGGGTTGCGGGCGAAAGGCGTCTGCTTCTCGTCGAGCGTGTCGGTCATCCTCTGTTACCTATCATCCGGGCGGCGAACCACAGAAGGCAGAACCCTCCTAGTATCGCCACGAAACCTTCCGCCACCGGGCCTATGCGGCCGATAGCGAACCCGCCAGGGTTGGAGGCGTGGTGAAGGTAGGTGACGTACTGGGCGATCGCCGAGATCTGGGCGTTGGTGAGCTCTGTGAATATCGGCATGGGCTTCGGGCCCACCAGCGGCGCCTCAGCCACCTGGGTGAGGGTCGCATTGTTCAGTGACGGAACTACGTTACCGTTGGAAAGTATGTTCCCCGAGCCGGCCGCTTGGTGGCACTCGGCACAGTTGATCGAGAACAGCTGCTGGCCTTCCGAGAGGGTGACACAACCCTTCTCGGACTGAGCGGCGAGCGTCCCCTGGTTCTGACAAAGCGGTTGCACGGTAGGGATGGTCGGCCCGGAGCCGCCCTTGCCTGTTATCTGCGGCAGAGCGTTGATGTAGGCGACCAGCTGGCGGATCTGGGCGGAAGTGAAGATGCTGTGGTGGCGGATCGCCTCGTTGTTTGCAGCGTTAAGGGGCATCCGGCCGGTGGTCAGGTAGAAGTCGGCGGCCGCTGCGCCCTTGTCGACGAGCGACGGGGCACCGCTCACGACGCCGCCTTCGCCCTCGTATCCGTGGCAGCTCTGGCAGTGCTCGGAGTACAGGACCGCCCCAGCGGCGATGTCATTGGAGTTGGTAGAGACCAGAGCCTCCTGTGCTTTGGCGCTCGACTGCGTAAGGCTGAGCACCGAAAAGGCCAGGAGGGCGACGCCGAACAGGACGGCAGGACCGATTAGGAGACGATTCGAACGGAGCTTCTTTAGTAGTCGCATGATCATTTCAGAACGAAGATGGCCAGGAACATAGCTACCCACACGACGTCGACGAAGTGCCAGTAGTAGGAGAGCATTTCTATGGCCGGCATCGTGCGGTGGCCGAAACGCGGGGAGCGAAATACCCGTACCCCGACGATGATCATCGCCGCCAGGCCACCAGCCACATGCAGAAAGTGGAAGCCCGTAAGGGTATAGAAAGCCGACCCGTAAGCGTCCTTGCTGATGGAGAACGGCCGGCCGATGTAGTCGGAAATCTGCATGCCCTCGAACAGCGCTCCCAGCACGAAGGTCATGGCAGTCCAGCCGATGAAGCCCCACTTCGAGCCTTTGATAGCCCTGTGCACCCCGTACTGCATCGTGAAGGACGAGAGCACCAGCAGGATCGTCGCCACCAGCACCGGCGGGACGTCAAGAACGTCGCCTCTTGGAGGCCAGGGGCGGGTTGCGGAGCGGAGGCTGAAGTACGCCGCAAACAGGCCGGAGAAGAACATGAGCTCCGAGGCGAGCCAGACGATGACCCCGACCTGAAGAAGCTTCGGTCGATACATCGACGGGTCTACCTGCCTGAGCGTACCCGCCTGGGGCGCGACGGGTCCGGTGGTGGTAATTGCTGTCACTGCCCTCTATTTCTACACAACTTGAGACCGGAATCCCAAACTCAGCGCTTTCCGGGACCAACTGGGCGGCAAAAGTCCACTTCAGCGCTAGCATCGAGTCATGGCTCCAGGGCCGCTGTCGCCGATAGCATTCTTCACCCACCCCCGACTCCAACCAGCGACCTTGGTGGCTGTGGCCGTATCTGCCGCGTGGTACTTGCGCGCTCGACGGCGGACGGTCAGCTCCGGACGGACCTGGCCGGCGGCGCGCACCGTCTCGTTCTTGGCCGGCGAGCTCGTCATGTTCACCGCCGCCACGTCGGGTCTCCTGGCGTTCGCCGAGACGAACTTCTCGGCATTGGCCTCCTGGTACGCGTCGCTCGGCGTGGTCGGCCCCGGACTGGTAGTGCTCGGGGCCCCGCTGCGACTCGGCGAGCTCGCCTCACTGGCTTCGCCGTCAGAGCCCGGCGGTTCTCGCGGAGACCCGGTGGGTGGGTTCCTGTCGAAACCTGTAGTTCGTG
Source organism: Actinomycetes bacterium (assembly GCA_021808665.1). The sequence goes on from JAKBBA010000012.1 coordinate 51,676, forward strand.
GCCTCACGTTCCCGTTGGTTACCTGGATGACTTTCGCCGCGTCTGGCATGGTCTTCTTCTTCACGGGCCTGGTGGGCGACACTGTTTCCAATACGTGGGTTGCGCAGGCTTCGGGAATCGTTTTGATCTTGATCGGATTGGCATTCTGGTGGGTGGTGGTTGCCGCCGACCGGGCGCCGTGGAAGCTCGGGTACTGGCAGAGGATCTTCTACCTGCTGGCAGTCTTCCCGCTCTTTGGTGTTCTAGGCATGACCCTTCAGAGCGAGACCTCTCGAATAGCCCCCTACGTATCGCAGGGAAGCCTCCACCTGGGCGCCGCGGTGCTATGGGTCGCCGGCGAGACCGTGGCTTTGTACGCGACGATCGCCGTTTTCGTGCAGTGGCTGCGCGACGACGAACGAAACGCTGTCGCCCACGACCGAGCATCCGAGGCGGCCGCAGCCCGCCAGCTGGCCCTATGGCGGGCATCTCGCGACGCTGCAGCGCGAGCCCGGTGAGCGCCCTCGTCACGGTCAAAGCGATTCGGGCTGCACAGGAGCGCCTTGCCGGGGTCCTTCAGTCGGTTCCCACCTACCGCTCTGACACTTTGAGCAGGCTCAGCGGCCGTAGCGTGCTTATCAAACCGGAGTTCCGCCAGCGCACGGGCTCCTTCAAGATCCGCGGGGCCTTTAACCTGATCAGCCGCCTCCCTCCAGGCCGGGAGGTGGTGGCCGCCTCCGCCGGCAACCACGCTCAAGGCGTCGCTCTCGCCGCCGCCCTTACCGGTCGGACGGCCACGATCTTCATGCCCGAAGGAGCCTCCCTCCCCAAGATCAACGCTACCCGGGGATACGGAGCGACCGTCCGCCTCGAAGGCAGCATCCTCGACGACGCCATCGGTATCGCTCGGGACTACGCGCAAGCCAGCGACGCTACGTTCGTGCCTCCTTTCGACGACCTCGACGTCATCGCCGGCCAGGGCACTCTCGGCTTGGAGGTCCTCGACGAGGCACCTGACGCAGAGGTCATCCTGGTGCCTGTCGGCGGTGGCGGGCTGCTGGCCGGGGTGAGCGCAGCAGTCGCTGAGGCTTCCCCGTCGGGCTCGTCAGGTCGGCACCGGCCCTCGGTGATAGGAGTGGAGGCCGCGGGAGCTCCGACGATGAGCGCTGCGCTGGCGGCGGGGCGGCCAGTGCCCCTGGCATCGGTGTCGACTATGGCGGACGGGATCGCCGTCGGCTGCGTCAGCGGGATAACGCTTGCTCACGCCGAGAAGTTCGTCGAAGCGGTTCTCACGGTGGACGAAGAGGAGATCTCCAGAGCCATCCTCCTCGGCGTTGAGCGTCTCAAGGCCGTGGTCGAACCTGCCGGTGCGGTCGGTCTCGGCGCCCTCGCCTCCGGGCGGGTACCCGGGACGGGACCGGTGGTAGTGGTGTTATCAGGCGGAAACGTCGACCCCTTGCTGCTGGCGAAGCTCATCGACCACGGCCTCTCCGCCGCCGGGCGCTACCTGACGCTGCGAGTCGTGGTCGGCGACCGGGCTGGGTCGCTTGCCTCGGTAACTGCGGACCTGGCCAGGCTGGGTCTAAACGTCCTCGACGTGGAGCACCATCGCAACGGCAGACCGATAGGCGTGGGGCAGGTGGAGATACAGGTTACCGTCGAAACCCGCGACCGAGATCACCATGCCGACGTCATCGCTGCACTCGAAGCTGCCGGCCACCACGCCACCGAGGTGCTCTGATCCCCGTAGCGCACATCCCATAGGCACAACCCGTGCGGCGGTGCGAGCTGCCCGGCCGCGGAGCGTGAGCGGGCCTTCAAGATGGCAGTCACCTCCCCCGCCTTCTTCGTCCCTGCGCCGACCTCGACCAGCGTGCCGACGATAGAACGGACCATTTGGTGGCAGAAAGACGACGCCTCGATGTCGAATCGGAGCCTGCCGGCCCCGATCTCATACCAGCGGGCGTCGGCAACGACCCGCACAAGGGAGGCTGCAGGGTCAGGAGGCCGCCGGCAGAAGGACGCAAAGTCGTGCTCACCGATCAGGGCGTCTGAAGCGAGCCGCATCGCCGGCAGGTCGAGACGGCGTGCCACATGCCAAGTGGTCCGGGCTACGAACGGGTCCGCAAATGGCGAGTTCAAGATGTTGTAGCGGTATAGGCGGGCTGTGGCCGAACGCCGAGCGTCGAAGTCGTCGTCGGCGACTGCTACGTCTCGGATGACGATCGATGGGCGCAGCGTCTTGTTGATCGCTTTGTGGAGCCTGGCGACGTCGACGTCCTCACGCGCGGTGAAGGTCACGACCTGACCCCAAGCGTGCACTCCGGCGTCAGTCCTACCCGCGCAAGTCAGGTCGACGGTATGGCGGAGGTAGCGCTCCAAGGCTCCGCTCAGCGCGCCGGCCACCGTGACCACACCGGGCTGGGCGGCAAAACCGTGAAAACCAGAGCCGTCGTAGGCGACGAGCAGCCGAAGACGCTGCGTCGGCAGGGTCGTCACCGCCTCCGGGGCGTTAGGCACAGATTGGTCCGAGAACAGAGTCAGGGCTACGCCCCCAGTTCCGGCGTTGTAGGACCTAGAAGGTCAGACGAACTCGATACGGGCCATGGGAGCGTTGTCACCGTGGCGCGGTCCGAGCTTGAGAATCCGGGTGTAGCCACCGGCGCGCTCGGAGTAGCGAGGACCGATCTCCGAGAACAGCTTGTGGGCCATGTCCTTGTCACGTATCAAGGCGACGACTTGGCGCTGCAGGTGCACCGCCCTATCCTGGTCAGCTGCGGCCTTCTTGGCTTTCGTAACGCACTTCTCTATAACCGGGCGAAGGTACTTGGCTTTCGCTTCAGTTGTCACGATCGCCTCCGCTGCTATCAGGGAGGCGACCATGTTCCCGATCATCGCCTTTTGGTGCTCAGCGTCTCCGCCGAAACGCCGGCCCTTCTTCGGGCGCCCTGGGAGCGCTGTCATCGCACACCTCCGTCGTGGGGGCTCGGCTGCAAAGCCAACCCCCGTTCGTCGAGCTTAGCCAGGACTTCGTCGAGCGACTTCTGGCCGAAGTTGGTTATAGCGAGAAGGTCCTCCTCGCTGCGCTGGATGAGCTCGCCCACGGTGTTGATCTGAGCACGCTTCAAGCAGTTACGGGGACGCTCTGAAAGGTCAAGCTCCTCGATCGGTAGGTCTATATCCGGCGAACCGCCGGTCACCGCCCCAACTTCGCCGAGCTCCAAGCCTCGCGGCTGGTCGCTCATATCAGCGATGAGCGACACCAGCGAGCGCAGCGTGTCGCCCGCTGAGGCTAGAGCCTCCCGGGGAGTGATCGACCCGTCGGTGGTTATGTCGAGAACCAGGCGGTCGTAGTTGGTCGACTGCTCCACCCGTGTCGGCTCGACGCTGAAGGCTGCCACGCGTACCGGGGAAAAGATGGAGTCGATCGGGATGACCCCGATCACTGCGGAACGCTTGTTACGCTCCGCTGACACGTAGCCGGTACCGCGCTCGACTGTCACTTCGAAGGCGAGGCGGCCCTTAGCTGCGACGTTAGCTATCACCAGCTCCGGATTACGGATCTCCACGTCAGCGGTGACCGGGATGTCACCTGCGGTGACTGTCGCAGGCCCGCTCACATCGAGACGTAGCGTAACTGGGTCGTCACCTTGCACGTCGAGGACCACGTCTTTTAGGTTCAAGACGATCTCGGTGACGTCCTCTTTGACGCCCGGGATCGTAGTGAACTCGTGGAGCGCCTCGTCGAAGCGGACCTCGGTGATGGCCGCGCCTGGGATCGACGACAGCAGAGTACGCCGGAGGGCGACACCGAGGGTGTGGCCGAAACCCGGCTCGAGCGGGCCGACAGCGAAGCTCTGCCGGTTGGCGCGCTCCTCGCCTATAGCCTCGACTGACGGGCGTTGGATGATGAGCATGTGACTTCCTATTTCGAGTAGAGCTCGACGATCAGCGACTCACGAACCGGCACATCGATGTGCTCGCGAAGCGGCTGATCCAAGACGGTGACTTCGTGGCCTTCCCCACCCGTTCCTAGCCACGGTGGGACGGAACGGCCCAGGGTGTCCATGTTGTGGCGCACGACGATCATGTCGCGGGACTTGCCCTTTATAGAGACAACGTCACCTTTACGAACACGGTATGACGGGATCGTGACTCTCTTACCGTTCACGAGTATGTGGCCGTGACGCACGAACTGGCGCGACTGGGCGCGGCTCGACCCCCAGCCTGCTCGGAAAGCCACGTTGTCGAGACGCAACTCGAGCATCCGGAGCAGGTTCTCTCCAGTGATCCCCTGCTGACGGTTAGCTTCCTCGTAGAGGTTATGGAACTGCTTCTCCAAGATGCCGTAGATGCGGCGAGCCTTCTGCTTCTCACGTAGCTGGGTCAGGTACTCCGAACCCTGGCGCATACGATCCCGGCCATGCTCACCCGGCGGGTAGGGTCGCCGCTCGATTGGACATTTCATCGTGTCGCACTTGGGGCCTTTGAGGTACAGCTTCATCTTCTCGCGCCGACACAGCCGGCACCCTGGTCCTATATAACGGGCCATCCCTACACCCTCCGCCGCTTCTTCGGCCGGCAACCGTTGTGAGGAACCGGCGTGACGTCTTTGATCCCGGCGACTTCGATGCCGGCCGTCATGATCGAGCGTATAGCGGTCTCACGTCCCGATCCTGGGCCTTTGACGAGGACTTCCACCTTCTTCACTCCGTGCTCCATCGCCCGCTTGGCGCACGCTTCGGCCGCCATCTGAGCAGCGAACGGCGTGGACTTGCGCGAACCCTTGAAACCAACGTTCCCTGCAGAGGCCCACGCTAAGACGTTGCCCTCTGGGTCGCTTATGGACACGATCGTGTTGTTGAATGAGCTTTTTATGTGAGCGACCCCGTAGGTGACGTTCTTGCGCTCCCGGCGGCGAGGACGCCGCCCACCCGGCTTTGGCTTGGCCATCAGTTACGAACCATCAGTGCTTGCGTACCTTCTTCTTTCCGGCGACTGTCTTCTTCGGACCCTTGCGGGTGCGGGCGTTGGTGTGGGTTCGCTGCCCGTGGACAGGAAGGCCACGGCGGTGCCTGATCCCCTGGTAGGAACCGATCTCCATCTTGCGCTTGATGTCCTGCGAGATGTCACGGCGCAGGTCACCTTCGACTTTCAGGTTGGTGTCGATCCACGTGCGCAGGCGGGCGACCTCCTCGTCTGTGAGGTCACGGACCCGTGTGGCTGGGTCTATTCCGGTACCTTCGCAGACCGTTGTAGCGGTCGTGTCGCCGATACCGAAGATGTAGGTGAGGGATGTCGCGAGACGCTTCTCGCGTGGGATGTCGACTCCTGCTATGCGGGCCATCAGTTCAGCCCTGCCTCTGCTTGTGACGAGGGTTGGTGCAGATAACCATCACGCGGCCGTGCCGCCTGATGACCTTGCAGTGCTCGCATATTGCTTTCACACTTGGACGTACTTTCACCGTGGCTCCATCGAATAGGGGCATGGCCGCGCGTGGGCGCGCATGGCCGGACGAGTATTCTACTACGTTAGCGCACCGGGGTCTAGACGGCTCCCCGTTTGCGCCTGTCGATCTCGGTGACGATCCTTTCCGTCACCTCGTCGAGAGGACCCGTCCCGCCGATCGTCGCTAGGAGGGACCGCTGCGAATACCAAGAGACAAGCGGGGCGGTCTCACGTTCGTAGAGTTCGAGGCGCCGCTGTATGGCAGCCTCAGTATCGTCGTCGCGCTGCACAACGTCCCCGCCGCACACGTCGCATATCCCAGGAACCTTTGGGGGGTTGTCAGGGACGCTGTAGTTGGCACCGCAAGAGGAGCACACCCGCCTTGACGCCAGACGGGTGAGGACCGCAGCGGTGGGGACGTCCAAGTTGATGACCAGGTCGAGCTTCAAAGGGTCCAGGATCGCCTCCAACGCCTCGGCTTGGCCTACGGTCCTCGGAAACCCGTCGAGGACGAAGCCCCGGTGCGACGCATCGGGGTGCGTTAGGCGCTCCTTGACCACACCTATGACGACCTCGTCTGGGACGAGCTCTCCAGCGTCGAGGTACCGCTTAGCTATGATCCCGAACTCCGACCCGGAGCGGATCGCAGCCCTGAAAGTGTCGCCTGTAGCGATGTGAGGTACCACATAGTGTCGAGACAGGCGGATCGCCTGCGTCCCTTTGCCAGCACCCTGCTTGCCGAGGATCACCAACCTCGCTCCCGGGGACACGGAGGGCGCCGTGGCCTCCCCGGTCAGGTCGGAGGGCATGGCACTAGCTGAGGAACCCTTCGTAGTTGCGAAGCATCAGCTGGCTGTCGACCTGCTTCATGGTCTCGAGGGCCACCCCGACGGCGATGAGCAGGCTCGTGCCTGCGAACGGGTAGTTCTGGATATTCCACACGGCGAGCATGATCGACGGTATGAGCGCTACCGCCGCGAGCCACAAAGCGCCGGGCAGGGTGATCCGGCTCAGGATCTGCTGCAGGTGCCGCTCTGTGTGCGGACCCGGACGTATACCGGGAATGTAACCGCCCTGCTTGCGGATGATGTCAGCCTGCTGCGCAGGGTCGAAAGTGACCGCGGCGTAGAAGTAGGCGAACAAAAGGATCATCACCCCGTACAAGACGATGTAGACGAGGTTGTTGGGCTGGGCGAGGTTAGTGGAGATCCAATCCTGGACGCTCTTCCAGAACCCATGGCTCGGCAGGACGTTAGAAATAAGGATCGGAAAGTAAAGCACCGAACTGGCGAAGATGATCGGAACAACTCCGCCAGTGTTGACCTTCATCGGAATGTAGGTGCTCTGGCCCCCGTACATTCGCCGGCCAACGACGCGCTTCGCAAAGGTCACCGGGATACGTCTCTGTCCCTGCTCGACGAACACTATCGCCACCAGAAGGATCAGCGACAGGGCGACAACGACGCCAAACTTGAACCAGCCCGCCTCAGCCTCGATCGCAGCACCGCCTGCGGGCATCGTGGCGACGACGTTCGCGAAGATCAGGACCGACATGCCCTGGCCGACGCCCCGCTGGGTGATCAGCTCGGCAAGCCACATCACCACCACCGTCCCGGCTGTCATGGTCAGGACCAAAAGCAGAACTCTGGGTATCGTGAAATTGGGAATGAGGTCGACGTTCAAGCCCGACCCGTTACCGAGAAGGCCCCCACCTCCGTTGTGGAACACGTAGGCGAGACCGGTCGACTGCATGATCGCCAAGGCGATAGTCAGGTAACGAGTGACTTGGGTGAGCTTCTTCTGACCGACTGCGCCCTCGTCACGCCACTGCTCGAACTTGGGAATGACCACGACCATCAACTGGATGATGATCGACGCCGTGATGTAGGGCATGATTCCCAATCCGAACACAGCCATCTTGGTCAATGCCCCACCGGAGAACAACGCCAAGAAGCCGACTACCCCGGCGTGGCTCGAAGCGGCCTCAAGGGACTGCACTTGGCTCCACTGGATGCCGGGACACGGGATGTTCGCGCCGAAAGCGTACACAGCGATGACGAACACGGTGAAGACAACCTTGTTCCGCAGGTCCGGAACCCTGAACATGTTTGCCAGGTTGCTGAACGTGCCTCGCATCAAGTCCTCCCTTCCCGGGGCCGCCCCGGGAACGGATCTAGGGTAGCTCGCGCCGAGCGGCTTGGGCCATCGATCACCACGAGCGAAGGATCAGCGGTTTGTGAGCGCGTTACCTCGCGCCGGTGGCCGCCCATGCCCGAACGGAGGTGGGATTACCTCGACGCTGCCACCGGCCGCCTCGATGGCGGCCTTGGCGGACTGGGAGAAGGCATGCGCGGACACGCGCAGCGGACGTGTCAGCTCACCTCGACCGAGCACTTTGATCAGACCGTGCTTGTGAACCATTCCCCGTTCGCGCAGCGTATCGGGACTCACCAAGTCACCTTCGAACGACTCCAAAGTGTCGAGGTTGATGGCGTTGTAGCTGACCCTGAAAGGGTTCTTGAAGCCCTTCAGCTTGGGGATTCGCTGGGTCAGTGGGAGCTGGCCACCCTCGAAGCCCGGCTTCACCTGGCCGCGCGCGCCCTGACCTTTCGTACCCCGGCCGGCGGTCTTACCGCCCTTACCGGCGATACCGCGCCCCACCCGACGCCGTTGCCGACTCGACCCAGCAGCCGGCTTCAGATCGTGAACTTGCATCAGGATTCCTTCCCTTCGACAACTTTGATCAGGTGAGGGACCCTGGCGATCATCCCGCGTACGTCAGGTCGGTCGTCGAGGGTGTTCGATGTTCCGATCCCGTGAAGCCCAAGCGCACGCAGGGTGCCGCGGTGCTTGGGCTTAGTCCCGATCGAGGACTTGATCTGAGTCACTTCGAGCTTCGGCACGGGCTACGCCACCTCCTGAGGCACGAAAGGACCTTTCTTGGTCTCTTGGTACGCCCTCCAAAGTCCGCCGGGGACGATCTCCTCGGCCGACAGGCCTCGAAGGGCCGCTATCTCGTCGGGCCGCTTGAGAGCTTTGAGACCGGCGACTGTCGCCTGGGCGACGTTGATGCTGTTGGACGACCCGAGCGACTTCGCCAGAATGTCGTGGATGCCTGCCATCTCCAGGATCGCCCTCGCCGCACCACCCGCTATAACCCCGGTACCGGGGGCTGCAGGCTTGAGCAGAACCCTGCCAGCGCCAGCTTCCCCCAGGACGGGGTGAGTGATGGTCGAGCCGGCGAGCGGGACGGTGAAAAGGTTCTTCTTGGCCTCTTCGATACCTTTTTGGACCGCCAGGCCTGCCTCCTTGGCCTTGCCGTAGCCGAGGCCGACACTGCCCCGGCCGTCGCCTATCACCATGAGTGCCGCAAAGGAGAAGCGACGCCCACCCTTTACGACCTTTGCGACACGGTTGACCTTGATCGTACGGTCTTCGTATACCTGCTCAGCCATCGTGTCTCAGAACTCCAGTCCGGCCTCGCGGGCCGCGTCTGCTAAAGCGGCCACCCGGCCATGATATTGAAAACCTCCCCGGTCGAAGACGACCTGGGTGACTCCAGCGGCCTTCGCTCGTTCGGCAACCAGACGACCCACGCTGGTCGCGCCGGACTGGTTGGAGGTACCCCCGGCGGCCCGCAAGGAAGCCTCGACCGTCGACGCTGCAGCCAGTGTCCTGCCGGCGCGGTCGTCGATCACCTGAGCCGATATGTGCTTGTTCGACCTGAACACGGCCAAGCGAGGGCGTTCCGCAGTCCCAGCAACCTTCTTGCGGACACGGAAGTGTCGCCGAGACCTGGCAAGTTGCTTGTCTTTCGTGGAGTAGCTCATCTATTTGGCTGCCTTCCCGGCTTTCCTCAGGACCCGCTCACCTTCGTAGCGGACCCCTTTGCCCTTGTAGGGCTCGGGCTTGCGGATCTTACGGATGTTCGCTGCAACTTGGCCTACGAGCTCCTTGTCTATCCCCTTAACCGAGATCCTCGTCGGCTGGGGAACCTCGAAAGTAATACCCGCCGGAGCGTCGACGATAACCGGATGGCTGAAGCCAAGGGCCAGTTCGATCTGTTCGGGGCTCTTAGGTATCGCCCTGTAGCCGACGCCGACAATGTCGAGGTTCTTGGCGTAACCGGCGGTCACTCCGGTCACCATGTTCGACACGAGGCTGCGAGTAAGGCCGTGGAGAGCCCGGTTTTGCCGTTCGTCGTTTGGCCGTTCGACGAGAAGAGTCGACCCTTCCTGGCGCAGTGTTATCTCGCCCGGAATGTGACGGGTGAGGGCCCCGTTGGGCCCTTTTACGGTCACCGTGCGTGCTTCGAGGCTTACCTCGACCCCGGGTGGTATGGATATTGGGGAGCGTCCTATACGCGACATCGAATCCTTTTTTCTTTCGTTGCGCTACCAGACGTAGCAGAGGATCTCGCCGCCTACTCGGCGCTTGCGCGCTTCGCGGTCGGTCATGAGACCCTGGCTGGTGGACAGGACGGCGACGCCGAGACCCCCGAGAACTCTCGGGAGCTTGTCGGCCGCCGTATAGACCCGCAGTCCAGGTTTGGAGACCCTACGGACCCCGGAAATGGTCCTGCGACGGTCTTTCGTGTATTTCATGTCGATCTCGAGAATCTTCCCCGGTCTGTCGACCGCATCCGAAACCCTAAAACCCTCTACGTAGCCCTCTTTGACGAGAACCGCTGCGAGGGACTCCTTCAGCTTCGACGAGGGCATACGCACCGTGTCGTGCATCGCAACGTTCGCGTTGCGGATGCGGGTCAACATGTCCGCTATCGGATCTGTCATCGTCATCGGCGCGGTCCTTTCACCAGCTCGCCTTTGTCACGCCGGGGACCTCACCGGCGTGTACCAGTTCGCGCAGGCAAATGCGGCACATGCCGAACTTTCGAAACACCGAGTGCGGACGTCCGCACCGCCTGCAACGGGTGTACCCACGAACCTTGAACTTCGGCTTGCGCTGGCTTTTCACGATTAGCGCCTTCTTGGCCATCTTCTACTCGCCCTGTCTAGTCGTTGCCATCTCGGCGGAACGGGAACCCGAAGGCGTCAAGCAGAGCTCGGCCCTCGGCATTGCTTCGAGCGGTGGTCACGATCGTGATATCCATACCGCGGGGAGCGTCGATCTTGTCGTAGTCGATCTCGGGGAAGATCAGTTGCTCGGTCACTCCGAAGGTGTAGTTCCCCCGACCGTCGAATCCCTTTGTCGGCAGACCACGGAAGTCGCGAATCCTTGGAATCGCAAGGCTGATAAGGCGATCCAGGAACTCCCACATGCGATCGCCGCGCAGAGTTACCTTCGCCCCGATCGAGTTACCCTCACGAAGCTTGAAGCCAGCCACCGACTTCTTCGCCTTGGTGACCATCGGCTTCTGACCAGATATTGCGGTCAGGTCGCGGACCGCCCCCTCAAGCAGCGACTGCTGCTGGGTGGCCCGACCGACTCCCATGTTGATGACGACCTTTTCTAGGCGAGGGACCATCATCGGGTTTGGGAGACCCAACTTGTCCTTGAGCTCACCCTTGATCGTCTCGTTATAGCGGGCTTTTAGGCGCGGGGCGCCCTGCTGGCCAGCGCTGGTAGCTGCGGCTGACATCACAGCTCCCTCCCGCACTTGCGGCATATTCGCACCTTGGAACGCCTGTCCCCTTCGGTCTTGTAGGCGAAACCTACCCGGACGGCACCATCTTTAGGACAAACGAGTGCAACAGAGGCGGCCCGGATAGGCATGTCCTTGTCGATGATCCCACCTTGTACCCGCGCCTGAGTCTGGCGTTGATGCTTCTTGGCAACGTTGACTCCTTCGACGATCACCTTGTCGCCCTTGGGTAGGACCCGCATGACGGTCCCTCTCTTGGTCCGCTCCTTGCCGGAGAGAACTTCGACCTCGTCACCCTTTCTCAACCTGGCCATGTCCTAGAGCACCTCCGGGGCAAGAGAAATGATGCGCATGAATTTCTTGTCCCGCAGCTCACGGCCGACCGGACCGAAGATTCGGGTTCCTCGGGGCTGCTGCTGATCGTTTATCAGGACGGCCGCGTTCTCGTCGAAGCGGATGTAGCTGCCGTCGGGGCGGCGCTTCTCCTTCTTCGTCCTGACCACGACGCACTTGACCACGTCGCCCTTCTTGACGTTCGCTCCGGGAAGGGCGTCTTTGACCGTCGCAACGAACACGTCGCCGATAGAGGCGTAACGCCGTCTCGAACCCCCGAGCACCTTGATGCACAACACCTCTTTGGCGCCCGAGTTGTCGGCGACACGAAGCCGGCTCTCCTGCTGGATCATTTGGCCCTCTCCAAAACTTCGACCACGCGCCACCTCTTCAGCTTCGAAACGGGACGCGTCTCCGCGAGGCGAACACGGTCGCCGGGCTTAAGGGCCTCGTCAGAGTGCTCGGCGTAGAGACGCTTCGTTCTCTGCACTGTCTTCGCGTAACGAGGGTGGCGCACTCGCTCGACGACTCCGACCACCGCTGTCTTTTCCATTTTCACCGATATGACAAGACCTTCACGAATCTTGCGACGGTTTGGCCTCTCGGCGCCGGCTGTGGGTTCAGCCTCGGGTGCTGTTGGTTCCGACATCAGACTTTCTCCTCCGCCTGCTCGGCGGCTTGGATCTCCCGCTCGCGAACGATCGTCGCGATGCGAGCTGCTTCCCTTTTCACCTGGCCGATTCTGGCCGAGTTGTCCTGCTTGCCAGTTGCAAGCTGGAAACGCAGGTTGAAATGCTCATGCTTTGCTTCGAGGAGCTTTTGCGCCAACTCGACCGAAGTCAATTCCCGCAGCTCAGACGGCTTGGTCATCCGACTTCGACCTCCTCTTGGGACGCCCTGGCGACAACGCGGGCTTTGATAGGCAGTTTCTGCACGGCCCGTTCGAGGGCCGAACGGCTGAGGGTCTCGCTTACGCCGCCCAGTTCGAAGAGGATCCGCCCGGGCTTGACGACAGCTACCCAGAACTCGGGGTTTCCCTTGCCCGAACCCATACGGGTTTCCGCCGGCTTGGCGGTTACAGGCTTGTCCGGGAACACGCGAATCCAGACTTTGCCGCCACGGCGGACGTGGCGGGTCATGGCGATACGAGCGGCTTCGATCTGACGGGCGGTAATCCAACCCGGCTCGAGAGCTTGGATCCCGTACTCACCGAAGTTGACGGTCGTCCCGCCTTTGGCTTGGCCGGTGAGACGGCCCCGCTGGACTTTGCGGTGCTTGACCTTGCGTGGCATCAACATGGCTACAGGTCCTTAGGAAAATGGGGAGGCTCGTGGTGGTCGCCCCTAGTTCGGCGCTCGATGTCTTCCTCCTCGGCGAGGAGACGCTCCAACTCTGGGTCGACGGCGACTATCGGATCGGCTTCGCGGGCTTCTGGAACCTCGGCAGGGCTTGCCGGTGCACTTAACGGAGCGCTCGTATCTGCTCCGTCAGCCCGTCTGCGTCCCCCGCCGGCTGTTACCACCCTGCGCGGCTTGACCTGGCCAGAGGTCTCTCCTACCGCCATAGCCGCCTCACGGCTGATCTTCTCTTCGCCGGAAACCTTGTAGGGCAAGATGTCGCCCTTGTAGATCCACACTTTCACGCCGATGCGCCCGTAAGTGGTCTTGGCCTCACGAAAGCCGTAGTCGATGTCAGCTCGCAGGGTGTGCAACGGAACCCTGCCTTCACGGTAGAACTCCCGCCGGGACATCTCTGCTCCGCCGAGGCGACCGGCGCACTGGACGCGTATTCCGAGGGCCCCCGCCTTTTGGACGGTCTGCACGGTCCTTTTCATAGCGCGGCGGAAGCTGACACGACCGGCAAGCTGGTCGGCTATCCCCTGAGCCATCAAGGCTGCGTCGAGCTCAGGCTGTTTGATCTCCTGGATGTTCAGCTGAACCTTGGGGTTCTTGGTCATCTCGGCGAGCTTGGTCCTGAGACGGTCAGCCTCGGCACCTTTACGGCCGATCACGATCCCCGGACGCGCCGTGTGGAGGTCGATTCGAAGCCGGTCGCGGGTGCGCTCGATTTCGATCCTGCTGACAGCGGCGCGTTCGAGTTGACGGTTGAGGTAGTCGCGGATTTTCCAGTCCTCGACTAGATAGTCCTGGTAGTCGCGGTCGTTGAACCACCGGGACTTCCATTCCGTTGTCACGCCGAGGCGGAACCCGTAGGGGTTGACCTTCTGGCCCATCTACTTGTCGTCTCCCTCTTCGGTGTCTTCCACGTCAGACACGTCGTCGCTCCCGGCATCTACCTCCGAGGCGTCGCCGTCCTCGGCCCTGGGCGCTTCGTGCCCGGCAGTTTCAGTGTCCGCGTCCGGCGCCTCAGTGGTGGCTTCCTCGCCGGAACCCGTCTCGGAGGTGACTTCCTCGACCAGCTCGACCGGAGCCTCCTCGGTGGGCGCCTCCTCGATCGGGGCACCGCGGCGGCGGTCGGCCCTGTTGCGGGTGTCGTCGCTAGAGCGCCGAGCCCCAGCGACGCGCCGCGCCCGCTGAGCTAGCTGCTCGGCTCGGCGGTGAGAGCGGAGCCTTTCCAAGTCCTCCCCTTCCAACTGGCTGACGATGACCGTTATGTGGCTGGTGCGCTTGCGAATGCGGGTAGCCCGCCCCCGGGCTCTGGGACGCCAGCGCTTGGCCGTGGTCCCTTCGTCTGCGTAGCAGGCTGACACGTAGAGGGACTCGGGATCCAACTCGTCGTTGTTCTCGGCGTTGGCGACTGCCGACGCCAGCAGCTTGCCTACCGTGCGGGCGGCGTCGCGCTCGGAGAAGCGCAGGATGTCGGCGGCCTCTTGGACGGGAAGGCCACGGACCAGGTCGAGAACTTCGCGAACCTTGTAGGCAGACATGTGGGCGTTTCGAAGGACGGCTCTGGTCCCTTCGCGTTCGTTGGTCTTCGGCCCGGTCATCAGCGCTTACCCTGCCTCTCCTGGCCTGCGTGGTAGCGGAACGTACGGGTCGGAGCGAACTCTCCGAGCTTGTGCCCGACCATCGACTCGGTTATGTAGACGGGTATGTGCTTGCGCCCGTCGTGCACGGCGATGGTGTGGCCGACCATGTCGGGGATGATCGTCGAACGTCTGGACCACGTCTTTATCACCCGCTTCTCCGAGCGGGAGTTCAAGTCGTCGACCTTCTTGAGCAGGTGGTCGTCGACGAATGGACCTTTTTTGAGGCTGCGCGGCATGTTCTCGATCTACCTCCGGGCGCCGCGGGTGCGCCGGCGGCGGACGATTAGCTTCTCTGATGGCTTGGTACGGTCTCTGGTGCGACCCTCGGGCTTGCCCCACGGCGACACAGGGTGGCGACCGCCTGAAGTTTTGCCCTCGCCACCGCCGAGAGGGTGGTCGACCGGGTTCATGGCGACACCACGGGTCTGGGGGCGCACGCCTTTCCAGCGATTACGGCCGGCTTTGCCGATACTCACCAGTTCTGCTTCGGAGTTTCCGACCTCGCCCAGGGTTGCCCGGCAGTCGATCGGAACTCTGCGCATCTCGGTGGACGGCAGTCGCAGGGTGGCGAAGTCACCTTCCTTGGCGACCAGCTGCACGCTCATCCCTGCGCCCCGGGCTATCTTGCCGCCACCCCCCGGTTTGAGCTCGACGTTATGGACGACTGAACCGACGGGTATGAAGCGCATGGGCAACGCGTTCCCAGGCCTGATGTCCGCTCCGGGGCCGCTTTGGATGCGGTCCCCTACCGACACTTTCGCAGGGGCAAGGATATAACGCTTCTCTCCGTCGTGGTAGTGAAGAAGGGCAATGCGAGCGTTTCGGTTCGGGTCATACTCGATCGCAGCCACCGTGGCGGGAACGCCGTCCTTGGTGCGCTTGAAGTCGACTATGCGGTACTGCTGCTTGTGGCCACCACCCTTGTGGCGAGCTGTCTTGCGCCCGTAGGAGTTACGCCCACCGGTGCTCGACTTCGGCGCCAGAAGGGACTTCTCCGGCCTTGTCTTCGTTATCTCAGCGAAGTCGGAGACCGTCTGGAAACGACGGCCGGCACTTGTGGGTTTACGCTTGCGGAGAGCCACTTCAGTTCCCCTCGAAGATCGGAATGCTCTGGCCGGGTGCGAGCGTCACGACCGCCCGCTTAGTGTCCGGGCGCTTGCCGAAGGTCGGCTTGCCCCTGTTGCGCTTGCGCTTGCCGGGTCGGTTCAAGGTGTTCACCTTGACTACGTTCACTGCGAAGATCGACTCGACGGCACGGCGTATCGCAGGCTTGTCCGCGCTGCGGGCAACCACGAACGTGTAGACGCCAGCGTCGATCAAACCGTAGGATTTCTCCGACACGACGGGGCGCAGGATCACGTCCCGGGGATCACTCATCTCCCGCCTCCTCGGCGTCTTCGCTGGTGTCTTGCGACGTTGCTGGCTCTGGGTCTGGGGACGATTCCGCCGAAGGCGGTGTCTGGGCGGGTTTGGCCACAGTCGGACTTGCAACTGGCACCGAGGTGTCGGCCGGAGCCGGCAGGGTCGCTGCAGTGAAGACGATCCAGTCGTTACATAGAACGTCATAGGCGTTCAGTTCGCCGTCGAGAATCACCTGGACTTCGGGCAGGTTACGAAACGAACGGTAGGCGGCTTCGTCAGCTCGGGTCAGCACCACGAGCACCTTCCCGTCCAAGCCGAGCACGGAGAGGGCGGAGCGGGCGTCCTTGGTGCTGGGGGTCTCCCACGGCCAGCGGTCGACTACCGCAACTCGGCCTTGCGCCGCCCTGTCAGAGAGCGCACAGCGAAGAGCTAAGCGCACCATCTTGCGCGGCGTCCGCTGGCGGTAGCTGCGCGGCTTGGGGCCTAGTGCCACGCCACCGCCGGTGAAATGCGGAGCCCGCTCGGAACCCTGGCGGGCCCGGCCGGTGCCTTTCTGCTTGAAAGGCTTCTTCCCGCCGCCGGATACCTCAGCCCTTGTCTTGGTGGACTGTGTCCCAGCGCGAGCTGCGGCTAGCTGAGCGGTCACGACCTGGTGAAGGAGAGGGATGTTCGCGTCGACACCGAACACGGTCTCGTCGAGGTCCACGCTTGTGTCGACCTCGCCGGTCACGAAGCGTCGTTGCACGGTCAGGGTCATCGCTTACCTCCCTTGATCGCGTCCCGGATGACAACCATTCCACCTCGGGGTCCGGGCACGGCCCCTTTGAGGAGCAGAAGGTTGCGCTCCGTATCGGCCTTGACCACCTCAAGGTTCAGCGTGGTCACGTTGCCGGAGCCGTACTGGCCGGCCATGCGAGTCCCTTTGAACACCCTCGCCGGCGTCGCACACGCCCCGACCGAGCCGGGAGCCCGGTGGTGCTTGTGGTTACCGTGGCTGGCGCCCTGGCCGGAGAAGTTGTGGCGTTTCATCCCGCCGGCGAAACCCTTACCTTTGCTCATGGCGGTCACGTCGACCTTGTCACCGGCGGCCAGGACTTCGAGGGTTATCTCGTCTCCGACCCCGATCCCGTCGGTGTCGTCGATCCGAAGTTCGACCAGGCGCTTGCCCGGGTCGACACCTGCAGCTGCGAAGTGTCCGGCCTCGGGCTTGTTGAGCCTCTGGGCTTTCTTCTGGCCGTAGGTGACCTGGAGGGCACGGTAACCGTCGCGCTCGGGGGTCTTGACTGCCACGACACGGACAGGGTCTACCCGGACGACCGTAACCGCTATCACGCGGTTTTGGTCGTCCCACACCTGGCTCATGCCGACTTTCTCGCCGACTATCGCTTTGGATGGCACAGCTGAACTCTTTCCTGGGGCTCGTGGCGGAGGTGGGCTTTCTAAGGACCCACCTCACACGCGGATGCTCCGCTCAGCAGCACTGGCGGAGCACTCGAAAAATGACTTCGCCGCGGGGTCTCCTCAGCTTCCTCGACCCGCTAGCGGGACGAGGGCGCGTCGGACACACGCGGACACCGTTGTTACGACAAGGGCGAGTATAGCCGCCCCGTGTGACTCGCGCGCCAGCAGCTGCTAAGCGAAGCGGATTCCGTCGCGACCTGGACCGGTTTCGGCCAGACTTAGAGGATGCCTTACGCCTTCGCTCCTCCCCCGGCACAGCTGGGGACGTCGAGTGCTGTTGCCCCCAGGGTGTCAGAGATCCGAGCTCAACTCCATTTCGACGCCGAGGCAGCCGAAGCCCGGGCCGTCGCAACCGTCGAATTCACCACCGGCGATTTCGACGGGAAGCCAGCCCTCGACCTACGCCAGGATCTCCTTTGGGTTCGCCTCGACTCCAAGAACCTCTCTACTGATGCCTTCGCTCCCCTGGACCTCGGGGCCGGTTGGGATCAGCGGATGCGGGTGCTCGACGTCGACCTGCCTGCCGGAAGCCGACACCGCCTCGAGGTCGGCTACGAGCTCGGCACCCCCGACGCTGAAGGCGCCAAGGCGATCGGTTGGACGAGAGGGGCGGTCGACTTCGACTTTTGGATGTCTGACCTTCACCCTGGACGTTACCTGGAGATGTGGGTGCCTGCGCCGCTCGTCCACGACCGCTTCGCACTGCATCTCGACATCACCCTCGACGGCGTCGACAGACCCCACAAGCTTCTTGCCAACACCGCCGGAATTGACGCGACTCAGGGTGGGCGCCACTGGAGTCTCGTGTACCCGGCTCACTACACCTCCTTGTCGCCTATGCTGGTCATAGCCCCCGCAGAGCGCCTTGAAACTAGACGCTCGGCGGTGCGGGTGGCGGGGCGGAGCCGGTCGCTGGGCCTGGTGGTCGCTCAACTCGACGACGCAGGTGCCGACCTGGCCGCATGCGAAGCCGACCTGCGAGCTTGGTTATCCTACCTGGCCTCCCGATACGAGCCGTGGGCCCACGGTGACACCTTCTGGGCGGTGTTGTGGGGCTCGACACGCGGGATGGAATACGACGGGGCCACCACCTCGTCGGTGTCGGCGCTTGAGCACGAGGTGTTCCATAGCTGGTTCGGCCGAGGCGTCAAGCCAGCAAGGGCATCGGACGGCTGGATCGACGAAGCTCTGGCCGTGTGGTCCACCTCCAGCCGGCGCAGCGAGCATCCAAGGTTCCTGACCGAGGATCTCGGCCTCGACCAGCCCCCCGTCGAGCTGTACCCGCCGCACCCCTGGTCCCGCCACACCCCAGCGGCCGCTTATAGCGAAGGTCCACGTCTGATAGGTGCCATAGCCAACCTCATGGGCGGCGCGGACAGGATGAGGGCGGCACTCGCCGACTGGTACCGTGCGAACGCCGGGAAGATGGTCACCACCGACGGCCTCGCGGCGCACCTCAAAGCATGGTCCGGCCTCGACATCGGACCTTGGTGGGCCCGGTACGTACACGGTAGGGACTGACCGGCCCAGCTCCGATAGCCGGCCCAGCTCCGGTGGTCGGTCGCGCCCGGCGGGAACAGCTTCGGCAGGCCTTAAGAACCCGAGTTACCGCCAGGCCACCGGCGGGGGTCGCCAGTCCTCTCGCCGGGCAGCATCGGCGGCTTGGGCTCACCGGCGGCGTCGTCGTCGGGTTTCCATGATCTCGCGTCTATTACCAACCCCCCGCCGGCGGGAAAGCGCCGAACATGGTGGGCAAGGCGGTGGCCGCCCAAGCGGATCACTGCGTGGCGCACCGGCCCGACCATCAACGCCAAGCCCAAGGCGTCACCGACGAAGCCCGGCACTGTGATCAGGACACCTCCGACCAGCACGACGATACCGTCGAGGAGCTCTCTCGTCGGCAGCTCGCCGCGCTCCAAGCGCTCCCGGGTGTGCGCCAACACTCCTAAACCCACCCGCTTCACTATGAACGGACCTAGAGCGCTCACCCCGAAGAGGAGCACCAACGCGAGTAACACCCCGACACGGTCAGCCACCACCACGAACGCGGCTATCTCCACCGCCAAAGCCAGTGCTGCTGCGAGGAGGATCACACCTAAGGGTACTGTCTGTTAAGGCTCGAACACCGGGAGTGTCCGATGACTGAAAGGACATGACGCCCAAGCCCTCGAAGGCGGCCCGGCTTCTCGGGGGCCTTCCCACAAGGCGCTTCACAGCCCTCGCCTTGATCTCAGTGGCCTACGCCTGGTACGCGACGGGCCTCAGACCTTTCACTGACTCCGCCTACGAGGCGGTGTTCGTAGCCGCCGCGATCCTCCTAGTGTTCGGCCTGCTAAGCCCAGCTGGCCGTCGCACGCCGCGAGGCCCGCTGGCGTTGCGAGCTGTCGCGCCGTGGGTTGCCCTGGTCGCGGTGGCGGCCTGCCTGGAGGCGGCCGGACTGGCGCTGGGCGGGCGCTCCCCGGTGGTTCCCACCCTGAGCACCGTCGTCGACCACGCGCTGCGGTGGCACGCTTCCCGGTTCGTGTTGTTCTTAGGGTGGCTGGAGGTCGGAACGAGACCACTCTCGGGACCGTGGAGGCGAATGTCGCAGCGCCCGTCTAGCCCAGGACCGCAGCAGACGGGACCGCAGCTTTGATAGTCACCGTCGTCTGGCTCGTCTTGCTGTCAGGGGGTTTCGCCTGGGAGCTCTACTGTCACCTGCGCCCGGGCCGCTGGGCTAGCCTCGCTACGGTCAGCTCTTGGCTCTGGCAGCGCCGAGCCGGGCGTGTCTTTCTCGTGGCCGTGTGGGCGTTCGTGGGATGGCATTTCTTCTCCCGCTACACCGCGCCCCGCTGACATCCCCTCTAACACGCTGCGACCCTGAGAGTCGCAGCGCCCGCGATCTGCGAAGCTGTACGAGACTAATCCACTAATCCGAACCGGTGCCTTGGCTTGTCGCCCCTTCTCGAACTCGAAGGATTCAGGAGCATCATGGCTAACTCAGCGAAAGGGCAGCGTCTCTGCGTATACATTTCGGAGGCCGATCGATTCCGTCATCAGCCGCTCGTTGACGCCCTGATCGAGGCCGCTCGCGACGAGGGAATCGCCGGTGGGACAGCGATGCGTGGCATCGAAGGCTTCGGGGCGAGTCGACATCTCGCGACCGCCCGGATGCTGTCGTCTTCCGACAACCTTCCAGTGGTGGTCGTTTTCGTAGACGATGAAATCAACATCGGACGGTTCGTCCCCACCGTCGAGAACATGATCGGCCACGGTTTGGTGACGGTGGAGGACGTGGACTTTCCGTGTCGTCGTGGTCACGGTATCGATCGGCATTCCGAGACCAGGTGACGTAAAGCCGGCTTGTAAGTAGCAGGTCGGGCCTTCCTCTTACATCTCCCCCAGACCGACAGTCGGTCGTCCTACCGTTTTGCGCCTGGGTGGCCTTGTGCCGGCTCACCCGGCGGGCCTATAAAGGAGGCCGGTCGCCGCCATCGCAGACGCGACCCACCAACGCAAGCCGCAGGGGGAGGTGCCACACGAACTCGGACCCACCAGGAGGACAGCCGCAGGGCGCTGCGTCTTACCGGGCGGACCTGCGCTCGCTGTTCAACGCCGCCTCGGTCGCGCTGATCGGGGCGACCGAACGCTCCCAGTGGTCTGTGTACACATACGAGAACCTGACCCGGTTCTCGCCCGACGTCGAAGTCCACGTGGTGCATCCCCGCCATATCGAGGTGCACGGCAGGACCGCCGCACGGTCGCTTAGCAGCCTCGACGCAAAAGTGGACCTCGCCTACATCATGGTTCCCACCTCTGCTGTCCTCGACGTCGTCGAAGAGGCTGCGGACGCTGGCGTGACCAACCTGGTGGTGCTCACCGCCGGCTTCGCCGAGGCGGGCGAGGAGGGGGCGGCGCTGGAAGCCCAGCTCGCGGAGCTGGCCAGGCGGCGGGGTTTGACGGTCCTAGGTCCGAACGGCAACGGGTTCATCAACGTCGCCCGCGGGGTGACCCCCTACGGGCTGCCGATAACCCCGCCCCTCGAACCGGGTCCCGTCGGGATCGTCCTGCAGTCGGGTGGATTGGCGAGCGCTGTGCTCTCGGCGGCCCAGTCGAGGGGCATAGGAGTCAGCCTTCTGTGCTCGACGGGCAACGAGGCTGTCACTTCCGCGACCGACATCATCTCTTACCTTGTCGCCGACGAGCACACCCGGGTGATCGCTGCGTTCTTGGAGTCGGTCAGGAACCCCGCCGAGTTCCGACGGGTCGCCGGGATGGCGCTCGCCGCCGGCAAGCCGATCGTCGCGTTGAAGACTGGCAGGACTGCTGCAGGGGCGCGAGCGGCCTTGGCGCACACCGGGGCGCTCGCGGGCGACGACCGTGTCGTCGACGCGGCGTTCCGCCAGCTCGGCGTCATCAGGGTCGGTTCTTTGGAGGAGATGCTGGCCACCGCCGGCTACCTCGGCTACCATCCCGGCCTGGCCGGCCGGCGTATCGCCGCAGTGACCGCGTCGGGAGGGGCTTGCGACCTGCTGGCCGACCGGGCATCGGACGAAGGCCTCGAACTTCCCGAGTTCCCCCCCGCCACGCTTGAGGACCTTCAAGGTATCCTCCCGGCTTTCTCCAACCCGCATAACCCTCTCGACGTGACCGGCTACGTGGTAGTCGACCCGACGCTGGCCCTTTCCGCGCTCGGAATCGTGGGACGCGAGGCAGAAGGCCGCTACGACATGATCGTCTATTCGACCGCGGTACCCCGCCAGCCTCCGGCTAACCCTGCGCTGGCCGAGGCTCGCATGGACGCCGTCGCCAAAGCCAGGGACTCGTCGGCGGTGCCCGTGGTACTGCAAAGCTCGGTTAGCTCCGACCTCACGCCTTACGGCAGGCAGCTGCTGTCCGAACGCGGCCTGTACATCCTGGACGGCATCGAGCTCGGCACCCGCGCCATAGGACATGGAGCCCGATACCACGAGCAGCGCGCTCGCAGTCTCAGCGTTGCCCCCCCGGCGCCTTCGGAACCTCTGGAGGTTCCCGCCGGGGCGCACGGGGTGTGGCCTGAGCACCTCACTCGGAGGCTACTTGAAGACGCTGGGATCCCGGTCGTGCCGGCCAGGCTGGTCACCTCCAGCGACGAAGCCCTCGCAGCAGCGCAAGCCTTCGCCGTGCCCGTGGCGCTCAAAGTCGCATCCGCTTCGATAGCCCACAAGTCCGACGTCGGAGGGGTACGCCTGGGGGTCGCCCCCGCGCAAGCCGGGGTTGCCTACTGCGAGTTGATCGCACGGGTTGGGCAGGCAAGGCCAGACGTCACCTTGGACGGGGTTCTCGTCTCCCCGATGCTCCCGGACGGCGTCGAGCTTCTCGTGGGGGTCAGCACCGACGCCACTTGGGGCAAAGTCCTGTCGGTCGCTCTGGGCGGCGTCTGGGTCGAACTGCTCGGCGACGCCGCCATCCGACTTCTTCCCGCAAGCGAAGCGGACGTCGAAGAGATGCTCGCCTCACTGCGCGCCGCCGCTGTCCTGCGAGGAGCTCGCGGCACCCGTGGCGTGGACGTCGGTCGTCTAGCCGAGGTGGTAGCGGCCATCGGACGGCTCGGCGAAGGTCTGGGTGACGCTTTGGACACTTTGGAAGTCAATCCGCTTTGGGCCTCGGAAGGCAGCGTAGAAGTTCTAGACGCCTTGGCTATCTGGGCGCAACACCCGTCGGGGCTGTCGGGGATGCCGGCGCCCGGTGAGTCCGCCGCCCGGGAACCCGGCGGAACCCAGTCGATGAGAGGAGCACACGAATGACACCACACCAACGTCACTCCGGCGAGCGAAAGTCACCGGCGTATGCCTGACGGGGACCTCGCGGGCCGGGTTGCCGTGGTGACCGGAGCGAGCCGCGGGATAGGAGCAGCCATAGCCGAACGTTTCGCCCGTGCGGGAGCCGCTGTGGCGGTCAGCGCGAGGACGGTCGCCCCCGGCGACTCCCCCCTGCCCGGGACGATAACCGAGACGGTCGAGAGGATCCGCTCAAAAGGCGGGGCGGCCGAAGCCGTGGCGGCTGACATGTCACGTCCCGACGAGCGCGAGAGGCTCATCGCCGAGGTCGAAGCCCGTCTCGGCAAGCCCGACGTGCTCGTGTCCAACGCAGCGGTGACGTTCTTCGCTCCCATCGCAGAGTTCCGCCCCAAACGCCACCAGCTCATGTTCGAGGTGCAAGTGGCAGCGCCCATGCACCTCGCGCAGCTGGTCCTACCAGCGATGAGATCCAAAGGCGAGGGCTGGATCCTCAACATCTCTTCCGGCGCGGCGCGTCACCCTCAGATCCCACCGGACCCAAACCGGCCGGTTGGAGGCACGGTGTACGGCATGTGCAAAGCAGCTCTGGAGCGTTTCACCACCGGCCTGGCGGCGGAGGCGTACTTCGACAACGTGGCTGTCAACGCTCTGTCGCCGAACCGTGTCGTGCCTACCCCCGGCACCTTGTACCACCACCTCGTGCGCCCAGACGACCCCGACCAGCAAGTCGAAGCCCCCGATGTGATGGCCGAAGCTGCGCTGGCCCTGTGCTCGCGACCTCCAAGGGAGCTGACCGGCAGGATCGCCTACAGCCAGGACCTCCTAGACGAACTGGGGATCACCCTCGGGGCGCCCAAGTGAGCCCGCAGCAGTCACTTTCGGGCGACCGGCCGAAGGCCGCTCCGAAGCCGACCCCCGAGACCCAACCCTACTGGGACGCAGCCAACCGCCGGGAGCTGGCGATCCAACGGTGCACGTCTTGCGGGAAGGCGTTCTTCTACCCGCGCTCGGCTTGCCCCGTCTGCTACTCGAAGCAAGTCGAGTGGTTCGTCGCTTCGGGGCGCGCCCGGCTTCACACGTACCTGATAAGCCACCGCCCGGCCCCCGGGTTCGCCGAGCAGGTGCCCTACGCGATCGCCGTCGTTGAGCTGGAGGAAGGCCCCCGGATGATGACCAACGTCGTCGGGGTGGACAACACTCCCGAGAACCTGGTGTTGGACATGGACCTCGAAGTGGACTTCGAGCCTCGGGGAGCCCAACTGGTGCCCGTGTTCCGTCCGGCGGGGAGCCGAGCGGAGAACGCGGCGGGGCACGCGGCGGGGAGCGTGGCAGGTAGCCCGGCGGAGAGCCCGGCATGAACCCGAAAGGCAGACCATGACCGCCAAAGGCAGAGTGGCTATCGTCGGGGCGGCGGAGACGGAGCGCATCGGCGTGGTGCCCGACGTGTCGGCGCTTGAGATGCACGCCGAGTCCGCTCGGCGGGCGGTCGCCGACGCTGGGATGACACTCGGCGACGTCGACGGGGTGGCAGCAGCCGGTCTGTCACCTATATCGGTAGCTCACTACCTGGGGATCACCCCGAACTACGTGGACGCCACGTCCATCGGGGGATGCTCGTTCCTCGTGCACGTACGCCACGCGGCGGCGGCGATCAGCGCCGGCCTCGCCGACGTGATCTTGATAACCCACGGCGAGTCCGGTCGGTCCCGGACGGGAGCGCCTCCGCGCGCAGCCGACCCCGCCTCCCCCCAAGGACAGTTCGAGGCGCCGTACGGGACTCTCGGACCGCCGACGCTCTTCCCCATGGGAGTGCTTCGCTACATGAAGCGCTACGGGCTGACCCACGAGCAGTTGGCGTCGGTGGCGGTCGCTCAGCGCCGCTGGTCCTCCAGGGTTCCCAGAGCGATGTTCCGTGACCTGATAACCGTCGAGGATGTGATGGCGTCGCGGATGGTGTCGTACCCGATGCACCTTTTGGAGTGCTGCTTGGTCACCGACGGTGGAGGCGCCCTGGTCGTCACGTCCGCTGCGAGGGCTAAAGCCCTGCCGGGGCCCAAACCAGCGGTCTACGTGCTCGGCACCGGCGAGGCCGCGGAAACGCCGCTCGTGTCGATGATGGAGGACTTCACCACGTCGAAAGCTTTCACTGTGTCCGCGTCGAGGGCTTTCGCCGAGGCGGGCATCACACCGTCCGACGTTGACCATCTGATGGTCTACGACGCGTTCGCTCACCTGCCGATCTACGGGCTGGAAGACCTCGGCTTCGTCGGGCGCGGCGAGGCGGGGGCTTTCATCGAGGAAGGCAACACCTCCCCGGGCGGGCGACTGCCGATGAACACGAACGGCGGCGGCCTTTCCTACACCCACACCGGCATGTACGGCATGTTCCTGGTTCAAGAATCGATACGACAGCTACGCGGCGAGGCGTCAGCGCAGGTCCCCGGGGTGCAAACGAGCGTCGCACAAGGGGTTGGGGGGATGTTCATGTCCGCCGGGACGCTGGTGCTCGGCACAGAGACTGTCGCCGGCGCATGACCACAGCCGGTATCACGAACATTTCCACCCCGCCGCGCCGCCTTCGAGGCGCTGGCCTGAAAATGTCCGCAAACAAGTGGCACTTGACTAGACGAGGAGGACATCATGGAACTGGACCTTGGTCCCCAGTACAGCGAGTTTCGGGCGGAGATGCGCTCGTGGATCTCGAATAACGCCCCGGCGGGTCTGGAGGGTCTCGCTAACTGGGGGTGGCAGCCGGTAGCGGGCGGCCGTCAAGGTGCGCAGCGGCTCAAGGCCATGGAGGATCCGATCTACCGGGAGTGGGAGGCTCGGCTGAGCGACGCCCACCTGATATGCGCGACGTGGCCCGAGCAGTACGGGGGGCGAGGATGGGACGCCGTGCGCTTCGCCGTGTTCAGCGAGGAGCTCCGCCGTCACGGCGTGCCAGTCGTTCGGCGCGGCATGGGAGAAACTCTCGTCGGTCCCGCGATCATCGTCCACGGCACCCCCGAGCAAAAGGCGTACTTCCTGCCGCGCATCGTCGCCGGCGTAGACGTCTACTGCCAGGGTTACTCCGAACCTGACCACGGTTCGGACCTGGGCGCCGTAGAAACACGCGGAGTGCTCGACGGCGACGAGCTGGTCATCCACGGCCAGAAGGTGTGGACGTCAGGCGCCCAGCGGGCGAACATGATCTTCGTGTTGTGCCGGACCGACCCTGACGCCCCCAAGCACAGAGGACTGTCGTACGTCTTGGTTCCCTTCGGCCCCGAAAACGGTGTCACCGTCCGACCTCTCCGGCAGATCTCGGGTGCTGCAGAGTTCTGCGAGGACTTCTTCGAGGGCTCACGAGCCCCGCTGTTCAACGTCATAGGCGGGCTCAACAACGGCTGGGCGCCGGCGATGACCACTTTGGGCTTCGAGCGCGGCGGTAACGCCACCACCGCCCATCTCGGCTTCGAGCAGGAACTGTGGGACCTTATCCACGTGGCGCAGAAGAACGGCAAAAGCCACGACCCCCTGACCCGTCAGCGCCTGGCGTGGGCGTACACCCACGTGCAGCTCATGCGCTTCGCCGGTCTGCGGCTGCTCGCTTCCCTGGCCGGGGGTAAGGAACCCGGACCGGAGGCGTCCATCTCGAAACTGTTTTGGAGCGAATACCACAAGACTTTCGGCGAGATAGCGCTCGACGTCGTCGGGACGCAGGCTATGGTCCGGCCGGGCGGGGACGGCTACGCCACCGACGACTGGCAGGACGTGTTCCTCTCCAGCCGGGCTGGCACCATCTATTCCGGGACGAGCCAAATACAAAAGAACATCGTCGGGGAACGCGCTCTCGGTCTCCCCAAAGAACCCCAACGCTAGGACAGGACGGCACTAAATGGCAGGTATCTGCGAAGGTCGAATAGCTATCGTCACCGGCGCCGGCAGGGGGATAGGCCGTTCGCACGCCGTCGAGCTTGCACGCCAAGGGGCGAGGGTCGTCGTAAACGACGTCGGGGCGGAGGTGGACGGTTCGGGCTCCTCCGACGGTCCGGCCGGGGAGGTGGTCGACGAGATCCGCTCGATGGGAGCCGAAGCCGTCGCGAACGGGGAGGACGTGTCGGATTGGGACGGCGCCGGGCGTCTGATCCGCTGCGCCATAGACACCTTCGGCGGGCTAGACGTTTTGATCAACAACGCCGGGATCCTAAGAGACCGCATGCTCGTCAACATGACCATCGACGAGTGGGACGACGTCATCAGGGTCCACCTTCGCGGCACGTTCGCCCCGACACGGTGGGCAGCGGCTTACTGGAGGGACCGGGCTAAAGACGGCGAATCCAACGACGCCCGGGTGATCAACACCAGCTCGTCGTCGGGTATCTACGGCAACGTCGGCCAGACCAACTACGGGGCTGCGAAAGCGGGGATAGCGTCGTTCACTGTCATAGCCGCCAAGGAACTGGCCCGCTACGGGGTTACGGTGAACGCTCTGGCCCCCGGGGCGCGCACCAGGATGACCGAGGAGCTCCAGCGGGCGCGAGGGGTTGAGCCGCCCAAGCCCGGGGAGTTCGACTCCAGGTCCCCTGATAACATCGCCCCTCTCGCTGCGTGGCTCGCCAGCGCCGAGTCGGCAGACGTGACTGGACGGGTGTTCAACGTCGCCGGCGGCCGTGTGAGCGTCGCCGAAGGTTGGCACGCCGGCCCTCAGGCTGACAAGGACGGCCGGTGGGATCCGGCCGAGCTCGGCCCGGTGGTCTTGGACCTAGTCCGCCGGGCGGCTCCCAACGCCGGCATGGACGGCCGGATCCCCCAGGACTAGTCGACTATCGACGGGTAGACCAGGGCGCGAAGCTGCCCAGCGAAGTTAAACGTCCCGGACGGCAGGAACTGCGTCATGAAAACCACCACCAGGTCCTCGGCCGGGTCCACCCAGAACGTCGTCGAAGCGGCGCCGCCCCACATGTACTCGCCTGCGGAGCCGATCACCGCGGCCTGGGCGGGGCCGGCGGAAACGGCCATCGAAAGGCCGAACCCTTTGCCCTCGAAGCCGGCCTCCCCGTAGCCGCCGGGCAGGGCGAAGTCAGGCATCGTCGCGCCGCCGGGCAGGTGGTTGATCGTCATCAGCTCGACGGTCTTGCGGCCCAGTATCCGCCGGCCGTCGAGCTCCCCTCCCCGGCGCATCATCTCGGCGAAACGGAGGTAGTCGCCGATCGTCGACACGAGACCGCCGCCGCCGGAGAGAAACGACGGCTCGCTCAGGTACACGCTGTCCGCCGGGTCGTCCACGAGGATCAGCTCTTTGTCGGCGTTACGCCCATACGACGCGGCGAAACGGGGAACGTCTTGGGACTTCACGTAAAAGGCGGTGTCGGACATGCCGAGCGGAGCGAAGATCTCGGCTTCGAGGTACTCGTCGAAGCGTTTACCCGACATGATCTCGACGAGACGGCCGCACACGTCGAGGCCGAGGGAGTACAGCCAGTGCGTGCCGGGATGGAAACGCAGCGGTGTCTGACCGAGACGCTCGGCCATGGCCTCCAAGTCGGGGTCGATCCTAAAGCGCGCCCGTGAACGGGTACCCAACGCTTCGACTTCGAGGTCCGCGTTGGCCAGGCCGTAGCCGATCCCGGCGGTGTGCATCATCAAGTCCCGTATCTGAACCGGCCTGGACGGCTCCACAAGGCGGGTGGCGCCCGAGTCGTCCACCTCGGCGACCTGCAGGTTCGCCCAGGACGGGATGAACCTGCTCACAGGGTCCGACAGGGCGAACATCCCCCGCTCGTAGAGCGTCATGAGAGCCACGGCGCTGATCGGCTTGGTCATCGAGTAGATCCGCCAGATGGTGTCCTCGGCGACGGGGACGCCGCGTTCCCGGTCTGCGAGGCCGACGGCACCGTAGTGGGCGACGGCGCCCCGTCTCATCACTGCCACCTGGCAGCCTGCCACCCTCCCCCGCTCGACGTAGTTCCTGCGCAGGTGCTCGTCGATGCGGGAAAGGCGGGTGGGGTCCATCCCGGCGGCTTTGGCGTCTGTCTCCATGCCACCGATCCTACGCTGCGCTCCCCGCGCACGCTTGGGTCTACTCGGCGCCCGCGGCGCTACCACCCTCCGGCTCAGCACCCAGAGCCCGCTCGAAGCGCCCCTTGAACGTCACATGGTTGACGAGTCCTGCCCCCATCTTGGACCAGGAGATACCCCACTCGCGCCGGTCGAGGTCGAACTCGGAGGTGACATCTATCGACGAGTCGGACGCGGAAAACTCTACCGGGAAGGTCTTCGGTCGAGTCTGCCCGCGAACTGTCAGGTCACCTCGAACGTCGGCTTTCCCCTCCGAGCGCAGCGTAGCTCCGGTCACGTTCAGTGTCATCGTGGGATATTTGACCGTCTCGAAGAAGTCAGCAGTCTGCAAATGGGCGTCGCGCTTTTTGTTAGCGGTGCTGACGGAGCTCATGTCGACAACGATCTCGGCTGAGAGGGCGCCGTCGTCGCCCACAGTGGCGATGCCGCTAAGTACCTTGGCGGTTCCTTTCACCCCGAGAACCCACATGGCTTTCGTCGTAAACGACACGCTTGTCCCGGCAGCGTCGAGAACCCACTTCCCTGTCAGGGATTTCACGTCCACGCTCTTGGTTTCGACCTGATCCACATCTACCTCCACAGTTAGCTCTTCGATACACAGCAGTTCTGAGATACAAATAGTTTGTGCTTTCAAAGTATAGTACATGGCTGGGTCGGTTAAGTTGGAATGGTGGCCGTTGGAGGATCCCGCAAATCCGACATTCGATCGGATAGCCCTGACAGCTCCGACGTGCCCGCCCGGCCTGCTGGCGAGGGGATCCCCGGGACCGCGGCACACGACGGAAGCTACGGAGGCGGCCCCGTCCAGGCCTGCGGCGTGCACGAAGGAGTCCGCAAGCTGATCGAGCTGTTCCCGAGGGTCGCACGGGGTCTACGACGGACCGTCCCTTCCACTACGGACGCAGATGCGGCACTTGGGAACCGGCACCGTTCGCTTCTGTCGGCGATCTACGACGGCGAGGCGACCGTCGGTTCGCTTGCGGCGACCCTAGGCTTGAACCTCGCCACGACCAGCGGGCTGATCGCCGACTTGGAGCGGGCGGGTTTCGCCGAACGCTACAGCGATCCCGTAGATCGCCGCCGGACGATCGTGAGAGTGCCGTCCACCAGGCGCGGCTGCGCCGAGCGCTGGCTGGACGGCTCCAACGTTGCGTTGGTGAGGGCGATGGAGCATCTGAGCCCCCAGGAGAGAGCCGCCTTGGTGAAAGCGATGACGTACCTCGACGGCGAACTCAACGGTACTCCGAGCACCACGTTTGGCTGAGAGGATGGGCTATGGAGTCACTCCCCCAGCAGACCCTCGACGGAATGATCGAATCGCCGAGACGCCGATGCGGCGCCGGGTTGTCGTGTCGGGGAGGGTGCAAGGCGTAGGGTTTCGCCAAGCGGCGCTCGCCGCGGCGGCCCGGCGTCACGTCGCCGGCTGGGTGCGCAACCACCGCGACGGGCGGGTCGAAGCCGTGTTCGAAGGCCCGCCGGGCGACGTCGTCGCTTTGGTCGAATGGTGCCGGCGCGGGCCTCCTCTAGCGGAGGTCACGGGCCTGGAAGTGTTCGAGGAGAGTCCCGAACTTCTAATCGGTTTCCGCATAGCGTCCACCGCCTGAACGCTCTCCCACCTGTCGCTGTCAGCGCAGGCTAAGGTCGCCTTCATGGCCGGGGAATACGTCAGAGGAGCGTTGGAGGTGGCCGACGGCGTGTGGGCCTACCTGCAGCCCGACGGCAGCTGGGGATGGTCCAACGCCGGCCTCGTCTGCGGCCCCGAATCTTCGCTTCTGGTAGACACCCTGTTCGACTTGGACCTGACCAGGGAGATGCTCGACGTCCTGGCCAGGCAGGCGACACCGGACGCTCCGATCTCCACGGTCGTAAACACCCACGCGAACGGCGACCACTGCTACGGGAACTGGCTGGTACGCGACGCCGAGATCGTCGCTTCGAAAGCCTGCGCGGCCGAGATGGCGAAGTCGCCCCCGTCTGAGATGGCCGCGACGATGGCCGGCGTCGACGAAGCTGGGGAGGTCGGAGCGTTCCTGAAGGCGATCTTCGGGGCTTTCAACTTCGACGGGATAGAAGCCGCCTTGCCGTCGCGGGTCTTCGAAGGCGAGTTGGAGCTCAAAGTCGGTGACCGGACGGTGAAGCTGATCGAGGTCGGTCCGGCCCACACCGGCGGAGACGTGATCGTCTACCTACCCGACGAGCGCGTCGTCTTTACCGGCGACATCGTCTTCCACGGCGGGCACCCGATCATATGGGCGGGTCCCGTAGCCAACTGGATCGCCGCTTGCGAGCGGGTGGCAGCCCTGGGACCGTCGGTGGTAGTGCCAGGCCACGGCCCACTAGCCGGCCCAGAGGTTCTAGACGACCTGATCGGCTACTTCCGATGGCTCTTCGAGGAGGCAAGGGTGCGCTTCGAAGCGGGGATGACAGCCCCTGACGCTGCCGCCGACATCGGCACAGGACCGTACTCGGGTTGGACGGACTCCGAGCGCATGGCCGTCAACGTTCGCGCCGTCTACCGGGACCTCGGCGCGACCCTTGAAATGAGGCGCGGCAACTCCGGGTCGGTTTTCGCTGCGATGTCCGACCTGTACTGGCGCTCGCGCCGCTAGACGCTGTCACGGGCTAGGACCACGTCACGTTCGAGGCTGTACCACCAGCCGTCGCAGCCTTTCGGGGTTCCAGGCTCCTCAGGCTCGTGGCGTACGAAACTGCACACCAGCGACGGTTTCACCCCGAACACAGCGTCGGATTCCAAGTAGCGGCTCTCGCCGTCGAAGAAGTGGGTGGTCAGCGTCCGCATCCCCGGCGCCGACACCTTGAGATGGATGTGAGCGGGCCTCCACGGATGACGGCCGGTCGCTGCGAGCATCGCCCCGACCGGGCCGTCGTCGGGTATCTGATAGTCGGTCGGCCTGACAGTCCAGAACGAGAACCGCCCGTCGACGCCGGTTCGGAAGACTCCCCGCAGGTTGCCGGCGGGCTGGCCGGGATCTTGAAGGGCGTACATCCCGTTCGGCGCGTTCTGCCACACGTCGAGTGTTGCAGCACCGACGGGATCCCCGGACTCGTCGAGGACTTTGCCACACACGAGCGTCGGTTCTTTCACGTCCGTGGTCTCTGCGATGGACGCGCCCATCTCCCTTTCGGGCGACCCTTCCTTGTAGAAGGGGCCTAGCACCGTTGACTCAGTTGCATTCCGAGTAGCCGAGGCGGAGGCAACGGCGTCGACGACCATCGACAAGCCGAGCGTGTCCGATAGGAGGATCATCTCGTGGCGCTCGGGGCTGCAGAGCTTGCCGACAGCGGTCAGGAACTCTACTCCTGAGCGCCATTCGTCGGTGCTCAGCGAGTTGTCGATAGCGAAGCTGTGCAAGCGCGCGACGAGGTCCTCCATGAGCAGACGTAGCCGAGCGTCGGGAGTGGTGGCGAAGCGGCGGACCACCTCGTCGCTGATCTGATCGGCCGTGCGACCCCCCGCTTGTTGGTGTTGTTCGGCTTCCACGCTGGCCTCCCCGCCTATATACAGACCGGCTGCTTTCGCTGGCCTGTGGAGATGGTAGCGACGGCCCGGCGGTCGGGCGTCGCGGACGGGATCATCGCGCCGGAAGAAACCCTCCGCCGAACGGGTTCCTCTCACTATGGTGACAGCAACCTGGAACGGCGCCATAATCGCCGAAAGTGACGACACCGTCGTAGTCGAAGGAAACCACTACTTTCCTCTCGAAGCGGTCGCTTCCGAATATCTACGAAAGAGCGACACGACTTCTCGCTGCCCCTGGAAGGGCCAAGCCAGCTATTACAGCCTTGAGGTGGACGGCAATACGAATGTTGACGCTGCCTGGTATTACCCTTCGCCCAGCGAGGCTGCCAAGTCGATCACGGGGAGGGTCGCCTTCTGGAGGGGCGTGAAAGTAGAGGAGAAGCCCTCCTAGAAGGTCAGTCCTCTCGGGCGGTAATCCTGCGGCGCAGCTCTGCGAGCACTTCGGCGCCGACCAGCTCGGAGAGTTCGGCTCGCAGCGAGTCGACCACCGTGGTCTCACCGTCGTAGGCGAGGCTCCCCTCGGTGCAGCACCACGCCATGGTTTTTCCATCCTCGCCCCAGTCGTCGCGGCTCCAGCGGCGTACGGTCGCGATTTCGGCTCCCCCAAGGGCCGGCTCCCAGTCGACTTTGATGGGCAGCTGCCAGCACACGGAGGGTTTCCACTCCGTGGGGAGTTCGCCTGCTGCTAGCGCGGCGACGTGCAGGGCGCATCCCGGCCCTCCGGCAAAGCCAGGCCTGTTCAAGAATATGCATGCCCCGTCGACCACTCGGGTGTGCAGGCGCCTCTCGTCGCTGAAGATCCCGCCGTCCTGCGCTTCGCCGTGACGCTCGAAGACCGTCGGGTCGAGAGTAGCCGCTAGCGCCGAGATCATCCGGGCTTCGTCCTCGTCGCCTAGATCTGCGCCTATTGAGCAGCAGCCCAGTCCGAGCTCGGGCGCTGGTTCGGGCCCTATCCCAAGACATCCCCGACCCCAGGTGCAGTTCCACGTCGAGGTGAGAAACGACACGTCGAAACGCCAAACGGTATCGCCGTCGCGGATCTCCTCCATCTCCTGTTCCACTAGACCAGACTAAAGCGCAGCTCTCCACACCGGCTAGTCCGGCGATGAACGCCGAGCAGGCCCATCATGTGCGTCGGAAGACCACGGCCCGAGGGACCTGCCGTCGCGACACAGGCGCCGGCCGGGAGTCTCACAAGCGCCCAGACCAAAGCCTGGCGCTCGTTGAGGTTGAGACGCCATCGTAGAGCAGCCCAGCCAACCGGTGTTTAGCCATGCCGACGGCCCTGCGTCGGTCATCCAAGTGATCATGCCAGCACGGTCCAGCGTCGTCGGATCGATCCGAACTGGCAGTGCCATGGCGTCCTCGTCAGTCATGCCGGCCACCCGGAGGCGAGCGTTGAGGTCTTTGAGAGCGGCCGCCACGCGC
>JAKBBA010000205.1 GCA_021808665.1 Actinomycetes bacterium
ATATTGCACCAGGCCCTGATCGACTCCGGGTGATTGGCGTGCCCGTTGGCCCAGTTCACTCAGGAACGATTCTTCGTGGTTCCCGAGGACGTAGTCAACCCCCTTCGATTGCAAGAGCGAGACCACCTCGTTGCAAAACTTGTACTCTGAGAAGGCATCTCCAGCGAAGAGAAGTCTGTCGACCTGTTCTTCGAGTGCATCCACGGCGCGCTGCAGGTTACGGAAGTGGCCGTGCGCATCCGAGATGAGCCCAACGCGCATTAGCCCATCTCACTCTCGTGCATCTACAGGGTCGCTTCCGTCCCGAAGAGAGCCGAGCTGACCGCCGTGTCCCCGGGTCCACCGGTCATCAAGGAGAGCTGCGCTGACGGCACCTGATTTGTGGATTCACCGCGTAGCTGCCGTATTGCTTCGGGGACGAGGCCCATCCCATGCAGGAAACCCTCCGCCAGGTTTCCCCCTGCGGTGTTGATCGGCAGCTTGCCATCGGGGGCAATGAGATTCTCAAACGTCAGGGCATCTCCTGCGGTTTCATGCGTACAGAAGCCGTGGTCGATTAGGGCCGCCACACCGGGACCCGTAAAGTTCTCGTACACTTGGACCACATCGACGTCGGCCGGACCGTATCCTGACTCAGCCCACAGTCTCCGAGCCACGGACGAGAAGCCAGCGCTCGTGTAAGGCTCTCGGCTCTCCTGTACGGCGCCCCATCCCTTCTCTGCTCCCATCGGGGCTGAGAGAATATACGCAGGTGTTTGGCGCAGGTCTTTGGCCCGTTCAGCGGAAACGACGATGACCGCCGCGGCTCCGTCGCTCTCGCGAGAACAGTCAAACAAGTGATACGGCTCAGATATGAACCGGGAGTTCTCATACATCTCTTCGTCCAGTTTGATGGAGTAACCCTGAGCGGCCGGATTCCGGTTGGCGTGATAATAGGCCGCCATGGCCATAGCCCTCATCGTCGATCTCGGCACGCCTTCATACTCAGTCATCCTCTGCGACCGCATGGCACATAGCTGCGCCGGCGCTTCCGACCCATTGACCATGTACTGGGCTGCTGTGTCATCCTGAGACACGGCCACACGGAGGCGACGATTGCTTTGCTCTGCGAGCGACCGGAAGACGACAACGGTGTCGGCCTGACCTGCGATGATGGCGCTGGCGGCAAGGCCCAGCGCCCCGGGTATCCCCCCACCGTGTGACCACACGAGCGCATCGAAGCGCATTTCTTTCGTCCCCAACGCCGGCATCAACCGCTGTCCGTCGTTCCGCTCCGAACCGTAAGATACGAATCCATCGATATCGGCAGGCAGGATTCCTGCGTCGTCACAAGCTGCGACAACCGCCTTTAGGCAGAGCTTCAGTTCGGGATCCGGGGACGTCGAGCGCTTATAGAACGGTGTCTGCCCGATTCCTGCCACAGCCGTCTTACCGCGAAACCTGCTGTTCACGAGACCTCCTTCGTTCCGCTGTGCGCCTGTTGGGCTCCCTCGGCTGAGGGGTCAATTACCCAGCGGATGGTGGCGTAGTTCTTGGACACGGGCGATGGACGCTGTATCTCGCCTCGCACGGGTACACCGATACGGAGGTTTGACTCGTCGCCCTTCAAGACTCCGAGCACTCGAGAGTTCCCTGCGTTGGGCAGCTCTGCCAAGACCACCACATACGGAACCTCGGCGGCCCGCTCCAGGACCCTATCGAACTTGTACCAGGTCCGAGTCCAGGAGTAGAGCGTGCCCACCGGTTCGGTGTCCACCCAGTCGCTCTCCCATGATCCGCACTCGCCGCATCTCCAATGAGCCGGCCACATCCAACGACCGCACCCTGCGCATCGCGGCAAGAGAAACCGGTTCTCCTCGAGACCTTGCCAGTACCGATCGTCAGCATCGATCCCCCCCGAGATCTTGTTGGCCAGGTAGCTGTACTCCATGGAGCCCCCTACTCGTCACATCGTGTCGCAAGAATCGATATGCTTGTCGACTGTAGCAGCGGTTTGGGCGAGCCGCAATCGTCCGCGTCGGTGTCCAGCGACAGCCGGACCAGCATGGGGAGGGTGTGGTGCCAGGCATGAAGCCTGCAAGAGGAGACCGGGGAGCGCCCACGGGCATGGAACCGTCACAGTGCCTGACGTGCATCAACACGTGCGGCGTACTGGTCGACATCGAAGATGGCCGGGTGGCTCGGGTCACCGGCGATCGGGACAGCCCGATCTCCCACGGGTACACGTGCGTCAAAGGGCGAGCCCAGCCAACACTGCTCTACTCCGCGGACCGGCTCCTCGAGCCTCGCATGCGGCTGCCCGACGACACGTTCGAGCCGCTCCCCAGTTCGGTCGCCGCGCAGGCGATCGCCGACGGACTCACGAGGATTATCGACCGCCACGGGCCTCAAGCTGTCGCACTCTATTTCGGCACCTCGCTGAACTCGTGTCTCGGGACGGTGTCATTCGCCAGCGCATTCATGAACGCGATTGGCTCCTCCCTCCAATTCAGCACTAACACGATCGACAAGGGTGGCCGGGACGTTGCCGCCGCCCTCCATGGCTCGTGGATGGCGCCTCGACAGGCCTGGAGCCGCCCTGACGTCGCTCTCCTGCTGGGCATCAACCCCATGGTCAGCTACCAAGGTCTGCCAATCGGTCACCCTGGAAAGTGGCTGTCCGACAACCTTGAAAGGGGAATGACGCTCATCGTCGTCGACCCCCGTCGTACCGATATTGCGAAGCGAGCTCACCATCATCTCCAGACGAGACCCGGAAGTGACGTCGTCTTCCTGGCGGCGCTACTGCATGTCATCCTGGAACAGGGCCTCGGCGACGCGGCGTTCGTCGCTACCCACACCAGGGGCGCCGACGAACTTCGAGGTGCGGTCCGACGATTCTCGCCTGAGGCGGTAGCAGCCCGGGTCGGGATCGACGCAGAGGAGATCGTAAAGACCGCCCGCCTCTTCGCGAACGCCGAGCGAGGCTTCGCCGTCGCCGGGACGGGGCCCCACATGACGGGGGAGGGCAGCCTCGTCGAATATCTGCTCCTCAACCTGGAGGCCGTCTGCGGCCACTACCTCCGAGAGGGCGAGCTCGTCCCCAACGGAGGGAGTCTCATTCCAACGATGTCCCACCGGGCGCAAGCAGCGAACCCACGGCCCGCCATCGGGCTCGGGGAGGAGTTCCGGGTCCGCGGCCTCACTCGAAGTGCAGCCGGACCTCCAGCGGCGGCACTGCCGGACGAGATACTTCTTCCCGGCGATGGACAGATACGCGCCCTCCTGTGCGTCGGAGGGAACCCTGCCGCCGCACTCCCTGGGACGAGCAAGGCGATCGCTGCGCTGAGGTCGCTCGATCTCTTGGTCTGCGTCGATCCCTGGATGTCGGAGACCGCCCGTCTGGCCCACTACGTGATCGCCCCCACGATGTGGCCCGAGGCACCCAGCATCTCCCTGATGGCCGATCAGGTGTCATTGCGGGCGCCGGGGTACGGGCTGTCTGCCGCCTACGCCCGCTATGCGCCCGCCGCCGTGGCGCCCCCTGCGGGATCCGACGTGTTGCCCGACTGGCTGTTCTTCTACCGTCTCGCCCAGCAGATGGGTCTTCAGCTCAAGCTTGCGATCGGCGCCCGGGCAGGACAGAAGGCCCTACCGTCTGCAGCAACGATCCGCATCGACATGACCGAGGAGCCGTCGCACGACGAGGTGCTCGACATGATCACCGCTGGCTCACGCGTTCCGTTGTCAGAGGTGCGCCGGCATCCGCACGGAGCGATGTTCCCCGATCCACCCCTCTATGTGGAGCCGGCGGAGCCGGACTGGACGGGCCGTCTCGACCTCGCCAATCCGGACATGATCGCTGATCTCGAGCAGGTGCCGCTCGCCCCAACGGTGGATCACGAATATCCCTTCCGGATGATCCCACGCCGGATGCAGCACGTTCACAACTCCAGCTGCCACATCCTTGCGACCAACAAGGGCCGCTTCTACAACCCGGCCTTCATGAACCCTGCGGACTTGGCGGAACTCGGGCTGGAGGACGGCGCCCTCGCTGAGATCCGGAGCCCAGAGGGACGGATCGTTGCGGTCTCGACAGCTGATCCGACCGTCGGGCGCGGCCTGATATCCATCACCCACTGCTTCGGCGATCTAGAAGCCGCAGACGAAGCAGCCAACCCACACCGCCGGGGTACGAACGTGAACTGGCTGACCCGAAACGATCTTGTGTACGACCGCTACACAGGTCAGCCCCTCATGACGAACATTGCAGTGGCCATTGCACCAGTCACAGGTGCGGGAGCGACCTCGGCGCCTCACGACGAGCGGAACGGGACGCCCGGCTGATGCACCTTGCACTGCTCCTGGAGATGGCTGCCGAGGGCTTCGCCGACCGTACGGTGCTTGGCACGCGCGCCGATGGGATGACGGCAGCAGAGCTAGCTACAGCGGCCCAACATCTCGGCGCCTTCTTCGCCGACCAACCCGGCGAGCGGATCGGCTTGGTCGACCTCAACTCCGACGCCCTGCCCCTGGCATTGTTCGGCGCAGCGCTGGCGGGAAAGCCGTTCGTGCCGATGAACTACCGGCTGACCGACGATCAGCTGCGGGGCCTTGTGGCCCTCGTTGAGCAGGTAGTCCCAACGCGCCCGGTCGGGGACAAAGAACGACTCGCTGTAGAAGTCCGCCCGGTCCGCCCGCTGCTCAGCTTGCACTTGGGTCCGGCCCTTCCCCAGCTCGGTGCCGATGACCCCCTGACGCTCGTCCTCGAACTGATCCGAGCACCGCTTCAGGAACAGCGTCCCGAAGATGTACTCCTTGAACTCCGACGCATCCATCTTGCCCCGACGGATGTCGGCAGCAGCGTAGAGGTGGCGTTCGAGCTGTGGGAGGGTGAGCTTGCTCATCCCGCTGCTGTCCGAGCAGGGCGCATGTCACAGCGTAGGCCCTGCGCCGCTGCCGGAGGCTCGCTCCGCTGGCGCTCGCTGGAAGGCTATGCAGTGCAAGAATGAGCAACGGATGAGCAAACCGGAGATGCGAGAGGCGGCTGGCGCATCCTCAGGCGCCCGACCAGCACCTGCGCAAGGCAAGTGAGGTGTTCACGTTTGGGTTTTACCTGGTGCTTTGTTGGAGGTTTGGGGGGACGACCGCGAGTTAGGCGGCTGGCGGCCACGGGTTGTCCACAGTTTCAGCGTCGGCGGGTGGAGCGGGGGTC
>JAKBBA010000206.1 GCA_021808665.1 Actinomycetes bacterium
CCAGACCGACCGCGCCGAGCGTCGCGGCGGTTTGTCCTGCTGGCTTGGCTGCCTGCGTCGTCTGTGCCATCCCCGCGGTTTGCATCATCGCGTCGTGGCGGTCGTGGCGGTCGTGGCGGTCGTGGCCGTCGTGGCCGTCGTGGCCGCAATCGAACTGCCACTTCGCGTTTCGACCATGAGAGTGTCACAACCAAGCGGGCGCGGCACGCTCGACAATGAGACGGCTCCCGCCACGCGCGCTACGAGGTGACCTACCTCGCTGTGAGCAGGGGGCGGCCACCCGGAGAAAACCCACACTTGGCCTGTGTCGGCTTGTAGAACTGCTGCAGTGGCATAGTGGCAGTCCCAGCGACCGACGAGCACCGACACCGGCCCGGACCAACTGGTGATGAGCCGAACGAGGCCGGACGGCCCGACGACGGTGAGTATCTGCCGAGCTTCTGATCGATTGGATGCGCGTCGAGCAGGGGTGGACGCGAATAGGCCAATGCCGAGCGCCAATGTCACTGCCAAAGCCACTGCCACAGCCCCGATACGGCGGCTTGGGGGCACCATCTGAGGTCTCGTCTTCGAAGGCATTGAGCGCGGTTGCCCTGCAATTCGCTCCGCAGTAGCGCTGTTCAGTGCGGCCAGAGTTCTCGCTAGAGACCGGAGATCCGTATTGCTTCGCCGGAAGCGCCGGCGCTGCCGGCTTTTGAGCAGGCGGTTCAACTGGCGCGACGGCAGGTGTAGCGCGCCTGGTGTCTTCGAATAGAAGTCGCCGAGGTGCTCGGTGAGCATCGAGACGACTGCGTTACGGTCAGCCAACGCAAGGGTCGACCATTCAGACTGATCCCTTGCCCACCGGGCGCTTCCGAAACCACAAAGCACCGGGCGGCCATCGCCATCCAAGATCACGTGATCACCCGAAATGGCGGTGTGCGCGCAGCCGATGTCGTGCAGGTCGCTGACGGTGGTGCATAGTGCCGCGCCCCAGGCTGCGACTTCGTCGCAGCACCCGGCCGGGGAGTCGGAGACAGCGCTGCCGCTGATCCGGTCGAGCGTGAGGCGGTCGTCGCTTGCCGACACCAACCGCACCACACCTGGATGTGCGACGGCCCGCAACGTCGCCGCCTCGCGCCGAAGGCGGTCCCGATCGTCGGGTGTCTCGGCGACCTTCTCCACCACCTCGGGATGGATTCGCAGCAACATATTGTGATAATACACGAAGGTGTTGTAAAACACAAGGTATCGTAAGAAACATTATGCGCAGTGATAAAACTCCGCCGAGTGCGAGGTACGTGGCTGCCGTCGGTAGAGCGCTACCGTTGGTGTTCGCTAACTCGATTGGACTGATGGGGGTTTGGCATTGCTCGACGGAACCCACGGATGAAAGCCACAATCGCTCAGTTGACTGCCTCCACGGTCGAGGTCGGCCTCCAGCGCTTCTTGGTGCATGCGGGAGGTGTGCGCCTCGGCCGCGATCCAGAGGATGTTCACCAGGCAAGAGTCGCAATCCGGCAACTTCGGGCTAACCTAGGGGCGATCGAGCCGTTCATCGAAGCAGCGGCCTACCGTCAAACCGCGGAATCACTTCGCCCCCTTGGGCGCCTACTGGGTGCTGTCCGGGATGCCGACGTGCTAGAGGTCCACCTCCGGGGCGCAGCGGAGACCTTGGAGGTAGACGACAGCCCTCAGTTGGACGAACTTGTGGAGCGGCTTCGCGACGAGCGAAACGAGGCCCACCGCCGGCTACTGGAGCATTTAGGCCAGGAATCCCACGCTTTGCTCATAGATCGGCTGTACCGGCTGAGCGAGGAGCCGCCTTTGATTGACCCGTCGGCGAAGGCTGCGCCTTTGCTCATCCCCATCCTAGCCCGAAGTTGGCGGGAGCTATCTAAGGCGGTGAAGAAGCTCGGGGATCAGCCAGCCGATCGGCAACTACACCACGTCCGTATCCGGGTGAAACACTGCCGCTATGTCGCGGAAATGTCCGCAGTCGTCGTCGGGACCCGCGCGCGGCGCGTCGGTCGAGCAATCACGCCGCTGCAGGAAACTCTGGGTGAGTTGCAGGATGCTTCGATCGCTGAAAGATGGCTTCGTTCGTCGGCGGTCGACGCCAGCAGTCACCGAGCGATGGTCGCTGGGCAGCTGATCGGGGAAGAGAGAAGGCGAGCAGAGCGCCTCCGGCGCGAGTGGAGGTCTGAGTGGAACACGGTCCGAGCTAAAGGCGTCACAGGCTGGTTGGGTCGGGATTCGACCCTCCGATGAGCGTGCTGCTCGTTCGCCACGCCAGCGCGGACGACCGATCACCTTGGAACGGCGACGACCGCCTGCGGCCGTTGGACGAGAAAGGCTACCGACAAGCTGTGGCACTGATCGAGCACCTGGATGGGTACCCGGTTACCTCGGTCATGTCCAGCCCGGCCTTGCGGTGTGTCAGCACTGTCGGTCCGCTGGCAGCTGCTCGCGACTTGACGATCTGCGTCAGCGAGTCCCTGGCGGAGGCGAACGAGCAACGCGCACTGGACTTGATCCAATCGTTGGCAGAAACGGACTGTCTCGTTTGCACGCATGGGGACAACATTCCGTTCATCTTGTGGCACCTCTCGTTCTTCGACGGTCTCGACCTCGGCCCCGAGCCCGAGTGGCGGAAGGCTTCTGCCTGGGTGCTTAAGACCGCCGCCGGGCGATTCGTCGAGACGAGATACTTGCCGCCGCCCTTGTAGCAGGCGTTGGACAGTCTGGGAATCTAAGGAGCACCACGCCGACCTACGAGATGTGCAAGCTAGTTCAGGTCCTCTGCCATATGCCGAGGAGCGGAGGTTGAGAGTCGCAGCTCGGTCAGGCGTTCTGTCCCCATTGCGGCTCCGCTCCCGGGGGCAGAGCGACATCGAAAGCATTCAGGGTGAACGACACGAGCGTGTAGTAGCCGCAGAGGGTCACGAGCTCCACCAGTTGGAGATCGCCGAGCCGGGCTCGGGCGTCGCTATGGGTGGCTTCGGATAAGCGACCGGATCGGACGATTTCGGAGGCGACGCTGTGGACAAGGTGTTGCATGTCGTCGCTGAACTCCGGCACCTCGCCGGCCCCAAGGCTTGAGATGACGGCTTCTGGTACGCCGTGGTGGCGGGCCATAGCGGAGTGGGCGAACCACTCGAACTCGGCTTTGAAGTGCGCGCCGACGGTGATGATGGCCAGCTCTATCAGCTTCCGGTCCAGAGCCATGTCATAGCGGAGGGCTGAGCCAAGCGCTGCCAGTCGCGTCCCGATTCGCGGTGCCTGCACCCATGCGTTGAAGGGGCCCAGCAGAGCGCCGTCGCCGTCGGCGATCTGGCTTCCCCGCGAGTCGACGAGCGAGTCATACAGCTCCTGCCCGTCGGCGTCGAGCTCGGAGCGGGTTCTTGGCGCTAGTCGATCCACGAGTAATAATCTACAGAGGCGAGGCGAACCGAGCTGTTGAGGGCATGACCGGCTGACCATTTCGGGGGTGTGTTCGGCGGTGGTATCTGTGCGTGTTTTGCAATGACGGGCTGACCGGGCCGGCCATGTTGGCGCTGCGTCGTGGACCTTCCCGGGCGCCTGCTAGGGCCTTGGGAAGCCCGTGGCCGGCACCGCGCAGCTTTCAATTTCACCTTGACATCACTAGAGGCGTCCCGTAGACTCACTTCGCAGGAGGGGTGATACGTATTAGCACCAGAATTGCGAAAGAGTCCGGACGAACTGTCCGTCCTGCGACACAGAGCGATGTCGCAAGGGAGGCCGGCGTTTCACAAGCGCTCGCATCGTGCGTTCTTGCGGGGAAACCTGTCCGAGTCTCTCCCGAGACTGAACAACGGATCCACAAGGCTGCCGATCGGCTCGGCTATCGACCAAACCTAATCGCCAGAGGTCTTCGAGGTGCACCGACCGGTCTCCTAGGTGCGATCGTACGCGACCTCTCCGCCCCAGTAGCAAACGAAATCTGCCGTCACCTACTGCACAAAGCACCTGCTCACGGATTCGACGTCTTGCTAACCGACGCAGCGGACGACCCACGCACACTTTTGCGCCTTGCGGCGCTAATGAAGTCCCGACTATGCGACGGTGTCTTCCTGGTTGGGGAACTGCCGGGCCAGGACGCTATCTGGGACGACTATCTCGACATCGGTTTGCCAACGATCCTTTTGCTGCACAGCGGAGAAGGCCTTTTCCCATCCATAGCGACCGATGAGGAGGTCGCTGTGCGAGCGATGGCCGAACACCTCGTCGGACTTGGCCACCGTCGAATTGGATTCGTGGTCGCCAACTGGATGCATGGAGTTCACGCCCGCTTCCAAGCTTTTAGAAGAGCACTCGCCGGTTTCGGTGTCATCGTCGAAGACCGCCATGTAGTCATGGCGCCTCCAACCCGCGAGGGCGGTGCAAATGCCCTGAGTCAACTTGTGGCAGCTGGGGATCTTCCAACCGCCGTTGTCGCCACGACTGATCTACTGGCCCTAGGAGTCCTCGCCGAAGCACACCGCCAAGCAATACCGGTTCCCCAGTCCTTGTCGGTGGTCGGATTCGAC
This sequence comes from Actinomycetes bacterium, assembly GCA_021808665.1. Next base: position 4,530 of record JAKBBA010000206.1, read on the forward strand.
GACATTCCCGGAGCAGCGGACTTCCCTCCTGGACTGACGACAATGCACCAGCCGGTAGAGGCCATCGCGGAAGCGGCACTTTCTTTCTTCGACAGGGTCGAGGACCCGGGGAGTCGTCTTGCTCTCCTTGAGGCGCCCTTGATCGTACGTGGCTCAACAGGCCCGCCCCGGCTCGCAGATCTGCCCAACATCGATATGGCGAGATTCATTGGCGAATCTCCTCATGGATAACAACCCCAAGATTCTGATCGTAGACGGCTCTATACAACCAAGGGAGAGAGAAGTGAAATTCGAACCGAAGCAAACAATTTCGCGCCGCATACGTAGTCGACGTACGTAACCATTCAGGTATCCACCATCTGATTGTTGGGGTCGCGTAGATTGGGGAATTCCGACTTCGCACGATCCCGGCGCTTCTGTCTCGCCTGATGCTGTGGCGGGCTTGGGTCACGCCGAGCTGGTGGAGATGGTGGTTGCGCTGCTGGGCCGGGTGGAGGTGCTGGAGTTGGAGAACCAGCAATTGCGGGCCGAGTTTGCGAAGAACTCGGGTAACTCGTCGAAGCCTTCGTCTCGAGATCCCGCCGCGGAGCGGTCCCGCCAAGCTGAGGCCCGGCGGGCGAAACGCTCCCGTGACGGCAAGGTCCGCCG
>JAKBBA010000207.1 GCA_021808665.1 Actinomycetes bacterium
GGACGGCCTTCGGCGATGGTCTGGGCTCGAAGCGCCTCGGTGCTGTTGTCCGGGGTTATGAACACGGTTCCGCCCAGTTGGTATGAGTCAAGTGAGCGGATGCGCCGCGCGCACTCGTCGCTGCCTTCGAAGTCAGCGATGAACGACGAGAAGTCCCAGTGGAATCTGGAGTCCGGTCGGGCAACCTTGGCAAGTTCGCTCCAGATCCGTTCGCGATGCAAGGCGGTAGAATCTTGGGGGGTGTTCATCGGCGTGCTCCAGTCGGACGAGGGACAGTGGCGAGTTTGGTTGAAGCCATCTCTGACAGAAGGTCTGAGATGTAGGCGGTGGAATAGCCGGTGCCAGATCGGAATTCCTCCCAACGCAGGCCGTCGGGCTTAGGCAAAGCGGTTACCGGCGTGACCGCTCCCTCTGGTGTGACGATCAGATCGGCGACGGCATCGTGAGGGCCGGGCCGGACATCGACGTCTAGAAGTTGGCAAGAGTGGACCACCGCGACTACTGCGGTAGTCGGACTGGCAAGGCCGCAATGTCGCAGCAGAGCCCACTCCAAGTCGAAGTAGCCGTCGCCGCCTCCAAAGTGTAATCCCTGTCTGGTTACGGCGACGGCTCCGGTCAGGACGACTCCTACCGGATCCAGTCGACGGAGATCATCGAGCGTCAACACCGCGGCGAAACGCTCCATCCCATCAAGAGTCGCAGCCAAGGGCATATCGGCCGTGTCCATTCGGGCTCCGTCTAGGACGACGAGCCCTCGACGGAGCCCGAAGGTCGGCACCACAACTCGTTTCCCTTTTCGGAGTGCGTCGAGGCGTAGTGCCTCCAAAGAGTTGTCGGGCGCAATGAAGACGATCTCGGCTTGCGCATAATCGGGGAGTGCCTGCACCTGAGCGTCGCAACGTTCCCTGCCCTCGAAGTCGGGAACGAAGTGACTCACATCCATGTCGAAACGCGAATCGGGCCGGGCCACTTCGACGAGACGGTCCCAGACAAGCCAGCGAACTTTCGTGGACTGAACCACGAATGTTCCGCGGCCCGGCTCGACTCGCAGCAGATCTTGGCGGACCAGCTCGTCGAGCGCTCGGCGTAGCGTCCCTCTGCTTACCCCGAAGGTTGCCATGAGCTGACTCTCGGGCGCCAAAGGCGCCTCGTCGCCGAGTGGGACAGACATGACCAGCTCTTCGAGGGAGTCATAAACCTCCCGGTAGAGAGGCACACCGGTCCCGAGTCGGCTGAGCCGGCGTTTCGGTGGGCCACCACCTGTCTCGGAGACCACCGACAACCTGTGCATGACGAATCATATGCACACCCCGTGGCAGATGTCTAGAGGTATAGATGTCTAGAGTGTTAACTCTTCCCAACGCCGAGGTCCCCGCGGACACGGAGGGTCGGCGGAACTGACTCGGCGGAAGGCCGGCTCCCAGGCTGTCGGGTTAGCCCGACAGCAGAGACTCTGCCGTCGAGCTAACTGCCGGGTGACGCTTGTGTGACTGTGGGGGTGGCTGAGGCCAAGGCCAGGGCCGCCACGGTCTGGGAGTCGGTGATGGTGCCGTCCGCCACCAGCGCCCACGCGTCGTCGGCGCTGACCATAAGAACCTCGTCGATACCTTCGGCGGCGCGGTCATCGCTCCCTGTGTCGGCAAGTCCTCGCGCGACGAACACGTGGTTCTCCTCTCGCAACAGACCGTTTGCCGGAAACAGAACACCGAGGTGGTCCCACCTCGAAGCCGATAGGCCTGTCTCTTCGGCCAGCTCCCGCTTGGCCGCCGCCAGAGGCTCCTCTCCTGGCTCGCAGCTGCCAGCGGGAACCTCCAAAGAGGTTCGCCCGACCGTATAGCGGTACAAGCGGACGAGTGGGATGCGGCCCAACTCGTCGAACGCGACGACGAACACTGCCGGGGAGCTTTCGACGGTGAAGTAGTCCCCTGGCGTACCGTCAGGTCGCAGCACGGCGTCACGGCGCACCGAGTACCAGGGATTCTCGTGCACCACAGAGGTGCTGAGCCGGACCCAAGGCCCGCGCTGTTCGAACACGGCCGTGAATTTACACGCCGGGGCGAGGAGGACGTCCTGGAGCCCAGTTGTCGGTGGCGTCCGGCAGCTATTTCAAGATATTGACGGCCCTCGCGATGACGAAGGCGACGGTAAGGATCGCCATGGCTGACTGTAAGAGCATGAGCAGCTTCGCCCAACGTGAAAGGGGCATCGTGTCAGTAGGACTGAAGGCAGCGGCGTTCGTGAACGATACATATAGGTAGTCGATGAACGTCGGTGTCCAGTCGGGTGGCGCAAGGTCGGGTTGGGCCATCTGCGGGAACAGGAAGTCGGGGAACGACTTGGTTGCTCGTGCCCTGGCAACGGGTCCGCCTCTGTCCCACTCCCAGTACCACAAGCCGAACACCAGTATGTTCGTCAGATAGATACTGGCTCCGCGAGTCAGCAGTAGAGCCGCGTTGTCGCCCGCAGTGCCGTTCACCAAGCCCTTGATCAACTCCGCCGTTGACCACGCGTTGGCCGCTGAGATAAGCGCTATAAGGGCGATACTGCTAGCTCGAAGCGTGCTAGACGTCCGGTTAATCCGCCTCGGGTTCGCGACCGTGACACCTACGAGGAGGAGTCCTTCGAGGGAAGGGAGGAGATAGGTTGGGTGGAAGGTGAGATTACCGGGCAGTACTAGCTGTAGGGAGATCGCAAGAATGACGGCGAGCGCTACCGGCAGGCGATGCTCACCCTGACTCGCTCGTCTCCAGGAGGGCGTCGCGTGTCGCCCAAGGACCTCCACGAAAGCACTTGAGGAGAGCACTTTCTCGAGGCGGTCGAGGCGTTCCTGCAGCCCTTCGCCTTGAGTGCTCTGGCGGCTGCCGTCAGGTCCATCAGTGTCAGCGCTCAATCGGTCTCCTTTTTGACCCCTTAATCTGGCCGGCCCCCTTGTCAGCGCCTGTCAACGGGATCCTCGGACGAACCCCGCAGCGTCCGGGAGGGTCTCCTCCGCCGGCATCCGTTTGTGTCGTGGCGTTAGGAACGTTGTGAATTATTTCCACTTGGTAAAATGAGTCTGCTTTTGCCGTCAAGAAACAGGCCCGCAACAATCGAGTCGTAGCCTGCGGTGTCGTGATAGACATCAGACACAAGATCGTAACCAACCCGTGGGCGTTCACCGCGGATGACCTCGATGGACTCGCCTCCTTCTACGATGAGTACGGTTTTGCTGTCCTTACAGGTGCCCTTGACGACGAAACCGTTGACCGCCTTGAGCGCGAGTGCTTCGAAGCCCAGGCACGCCTCGTCGCGGGTGAGCTCGACGCGAGGTTCGGTACGGTCCGTCTTGTCGAGAACGGTGCGGCGGACAAGGCGGCCAAGTTCGCCAACTACGTCGTTCACATAACCGAGCTCTCTCCGACGGCGCGCGGCATTCTCTACTCCGACTCTGTGATCGACCTCATGCGCCGGTGGCTTGGCGAAAAAATCTGGTCCGCTGAGGAACGCCAGTTCGGGTTCGTCTATCAAGACGCCCGACCAGGAAGCGAGAGCAGCTACACGCGTATCGGTTGGCATTCTGATTGGCAGTCGAGCCCGCATCTCGACATCTGGCCCTCGACCGCCGTTACGATACACATCGACGGTACAAGTCCCGCTAACGGCTTCCTGCGGGTCGTTCCCGGAAGCCACAAGTGGGCGACCCCAGCGCCCTACCAGAACGTCAACGGGGCGGTAGTCCCCGATGGAGCTGCGCCTTGCGGTGGTTATTCCGCCGAGCCGCCTCCCATCGTGATGCCCCTGCGTTTCGAGAAGGTACCCGGTGAGATAGCGGTCTACGCTGACCGCGGGGACATATTGTTCCATGACTGCTACCTATGGCACTCGGCGGCACTGGCCACTGACGCCACCGCAGACACCATGCGCCGCCACGTGAGAGGTGGTTGGTTCGGAGGAGCGATCCCCGAAACCTATACAGAGGCTGACTTCGTCAAGAACGCAGCTCGCTGAAGGCCGTCCCTCAGGGCTAGGGCCTTTCATCACTACGACCCCGAGGACGCCGACAATCGGCTGCCCTCTATAGCGAAAATAACAATTCTAAGACAGGAGACCTCTATGACATCAGCTCCAATCGCTCGACGACAATTCCTCGGTCGGGCGCTTCAAGGCGGAGTGGGAGCTATTGCGCTCGCGACCGGCGGGGGAGCGCTGCTCGCAGCTTGCGGAACATCGACCAAAGCCGCTTCGTCGACGGCCAGCACCACTGGAGGAACCACCGCCTCGGCTTCGAAGTCTCTCGGCTCCGGCGCTCTGCAGCTCGACTGGATCGAGGACATCGAATTCGCAGGCAGTTTTATCGCCAAGTCGAACGGCTACTACTCCGACAACGGTCTTGACGTCTCCCTGCTCGCAGGTGGCCCGACTACTTCGGTGGAGCCGATTGTCGTCTCAGGCAAAGCACTTGTCGGCATAAGCGGACCCGACATAACTTCCGAGGCGATCAACAATGGTGCTCAGCTCACCATCATAGGGGCGAGCCTCCAGAAAGCCCCACAGGCGATCATGTCTCTCGCCAAGTCACCGATCGCAGACCCGCAAGGGATGATAGGCAAGAAGATCGGTGTGCAGGCGGGTAACCTGGTTTCCTTCAACGCCTTCTTGAAGATGAACAATATCTCGGCTTCGCAAGTCACCATAGTGCCGGTCCAGTTCGATCCGTCCCCGCTTGCAGCCGGGACGGTAGATGGCTGGTACTCGTTCATCACGAACGAGCCTTTCCTCTTGGCGGCCAAGGGAGTAGCTACGCACACGTTCTTGATGTACGACTATGGATATCGACTCTACAGCGGTACCTACTGTGTCCTAACTTCCGACCTTCAGGACGCGACAAAGAGAGCGCAGATCAAAGCCCTGATGACCGGCGAGATCCTGGGATGGGAAAAGGCCTTCGCGGATCCAAGCTTGGCGGCTGACCTTACGGTGAACGTCTACGGGAAGACCAACGGCCTTGACATTCCGACGCAGACCAAGGAACTCGCGGCCTATGAGCCTCTTTACAAGACTCCGGTCACCGAAGCCCACGGCCTGCTTTGGATGGACCCCACGGATATAGCGCAGAATATATCGACCCTCGCTCTCTTGGGTATCAAGAGCTCGCAAAGCTACTTCGACAACTCGATCATGCAGGAGATC
>JAKBBA010000208.1 GCA_021808665.1 Actinomycetes bacterium
AGGGAGAGCCTGGTCGCGATGATGGACGCGGTGTTGGGGTGGGTGACGGGCGGATATCGCGAGAGGATATTGGAGCGCTTTCCGGAGGCGGGGGCGCCGAAGGTGCGGCGGGGGCGGGCGGTGGTTGGGTAATGGCGTGAGGTCGTGGAACGGGGTTGCCGGTCGGGCCGGTTCCCAGTCGTGATCGGGGTGGCTGGGATGATGGTTTGAAGGAGCGGGATTGGCCGGGAGCGGAACGGTCTATCTGGAGCGGGTAAGGCGGGAAACCTACCGATCGTTCGGCTGATTGGCCGGTTTCGACTCAAGTCGGTTGCTCAACCATCCCGCCTTCGACCCCAAAATCAGACATTCTCGGGAAATCGCCATCCACGGGTGCGAATTCGTGACGGACGTTGATTTCGCAGTCGAGAACCAGCTTGGGTATGGATACGTCGTCACATGCGCGGGTCGTCGTCATGATGCTCAATCCCCACCGAGCGGCCAGAAGGCCGCGCTCGGTGGCGGTCGTCCTTCCGACACTCGCGCAGTTCCTTTTATACCTGGACAAAGGCATGCGCCAACGCTGTGATCGATGCAGTCGTCGCTCCGATCAACAGGGTCGGGTCTGCTGCCATCAGTCATGCAGACGCGTTTCGATAAGGGTGCGATCGTCTTGCCAGGTCGCCTCGTGATCGTAGCTTTGCGCCAACTCAGTCAACAGACGTGCCGTGAATGGGTACAGGATCGCAACGCCGGCAGACGCGTCCCGGTAGTTCTTGGCGATGTCGCGTTCCTGATCGCCACCGCGACCACGCGTCACGAAGCCACGTGCGTTCCGCTTACCCATCACCATACCGCGCGCCAGCCTCTCGGTGCCCAGCTCCTCAAGAACTTCCCGGACCGTCTCGTGCGGCCACACACCGTCCGCCCCGACTGGACTGTGCGCCAGGATCTGGCCGATCTGGCTCTCGGCGATCTCATCGCGCGCATAGTCGTGCGCGAGGGCCCGGGCCGTGACGATCCAATCCCGCAACTTCCGGCCATCCAACTCGCCATTGTCGCTCATGCCGGGCAGCCGACGGACTTGTGACAACAACGAGTAGGCAGCATTCGCGAGTTTCCGGCCCGCTTCGGGGGTCTGTGCCCGCAACTCCGGGGGATCTTCATTTCCGTCGTCGCGGCGGAACCTCAGAACCAGGGCGTGCACGAAGAGGGGCGGCGATTCGCAGATCTGACGCTCCAGGTTGCGGATACCGTGTTTCGTGTGCCTCAACCCGTCGATGTACAGGAACTCCAGGCTAGCCAGGGTTTCCTGATCGACGTCCGAACGTCCCGACAAGACGTCAAATGCTTCGGAAATGTCGTGATGGGACAGTGGATAGTCACCGGTCGGCTCGGTATCGACTGTTGCGACATCCGTGAGCAGGCGCACCAAGCGATCGGTGGTAAGGGCGCCGAAGGCCATCCTGACGGTTGCGAATGCCGCGCGGGGCCGATGGGCATTCAATAGCTCGTCGGTCGCTTGGTTGACCTCGCCAGGATCATCGCGAAATAGTGGCCGAGGCTGAACATCGGCCCAGTAGCGCGCTTGATCCTCGATCGCGAGCGCGGCCACTCGCGACCAAGTTTCGGCGCCGAACGGCGAACGCAGCATCAACCGGTGCACCCCATCGGTGCTGAACTGGTTGCCCCCTGTGCTCACAGCACAGGCTGAATCGTAGATTCTGGCGCGCTCGTCGGGCGCGAGGCTCCGAAGTAGCCCCGACAGACAATGTTCCAGCTGTGGCTCGGCCGGCCCTTCCGCGAGTTCGATGAGGACTTGCTCTGCTTCCTCTGGCGTAAGGATTTTCGGCAGGATGCTGCCGATGATGGCCGACGCTTCGCCAAGGCGGCAGAGTTGGAGCACGCCATCCAGACCCTGAGCTTCCCAGACTTCCGTCATCGCATCTCGTCGGCGCCGTTCGATCCGCGCCTCCCGCTGTGCGTAATTGAGGTCCTCGTCCTGTAGCTCCTCGGCTGACTCTTGTACCCATTGCTGGGCGAACAGCCACTGGTGTCGCCAGATCAGGTTCTCGGGCTCCAGTAATTCGAGCACTTCGCGCGCCTGAACCGAGATGGGCGGGTCGCCCCCACGCGGTTGCTTCGGCGGCCGCACCATGATTGAGCGCCGAATCAGTTCGCGCAGCTTCGCCTTCGCGGCGTCGGACGGTGCCGTCGCCAACCAGGCCCGAATGGCCGACCAGACCGCATCCTGTTCGTCGGGAATGTGGCCGAGTTCCCATACGAGATCACCAAGGGTGTGTTCGTCGTGCTTGGGCCAAGCCAGCGCGATGTCGAGAGCGCGGCGCGCCACACGGTAAGCTTCGTCTCGCGTAACGGCATCCCCGGCGCCGGCGGCGTCGGCCCGCCATTGCGGCCTGGAGCTATAGTGACCGACCATGTCGCGACTGCCGAACTGGTTGCGACAGACGCGCCAGCCGACCGTGGGATGGCGGCGGCAAAGGCGTTCGAGGGCCGCGATACGGGCGTCCACAGACGCCGCGGTCTGCGGCATCCAGCAGCGAAAGATCGAGTCCAGCGATTGCTCCGGCTTGTTGCCCCAGTTGTCGCTGATCCTAATTTCCGCCAATCTCGCCAGCAGGTCGACCACCTGTGAAAGCCGAGCAGGATTCCACGCGAGCGCTTCCAGCGCCCACAGCAATCCCGTTCTTCCGGGCCATGAGAACGGGCCCGCAGCGGTCGGCTTCAAGATGGCATGAATTTTCGGTGCGGATCTTCGCAGGTCGTCATCCAAAAGGGTCAGGAACACCTCGGGAGCGGCCTCGGCATAGCGAGGGAGATCGTGCTGCTGCGACTGCCACGTGGCGCCATCAAGCGGCGTCAGTAGCTCCCGGATCAGAGCGTTAACCTGACCGACCACGTCGACGCCGAGTCGCGACCGGAAGAGATTGTCGCCGTGCACCGAGAGCAAGACGAGGGTTTCACACAGACTCCGGCGTACGGCCGGCGAATGGCGGCGGGTCTTACCGTACATCGCCGCCGCCCATTTCTGATCTTCGGGCAGGTCCAGTGCGGGGTCAGCCTCAGCGAGGACGACGCGAGCCATATCGAAGAAGCGCCGCAGATGAACGGGGGTTATGTGACGCTGTACGGCATAAAAAGCATCCGTCTTGGAGACGACCCCGCGCATGCGTCCGACGGACCACAATGGGCTGTCCGCCTCGCCCACCCACTCGGCCACTGTCGCTTCGATGCCGTCATAGGGCTGAGCAGCCATGGCCTCGACCACGGCTTGGTCCGCCCCCGACGCTGAGTCCCAGGCGCCGACGAGCATCAGCGGGACTAAGCGTCTCGCAACGTCAGCGTCACCCGCCCACGGCGGAGACCGAAGGGCTGGGAGTTGTGCCAAGCGCCGCCGAAGCACGGTGAGCGACCTGCCCGACTCTCGGTCCAGGCGCTCGACGTCGAGGTGCCCGAACCCCATTTCGCCGAGCCCCACGCGAAACGTCTCGTCGTCGACGAGGTCCATGGCGAAGTCGGCGCGCTCCTCAACACCATTACGACGGGTGACCACGATGGTGTGGTGTCGGCGAAACACATCGTCCGCCTCCGCTTCGACTGCAGCGGAATCGATGATCGCAATGAAGTCAGAGGTCGCCGCCCTCAGCTTCGCCAGCGCGGCTTGACTCTTGACCACGATGGCGCGCTCGTGAGCGCGGCCGTCTTCAAGCGCGCCGGTTTCGAAAGCGCAGGCCAGGACAGCCAGCCCCTCAGCAGCGGAATCTGCCACTACGGTGAACGGCAGCTCGGGGGGGCGGCCGAGCCAGCCGCTTAGGCAGGAGGCGGCCGTGACTGCCACGGATTTGAACAGGCTCTTGCTCAGCGGCGGCTCAGCGGCATTGGCCCATCGGCGCCATGCAGCCTCAAGATCGAAGAGGTCCGGACCTTGTTGGGGCACACGCTCGGCGAAGAACGCCTGGGCGGGGATCGAGGTCTCGACCCACTGTTCCAGGTCGCTGGCGTCATAGGCGCGAACGCCTTTCCACTTCTGCTCCGCCACCATGCTCGCCGCCCAGGCCGCCTTCCCGGGCCAACAGCGCGGCGTCACAAACACGAAGGTCAGGCCCGCCCGCTCTGCGGCAGTTAGCTTGACGGTACGGGCCTTGTAGTCGTCCTTCGCCTTTTTCGCAGGGTCTTGGTCGACACCGAACTCCCAGCCAGACGCTCCAAGCGGAATCCAAGGCGTGGCGGCTTCGGTCTGGACAAACCCGTCCCAGCCGTGCCGCTGGGCATTCTCGAACGCGGGAAAGTCAACTTGAGTCAGGCCCTTGCCTGTCGAGTGAACGAGCCGGCGCAGCAAGGCCGCGAGTTCGTGGCGTGCGTCGATCCTGCTCGCCCAGGCCTCGATCTGCATCGCCTTGATCGCCAGAACGGTGGGCGTATAGGCACGCACGGCGATCTCCGGCTCCCGACTCCGAGCCTGCGCCCTGTCATAAGCCGCTTGACGTCGGAGTAGATATTCACTGTCGCAACCGAAGGCCTTCTGCAGCCGAACCGCCATATCGGACGAAAGCGCTGCTTTGCCATTGAGAAGGTTGGATAACGCGGGGCGCCCAACGCCCAACTGCTTTGCAGCGGCCGTGACCGTCAGGCCGGCCGGCAGCACCTTCTCGCGGATGTGGACGCCGGGGTGTGAGGCTTCAGGCTGGCTCATGGGGTTAGTTTATAGCGTGTAGCGCTACACAATACAACGCTTATCAGGCGAGCGCTCGTCCGGAGCGGACCGTGTCCGTACCATGGTCCCACCATCTCAATAGCCGCAACTCTAGTTTTGGCCTGATGTCGGTCGCGGTGCTGAACGTCCGCCTCAGCCTCTCCGACGAACAAACCGGACCGTCGCGTAACCACCCAACCCAGCCATTTGCACTGGACCCCAATAACGACGGCTCTGGAGAAACGGGGCCGCCCGCTTTAACGACCATCATCGGCGCAAAGCACCCCACGCCCGCTACGCTCGCCTATCAATCCAAGTCGCCGGTCGGTCATCGTATCCAGATCCGGTGGCCGGTGGGCGCGGCACCAAATCATCGGTCCGGCCTCCAAAAAATCGCCCTCGGCAAGCCGCTAGTTGCGAATTACAACAAACTTGACTTCCCCCTCCGACCCTGC
>JAKBBA010000209.1 GCA_021808665.1 Actinomycetes bacterium
ATTCGAGGTGCCGACGGTGTCGAGGTCGCCCCTGGCGGGCGTGGGGAAGTTTGGGTGAGAGGGGAGCAGGTTGCCGGCGAATACACGGGCAGGAGCGCCTTAAACGAGGACGGCTGGTTCGCGACCCGAGACGCAGGATGGCTCGACGAGGGCGGCTTCCTGTTCCTCGACGGGCGCCTCGACGACGTCATCGTGCGGGGCGGAGAGAACTTGTCGCCGGGAGAGATCGAGGGTGCCTTGATGACCCACCCGGCGGTCGCCGAAGCTGCTGTAGTAGGGGTCCCGGATCGCGAGTGGGGCGAAGCCGTAGCGGCTGCCATTGTCTTGGAAGCCGGAGCGTCGGCAACGCCAGAAGAGCTACAAGCGTGGGTCAGGGAAAGACTTCGCTCGACGAAAGCCCCTGCCGTCGTTGCGTTTCGTTCAGAGTTGCCTTACAACGAGACAGGCAAACTGCTCCGTCGGGTGATCCGCGACGAGCTTATGGCCCCCTGAGGCAGTCGCCGGTTGCCGAGCAGCTGACGTCGGCGCCTAATATGGAGCGAGTGCAGGGCGCTTAGCTCAGCTGGTAGAGCGCCGCGCTTACAACGCGGTGGTCGGGGGTTCGAGTCCCTCAGCGCCCACCACCTCCCTCCACGTACCCGAAAGTAGCGAACGCCGCAGCTATCGAACCTTCCGCAAGTCCACCGCGCCGCCATCGAGGTGCGGTTGCGGCAAGGCCAAACGCACTTAGGCCGTGGGCGAAGTCAACTAGAACGCCGGCACGCCACCATCTAGGCCATCCAGCGATCTCGACTCCGGCCTGAAGGGCGTGGCGCACACCCAAGATTCGTATCACCTTTAGCGACGACGACTCCTGCGGAGCTCCGTAGAGTTTCAGTACCCGTCTCGGCGAGCCGAGTAGCACACAAGCCCAACCGGCTCGGATGAGCCCTATCGTCGGATAGGAAAGTGTCCTCGTATCGCTCACGATCTGATCCCGCGCTTCATCGTCAGCGGTTGCGTCCGGCGACTATCGATCGGTACGTCCGGACCTTCACCTCCAGAGTGCGGCCAACAGCCTCCGCGAAGGTGCGCGCAGTGCGGGGTAGAGTTTCGAGAAAGCTCGGGTCCAGGAACCCCCCGGCTTTCGAATCAAAGATCCCATGAGCGCCATAGTCGCGTGATTCATCTGCTGGGCCGTAGAGGTTGACAGGTCTGTTCGGCGTGATCTGCTCGTCCGTAAGTTGCGTCTCCCACGCTCCGAGCGCCGCGAACTGATTGCCTAGTTCCGGGAACAGGCGTCCGGCGAGGACAAGTACTTTGTTCCACGAGCCAACCACCCGGCTCGGCTTACCGTCGATCGCGGCCGCAAGGATGAACTTGGCCGGGATTTCGGGCTGGTAGATCGGTGGCACGGGCTGCGGATGCTTCGTTAGCGTTGTTTCGCACCAATCAAACTGCGGCGTGTTGACAGCCGGTAGGTGGACCATTGAAATTTGTACGTGACTTCCCTCGTGGAGCAGCTCGGCTCTCGTGGATTCGAAGAAACCACGGCACGCGAACTTCGACGAGCAGTAGGCGGATTGCAGTGGAATGCCGATGAAGGCAAGGGCGGAGCCGACGTTGACGATTGCACCTCGATCCCGTGGACGCATCCGCGACAGGGCCGCCGTCGTGCCCCACACCTGACCGAGAAAGGTCACCTCAACTGCTCTTGCGAAGTCCGACGGCTTGACATCCCAACATGGGGCGAAGACTGTCGTCATTGCGTTGTTGACCCATACATCGATTTCACCGAGTTCGGCTTCGACACGGCTGGCAGCAGCATCAACATCCTCGAAGCTGGCGACGTCGGTAGGGATTGCCAGTGCCTTGCCGCCTGCAGACTCGACGTCGTCGGCAGCGCCCTGCAAACCCTTGATGCCACGTGCGAGCAAGGCCACATCGAACCCGTTCTCGGCGAACATTCGTGCGGTTGCGCGACCGACTCCTGCGGAGGCACCTGTGATGACGGCTACCTTGCGCTCTGACATTTGCTCCTCCTTGCAGATAAAGCTGTAGGCGCCGGTTCGTCGGTCCCTGTACGTCTAAGGGAACTTTTGCCACGGGACCACGCGCTGAGAACATGCTCGGTGAAAGACGCCTCTACCAACCTAAGAGCCCGAGCCCCGAAAAGCACTTCACTCGCCTGGGAAGGCTCCGACTCCAAAAAGCCTCCGACAAGGTCATCGACAGCGATGTATTGATGAACCCTGTCCGCGTCCACGTGAACGTCGTAGAACCGGCGTCCCCTTTCGCCAACGCCTAACGACGCGAGCCAGGAGCTGTAGCGGCGCATCGGATCAACAGAGTTCATTTCGAAGCCAGCAAGGTGTCCTACGAGTGCTCCGCGCATCCGGCGCTGCAAACCGAACATGGATATCAGATTTGTAGTTGCCAATGTGACAGCGGGCAGCAGGTCGACATAAAACCCGTAGGACGAGTCGAGGCCGAGAGAGACGACGGTGTCGGCGAAAAGCGAGGAATGCATCTCTGCAACGGCACCTTTGCCGTATTCGTCATTCTGGATGGCGACCATGGCGGCTTTCGCCCGCCCGTGGAGTCGGGGTATCGCCCAAGTGTGGGGATCGGCTTCCTTCAGTTGGTAACCGGAGCGATGTACCGCAAGCTCCCTAGCGTGAAACATCGTGCCGTGATCGGTAACCCACCTGGACAGAGACGGACCCCCAGCGGATCGTGTCATGTCCCAAAGAGCGCCAGCAACCTCGTCGACGTCTGTCTTAATATGAGGCAACTGCGCTCGAATCTGAGCTTCGAAGAGCCCCGCCAAATGGCTGCTGAGCGCTAGAACCGAAGGCTCCCACTCCCAGCCGTCGTCTACGCCTGGTAAACCTTGATAGTGCAGCTCGTAGCAGCAGTACAGCGCCAGCTGGAGGTCGTCCGAGGTAAAATCGGCGTGCAAATCGTCGAAACTACAGTTCGATTCACCCGGTGTATGTTGGAACATTTCGAAGAGCCGTTCCGTGATGGGCCCGCGGGCGGCAGGCAAGGCATGTCGTTCGAGGCGACACCTGGTCGGGTCACCTTCTACTTGACCGCGCGGCGGAGCCGCACAATGGATCATCCTGTTACTCTCCTATGTCGAAGTGGCCTGCAGTGCGGCGAGATAGCTTGCAGCCCAGTGATGTACGTCGCGTCGGCGGACTATCCGGTTGAGGCGCCGCATGTTACGCATCTCCTCCGCTGGATCGCGGCTCAGACATGCACGCATGGCCCCCGTAATGTCGTCAATATCATGAGGGTTCACCAACACTGCCCCTTTGAGTTCCGAGGCAGCTCCCGCGAACTCACTTAGAATGAGCTTGCCTCCCGCGCCGTCACGGGCAGCAACGTACTCCTTCGATACGAGGTTCATTCCGTCCCTGAGAGGGGTGACAAGCATGACGTCGGCGGCGAGATACAAGGCAATTAGTTCGTCGTTTGACACGCTCTGATTGAGATATTGGATCGCTGGATGACCAACCGAAGAGAACTGTCCGTTCACCTGGCCCACCAACTGCTCAAGGTGGTGACGTTCCTCTTGGTAGAGGGGGTCTAGTTCCCGGCTTGGGACCGCTATCTGGACGATGACGTGGTTGCCGGCGCGTAAAGTCCCTTCAGAGAAGAGCTTGCCAGCCGCGACTATGCGACGGTCGATTCCCTTCGTGTAGTCAAGTCGATCAACTCCGAGGAAGACGACGTCTGGGCCGCCCAGGTCACTACGGATCTGGGCGGCCCTCGCGATTATCTCCGGCCGAGCGGCATTATCAGCGATCGCGCGTGAGTCTACGGATATCGGGAAAGCACCTACGGCAACCTGACGGGAGTCGATCTCGACCACCGAGTCGCTACCGCTGGCGCCAGTTAGTTGCCTCGCAAGCCTTGCGAAGTTAGCCGCCGCACCGGGCACTTGGAAGCCGATGAGATCGGCGCCAAGCAGCCCCTCGATAATCTCTCGTCTCCAAGGTAGCTGCATGAAGAGCTCCCGGGGGGGGAAGGGGATATGGAGGAAAAAACCGATACGCACATCCGGGCGAACACTACGCAACAAACCGGGTACCAACTGGAGTTGGTAGTCGTGGACCCAGACGGTCGCGCTGGGCGCTGCGACATCTGCCGCAATTTCAGCGAAGCGGAGGTTGACTTCTCGGTACTGATGCCACCAGTCCCGGTCGAAGGTCGGGGTCCTGATCGCGTCGTGATACAGCGGCCACAGCGTCCCGTTGGAAAAGCCGGTGTAAAAGCCATCGCACTCCGAGTCACTAAGGCTGACCGGCCTTAGGCCGATCCCGTTGACCACATCGGGGATGAGGCCGGGATCACAGTCGCCTCCCGGCCATCCAACCCAGATTCCATGGCGCTCACGAAGGACGGGGGTCAAAGCCGAAACGAGGCCGCCGGGGCTCGGAGGCCAAGAGCTTCCATCCGACTCTCCGGGTTGTCGTACCGGTAGTCGGTTAGCTACGACCACGAAGCTCGAGCGTCCACCGCACGAGTTTCCTTCTTCCATCAAGTCGGACAGTGGACGCTCAAATGGACGGAGCTAGCGCTACGTGCGGGCCTACCACCGGTAGAAGCGATGCCTGCCCGCACCCTCGCCTCTCCCGATCGCAAAACCAACAAGCCAGAACG
This sequence comes from Actinomycetes bacterium, assembly GCA_021808665.1. The sequence goes on from JAKBBA010000209.1 coordinate 4,651, forward strand.
CAAGCAGCACCAGCGCCAAGATCCAGAGGAGATGCAACGCGAACCCAGCCCCTGCCACGATGAGAACGATAAGCAAAGCTAGCAACAACAACATCGAAAACCACCTTTCGAAGGTTTAGAGATTTTTACCCGAACCCCGCCGCAACCTAGAGATGCGTATTTTCCTGCTCGACTATCCGCCCGCCGCCGGTATCGACGACCGTGCGGCTACGCCGTGAGCCGGACGAGACCGCAGCGACAATCCAGATGACTGCGCCTACCGCTCCGACGGCCATCAGAATTATTCCAACTATGTGGACATTGAAGCCGTGTTGGTTGGGGCTAACAGTGAGCGCAAAGTCAAGCACGGCTCCGACTGCGAACACGATCATGCTCACTACGATTCCGCTTCCGGTCACCATCTGATCACTCCTTTCGTTGTTCCTGCGAAGTGAGTTTCCCCACATTGCTCAAGGGCCAAACGATCCGACCTGGAACGCCTGGAACGCCTTGAA
>JAKBBA010000210.1 GCA_021808665.1 Actinomycetes bacterium
TCGTGTGGGACGCGTACTACTACGGCGCGCACCGCAACGTCGGCGGCGCGGTCGGTGCCTACCAGTGGTGGGCGGCCCGGCCGTCCGCCCAACACCGCGGTGACACCAGCCCGCCGGCGGGGGCCTTCGTGTTCTGGGGACCGAACCGCTACTCGTCCTACGGCCATGTCGCCCTGTCGCTCGGCGGCGGACAGGTCATCTCCACCGAAGAAGGGACGACTGTCGTCGTCCACACCTTCTCCATCGCCGCCCGCGATGCCAGGGGTTACAGCTACCTCGGATGGATCCAGCCCTAGCAGCAAACCGCTCGAGGCTGCCGGCCCATGCCGTGGGGGGCGGCAGCCGCGCGGCCCGAGCGCCGGGATCGCCTACCAGTGGACGGCGTTCACAACAAGCCCTTGTAGTGCACACCTGCGGTTCGTACCGTCTCCACTCTTGACACAGCAGGCGAGCCGAGCAGACAAGGCGGCAGACAGATCGGGCGGCAGATGGACATGACAATTGGATTCGCCAGGTGCTCGCCGCAACGCTCAGCCTTCGAGGCGCGGATCACCGATTTTCGCCTAGGGCGGCGACATCGGGGAGCGGCAAACAGGGAAACGTTCTCTCCTGACTGGCACGACCGAATCTGCGGAATGACGGATCAAAACGCCTACACCGACGCGGCATCAACCAACCAGTATCGAGTGACCAAGCCGGGAGTAAGCTGATGCCTATTGACCCATTCGAGCGCAATGACCGCCAGGACAAGATAGCTCGCGGCGTTGCCCAAGGCGCGAATCTTCTGTGGTCCGCGGGGCTCGCCATCCTCGGCATCATACTTGTCGTCGCCGGGATAGGAGGCGTCGGAGGTGTCTTGGCGATTGTGCTTGGCGTTCTGTCTATCCTCGGTGCGGGCTACAATCTGTTCCGGCCGTTCCGCTTTTAGTGAGCAAGACACTTAGAGATAGGACAGGCCGACGTGACTTATAACATCTTGTCGATCAGGACCCCCGACGACGAACCGGACCCCCACTATCCGAACATAGGTCGCGGTGGCAAGACCGTCACACTCAACCCGAGTGTCGACGGGCAAAACTTAGAGAAGTTTTCGGCAGTTGATCTGAGCGTGTGGGAACTCCACCATGATGACAACAAGTTCCACCGGCTGGGTCACTTCGGCGGAGCCAGCCACACCCTATTTTTGAGCGACTGTCGCACAATCGTCCTCTCCCCCAACTTCAAGAAGGCTGACGCCAGCTACCTCGCCTTCGACATGCCAGGGTTCTACCTGATGAGCGCCCTCACCGCTGCGCTCAAGACCCGCAACAGGGCACTCACCGGCCAGGTGATGCACTCCAACGTCTTCAAGTTGTCGGTGATCGGCACCGGCCGGCTGAAGGAGACGAACCGGATCCGGCTATATCTACGAGATGAGACCGAGGACACCGAGCGGCAGGTCTTTCTCCAGATAACCTTTCGGCTCGGCACCGATCCCCGGCCGCTGGCCCAACAGATTGGCCGCCGAATCGCCGGCTACTGGCTCCAACCCAATATCGCCAGGACACTAGATAGGGAGCGCAAAGCGACGCTGTCCAAGCTGGTCGACGCACCGCTGCTCGACCCCACCGGCGAAGAGTGGAAATCCTACTACTTCCCCTTCAGCGCGGGTGTGGTCCTCGAAGGTCGCGACGTACCCATCCACAAGATCCCGCCGCTCACACGAGCAGAGCAGATCGCAGCAGCCGGAGACCTCAGCCATCCGCAGTTCCGCCGGCTGGATTTCTCTGGCGGCCTACCACCAATTCCAAGTGAGTGGGGGATACGCTTTACCAGCAATCGCACCATCGCGCCCGCCGACCCCGGTGCGAACGTCCTGGTCGGCAGCGGCACCCTTAGAGGCATGTACCTCTCCGACCGAGCAACCCAGCTGCCCGTCAAGTCCAACGGGCAGCGACGGGTCCTCTACGCCGGCTCGGGGATGTATGTCGTCGCAGGCAACCACCTCGTCACTTATCTCATGGATGGCAACACGCTCAGCGGCTCAGTCGATCACAAAGACAATACAGAGCGATTCATCGCGGCCATGCCCCTGGAAGACATCGCCAGGATCGCCGTGACGAGCCTGGTGCTCGAGAACCACCGAGGCGTGGTCTCTCTGGTCGATAAGGGAGCCCCGGCCGCCCTTGCCCTGTTCCCCCGGGATCGGACGAGTGGTGCCGCTTGGATCAGCAACCCCAAAATTTTGGCGACGCGGGATGGCGTCACCAAGCTCGAGCCGATCGCGGCCGGCGCGCTGGCCGAGCAGCTGGTAGCGGCGGTGAGGGGCGTCACCGGCGCCCGCACCCCCGTCTCGCGCGAGCTGCCGTCGGGCTACCTTTACGATCTCGCCAGTGACCCCGACGCCCTGACAGCGGGCGGCAGGGAATCTGAGGTGGCAGGCAAGTGCGGTGACTGCGGACGGGGTGAAGGTCTGCTTGGCTATCCCTGCTTGGCTTGTGGTGAAACCCTCGGTTGAGGCAAGGGCGACAGGTCGTCGGGACATGGCCATGCTCGACGCTCTAGGCCCATTCGCTATGCGCATTTCGAATACTGAGAACGCCCCGGATGAGCCCCGGAGAGTGACGCTCGCTGGATCACGCCCGGAGCTCGGTCCAAGTCGAAGAGCAATCCGAAGACGTCTATCTTGCCGGCGGCGTGTTGGTAGGAGGTGACCCATCCCTTGGCCCGAAGCGCTGGATCGTTAAACAAGGACATCACGAAGTCGGGGTCGGACACCTCCCAAGGCACGCCGGCGGAGTCGAGGACACCGACGCCGGCAGCCATGCGCATCCACTCTTCGGAGAACTTGGCGATGGCCGGACGCAGCTCCACCCGGTGGTCATCGCCAACCGAGGGACCGCCATCGGCCCCGAGGAGGGCCTCGCAGGCCAATCCGCCGTCGACTGCGACAACCTCTTGGCCCTTCTCAAATCGGTGCCCACCCGTCGCCGAGGCCAAATGGGACCGGCTTGGCTGGTCGCTTTCGACCGGGCGCCGGCCATCGCTAGGGCTTACCTGAGGAGCCGAGTCGACCAGCCCGAACACAATTCCGCGTCCCTTCCGACGTCCAGCAATGGGAGCTCGACGGGCGGGAGGTCCTCGGCCCTTACAAGTCGTCACGACTCGCGAGGCCCCAGGTCAGTCGCGCTCCCTGGCGGCGAGAAGACGCTCTAGCTTGTCGAGCTGCTCGGACCAGCCCTGCTCGGCGCCAGCGAAGGCCTCGGCTGGCGGCAGCGGATCGAAGTACGACTGGCGCATCGTGAGCGCGGTGCCTCCGTCACAGGCCTCCAAGGTCACCTCGATGAGGGTGGCGAATAGCTCGCCCCGCTCGTCGCTGACGGCCCGGCCGCTCATGGCCAGGCGGTGCGGGCGGTCGATCTCGTAATACTCGCCGCTCAACCAGTGCGAGAAACGAGCATCCGCGGGGATGAAGTCGGGCCATTCCATCCCCAGGCGGTAGGTGCCCCCGACACGAAGGTCCACTTCGGCGCTCGGGCAGTTGAACCCGTTGGGCCACCACCACTTCGTGAGCTGTGTCGGGTCGGTGAAAGCATCGAAGACGCGCTCAGGCGAAGCCTTCAGCGCACGCTCGATGACGAGGTGGCGGATCGGGGCGGCGGATCGGACGTCTACAAAGTTTCGGGTTTCAGTCACGTGCGTGCTCCTGTGCGGTGTCATCTGATTGGGAACTGAGATAGGAGTCGAGCCGATCGAAGCGGTCGGACCATTCGGAGTGGGCCCGGCGGAGCCAGTCCTCCACCGGGGCCAAGCCCTCGATTCGAAGCCGGGCGGGCCGGCGCTGCCCGTCACGCGTGCGCCCGACGAGGCCGGCCCGCTCCAGGACCTTCAGGTGCTTGGTGATGGCCGGCTGCGTCAAAGTGAACGCAGCGGTGAGCTCGACCACCCCTGACTCGCCGACGGCCAGGTGCTCCAGGATCGCCCTACGGGTCGGGTCGGCAAGGGCCGAGAGCGTCAGGCTGAGTGAGTCACCAGCAGGCATTACCAATAGGTTATATAACGATCCGGCGATGGGCAAGGGGGTCGTCTGGAATCTGCGTCAGGCGCCCTCTTGAAGGGCGAAGCCCTCGTCCTTCCAGCCTTCTAGTCCGCCGATCATCTTCTTGACGCTGCGGCCGAGGCCTGCGAGACGGACCGCCCCTTTGTCCGCTCCGTTGCAGTGAGGGCCGGCGCAGTAGACCACGAACAGTGTGTCGTCGGGGTACGAGGCGAGGTTGCGCTCGTTGATGCGGCCGTGTGGGAGGTTGACCGATCCCGGTACGTGACCGGCAGCGAAGAGCTCGGCGCTGCGGACATCGAGGAGCACGAACCCAGGCCGCTCGTTCTCCATAGCCTCATGCACGTCCCAGCAATCAGTCTCGAAACAGAGCAGGGCTTCGAAATGAGCGAGCGCATCGCGCCAGGGTGCAGCCGGCACGCCCGTCACTGCGTTGGTCGCCCTCAGCTCTGGCACCGCAACATCGTGGCACAGCCGGCCCGACCATCCTTCCCCTGGCCCGCCCGCCATGGTGACGAGGGTCGCCGCGCTGACACCCGATGCGCCGGCGACGCTCAGGCCTTCGACGCCAACACGAGCGCCTCCTTCCCGGTCGTCAACCTCGCAGGCCATCTTCCGACACCGAGTCGCGGGGGGACCGGGTGTCATCAACTGGAAGGCCTCCGGGCGCGGACCACGCCTCGCCGACTTCGCCTACCTGATCTGGGGCACCGGTGCGTGGAGCCCGCGTCGGCCGAACCAAGAACGGATCGACGCCGCCGTCAACGCCTACCGCCGACATGTCGAACCAACCGACGACGAGCTCGACCGGCTCGAAGCGGTCATGTACATCCGGACGCTCTACCTCGCCTGCTTCGGCTACCGACGTGCCGTCACCAGTGGCCAGCCGTTCAACGAGTGGGGCTTCATCCGACCACGGGAGTATTTCACGGCCACCGCAGCCGCGACCCGAGCGGCGTTCGGTCGGTGGGTCGCCTGCAGGTATGCGCCTCCTTCACCCCGGCAGCCGACCCTCGCCTGTCCGAGGTGATGCAGGCGGTGGTGCGACACGCGCATGCGCTCGTCGAGGAGGTGGGGCTCACCCGGGACGAA
>JAKBBA010000211.1 GCA_021808665.1 Actinomycetes bacterium
TGGTAGCCCTCGTCGGCCAGGGTGCGCTCCACGGGCTCCTCCTTCGGTCGGTGTCGGGTCTGACGGTAACGGCCGTAAAGACGCGCCGTCTTGTAGGAATCGGAGTACTCTAGCACCTGTGCGTGTCTCCAGATCCAGCATCCGTATCCAGGCGTCTCGGGAGACGGTGTGGTCGGTCGTCACCGAGCCCGCCTACGTCAAGCAGTGGCAGTACGGGAGCGACCTGGAGACCGACTGGAGCGTCGGGTCAGAGATCCGCTTCATCAGCGAGTGGGAGGGCCAGACTTTCGAGCAGTGGGGTACCGTCATCCACGTCGACGCCCCGGGCCGCCTCGCCTATTCGCTGTTCGCTCCCCGGCCTGACCTCGAGGACAAGCCGGAGAACTACTTCACGATGACCTACATCCTCGATGGCGACGAAGATGGCACCACCCTGACGATCCTCCAAGAAGACCCGCGGCCCGGAGCAGAGGACACCGTCGAGGATGAGGAGCACAGCCCGGTGCTGGGGGCAGTGAAGGCCCTCGCCGAATCAGTCGTGATGTAGAGGGGGGGAACCAAGCTCTCTCGCGACGCCTGGCCAGTGTCAGGTGGCGATCCCCCTACGGGCGGCCGAAGGTCATGCTCCTGCCAGCGACAGCCGATGTCCCGACGCCTCCCTGGCGGCCGGCGGAGGACCGCAGAACGACGCGCCAGAACGACGACGGAGGTGGCGGGAGCGGGAGCGCAGAACGGCACGTATGGAGCGCCATAGCGAGCCGGCGTTCGGGGGCACCTGCCCACTGCGGAGGCTGGACCGTTTGGTCGCACGATAGGGGGCACCCCACGGCTCGAGCCGACGGTCGACGGTGAGCGCCCGTCCCATCTCGTTACGCTCGGCTTCGCCGTCTCCGGCGTGCCGGTGACCGCGCTCAAAGCTAGACATCCGCTTGGATCAGCGACCCACACCTCCGGTGCGCGCTGAGGCGGTGCTTGGAACTCGCCCTGCGTCTCGCGGGGCTGCGAGCTCATCGAGCTACTTATTCGAGGCCCCGGGACCTCTCAGATGGGAGAGTTACAGGCAACGTCTTCAGGAGTATGAAGTAGCGGTAATCGGAAGTCGACTGGCTTGACGGCCGGTCAGGGTGGGGTGACGTCTCCGAACCGACGGGCCACATCAAGCAGCCCGTCGTGGTCGATGCGACAAGCCGCGCAGATCCGCAGATGGATCGCTGTGCCGGGATATGTCGCAGCGGGGTCCTCCCCCGCGAGTTCGAGCTCGATGTAGGCGTCGAAGATCTCGATGCCTGCGTCGCATCCAGGATCTCCGTCTTCGGATCGCAGCAAGCTTTGGAGGTATGTGTCGTCAGTCACGACTTTTGTCCTCTGGGAAGACGGGGTGACCCTCGGCGGCCATGCTCCTACGCAGACTACGGCGCGCGTCGAACAGGTTCTTGTATATCGCGTTCCGGGTGGAGCCGAGCTTGACCGCCAAGACGTCCACCGAGACGTCGTTGAGGGCGACCGCCACGAACACCTCGCGTTGTCGGGCGGTGAGCCCCTCAACAGCAGCAGCGAGGGTGGCCAGCTGCTCGCGTCGCTCCGTGCGTTGCGCAGGATCTGCCATCGGCGAGTCTGCGAGTCGCTCCCACATGCGCTCATCGGAGTGCGGCGCCTGGCGCTGCCAGGGGTGCCTGCTCACCAGGCGGGAGATCTCGAACATGACGAACTTGTACGCCCATGTCGTGAAGCGGCTGAGCCCGGCGAACTGTTCGAGCTTGGCCAAGATCTTCACCAGCGCATCATCAGCCGCCTGATGAGCGAGATCGTCGAGCTCCGGTCCGCTGACCGGCCCGAGGTGAGAGCGGCGTCGGGATAGCTCGTGGTAGGCGATGCGCAGCAGTACCGCGTGCAGTTCGGCCACGGTCACATCGTGTCTGGGATGCTCCGGTCGTAGCTGCTCGGTCCAGCGTCTCGACGCCTGATCCCATACCGGAGGCGGCGACGGGTGGGCGCCGGCCGCTCGTCCTGAGTCTGCGCTCACCAGTGCGATTCTAACCCTGGGCGCGATCACCGGGTAAAGGTTGACCCCTGATCTGGGACTCCAGAGCGGGCAAGGAACGGATACCCTGGTGGGCGGCATAATTTCCAGCAGGTGCCGGCTTGCCTTCTGCTACCAGCGCTGAGCAGCCCTTCGGTGTGCCGGTGCCCTATTTCGCCCCCGGCTGGCAGCCGATGACGCGGGTGAGGAACTCGCGGGTGATGTCGGCGATCTGATCGGGCTGCTCCTCGAGGGCGAAGTGACCGCCATCGAGCAGGTGCACCTCTGCGCTGGGCACGTCGCGCTTGTAGGCGTCGGCCTCCGCTGCCTCGAAGGAGGGGTCGTAACGACCCCACGTCACCAGAGTCGGTGGCTGGTGAGCCTGAAGCCATCCCTGCCATGCCGGGTAAGCGGTGACGTTGGTCTGATAGTCGAAGAACAAGTCGGTCTGGATGTCGACCTGGCCGGGTCGCTGCAGGAACGCAAGTTCGTCGCTCCAGAGATCCGGGTTGTAGTTCTCGGGCGTGGGGCTCTTGCCGACGTGGCGCAGACGGGTCGCGGCAGGGGAGAAGAAGTTCTCGCGCAGCGCCGCCTCATGATCAGCTCGGTTGGCCCAGAATTGGCGGCGGGCCTCCCACAGCGGCCCGAGCCCATCTTCGTGGGCGACCGCGTTCTGCACTATAACGGCCTGGACCCGGTCGGGGTGCGCCAATGCGAGCCTGAAACCGATCGGTCCGCCGTAGTCTTGCAGGAATAGCGAGTAGCGAGTGAGGTTGAGCTTGGTGGTGAAGGCGTCGATGACCTCGGCGAAGTGGTCGAACGTGTAGGCGAACACCGTAGGGTCTGGCGTGTCGCTGTGCCCGAACCCGGGATAATCGGGGGCGACCAGGTGGAAGGCGTCCCCGAGCCGCGTGAGCAGCGGTTCCCACATTCGCGAGGAGGACGGGAAGCCGTGCAGCAACAGGATGGTTGGTGCAGAAGCGGGGCCGGCCTCGCGGTAGAAGATGTCGATTCCGTCGACCTCAGCGTTGCGATATGTCGTCATGTGGTGTCCTTTCAGTGGGGGCTGATCGCCCTACCGCCGCGTGCTGTGCGCGGGGGTGGTGGCTCGCTGGGTGGGCGGGTCGGAGAGGGGGTGGCGTGGCTGAGCGCGGCGGCGGCGACAAGTCCCGCGCCGATGGCGAAGGTGATCTCCAGGCCAGTGGAGGGGTGGAGGCTTTCGAGGAGCCTGCCGAACAGTGCGTCGCCCAGGACGCCGCCCGGTCGGCGCGGCGGGCCGGGCCGGCGACGGTGAACCACCGGGTGGCGCCGAGGTCGCGGTGGGTGGTTGTTCGGTCGACAGGGGTGAGAACGCCGTCACTGATGTGCTCGATAGGGAAGTAGGCGACCGGGTAGTGGCCCGGTTCGTGGAGCAGGATCACCTCCTCGCTGTCGGCTACCCACGCTCCGCCCAGGCGGACCCGCAGGCGGCGGCGGGCCGGCTCGGCGAACAGCAGCCGCTCGGGCAGGGGCCGATCGGTGAGGAAGCGCCCGACCGCGCCCGGGGCGAGTGGTCCTTGCTGCCAGGACAGCCCCATGTCGCTCAGCCCCCGGCCACGTCGAACGCCGACCGCATAAGCTGGTCGGTGAGCTCGGCGATGGTGTCGGCCTCTTCTTCTAGGGCGAAGTGTCCGGTGTCGAGCAGCACGACGTTCGCGTCGGGCACGTCCTTGCGATACGCCTCAGCGCCGGGGGCGGTGAAGAACGGGTCGTTCTTGCCCCACGCGGCGAGCAGCTTGGGCTGCCGACGGCGTAGCCATGCCTGCCAGTCGGGGTAGCGCGGCGGGTTGTTCTGGTAGTCCCACAGCAACGCCTTCATGTAATCGGCGCGGCCGGGTCGGTCGAGGACGAGCTGGTCGGCCAGGGCCTGCTCGGGGTCGATGCTCTCGACGTCGCGGGCGCCGGCCTGCCATTGCATCTTCGTTCCCTCAAGGCTGACGAAGCCGTCGACGGCCGCCTGGCCGGTTTCCCGGTCACTCCACCACTCGGCCAGGGCGGCGACGCCTGGACCGAATCCGTCGACGTAGGCGTTGCCGTTCTGGGTCACGATCGCGCGCACCCGCTGGTCGTGCTCCAACGCGACGCGAAAACCGACAGGCGCGCCGAAGTCGAACATGTAGACGCCATAGTCGCCGACCCCGAGCCCGTCGATCGTCTTGGCCGTGATCTCGGCCAGGCGGTCGAAAGTCGGCGACTCCGGGAGCGGGTCGGAGCTACCGAAGCCCGGATAGTCGATCGCAGCGGCGTGCCATCTTGGCGAGAGCCGGTCGATCAAGCGGATGTAGGAACGGGTGCTGGAGGGGTAGCCCGGCAGCAGGACCAGTGTCGGGCGGGTTGGGTCTCCTGCTTCGCGGACGAACACCTTGATACCGTCGATCTCGACGTGGTGATGGCGGATCACTGGCATGAGTCAGAAGCTCCTTCCGGCGTCAGCGCTGCGCTGCAGCGCTTCGGCCTTGTCGGTGTCACGGGATGCGGTCAGCACGGTCGGCTGCCAGTGGACCTCGGTCACGTCGGTGAAGCCCGCGAACCGGAGCCAGTCGTTGAAGAACGCAGCGTGGAAGTCGGCACCGAATGCCAGGGGCGCTCCGGGCGAGTAGACGCCGCTCGTGTAGATCACGGCCGCCTTCTTTCCGGATATCAGGCCGGTGTAGCCGTCGCCGGGCGTGAACCCGAACACCCAGCCGGGCTGGGTGATGATATCGATCCACTGCTTCAAGACGTACGGCACGCCTGCGTTCCACATCGGGACCGAGAACAGGTAAGCGTCGGCGTCGGAGAACCGGTCGAACACCGCCCGCGCAGCATCCCACTCCCCCTGCTGCTCAGCGCTCGGCTCACCGCCCCCGAACACGGCCATCTTCGCCCCCGCGGCCAACCGTCCGAAGGTGGGCAACGACCCGTCGAACAAGTCGAGGTGCTCGATCACGACATCGGGATTGGCTTGACGGTACGCGTCGAGGAACGCGTCCGCCAACGCGAGACTGTCACTCCACGCACCCCTGGGGCTGGCAGAAACATGCAACAAGGTGCTCATGGATGGATTCCTTTCTGGGTTACGCC
>JAKBBA010000212.1 GCA_021808665.1 Actinomycetes bacterium
CACACCGCAGCAATGGATGTTCTGGCCGCTGGGGGCACCCTGAGCGAAGCGAAGGAGCTGCTGGGCCACGTCTACACCGTGACCACGATGACGTACGCGCACCCTCGGAAATTTCATCTGACGCGGGTCGGGCTGGTCGGAATGTTGAGGTAGTAGGCCGGGAGCTTGGTTGGTCCACAGGCGCTGACCTGCAGGCTTGCGGGATTCACCCGTCTAATGCATGATCTCTGCTCCTGATGGGAGAGAGGTTGGCTGTTGGCGCGTGGTGAACTCGCAGGTTCTGCACAGTTGGTTCTGGTGTCGGGGGTCGCTCATCTGCGCCCTGAGGACGCCATGTTCGAGGCGATGCTTCGGGGCTGGCGGGCACAGCAGACCGCCCGAGGGTTGAGGGTGGAGACGATCGAGGCCCGGGAGAAGTTGGTGCGGCGGTTCTCGGCGGAGACGAATGAGTACCCGTGGGGTTGGGGTCCGGCGCATGTGGAGGAGTGGATCGTCTCTTTGATGGCGGAGCGGCATTTGGCGGTTTCGACGATCCGCAGCTACCAGGTGGATCTCCGCCTATTCAGCGAGTACATCATTGATGCCCGCTACGGCTGGTCGGCTGCCTGTGTGGAGGCGTTCGGGCCGGGGGTGCATCCGGTGGCGGTCTTTCACGAGTGGAACACGGTCGCTCATCTCTCAGATTACGAGGGCAGCCCGGAGGCTCGGCCGTTCAGCCGAGAGGAGTTGCAAGCGTTTTTCGATTACGCGGATGATCAGGTGGAGCGGGCGGCGGGCTCTGGGCATAAGGGGGCGTTGACCGCCTATCGCGACGCCACGTTGTTCAAGGTGATGTACGGGTGGGGTCTGCGCCGCACGGAGTGCTCGAAGTTGGATGTGGTCGACTGGGGTCGTAACCCGGCGGCCCCGGAGTTCGGCCGGTTCGGGATGCTGGCGGTGCGTTACGGCAAGGCGAAGCGGGGTGGCCCGCCGCGTCGGCGTAGCGTGGCTTCGGTGATGGGCTGGGCTGTCGACGCTGTTGCTGACTACGTGGAGGGCGTCCGGCCCCGTTTCGGTTGTGATGGTCATCCGGCGTTGTGGGTGACCGAGCGGGGCGGGAGGATCAAGCCGGCGGAGATCAACGCCCGTTTCGTCGCCTACCGCGACGCCCTGGGTCTGCCGACGGCTTTGGTGCCTCACTCGCTGAGACACTCCTATGTGACTCATTTGACCGAGGACGGCGCTGACCGGCGTTTCCTCCAGGTCCAGGTGGGACACGAGTGCGATACCTCGACAGCAATTTACACCCATGTGAGTGACGATTACATGAACCGGGCGTTGGCCAGGGCGCTTTCTCCGGTTCTGGGCCAGATCGGAGGGACAGGTGACGGCTAGGAAGCTCGACTACCGGTGGCATCTGCGACGGGTGATGGCTGAGCGGGACATGTTCTCGACCACCGATCTGTTGGGACCGCTGGCCGAGCGGGGTGTCAGATTGTCGACCAGCCAGGTGTACCGGCTGGTGGTGGAACGACCCGAACGGCTCAGCGTGAAGATCCTGGTGGCCCTGTTGGACATTCTGGGTTGCACCATGGAGGATCTGATCGAGCCGGTCGCTGCTGGGCCGGCCAAGAAAGCCAAGGCTGTCGCAGCGGGTGGCGGGATTGGCGAGCTGCGACCCAAACGGGCTCGTATCACCCGCAGCGATTCGTAGATGGCGGCATTCTCCCCAGAAGTGCTCGCCGATCCCGGCGCAGTGGTAGTCGCCGCGGTCTGCGAGGTCGACCCGAAGGCCGAGCGTGACAGTGTCGAAGAGGTGGTCGCCGCGATCGCCGCGGGCCGCTGCGCTAGACGCCGCCTGGCCCAGGCGCTCCTGGAGCGGCCGTCACTGCTCACTGACGGGCGTTCACCGGCCCCACGTGTTGTGGGGGACTTGCTGGTTGCGCTGAGAACCCTTGGCGTGGCCGTGTCGCCTCCGTGCTGCGCTAAATGCTTCAAGCAGCTCCGCAGCTTTCAGCGTCGCGGCGAGGACTGGTATTGCGCACCTTGCGGGCGCGCACCCCTTCAGTGCGCGGCGTGCGGGAAACTGCGGGCAGTCGCCTCCCGTGACCGTGACGGCCGGCCCCGGTGCGGTTCGTGCCCGCCCTATGAGAGCGCAGAGCCCGTCGAGGTTATCGTGGGAGTCGTCGCCGCCGTCGACCCGGCTCTCGACGCCGACACCATAACCGCGGCGGTTAAGCGGGTCACTTCCCGGGCCGGGCAGCGCCGGCAGCTGGCCTGGGCGCTCCAGGACCGCCCCGAACTGCTCACCGGGGCCGGGGCGCAGGCACCCGTGCCGTCAGTGCTGCGCCTCATCGACGTGCTACTCGAGGCGGGCTCGGCGAGCATCGTCGCGCCGGCCTGCCCGCACTGCGGGAGAGTTGTCAAGCTGTCCAAGCTCAACAACGGGCTGCGTATCTGCCGTGGCTGCGAGGCCCGCTTGCGGGCCGTGCCCTGCGCCCGCTGCGGGACTGTCCGGGATCCAGTCACTCGCGACGGCCAGGGCCGGCCGATCTGCCCGAACTGTTTCATGCGCGATCCCGCCAACACCGAGATCTGTGTCCGCTGCGGACGTCGTCGGCGGGTGAGCGTACGTGGTCTCGACGGTCCGCGCTGCGAGAGTTGCCGTCCGCTCCAAGAGATGACGTGCTCGATCTGTGGCCGCTTAGCGCCCGCGGAGATCTCCAAAGCGACCGGCCAGCCGTGGTGCAAGGCCTGCCAGAAGCGTTGGGCTCGCTGCGCCGGCTGCGGCCGATCCAGACCGGTGCGCGGCGGCAGCATCGACCGGCCGCTGTGCGCTTCTTGCACCCAGCCGGACTCGTCGTTTTGGAAACGCTGCCCGACCTGCGCGGAGGCGACCAAGCTGACCGGCGGCCCGTGCGCCCGCTGCGATCTCCGCCGACGGCTCACCGACCTGCTCGGCGGTCCCGACGGGACCATCGCTTCGCAGTTGCAGACCCTCTATGAGAACCTGGCCGCAGTCGAGCTTCCCGCCACGGTGTCGAGCTGGATCGGCCACCACCACACCGCAGCCATCCTCGGCGGTCTCGCCAGAGGCGACCTGCCCATAGCTCACGACACCCTTGACCGCCTTCGGCCTGCCAAGACCGTCGAGCACCTCCGGGCCGTCCTGGTCGCAACCGGAGCCCTGCCCGACCGTGACGAGCACATGGCCCGCCTCGAGGCGTGGGTGACTGACACCATCGCGGCACGCCCCGACCCCCACGAGCGCTACCTCCTCGAGCGCTACACCATTTGGCATCTGCTACGACGGCTTCGCCGAGCGCACAACGGCGAGGCGATCACCTACAACCAGACCACGACCGTCAAAGCACGCCTACGTTCTGCGCTCGAACTGCTGGACTGGCTCGCGGGCCGAGGTGTAACCCTGGCCTCGGCCGACCAGGGCCACCTCGACGCCTGGCTGGCCGGACAAGGAGCCCCGCGCCGACGCGACGCAGGCACCTTCGTCCGCTGGGCGGCGTCGCAAAAGCTCACCAGACTCGAGCTTCCCGCCACCCGATGGAACGGTCCCACAGGCACCCTCGACGGCGAGCAACGGTGGGAACAAGCCCGCCGGCTGCTATCCGACGACACCATCGAGACCACAGACCGCGTCGCGGGACTGCTCGTCCTGCTCTACGCCCAAAAGGTCGCCGCCATCAGCCGACTCACCCTCAGACACGTCGAACAGACCGCCCAAGGCGTCTTCATTCGCCTCGGCCAGCGGCCCCTCAGTCTCCCAGAACCCGTCGCCGCCTTACTCGTCGAACTCGTCGCCAACCGTCAAGGTCACGCCATCGTCGGGGACAGAGGAACCTCTCCCTGGCTGTTCCCCGGCGGACAGCCCGGCCGGCCCATCAGCGCCAGCCGACTCTCCGAACGCCTAAGAAACCTCGGCATCCATCCCAGCACTGCACGATCATCCGCCCTCATGCAACTCTCCGCCGAGCTTCCCGCGGCGGTGATCGCCCGGATGCTCGGAATGCACATCACCGTCGCCGTGCAATGGCAGCGAGCCGCCAGCGGCGACTGGACCGAATACGCAGCCGACTACAGCCGACGAACCGACAGGCCAGCCCACTCCGCCAACGACAGAAAATCAACCAACGTTGATCAAGACAAGACGACCTGATGGCCGCACTCATGACCAGACCGCTACAGCGCATCGAGAAACTCACAGCCCAGATCTCGCAATTGACCGCCGAACAGGACTTCGCCGTCTCCCAGGCACGCGCCGCCGGGGCCACCTGGACGGAGATCGCCAACGCCCTCGGTTGCAGTCCCCAAGCCGCCCACAAGCGCTACCGCTGGGTACGCCACAGCGAACAGACCCGCGAGGTCTGGCACGAACGCCCGCTCCCCATGCAATGAACCCGCTGTCGTCCACAGATTCCACAGTCATCCACCCTTCCCCCCAGACCCCGCATCCACAGCTACTCCTACAGTTCTAATATCTGACTGCCCCATAGGCCGTCTACCCCGACGACGCCATTCAGGCACATCTCGCCTTTCTCGCCCGCCGGCGAGCCCTGCGGCCGAACGAGGAGTACCGAACGCCGACCGACGATGAATGGGAGGAGTTCCTGGGCCACTTCGAGCGGCGCAAGGTCTCGATCGGCACATGCGGACGCTCGTTCGGCTCCCCCTGCATCCACGAGCACGCCTGCGTCCGATGCTCGATGCTCTGGCCCGATCCGTCCCAACAACACCGCTTGGTCGAGATCCGCGACAATCTCATCGCCCGCATCGCAGAGGCACGCACCGAGGGCTGGCTCGGCGAGATCGAGGGACTCAAAGTAAGCCTTGTCGGTGCCGAAGAGAAGCTCGCGCACATGGAGCGTCGAGTGGTCGACCCCGTTCCGGTCACGTTGCGCCGCAACTAAGAGCCCAACCGACGCCGTCGTCAGTGCGGACGCGAAGTTCAGAGAACACGTCAAAGTCGGCGAAGCTCTGTACTCGGTGCCGTGGGCGTATATCGGCCGCAGCGTCGACGCCCGCTTGGGGCCGCGGACTGTGGAGGTGTTCGTCGACACCAAGCTGGTCAAGACCCATGTGC
>JAKBBA010000013.1 GCA_021808665.1 Actinomycetes bacterium
ACAGGCGCCGCAGGCCTCACAGCTGCCATAGCTGCTCACGACGGCGGGGCCAAAGTTGCGTTGTTCGAGAAAGGGGAGCAGGTCGGAGGGACGTCCGCCTGGTCGGGAGGCCACGTTTGGATCCCGAACAATCCGCACATGGCCGCTGACGGTGCCACCGACAGCCGGGATCTTGCCCTCACCTACCTGATGTCACTTTCGCGTGGGACTATAGAGGAGCGCCTCGCGGAGGCATTCGTGGACGCCGGGCCCCGGATGGTCGAATACCTCGACGCCAAAGCCGGCACGGACTTCTACTCGGTTAGAGGTTTCCCCGACTACCACCCCGAGCACCCGGGGGGCCTACCCGGCGGCGGACGGACCGTCGAGTGCCCGCTTTTCGCCTTCGACGAGCTCGGGGAGTGGGCGGCGCGGGTGACGCCGAGCCCGTACTTCGCGACGATGAACATCACGATGAGCGAGACGCCACTCGGCGCGGCCGTTCCCTCCATGCCCTCGCCCGAGGAGATGCAGCGCAGGAAGATCCGCGACGAGCGCGGTTTGGGACAGGCCCTCGTGGGCCGTCTACTCAAGGCGTGCCTCGATAGGGGGATCGAACCTGTGACGTCCGCGCGGATGCGGAACCTTGTGATCGACGCGGGCAGGGTCACCGGCGCAGTCGTCGACGTAGGCGGTCAAAGACGCGAAGTTAAGGCGCGTCGCGGCGTGGTGCTCGCTACGGGGGGCTTCGAGTGGAACGAAGAGTACAAGCGGGCCTTCCTACGCGGTCCGCTCACGCACCCGGTCTCGATTGAGACCAACACCGGCGACGGCCTATACATGGCCATGAAGGCTGGGGCGATGCTGTCGAACATGAGGGAAGCATGGTGGATACCCGTCGGCGATCTGCCGCCGGGCGTCAACCGAATGAACCGTTTCCTGCTCTCAGGGGACCGGTCCCGACCCCGCACGATCATGGTCAACCGGCAGGGCCGCCGATTCGCGAACGAGGCGGCCAACTACAACGCGTTCGGCGGAGCTTTCCACCAAGAAGACGTCGCCCGTTTCAACTACGCCAACCTGCCCTGCTGGCTGATCTTCGACCAGTGCTACGTCGAGCGCTACGGGTCCCCAGGGGCCGGGGGCGCCGGTGTCAAGTCCTCCGGGGCCGAGCAGGCGGCTGAGTGGTTGCTGGGCGCGCCATCTTTGGAGGACCTGGCCGAGAAGCTAGGAGTTCCACCGGCCAACCTGGTGTCCACAGTGCAGCGCTGGAATGACAACGTCGCCGCAGGGCATGATCCGGATTTCCTCCGAGGTGAAAGCGCCCATGACCGCTGGTGGGGAGACCCCGAGCACAAGGGAACAGTCGGGGCGACACTCGGGCCGCTCGATTCGCCACCCTTCTACGCTCTACCGGTCCGAAGCGGTGGACTTGGCACCAAAGGTGGTCCCCGCGTCGACCCCGACGCACGGGTGATCGACCTAGACGGAGACCCCATACCCGGCCTTTACGCGGCCGGCAACGCCTGCGGTTCCCCGCTCGGAATGACTTACGGGGGAGCGGGAGGAACCCTCGGACCTGCGATGGTATTCGGCTGGCTGGCCGGCAGGCACGCGGCTGGCTGACCTGGCACCAGCCGGCCAGCCGCCCTGGAAGCCGCCGGTCGGGTAATGTCGCGCGGCATGAGGCAGCGCGCATGAGCCGGGCGGTCCCGCCGAAACTGTCCCCGCCCGAAGCCCCCGAGATCCGACAGGAACCGGAAGGCTCGCGGAGCCTATGGATCACCCTCGAACGGTCGAGTGCCGGGTCTACCGACAGGCCCAAGCGTACGACCAAGAGAGCCGAGACCGTGGCCGCGGCGATAGTCGCCGACATCGTGTCACGCAAACTTCGTCCCGGTGACACGCTTCCACCCGAGTCTGCGATGCTCATCACCTACCAGGTGAGCCGAGCTTCGCTTCGCGAGGCGCTTCGGCTTTTGGAGGTTCAGGAGATCATAAGGCTCAAGCCTGGCCCGGGCGGTGGACCCGTTGTCAGTGCTGTCGACCCTCGCAACCTTGCCCGGGTTAGTGCCTTGTACCTTCATCTCGGAGGGGCCACCTACACCGAGCTGTTCGAGGCCCAATTGGAGTTAGCTCCTCTGTGCGCCGAGTTGGCCGCCCGAAACCCTGACCGTGAGCTTGTCAGCAGCCGCTTGGCTCCTTACTTGGCGGGTTCGCTGCCGGTGGAAGGCCAGGGCTACTGGGACGCCACCAACGGTTTCCACGGGACAGTCGAACAGCTGGCGGCCAACCGTGTCATAGAGCTGTTCGCCCGTACTGTAAGCCACCTGTGGCATGAGCACGTCGTGACGAGAATGGACACCACGGGTTTCAGGGAACAGATCCTTGACGAGCACCGCAGGATCGCCCGAGCCGTGGTCTCCGGCCACGCGACCAGAGCCTCACGGCTCATGCGCGAGCACTTCGCAGGCCTGCAGGAGCGTTACGTCGGCTACTGGCCGGCGCGCTTCGACGAGCTGATCGAGTGGGAGTAAGAACTCGCTCTCAGGCCAGTTGGCGAGCCAGCCATTCCTCGATGCCGCGGTTGTAGCGCTCTGCTACCGCAGTGCCGGCCAACACACCGACACCGTGGGGAGCGCCCGGGTAAACGTGGAGTTCTGTAGGAACGCCGGCTTGGTTCAGCCGGTTGGCGTAGTCGACGTCCTCGTCGCGAAAACCGTCCACTGCGCCCACGCACACGTAAGCAGGAGGGAGCCCCCCGAGGTCTGTCGCTCGTGCCGGCGCGGCGTAGGCTGGCACGTCGGAGGTTCCGTAAAGATCGCCTAGATAGGACTTCCAGCCGAACTCGTTGGACTCCTTGGTCCAAATGGCGAGACCGTCGAGCCGGCTCGACGGGGTGACTTGGCGGTCGTCGAGCATCGGGCACTCCAAGAGTTGGAAGCGCACCGGAACCTCTCCCCTGTCCCGGGCTAGAAGAGCTAGCGCTGCTGCGAGGCCGCCTCCTGCGCTTACCCCCGCAATACCTATCCGGTCGGGATCGACCCCGAGCATCTGATGGTTTTGGTGGACCCAGCTAAGTCCGGCATAGCAGTCGCCGAGCGGGCCGGGATAGGGGGTTTCGGGGGCAAGGCGGTACTCGACGGACACCCCGACAATCCCGTAACGCTGGCACCATGCGTCGAAGCGGGCGTCGTCCATTGCGTAGCTTCCTAGGACATAACCGCCGCCGTGTATCGAGTAGACGCACGCAAGTGCCCCGTCGACACCGACGGGGCGGTGCACACGCACCACGACCTCTGGGTCGCTGGACACGACGTGGTCCCGACGCTCTACCTGCTCGGAGAGCTCGAGCGGCCCCGTCAGATCCGCGGCCCTGATAGCAGCCAAGTTGTCAGCCCCGACAGTCCCGATAGGGAATGCCTCGACCACGACAGCTACGTCTGCATCTAACTTTAGCATCGATCGACTCCTTGCCTCAGCCCGCCGGCGAGCCGGCCACTTCGGCTGCCTCGTCCTTGGGTTCTCGTTGCGCGACGCTGTGTGGCGCTCCAACGCGCCGGGTAGCCGCAGCGCGGCGCTGACGCCAAACTGCAAAGCCGACTGCGACAATCAGTGCCACACCGTTGAACATGTCGTTGAGCCACTGCACTCCGGTTACGAGCTCCAGGCCGGTGACCCCAGTTGCAAGTACGTAGACGGCGAGCATGGTTCCCCACACGTTGAGACGCCCGGGCTTGAGCTGGGTCGAACCGAGGAAGACCGCAGCAAACGCTGGGAGCAAGAGGGTACTTCCGAACGTGAGGGAAGGACCTGACAGCGAGCTGTAGAGAACCCCGGCGATTCCTGACACCGTAGCCGAGATGATCAGGGTCACCCAGGTCCAGTAGTCGACTTTCACGCCAGCCAGGCGCGCCGCTTCTTGGTTACCTCCGGTTGCATGGATGTAACGACCGGCTGGAGTGTGCTCAAGGAGCCACCAGAAGAACAGCGCTAGCACCACAAGGTACAGCACGACTATCTGGAAGCCGCCGACGGTCCTCTGGGTGAGGCTGTTCCACGCTGCGGTCGTCGGCGGGTTCGGCTGACTGTTCCCCGAGACGATGATCTGTACAGCAGCGACGACCGTCGCCATACCGAGAGTAGCTATGAACGAGTTGATCCGCAGCTTGACAACGACGAACCCGTTGACAACTCCCACCAGGAAGGTCGCCACGACGGCGACAATCATCGCAGGCCACATGTTCCAGTGGTGCGTAGTCTGCAGCCACGCGACGATGATCGCCGAAAGGTTGATCGTCGCGCCGACCGACAGGTCGAAAGCTCCCGCTGCCAGAGGGACCAAGACGGCTATCGCCAGCATTGCGCTTATAGCCTGGGACGAAGCCACCGAGTGCAGGGTCGCCTGGGTCAGGAATAGGTGCGGCTTCCACACTCCGAAGACGACGATCGCAAGTGCCCACAGGTAAAAGCCGCTGTAGCGGTCCAATCCCAAGCTAAAGGTCATGCGTGACCGGTTCATAGTCGGACTGCCTCCTCGCCGGCCCCCAGGGACTCATGTGAGATTGCTGCTACGTTTACGTCGTCGCCCTGCAGGCGAGCGACGACCCTTCCGTCGCGGACGACGATCACCTCGTGACATAAAGCCGCGAGTTCGTCGACATCCGACGAGCTTATGACGACCGCTGCTCCGCCCGCGGCAGCCGCCAGGATCTGGCGGTGCAGGCCTGCTTTGGCGCCGACGTCGACCCCTTGGGTCGGTTCGTCTAGGAGGAACACTTTGGGGTTACGCCTGATCCACTTGGCGAACACTACCTTCTGCTGGTTTCCGCCGCTGAAGTGCATCAAGGGGAGCTCGAACGCTCCTGGGGGGCGGACGTCGAGGCGCTCGAACCAGGACTTCGTTTCTACTGTCTCGGTCTTCTTTCGAAGCAACCCTCTAGCCCAGAACGGCTGTAAGTCCGAGATGGTGAGGTTCTCTCGGGCTGATAGCTCCATGAACGCGCCCTGCGCCTTGCGCTCGGCTGGGAGGTAGCCTACGCCGGCGTCCATGGCCGAACGCGGCTGGAAGGGCTTTACCTCTCTGCCGGCAACGGTCACCTGACCTCCGTCACGCTCGACCGCACCGAAGAGAGCACCGAGCACCACGTCGCGGCCCGAGCCGGTGATGCCGGCAAAGCCGACGACTTTTCCTGCTTCCACCTCGAAGGAAACACCGTCCAACGGTCCCGCTTTGAGGTCCTCCACCCGCAGGATCACAGCACCGGTCTTGCCCTGCATAGTCGAAGAAACCCGGCGCACCTCGTCAAGCTCACCTCCGACCAGCAGCGTCACGATCGTACGTCGATCCAAGCTGGTCACCGGCTGCGTCGCCACCTTGACGCCGTCTCGCAATACCGTGACGTTATGGGCCAGCTCGAAGACTTCGTCGAGGCGGTGAGTGACGTACAAGACCCCGATGTCGCGAGCTGCGACCCTGCGGACGATGTCGAGGAGGTGCTCGACTTCGCTTTCGGGCAGCGTAGCTGTCGGCTCGTCTAGCACGAGGAGCTTCACGTCCCCGCCGTCGCGGCCTAGCTGGCGCAGGGCACGGGCCACGGCGACCCCGGTCTTCTGCGACGGGGACAACAGCTCTACTGGAGTCGACGGACTTATCTCCAAACCAACCCTCGCCAAGTCCACCTCCGCAAGGCGGCGGGCTTCACGTCCTTGGACCGTTCCCAGCCTGGTCGGGTAGCCGCTGTTGAGTGAAAGGTTGTCGAGCACCGAAAGCGCCGCCACGAGACCCAGGTCCTGGTGCACGAAACGGCACCCTAGATGGAAGGACGACTCTACCGAGCCGAACTCCAAGGGCCGGGAGTCGATCAGAACCGTGCCACCAGGATCGGGGTGATGGTAACCGGACAGGATCTTGATGAAGGTCGACTTACCCGAGCCGTTCTCGCCGAGAAGAGCGTGTATCTCTCCGGCCTCGATCTCCAAGTCGAAGTGGTCGAGCGCCGGGGTCACGGCGAAAGTCTTTGAAAGGCCTTGCGCCGACAGCGCGCAGCGGGCCGAAGACCCGCTGCGCGCTGTGTCGGTCATCCCACGTGCCACAGTGACATAAACTGGCTTGCGTAGTCCGCCGGGAAGTTGAAGGAGTTCGCAGCCGGGATGTTGTTAGCCTTCATCGACTTCTCAGTCAAGAGCATACCCGGCAGGCTTCCGGTGGACGTCCCGTCATTGGTCGAGGTGACAGGCATGCCTTCTAGATGACGCAGCGCAGCATCGACCATGACCCATCCGGAGTCTATCGTCGCCAGCGCCGTGAACGCCTTGAAGTCACCTCCCGAGAGGATGTTCGTCTCGTTCGACACGTCAGCGCCGATGCCCGTGATCTGCACTTTGCCCGTGAGACCCGCTGCCGCTAGCGCAGAGGGCAAGCCGTCGATGAAGGCCCCGTCGACGACCGTCACGTACTTGATCGAAGGGTTCTTCTGCAATGCGGTGACTATCAGGGAGTCAATCTGTCCTGCGTCCACCTGGGGGATCGTCGCATTGACGTCTGTGATTTTGCACGCCGAGCAGTCAGCTCCGAGGGCGGAAGCGAACGCCGTCGTGTAGGTAGCGAGAAGCGGGAACGACGGAACCCCCACTGAGAGAACCTGGGCGTTTGCGTTAGATTTCTCGGTGATCCAGGCTGCTATCTGCTTGGCAGATTCCACCGTGCCGTTGTAGGCCCCGATGTCGTAGGGAACGACGGGGGAGGGCGTAGTGAGCTGTCCCATGAACGCTGGGATCATGATCACGCCAGCCTTTTGGTAGGCGGGGATCTCGCTCTGCCAGGTCACCTCCGGCAGGCCGGAGAAAGCTACGGCGACAGGGTTGTACTGCAATGCCTGCTGTAGTCCCGAGACCAAAGTAGCCGGGTTGGCGGACTGGAACGGGATCGTCTTTAGGTTCCAACCGATAGCGGCTGTGGCAGCCTTTATCCCGCTTGCGATGTCAGTACACTGCGAGACTTCGCACTGCAAGAAGACGAATGTCTTGCCCTTGGGCGGCGCAGAGCTGAGCGGTGTCGTCTGGGGTATGTGCGTCGGCGGCTGTTCTGCTTGGGCGACGATCTGCTCGGCGGCGGTCACCGCAGAAGAGGCGCCGCCACTCGACGCCGTAGTCCCAGAAGACCCTGACGCTGTGGTGGCGGAGCTCGACGCTGTGGTCGCCGAGCTCGTCGACGTCTTCGACGAGCTGCAGGCTGACAGCGCCCCTCCGATCGTGATCACGGCGACGCCCGCCGTCAAGCTGCGTGTCAGCTTCGATCGATATTGACCAAACATTAGCTTCCTCCCTTTTTTGGTTCGGCTCTGCCGAACGACAATTAAATAACCTACTACCCAGTTAGATCAATGACACTATTGCACGTCTTATCATTGGAAGACCAATTACCTAAAGGGCCACTAGTTCTCCCGTGGTCGAAAGATCAGTATGGCATCGTCCCGCCGTCGATCGGGAAGAGACAGCCGGTCATGTTCCTACCGGCATCAGAAGCCAGTAGAACCGCCACGGCTGCTACCTCTTCGACACGGTTGGGCCGTTTGATCGACGACTCCTGGCAGAACAGGCCGATCATCGCGTCGTAGCTCTCCAATCCCATCGCCTGTGCGGATGCCGGACCGGTCTCGCGGACGATGTCTGTCTCGATGATCCCTGGCAGCAGAGCGTTGACGGTGATACCGAGCGTTCCAACTTCTTTGGCCGCTGTCTTCACCAGGCCGTTGACTGCGTGCTTTCCTGTCACGTACCCGGCCAGCCCGGGCTTGCCGAGCTTGCCTTCCACCGAGGACGTGACGATGATCCGGCCGGCCTGGCGTGGGATCATGTGCTGCAGAGACTTCCTCATCCCCCAAAAGACGTGGTTTATGTTCCAGTCCATCTCGAGCTTCCATTCCTCGTCGGACATCGAGGCCACAGGGGCTGTAGCTTCGACACCTCCCGAGTTGAGGCAGCAGATGTCGAGGTGTCCGAAATGTTGGACCGCGAAGTCGATCAGGCCTTCGACGTCCTCCTGCTTGCGCGCATCGCCGGCGAAGAAGGCCGCGCGGTCCCCTGCGCCCATCTCATCGAGGCAACGCTGCCCTTTGGCTTGGTCGCGACCGTTCACTACGACGCTTGCGCCCTCCGCCAGGAACGCGTCGGCAATGGCCCTACCGATGCTCCTGGTCCCTCCGGTCACGCAGGCGACTTTCCCGTCGAGTTTACCCATCCGTCGTTCCTTTCGATCTCTAGTAGGGCGACGTTCCGCCGTCGATGGATATGAGCGATCCTGTTATCCCCGCCCCCGCATCCGAGGCAAGAAGCAGCGCCACTGCGGCCACGTCCTCCACTTCGTTCAGCCGTTTGATCGCCGATTCGTTTGCGAAGGTCTGCAGGAGCTCGTCGTAGGTGATCCCCATGGATTCGGCGGCGGAGGGACCCTGGGCTCTCATTTCGTCCGTCTCGATGGCTCCGGGGCAGAGTGCATTGACGGTGATCCCCATGGTGCCGACCTCGCGTGCGACAGACTTGGTCAGCCCGCACACGGCGTGCTTGGCGACGACATAGCTGGCAATGCCGGGTTTGCCCATCTTTCCCTCCACCGAGCTCATGGCGATGATCCGTCCCCAGCCGTTGGGGATCATGTGCTTCAACGCTGCCCGGACAGTCCAGAAGGTGTGCCAGAAGCTCCAGTCCAGGGCCTCGGCCATCGCCTCGTCGGTCATGTCCACTACTGGCGCGTAGTTGCTTCCACCTCCTGCGTTGGGAACGAGGATGTCGATCCTGCCGAAGCGCTCAACCGTCTTTGCCACGACCGCCTCGCAGTCGGAGCGGAGCTTCACGTCACCTGCGACGAACGCCACAGCACCCCCATCACCGGAACGCGAAAGCTCCTCGACGGCCTGAGCACCCTTGGCCGGGTCGCGACCGTTGATCACCACGTCCGCACCTTCACGCTGAAACGCCTTAGCGATCGCGAAGCCAATCCCGCGGGTACCGCCTGTCACGCAGGCGACGCGGCCTTCGAGAAAACCCATCTCCCCTCCCTGGTAGAGCTGCTGGATATGATTATGACGGATCTAGCCGTGGTAATCAACTGGTCAGTTTATAGCTGCGCTCGACTTGCTGCACGTCGGCTGAACCACTCCCTGAACCACTTGAGTCCAGGGACAAGTGACGGCATACTAACCGGTCGATTAGCATCACTACCAGAAGATCGCTTCTAAGGGACAGGGGGATGAGCACATGAGGGACCGCTGGATAACCGACTGGGTGCCGAGCGAGCGCTGGCCTCACTACACCCGGGCCAATTCAGGAGAGGTAGCCCCGACCCCGGTCAGCCCGCTGAGCGCTACGTACACGTGGGCGAACGGCATCTGCCAAGGGTGGCGGGACGGCTACGTCAGGACCGGCAACTACTCGATGGACGAGTTCGACATGGCCCGACCCGAGACAGTGGGGTTCTTCGGCGGTTACATGTACATCAACCTGTCGAACGTTCGCATGCAGGGGGTCCGCAACCCGGCGGTCACTGTCGAGCAGCTCGACTTGGCCTTCTTCGGCGACCACCCTGACGTTCCACCTTACGTCGCTGATCCCCGCGACGAACGTCCCGACCTGACCGACAAGATCCTCGCTCACATGGGCTGGCTCGTCACGACCTCCACCTGGCCCGAGATAGACGACGAGCGCGACAGGACCAAAGCCCTTCGTGCGAAGCGCCCCGACCTTACCTCCCTCGACGACGCGGCCCTGCTCAGGCGTGTCCGAGAACTACAGACGCTCATAGCCAAGCTCTTCGAGAGCCACACGCTCACTTCGAGCGGTTCGGGGGTGGCACCCGGCATCCTCTTCGCCGTCGGTCAGGCCATAGGGGATCCCACCGTTCCGATGAAGCTCGTGTCCGGGCTCGGTGACGTCGACTCGGCGGAGCCGAGCGCCAGGATGTGGGAGATCTCCCGCCTCGTCCGCAGCTCTCAGGAGTTAACCGACCTATTCGACCAGGGCGTCCCAGGTCTCGTCGAACGCCTGGCGGCTTCGCGGTCCGAAGACGCTTCGAAGTTCCTTTCCGAGTGGCGGCGCTTCATCGAGGACTTCGGCTCCCGCTCGGTCAACGAGTACGAGCTGAGCGCGGACACGTGGGAGACCCGCCCCGAGCTCGCCCTCGCCACCTTGGAGCGGGTCAGGTTCCAATCGGACGAGGACAGCCCGGCCCTTCGACTAGCTCGGCGCGTCAGGGAACGCGAAGCTGCCACAGCCGAGGTGAGGGCCAAGCTCGCCGACATGGGCAACGAGGAGCTCGCCGGTCAGTTCGAGGCGGCACTGGTAGCCGCCAACCAGCTCGTGTTCAGGGAGCGCACCAAGACCAACCTGATCAGGGCCATCCACGAGGCCCGGATGACCTTCCTGGAGCTGGGACGCCGCCACGCTGCCGTCGGAAACCTAAGGGACGTGTCGCACGTGTTCCACCTCGTAGACGAGGAGGTGGAAGCTTTCGTCGCCGACCCGGCTTCTTTCACGGACACCCTGGCGTCTAGGGCGTCCGAGTGGGCGGAGCTGTTCGACCTCGAGCCGCCGTTCATCATTCGCGACGGTAAGGTCCCGCCGCTCGGCGAGTGGCCCAGAAGGGGAGACGCCAAAGTTGCGAAGCTCGAGCCAGGGGCAAGCCTCCACGGCGTAGCAGGATGTCCCGGGAAGGCGACAGGACGGGCGAGGGTGATCATGCAGGTCGGCGACCCGGGTGACCTGGAGCCAGGTGACGTCCTCGTCGCCCCGGTTACCGACCCGGGCTGGGCTTCGTTGTTCATGGCAGCTTCCGCTGTGGTAGTCGAAGTGGGCGGCCAGATCAGCCACGCCATCATTGTGAGTCGCGAGCTTGGGCTGCCCTGCGTGGTTTCCGCCACCGGCGCCTGCCAGGCTATAGCCGACGGCGCTCTCGTCGAGGTGGACGGTGACACCGGTACCGTGACCGTAGTCGAATTGCCGGCCTGAGACCGCTCGAGTATCCGCGGAATCTCGGAACATCGGAATCTCGGAGCACAGTGGCGAAGAAGCCCCAAGCACGAATCGGTCGTCCCCCGTCTTCGAGCGCTGTAGACACGCGACTGCGGATCATCTCCGTCGCCTCTGAGCTGTTCGCCCGGCAAGGCTATGGGATCGTCACCAACAAAGACGTCGCGGCGGCAGCAGGTATCAGCACCGGTGCCCTCTACTACTATTTCAGTTCGAAGCTGGAAATGTACCTGGCTGTCTACTGGACGCTCCAGACCAGGGTGGACGAGGCGATCGCCGAAGCGATGGGCTCACAGAAAACCTTCGACGGGCGGTTCCGGGCGATCCTTGAGGTTGCCCATTCGCTGAACGCCCAGGAGCCCCACATAGCGCAGTTCTTAGGTACCGCCAGGGTCGACCGGATACGCCACCCCGAGCTTCAAGATGCGATCCCGAGCCCTCCCGGAGAGGGAGCGCGGATCATGGACGAACTGATCGAAGGCGCCGTGGAAACCGGCGAGGTGATCCCTAAGCGGCGCAAGCAGGTCGAGGCCGTCTTGCAGACGATCTTCGTCGGCCTCGTCGACTCGCAGTCGGACGACCTTGGAAGGCACAGACAAGCTGTCGACGGCCTGCTGGCACTGTTGGACCACAAGCTTCTCCTTCCGGCCAAACGCGAAGCGAAGTAGCTCGATGGCGGCGGCGGAGATCAGCCGGAGAGGATGGGACGGACGGGCTCCGTGCCATCCCATCTGTGCGCTGCTGACCTGACCAGGTCGTAGAAT
The DNA here is from genome assembly GCA_021808665.1 of Actinomycetes bacterium. The sequence continues at coordinate 11,769 of JAKBBA010000013.1, forward strand.
GCTCTCAGCTTGGGGGACGGCTCGTAGAGCTCCACGAGGTGTCCATAGCCGGCTCCAGAGACGAAGGCGAAGCGAATACCCGATGCTGTCTCGGCCTCGGCGACAAGTTCGTGACCCGTGTCGAGCATCACTTTGAGCCCCTCGGCGAGGTCGTTGACGAAGCACGCTACGTGGTGAAGGCCGCACGTCCCGACCCCGAGCTGGTCGGAGAGGCTTGCCGGGCTAACCTCGTGGTAGGCGACAAGTTCGACCATGACATTCCCCCACTGGCCGTAAGCCGACGAGTGGTCGAGCAGTGCCGGCCGGCCCTCGTGGGTCACAGATGAGAGCTGGATGTGCTCGGACACGAAGAACGGTCCCGATCCGAACTGGGCGCTGTGCACTAGGGCGGCCCTTCTCACGTCGTCGGTTTGATACGCGATCTGGACCGCTTCGAAGGCCACCCGGTGATTCTGCCCGCAACCGCTCCTTCGGCGACAGCCGGTAGCGTCACGGGCGTGAACCAAGGCTTCGGATCCTTCCGGCATCTAGCGGGCCGATTCTTCGGAGCGCTCGACCCTCGCCCTCCCGAGCCTGAGCTCGACACGTGGGCGCAGAGCTTCCTGACCCCCGCTGAGCGGTCGCTGTGGAAGCAGATGTCCGGCCCTGATCGCCGCCACGCCGTCGGCGTGGCACGCCAGGTCGAAGTTGTGCTCTACACGAACCGGTCAGCACCGGATCGGCCGGTCATAGCCGCGGCTTTGCTGCACGACGTCGGCAAGGTCCGCTGCGGTCTAGGGACGTTCTCGCGGGTTGCGGTGACCTTGGCGGCGATCGTCAAAGGAAGGGAGGCTCTGGCCGCGGTACCCCCGCAGGCACCGAGGTGGCGTGCCCGGATCGGCGAATACCTGACACACGACGCGATAGGTGCCGCGATGCTGGCCGGGGCGGGATCCGACGAGCTGACCGTCACATGGGCAGGCGAACACCACCGCCACCCCGACACGTGGTCGACTCCCCCTCACATAGCAGCGGCGCTCAGCGAGGCCGACGGGGATTGACCGCCGAGCGGTATGACTGCCAGCGGTGCCACAGCACGAAAGCTACTGCGGCTACCACGACTACCGCTATCACGTAGCCGGCGTAGCTGACACCGTGCATGATCTTCTGGTAGCTCGAACCAACTTGGTAACCGATGAGAGCCATCGCTCCGTCCCACAGCAGCGACCCTGCCGCTGTGAGAATCCCGAATCGGACTAGGGGAACCTCCGCAACGCCGGCGGGCAGCGCCACGAAGTTCCGGATCACCGGGAGAAGACGACTCGCGAACACCCCCCAACGCTCGTGGCGGGCGTACCAGCGCTCGGCCTTATCGAGATCTCGATGGCTGAGCAGGATGTAGCGCCCGTAGCGATCCACGAAGGCACGGCCGCCGTAGCGTCCGACCACCCACGCTATGTAGGCCCCGACGACCTCTCCTGCGGCCCCGACGAGGATCACCGCGGCAAGGTTGAGCTTGCCTTCAGCGGCCAGCACTCCGGCAAACCCTAGTGTCAGTTCCGACGATGTAGGGACGCAAGCCGACTGCAAGATCGACAACACGAAGATCGCCGTGTAACCCGCCGAGGACACGAACGACGTGAAGTTCAGTATCGCAAGCACCGTGCCAGGGTAGACAAAACGCCCCTCCGCGTGGGAGCACCCGTGCGCCTTCGGGCGGTGTCACATACAAGGGGTCACTGGGACGCTACCGTGTTTAGCCGTGCCCTCCGACAAACGAGCCCGACAGCGAGCCGGGCGAGCTACCCGCATGGCCGAGCTGCAACGGGCGCAGAAGCGCCGGCGGCGAAACACTCGTACCATCCCAGTCGCGGTGATCGCCGTAGCAGTGGTTGTGGTGGCCATAGTGCTCACCGGAACGTCCAGCAGCTCTAAGAAGAAGACGACTACCGCTTCTACGGCCACGACCACCTCCACAACCTCTCCGACGCCCTCGACTACTACGGTCACCCCGCCTACCGCCCCGCCGGTGACGGGCGCCACCAAGATCACCGGGACGACCCCGTGCCCGTCGCCGGCCGGTTCGTCCCCCCACGTGATCTCATTCGCTAAGGCACCGCCGCTGTGCATCACCAAGGGCGCTGCGTACACAGCCACGTTCGACTTGAATGTGGGCACGGTCGTAGTGAGCCTCGACACGACCAAGACGCCGAACACGGCGAACAATTTCGTGGTCCTGTCTCTCTACCACTACTACAACGGAACTGCCCTCTTCCGCACGGACCCGTCGATAGGGATCATCCAGGGCGGATCACCTAGCACCCAGAGTGCAAGCGACCCCGGCCCGGGCTACACAATTCCCGACGAAGGAAAGGGCTACACCTACGCCCCCGGGGACCTGGTCATGGCCCGCACCAGTGCTCCCAACAGCGCCGGAGCCCAGTTCTTCTTCTGCGTCACCTCAGCTTGCTCCAACTTGAACAGCCAGGGGACCTACGTGGTGTTCGGTCACGTCACGAGCGGGCTCAGCGTCTTGCAGAACATACTGGCGTCGAGCGTCACCATCCCCAACAGCCAGCTCGGCGGGGCCCCGGCGAAGCTGACGCTGGTAAAACAGGTCACCATCAGCCAGTCCTGACCCACCAGGTCAGCTCACGACGAAAGAACGGAGCAAGACACATGCCGCAACCCTGCCCGCAACCCGACGGGAGCAGCCCGAAGCTGTCGACTTTCGACTCCGCTCCGCCGATGTGCATCGACCCCGAACACCGCTACAGCGCCGAGATGGTCACTTCGAAGGGCAGCATGCGAATCTCCCTCGACCCGGTGGCGGCGCCGGTCACGGTCAACAGCTTCGTCTTCCTTGCCCGCTACCACTATTTCGACGGCATCGTGTTCCACCGGATCATCCCGGGCTTCGTCCTTCAAGGCGGAGATCCGACCGGCACAGGCCGGGGAGGTCCCGGGTATCGCTTCCCCGACGAACTTCCCAAACCTGGCCGCTACGAGATCGGCTCCCTGGCCATGGCCAACGCAGGCCCAGACACGAACGGCAGCCAGTTCTTCGTGATCTCAGGCCCGCAGGGAGTTTCGCTGCCACCGCAGTACTCCCTTTTCGGGAAGGTGGTCTCCGGTCTGGACGTGGTCGCGGCGATCGACGCTGTCGGCTCGCGCTCGGGAACACCTAAAGAGCGAGTCACGATCGAGTCGGTAACAATCACCGAGAAGGCCGATTAGTCCCGCAGGGCCTCAGTTCCCTTTCAGGGCACTGAGGCCGGCAGGCTGGCCGTCCACATAGACGGTAACGGACCCGGCGCCGTCGACACGCCAGGTGCCGTCGGGGTCGCGGATCAGGGCGGTCCGCTCGTCGATCGTGGCGATCCTGAGGTGGCCGGTGGCGAGTTGCACGCTGCGGCGGGCTTTCTCCGGCGACCAGGTGTCGTAGTGGGGCAGAACGGCGAAGCGCTCTATAAGCCCCAGGCCGAGCGTCAAAGCTCCTCCTCGGGGATCGACCATCGAGTCGCCCATCACCATCGCCCCAGCGGACGACCCTGCCAGGACGCCCCCTTGGCGCCAAGCCTCGACGATCGCCGACCACGCCGGGGTCTCCTTGAGGACCGATCGAAGGTGCATCGGCGAACCGCCTCCGATGTAGGTGAAGCGGCTCGTCGCTAGCCTCCCGACGAGGTCGGGGTCGGATGCGTCCGGTCTCGACAGGAGCATCACACCTTCGACTGGGGCCCCGAACGACGAGAACCATGCCTCGGCGGTGCTCACAGCACGCTCGGGATGCTCGTAGGCGGCGGCTGTCGGCAGGATCAGCACCTGCGGTCTACCAGCGGCCTCCCAGACAGAGATGTCGAAAGTACAGCCGGGGGTCCATTCGGCACCGCCGACGAGACACAGGCTTCCAGGTTGGTCGGGCATCACCTCTACGGTAGCCGTCACTTCCGCTTCACCGTTCCTCTGTACCGGCGACCGCCACCGCAAATCGACTCCTGACAGCCTCAAGGTGTTTGCGCACGGTACCCGGCGCTATGCCGAGCGCGCTCGCCGCCTCCTCGGTAGGGACGCCCAGCATCAGGCACATGACGGCGCAGGCCTTTTGGCGTGGGGTCATGGAAGCGAGAGCCGCCTGTGCGTCCAGACGCCCGGCTGCCAGTGCGCCGGTACTGTCCTCACCTGGGCTTGCTGTCTCTGGAGGATCTCCCAGTTCCCAACGTGAAGTCCGCTCCAGGTGCTTGCGGAGCAGGCGAAATCCCGTCGTGTAGACATAGCCAGGCGGGTTCGAGCCACCCCTTACTCGCCCCCAACGCACGAGCGTAAGCGCGAAAGCCTCTTGGGCTAGCTCCTCGGCTGCTCCGGGATCAGCGCCCGAGAGGCGTAGCGCACCGACCAAGGGCCCGTAGTTATTCAGGTAGCAGTCGACGAAGTCACTCGCCGGGGAAGATTCCACCAAGACTATCGTGCCCTCGTCTCAGCCTTGCGATGCGGATGAAGGGACGACTGTCGTAGAGTGCGGAGCGACAACCGGCCCGACGCCTCCGAAGCAGACCCTCGGTTGTAGGAGGATCCCGCCGTTAGTCCCGAGGGTGACACTGGCCTGATGTAGCAGCCGACCGTCGGAGCCGTATGCGCTCAATGTAGCGAACGCCGTGCTGGTTGACTGCAACGAAGCAGCAGGCATGACGAGGACGGCCCAACCGCCGACTGGGACCATACGATCGGCGGTGGCTGCCCCTGGCGCCGCCGTACTCATACCCGACAGCGTCACTTCGCTCACACCCGCCGGGACCTGCGCTGCTACGACATACAGCGGGGCCCCTTCCTCGATCCCGATCCTGCCTGCAGTCACCGAATACCCTGAAACCGTCGCGGGTTCGTACCCGAAAGCGGTCAAGGTGCCTACTATCTGAGGAGTTGATACCTCCGCCTCGAAGGTGACCTCCGAAGCCACTCCGAGATACCGACACCCTGATATCGGAGCGGAACTGGCAGAAGATGTAACTTCGTAAGCTCGGACAGTCACCTGGCCCGCCGAGCGGACGAACAACCTGGTCCACTTCTGACTGCCCGTCTCAGGCTCAGCCGCCGCTGCTCCCGCCGGAGGCCTCGCCGGAGAAGCCGCCGAGGCATGCGCCGTGTTGAGGGACGGCAGCGCTACCACGACGCGGGCTGGCCGCTTAGACAAGCTCCCAACCGCCCATCCGGCTCCGAGTGCGATTGCGCCACTGAGCGCAGCGACCGCCACCAACTTGCGCCGGCGATACCGACCGGCCCGAGCAACGATGTTTTCAAGCTCCGAGCGTCCAGGTTGGGGCCCTTGCAAATCGAATCGCTGTTCTTGCATACCTATGAAAAGCCCGAACTGCCCCCGATCGCGTAGTGAGTGGCGTATCTTGTGGAGAAGATCCCTTGAGACGGGAGTTGGGCGATGCCGGACGACGACATATCGCAGGTAGGTGGCATGTGCTTCGCTGGCCACGATGTTCCCCGGGGCGCCTTCTTTTGCCCGCGCTGCGGCGCCCCAGCTGTTCAAGCGAGCGCCGAGCACACCGCCAACGCGGCCCCCGAGGGGATCTGGAACGGCGCGACCGGCTACACCCCGACAAGCTCATTTTCTCCCCATCCGCTCTACCCCCCGCCGACACCGCCAGCCTCGTGCCCTCCAGCACCGCTGCAACCACCCCATCTTCGTAAGCCTTTCGGCTTCTATCCACCGTACGGCTACCTGGCCGCCCGAAGGCGTGACACCAACCCGCTTGCCCTTCTGGCCCTAGCCGCAGGGGCTATCTGGGTTTTCTGGATCGGTTCGCTAGCCGCGGTGGTCCTCGGTCACGTTGCGCTCTACCAGATCAGGGCGAACAGGCGCATAGGGCGGCTGCAGGCTGGGTCAGGCGCCGCCGTCGCAGCCCTCGTACTCGGATACATCGGCCTAGCGGTCCTGGTCGTCGCCATCGTCGCGGGCGTCGTGAGCAGCTAGCCGGCTGCTCACGAGCTAGGCGAAACCCACGGTCGGGTCCGCTGCACGGCGTGGGGCTTGGACCACCACCTCCCGGAGAACCTCCAATCCGTCGGGTCGACTACTGCGGTCGCCTCTTGAGGTTTACGCGGCCACAAGAACTCGGCCGCGGCGATTATCGCGGCTACTTCCTCGGGTGACGGATCCCGCAACTGCGAGCGCGCCGGCGAGCTCAAAGCGGCACGTTCCCGTGCTTGCGTTTCGGTAGCTCCTCCCGCTTCGAACGAAGCAGGTCCAACGAACGGGTCAGCACCTTGCGGGTGTCGGCCGGGTCGATGACGTCGTCGACGTAACCTCTCTCTGCGGCGAGGTACGGGTTGGCGAAGCGCTCGGTGTATTCCTCTACGAGCTCGGCGCGCCGGGCGGCAGGGTCAGGCGCGGTGGCCAGCTCACGACGGTAGACGATGTCAACCGCCCCCTGTGGGCCCATTACGGCCAGCTCGGCTGAAGGCCAGGCGAAAGCCAGGTCAGCCCCTATCGACTTGGAGTTCATAACTACATAGGCCCCACCGTAAGCCTTACGGGTGATCACCTGTATACGCGGGACAGTCGCTTCGCAGTAGGCGTACAGGAGCTTCGCACCGTGGCGGATGATGCCCCCGTACTCCTGGTCGGTTCCGGGCATGAACCCGGGGACGTCCACGAAGGTGACCAGCGGGATGTTGAAGGAGTCGCAGGTGCGCACGAAACGGGCGCCTTTCTCCGAGCTTTCGATATCAAGAACCCCCGCCAGGTTCTGTGGCTGATTGCCTACTATCCCCACCACGTTCCCGTCGATCCGAGCGAACCCGCACACGAGGTTCATCGCCCACAAGGAGTGGTATTCGACGAAGTCCCCATCGTCGACGACGGCGGCTATAACCTTCTTCATGTCGTAGGGCTGGTTGGGACTGGCGGGTATCAGCGCCGTCAGTTCCGGAGTGGACCGGTCAGGGTCATCTCCAGTGGACGCCCTCGGAGGCTCTTCCATGTTGTTCGAAGGCAAGAAGCCGAGAAGGTAACGGACCTCGTCGAGGCATCCCTTCTCGTCAGCAGCGACGAATGCGGCCACGCCGGACTTGGTCGCATGCGTTAGCGCACCCCCGAGAGCCTCGAGAGTGACCTCCTCGCCGGTCACGGTCTTGACGACATCCGGTCCCGTGATGAACATCTGTGACGTGTCACGGACCATGAAGATGAAGTCGGTCATGGCCGGGCTGTACACGGCGCCACCGGCGCACGAACCCATGATCACGCTGATCTGGGGTATCACTCCCGAGGAGGAGACGTTCCGCTTGAATATGCCTCCGAAGTAGTGCAAGCCCACAACACCTTCTTGGACTCGGGCTCCGCCGCCGTCGTTGATACCGATCATCGGCACGCCGAGCGACACGGCGAGGTCCATGATCTTGTGGACCTTCTCGCCGAACACCTCTCCGAGGGACCCGCCATTTACGGTGAAATCCTGGGAGAAAACGCACACCTTGCGCCCGTCGATCGTGCCGAACCCTGTTACAACACCGTCGGTGTAGGGCCGCTTCTCGTCGGACAATCCGGGCGCCCGGGTTCGCGCCAGCATGTCGAGCTCCTGAAAGGATCCTTCGTCTAGGAGGTAGTCGATCCGTTCCCTGGCAGTCATCTTGCCTTTGGCGTGCTGGCGTTCGATGGCGTGGGGTGCTCCAGCGTGCAAAGCCGCCTCGCGTCGTCGTGCCAGCTCGGCGAGGCGTTCGGTCATCGGGTGCTCTGACATTGCGATTAAGGCTAGTGGCGCCGGGCGTTAGCCGCCTGCCGGATCGGTTTTTGTGCAAATGTGTCGGGGTGACATCCAAGCGGCTCTCACCGGCTTCGGCAGCGGGTCCTTGCGTGCCGCGCCTTGCCGTCGAGCCACCCGAGAGCCGCTGGGCCTTCCCGGCTGAGCCACCAACGCGAAACGGCCGTTCCCCGCGGCGCGGGGCTCCGAACCCGTCCGGAGCCGAAGAAGTAGTCGGCGTCGGTGCGGACTTGGAGCCGGGGACGCTTCTGCGCGCCTATCGTACGGGAGTGTTCCCGATGCCGGCTGGTGGGGGAACCCTGGCTTGGTGGGCTCCTGACCCTCGAGGGATCCTTCCCCTCGACGGGCTGAGAGTGTCGCGTTCGCTAAGGAGGTCCTGCCGGCGCTACACGGTGACCCTAGACGTGGACTTCGAGGCCGTGATAGGCGCATGCTCTGACCTGCGCCGGCGGGGAGCGTGGATAGACGAGCCGATCCGCTCCGCCTACCTCCGCCTGCACGAACTCGGGTGGGCACACAGCATCGAGGCGTGGGACGGCGACGGTGTCCTAGCGGGCGGCTTGTATGGTGTCGCCGTCGGCGGGCTCTTCGCCGGCGAGTCGATGTTCCATCACCAGACGGATGCTTCGAAGGTGGCTCTTGTCGGCTTGGTGGACCTGCTGGTCGACGCCGGCTCCTGCCTGCTCGACGTTCAGTGGGCGACGGATCATCTTACGAGCCTGGGTGTCGTGGAGATACCCAGACGCGATTACCTCGAAAGACTCAAAGACGCCGTCAGCCGGCCCCAGCCAGCATTATTCGGTGGTCGAAGCGGGCTATAGGGGCCCTCTATGCGAGACGGCTAGCCAAACGGGCCGCTCGACTCGCCAGGCCCCGCTGTTCGAGCTGCCGCTCGCAGAACTCCCCGAACTCGTCGCTGAGACCGCTCCAGCGTAACTGCTCCACCGAAGAGCACACCTGCGGTTCTCGTCTGAGAGTCGCGAGGTCTCGGAAGAGAGTCGCCAAATCCCGGGACACGGCGAGGGTCGAAGCCAGTTTCATCGCTCCCCGTATCGGAACGTCCCAGCGGCCAGGCTCGTCAGGGATGGCCTCCAAGTGACGGTACCGGGCCAGGACGGCAGCGGTCGAACGGGCACCCCACCCGACCAGGCCTGGATACCCGTCGGCCGTGTCTCCGACCAGCGCAAGGTAGTCGGGTATGGACTCGGGGTCGACGCCGAACTTGGCCCGGACTCCGTCTTCGTGGATCACCGTCCGCCGTCGCCGGTCCAGCTGGACCACGCGGGTTCCCTGGACGCACTGGGCCAAGTCCTTGTCCGGAGTGCAGATGAACACCTGCCCGACCGCTGAGTCGGCCGCTGCGCACTGCGCTGCCGAGGCGAGCGCGTCGTCGGCCTCAAGCTCCACCATCGCCCAGACGACCACCCCTAGAAGGCCAAGAGCCTCTTCGAGCAGGCCAAACTGGCCTTTGAGGACCGGGTCGACTCCTTCGCCAGTCTTGTAGCCGTCCCACATCTCATTTCGGAACGACTCGATAACGTGATCGGTAGCCACGCCCACATAAGGACCGCCGTCGTCCATCAAAGCGATCATCGATCCGACCACTCCTCTGACGGCCCCTATCTCGTGGCCGTGCGAGTTGACGTGGGACGGTGCGCCGTAAAAGTGTCGGAACAGTTCGTAGGTCCCGTCGACCAGGTACACGTTCATGTCAGCGCAGCGGCCCGAGGAACTCGGCCAGCTAGGGCCCTACTGTCAGTTAGAACGTAGCTTTTGAGCGGCAAACAGTCCGAGCCCGGCCAGAACAGCGAGAATAAGTAGCTTCTTCACCCTTCTCACTCTACCAGTAGCCGCATCTATCAGGTCCAGCCGGCGGTCGCAGCGGCGATGTCGAAATTTTAGATGAACGGGAGGGTCGGGAACGACCCGCCGAGCACTTTCTCGGGGTCCGCTCCAACCACCTTGTCCAAGACAGTGGCGTAGACGGATCGGAAGTCGATGTTGTGAAGCAGGTTCCCGTTCGGATCAAGCGAGGTGAGCGAGGGCTCATCGCCGTAAAACTGGCCGCCTTTGACCTTCGGGCCAGCGACGAACAGTGGAGCAGCGGTGCCATGGTCGGTTCCGCCGCTCGCGTTCTCGGCCGGGCGCCGTCCGAACTCCGAGTAGGTCATAACCACCACCCCTTGTGCCGCTTTTACTCCTTTCAGGCCGGAGAAGAACGAACTGAAAGCGCTGTCGAGGTCGGCCAGCAACTTCTCCTGGTTTGGCTTCTCGCCTGCGTGGGTGTCGAAGCTGGACAAGCTCACCTGGTATACCTGGGTCGGGGCCCCGGCTTTGATCAGCTCGGCGACCACCGCCATCTGCTCGGTCAGGGTTGCGGGGCCCGACGCCGTCCCAGCTGGCGTCGACGGTGTGGTGGCAGACGCAGCAAGCTTGTCGAGCTGGCCTTTGGCGTTGAGCAGGTCCGCTCCGCTGGTCGCCACGGCGGCTGCCAGGCCGACCCGGTCCGATCCGGGGGCTTGAAGCGCGGCGTAGGCTCCTTGGAGCGTTGCGTCACCGGGAAGGGATAGCCGGGTGGAGGTGATCGCCGTGGCGGCGCTCTTCTCGCCGCGCAGCACCGGCGGCAGCGTGGTCCCGACGCTCAAGGCTCGCATAGGGTCGTCGGAGTACTCGTCCAGCCATTTGCCGAGCCATCCCGGTCCCGAACCGTCTGTGGGGTTTGCCGTCTGCCAGATGTCCATTCCCTCGAAATGGCTGAGGACGGGATTGGGGTATCCGACTCCTCGAAGCACCGCGAGCGTGCCGGCTCCCCACAGGGCGTGCAACCCTTTCAGCTGTGGGTTGAACCCGAGACCATCAGCGAGGGGCAGCACCTGGTCTGGCTGGTAGCCGAGGTTGGGTCGCAGCTTCAGATAGTTCGGGTCCTGGTATGGGATCACCGTATTGAGGCCGTCGTTGCCGCCGTAAAGCGTTACCAGTACCAAGGGACCACTTCCCGGAGAAGCAGTCTGGGAGGGGCCATGGGCGCCGCTGAGGACGTCCGTCCAATGTCCGAGGACGGCACCGGTCGCCAACGCTGCCGTAGCCGCGCCGGCGCCGACGAGGAAACGTCGCCTGGTGAAGATGACGTCCCTGGTCATGCGATCACATACTCCGGTGAGCTGAGGGCGAGCGCTACCAGTTCGGAAGGCCGGTCGGCGACCTGCGCGAGGGCCGAGCGCGTCGTGAGCCCCCATCCGTCGACGCCTAGAAAGTTGGCGGCAGCGTCGAGACGCTCCGCGGATGGCACTGAGCTGACTGGGCTGATGTCCCCGCGCTCGGCGAGGATCAGAGCTACCTCGAAGCGCCTCAGGGCTGTGACAGTGTCGAGCCAGTAGGTGTTCTGACCCCAGCCGCCAACGTTCGGGGGGTTGAAAAGGGTCTGACCGAGCGTGGTGGCAAGCGCCGAAAGTGCTACCGGCTTCACCTTCGTCTTACCGCCGGCTGTGCCGGCGCCGGCCGTACCTTGGGTGGTACCGGAGCTCGACAACGGCTGGAGCGTGGAGTCCAAGCCGAGGGTTCGAGCCGCCCCGGCGAGATACTCGACCGGCTGTTTCACCAGCCCCGAGCGCGTCGTGTCGCTACGGAAGTCCGGGTGCAAGAAGATCGCCTTGAGGGCTGCTGACACGGACATCCCCGTCCCGTAGGCGTCGAGAAGGTCGGTGACCACCTGCTCGGCGGGGCTCACCGGGTAGGCAAAGTGGCTCCAAAGCTTCGACAGCACGAACCGGGGTGATGCGGGGTTGGTTACGGCTATGGAGACGATGTCGTTACCGTTCCAGTCGCCGGTCTGGCCGAGGTAGGTCTTGGTGGCGTAGTCGTGCTGTGCCCGCTGGAACACGTAGCGGTCCGCCGTCGTGTTGTACGTCCAACCCGTGAAGCCCTCGCCGGCGGCGACGACGTCGTTTTGGGTGTAGTTGCCCAACCCGAGAGTGAAGAGCTCCATCATCTCTCGGCCGAAGTTCTCGTTGGGGTGGGCCTTCTTGTCGGTGATGGTGTCCAGCCAAACCATCATCGCCCCGTCCTTGGCTACGGCCTGCATCAGCGTCTCGAAGCTGCCTGAACCCGCCGTGCGAAACAGCTGGTTTTGCAGGTACATGAGCTTCGGGTACCGCACCTTGGACACGGCGGTCGCAAAGTGGCCGTGCCAGAAGAGGGTGAGCCTTTCGCGCAGCGGCGTGGACGTGGTGATCATCTTGTTCATCCACCAGGCTTGGAGGCTTTGGGTGTCGGCGGTGATCGCCTTGTTGAAGGCTTTCAGGGCCGTGAGGTCCCCTTTCTTGGGCCGGACGGGCAGGGTCAGGGTCGGCTCGGGGATGTGGGCGGACCCTGGGTCTGCTGCGCCGCCAAGGCCGGCTATCAGCCCGTCGACTGCCGCCTCGTAACTGCCGGTCGACAGCCGGTCGAGCTCGTCCGAGCGAAGCCCGAACCCGGCTCGCCGGTACAGCAGTGCCACGTCGCTGCGGTTCTGGGAGACCATGACAACATCATCGGCCCAAAAGATCAGGAAACTGTGATGGACCTGTCAGGGTTCGACCGTGAGGACCTCGGCTCCGGTTTCGGTTATGACCAGGGTGTGCTCGAACTGCGCGGTTCGCTTCCCGTCGGAGGTGACGGCCGTCCAGCCATTGTCCCACATACGCTCCCGCCAGGACCCGGCCGTGATCATCGGTTCGATCGTGAAGGTCATACCCGGCTTCATGATCGTCGTCGCCTGAGGGGTGTAATAGTGCGGCACGTTCGGGGGAAGGTGGAACTGCTCGCCGATCCCGTGACCCACGAACGCTCTGACCACGCCGTAGCCGTTCGCCTCGGCGTGGGCCTGGATGGCACGTCCGATGTCGGAGATCGGCCTCCCCGGCTTGGCCGCTGCTATGCCGAGCTCGCGGCATCGCCGTGTGACTTCGACGAGGCGCTGGGACTCGGGGTGGACGTCACCGGCGAAGAACGTCGCGTTGCAGTCGCCGTGCACACCTCCGATGTAGGCGGTGACGTCGATGTTGACGATGTCACCGTCGGCCAGGGGTCTGTCGTCGGGGATCCCGTGGCAGATCACCTCGTTGACCGAGGTGCACACCGACTTGGGGTAGCCGTGGTAGTTCAGCGTGGACGGGAAAGCGCCGCGGTCGATGTACGCCTGGTGCGCTATGCGGTCAAGTTCGTCTGTGGTCACTCCGGGTGCCACCGCTGCCCCGGTAACGGCTAGAACCTCCGCGGCCACTTTGCAGGCGACGCGCATGGCTTCGATGGTCTCGGGTGATTTGATCATCGGCTCGTCCCATCTGCGGGGCTTGCCGGTCAGGTAGTAGTCGGTCGGCTTGATCGTGTCGGGGACGCTCAGCATCGGGCTGACACGACCGGGAAGGACCTTGCCTTCGTTGCCCTTGTGGCAGCGTTTGTACTTACGTCCGCTGCCGCACCAGCACAGGTCGTTGGATTTGAGCACCGCCCCGGCGCCGCTGCCAGCGTCTACAGACCTCATTCTTGGACCAGCTCTATAAGGGTCCCGAAGGCCGTCTTGGGGTGCAGGAAAGCGACTGTCGTCCCCCGCGATCCGGGCCTGGGGTGGCTGTCTATCGCCCTCGCTCCGGAAGCTACTGCCGCGTCGAGGGCTGTGGCGCAGTCCTTCACTCTGTAGCCGACGTGGTGTATCCCCTCGCCTTTGGTTTCGAGGAACTTGGCTACGGTGGAGTCGGGGCGGGTCGGGGTGAGCAGTTGCACGTAAGAGTCGGCCACGGCGATGAGTGCCTCCTCGACGCCGTCGCTGTCGATGCGCTCCCTGTGGGACACTTCGGCGCCGAACGTCTCGGTGTACCAGCTGACCGCCGCGTCGAGATCCCGGACTGCGATGGCTACATGGTCGACTTCGTCTAGAAGCATCGCTTCAGCCTACCGGTGGTTCGCGAGGAACTCAGCGAACTCCGCTGCGACGCTCGGACCCTGCTCCGGTATCAGGGCATGCCCTGCGCCGCTGAGCACTGCGAGACGGCCTCTGTCGCCGAGAGCCTCCACGAGAGCCGTCGCGTTAGACGGCGGTGCGATGCGATCCTCGGCTCCGACGAGAGCCAGCACCCTGATGGGATCCGGTGGAAGCCACCAGTCCTCGGTGGGTGTCGCAGCCACGGCAGCCGCCTGGGCGTCCGCCGCCTCGGGGTGCCAGCCGTCGCTCCACACGGCGGGGTCGTTGCCGGGAGCGAAGAACGCCGTGGCCACGGCATGGAGATGCTCCTCGGGGCTAGCCGTTAGGTCGAAGCAACGCCTGAGAGCCGCCCTGGCTTCCGCGTCGCCCGGGAAACGTCCGCCGCATCCGAGGAGCACCAAACCGCTGACGAGATCGGGGCGGTCCGCTGCGACGCAGCGGGCCACCCGGTTCCCGAATGCGTGACCTACGACCAACGCCGTCGTGTCCCTGCCCGCGGCGGCCTCGATCGCCCTGGCGACAGCGGCTGCTACCGAGTGCAGGTCAGATCCCGGCCGTGGGAGCGGGCTCGGCGGGACCCCGGGTAGCTCCACCTTCACGGCGGTCCAGCCGAGGCTCTTCGCCGTGTCCGCCAACAAGTCGAGATCTCTCACCGGACGGCCGAGCGAGGCGAGGTACACCACCGTTCCCTCGGGCGCAACAGAACCCAAGGGCCCCTCGACGCTGTAGCTCAACTCCACTCCCGTCACCTTGGACTTTCGCTCCTACTGGCGGGACATCTGCGCGCGCGCCGCAGCTTCCAGGGCCTCGCTTTCGGCGGCCTGGGAGCGGTCGGGGACCTCGAAGACTACCCGTGTGATGGTCCCGGCGAAAGCGAAAGGCGCCTCGTAGTCGTCGCACGACGGCGAACCGGGGTCGGAGCCGATGTCCATTCCGAGGGTGGAGAGCATCCTCAGCACGCCGGGGATGTGCACCGTCTCACCGTGAGCGCCGTCGAGGGAGACCGACGCCGACGCGTGGTTGGCGTCCCTGTCGAATTTCACTCCGACGGTGCACTGACCTGGTGGGAGGCGCCCGGGTGACACGGCCTGGTAGTGGCGGCCGTAGAGGTTGTAGTCGAAGACGGCTCTGGCGTCGCGGACATAAAGGCACATTCCGCTGGTGACCGAGCCGTAGGACACGACCACCCCGTCCTCTTCGCCTGACGGCCTGTCGATCTGGGCGTTGATCGTGAACGACCGGGCTCCCAGCGGCGGAGCGGCGTCGGAGTTGACGTGGGAAACCGGCGGCAGGAACACGAAACGCCGGCCGATCTCAACCAGCCGTCGTTTGCCGGCCATCCCGAAAAGCTCCCCGCTGCGCTCGTCTAGGGGTAGCACCCCGTGACGTCCGGCTTCGCTCCACCAGCGTTCGACCATCTCGCGGAGCTTGTCGGGATGCGACTCCGCCAGGTCGTGGCACTCGGAGAAGTCCTCGTCGAGATGGTAAAGCTCCCAGGTGTCGTCGTCGAATGCGGTCCCGCGTTGGTGGAACGCTACGGCCTTCCAGCCGTCGTGGTAGATGCCGCGATGGCCGAGCATCTCGAAATGCTGGACCTTCTTGCGTGTAGGTTCGCTTCCGGCGCCGGAAGCGAACGTGTAGGCGATGCTCGTGCCGGTGATCGGCTGCTGGGCGACGCCGCGGTACACCTCAGGTGGGGCCACTCCTGCCACTTCCAGCACGGTCGGGGCGATGTCGCTGACATGGCAGAACTGGGTTCGGACTGACCCCCGCTCGGCGATTCCTGTGGGCCAGGCGACTATCAGCGGGTCGCGAACGCCTCCGCCGTGGGTGTTCTGCTTGTAACGCTTGAGAGGGGTGTTACCCGCCTGGGCCCATCCCCACGGGTAGTTGTTGTTCGCCCGGGGGCCTCCGACGTCGTCGAGACGCTCCAGGCTTTCGGGGAGGGTTTCGGGCGCCCCGTTGAAGAAGTGGATGGAGTCGACCATCCCGTTCGGCCCGCCCTCCTGGCTGGCGCCGTTGTCGGACATCAACACGAAGAGGGTGTTGTCCGCGACGCCGAGGGACCTGAGGCCATCGACTAGGCGCCCCACCTGAGCGTCGGTGTGGTCGAGGAACCCTGCGAAAGCCTCCTGCAGGCGCAGCGCCAAGCGGCGTTCGTCGTCGCTTAGGGTCGCCCATGGCCGCACCCCCGGGTTTGGGGGGGCAAGGTCGGTTCCGGCCGGGACGATGCCCAACTCGACTTGCCGGGCGAACCACGCCTCGCGCACGGCGTCCCAGCCCGCGTCGAAGCGACCCCGGTATTTGGCTAGGTACTCGGGTGGCGCTTGGTGCGGGGCGTGGGTGGCGCCGAAGCAGAAATACATGAAGAAAGGTCGCGTCGGAGCGTTCGAACGCTGATCTCTCAGCATCGCCAATGCCTGGTCGACGAGGTCCTCGGAGACGTGGTAGCCGTCCTCGGGACCGTAGGGGGTGGGTATCGGGTGGTTGTCGCAGTACAGCTCCGGGTAGAACTGGCTGGTCTCGCCCTGCATGAACCCGTAGAAGCGGTCGAATCCCCGTCGCAGCGGCCAGTCGTCGAAGGGTCCAGCGGCCGAGGTCTCCTCCATGGGGGTGAGATGCCACTTCCCGACGGCGAACGTCGAGTAGCCGGCCGTGCTCAGAAGCTCGGCGAGAGTCGCCGCGCTGGGCGGTATCCTGCCGGTGCAGTTGGGGAAGCCGCTCGTCCAGTTGGACAGGCCGCGCATGCCGACTGCATGGTGGTTGCGTCCTGTCAGAAGCGCTGCGCGCGTGGGCGAGCAGAGAGCTGTCGTGTGGAAGCTGTTGTAGCGCAGACCGCCGGCGGCGAGGGCGTCGATGTTCGGGGTTTCGATGCTCGACCCGTAGCAGCCGAGATGAGAGAAACCGGTGTCGTCGAGAACGACGACCACCACGTTCGGGGCGCCCGGCGCCGGTTTGGCCCTGGGCGGCCAGTCGGGCGTGGACTCGGCGACGGTACGACCGATCACACCGTTCCAAGAGGGCGGCTGAGGCCAACTTGCAGTCGAGGGGGTGTTCACTGGCCGCCTCCCTGGGTGCCGGCGAGCTCTATCGCCCGCCAGCGCAGCAGCCTGTTCTCCAAAGCCCGGACGATGGCCGACACTGCCAAGGCGACGATCACGAGGAGTATCAGACCCCCGAAGAACCCGGTGGTGTCGAAGCTGCCCATCTTGAGGGCCAGGTAGCCACCGAGGCCGTCGCTGCCGGTGAGCATCTCTCCGACTACAGCTCCGAGGAACGCGTAGGTGAGAGCCAGCTGCAGGCCCGCGAATATCGACGGGGCTGCGGAGGGCAGCACGAACTTGAAGAACCTTTCACGCCTGGACGCTCCGAGCACCCGGGACAAGAGCAGGTGGTCACGGTTCACGCCTTGCAACCCTGCGTAGGTGTTGAAAGCGACGATGAAGAAGCTGAGGCTGACGATGAGGACGATCCGGCTCAGCGAGCCGAGACCGAACCAAAGCACGAACAGCGGGGCGAGCGCGATCCGGGGTATCGAGTTGAAGCCGGTCATGAAAGGCCGGACTATCACGTCGAACGCTTTGAACTCGGCCAGCAGGTAGCCGCCCGCAAGTCCCAGTATCGCCGACAGGGCGAACCCCACGAAGGTTTCGTAGAGGGTCGTGCCGATCAGCCCAAGCAGGCCGCCGCCGTCCACCCCGTGCCAGAAGGACGGGAAGTACTGCGACGGCTCGCTGACGAAAGCCGGGTTGAGCACTTTTGTCGCGGCGAGCAGCTGCCAAGACCCGAACAACGCTACGAGCAGGGCAAGCTGGATCACCCGCACTGTAACTGACGTTCGGGCCCTTCGGGAGCGTTGACGGCCTGACGCGTTCTTGTCTAGCCGTCTTGGCACAGCGACGTCGTTTCGGACCGTCGCGTCTGCCTCCAGGTTCGCTTCGAGCTGTGTCATTGGCGGACCACCTCCTCGCTTAGCTCGCTCCACAACTGCTGGTACATCCGGTGGTAGGCCTCCTCGGACTGCAGGGTCACGACCGAGCGGGGTCTGGGAAGGTCCACCTCGAAGACCCGTTTGATGCGTCCCGGCCGGGCCGTCATCAAGACGACCCTGTCAGCCAGGCTGATCGCCTCCGACAGGTCGTGGGTGATCAGCACCACCGTGGCACCGAGCCCGGCCCACAGCTGGCTGAACGTGTCCTGGAGCAGCAGCTTGGTCTGCGCGTCCAGGGCGGAGAACGGCTCGTCGAGCATCAGCAGGTCCGGTCGGGTGGCAAGCGTGCGGGCGATCGCCACTCTCTGGCGCATGCCCTGGGACAGCTGAGCCGGGTAGGCGTTTGCGCTGTCAGCCAGGCCGACTGAGGCGAGAAGCTCCTCGGCGCGCCGGCGGCGCTCCGTCTTAGCCACGCCGGCGATCTCCAAAGCCAGTTCGGCGTTGCCGAGCACGGTTCTCCACGGCAGTAGAGCGTCACGGGCGAAGAGATAGCCCACCTCGGGATCGCCGACCTTGGGGCGCCCGCCGTGCACTTGGACGATTCCCACCTCGGCGCGAACCAGGCCTGCCACGAGGTTGAGTAGGGTCGTCTTGCCGCAACCCGACGGACCCACGATTGCCACGAACTCGCCTCGACGGATCTCCAAGTCGATGCCTTCGAGCACAGGACGGCGCGAGCCGTCAGGCGCGGCGAAGGAGTGCGAAACTCCTGCGATTCGAACGACGCCGCCGCCCGGAACCTGGGTAGTCGAGAGAGTCCCCTCCGGCCCTTGGATGGTTTCGCCGGTCACCCCCCAGCTCGTCATGACACCCCGGCCGCGGCTGCCGCCGCCGTCACCTGCGCCTCGGTGGTCGGGATGCTAGCCGAGTACCACTGGCCTACGGGAATCGTGTGTGAGAGCAATCCCACCTTCACCCAGAAGCTCATGACAGTGGCCGTACCGGTCTCGCCTCCGGGTTCGCTGGCCACTTCGAGGGGAAGGGCGTAGGCGAAGAACTTGGCTGCGCCGGCCCCCTCCTCGAAGGACGCCAGGTCCTTCTCGGCTTGCAGCGTTGCGATGAGCTTGGTGAGGTTCGCCGGGTTGTGCATCCACACGTCAGCTTCGTCCATCGCCAGTTGGAATTTCGCTGCGATGCCGGGGTGGGCGCTGAGCCACCCGTTGCGAGCCCACATGCCCGATCCGGCGTTACCCGCGAGAGTTCCGAGCAGACCTCCCGCCGCCTGGAGCTGCGAAGTGGAGCTCGTGTTGAACAGCAGCTTGCCGCCCAAAGAGTTGACGAGGTAGTAGCCAAGGTCGGGTGAAACCATGGCAGCGGCAACCCGGTTGGCTTCCAGGGCGCTTATCGCGTTGGCGGGCAAGCCACCCAGAGCGGCGTAAGAGACGCCGCTGGTGCCGAGACCGGCCGAGACGGCCGTCTGCTGGAGGAAGTAGTAGGACGACGAGCCGAGAGACACCACCCCGACAGGCTTACCCTTTAGGTACTGCACGCTCGCAGGGAAAGTGGTCGGCGCAGCGGACCCTTTCGGGGCGATCAGCTGCCAGCCGCCTTTGATGGCACCGGAGATGAGCGTGAGGCCCACGCCCTTTTCGAGGAGAGGACCCGCCAGGGACAGGTCGCCCATGGCAACATCCGCGCTGCCGTTCGCGAGGGCAGCGAACGCGACCGGCCCACCACTGGTGATGCCGATGACGTGGGCGTCGATCCCGTTCTTGGCGAAGAAGCCTTCGGCGGCGGCGACGTAGGGAAGCCACGTGTAGAACGACCCGAGGTAGATCTCCAGGTTCAGTGGCACAGCAGGCCCGGAGGTGGTCGGGGCGGCCGTCGCTGAGCTGCCGGTCGCCGTGGTGGCGCTGGAGGTGGAGCTGTGACTTGAGCTGCTGCACGCTGACAGGCCGGCAGCCAGCAGTGCTAGGGCTCCCAGACCCCCAGCCAGACGCCGGCGAGCGCCAAACGGCCTCTGGCTCCAGTGCCGGCGCCCACCCGAACCGGACCCGTCTGGGCGTCCGATTTGATCGGCGACGACAGCGCTGCTTGGGACGGTGACTTCGTTCATCTTGTGCCTCCCTTTAGGGAACTCTATCCCTGGATCGTGTTGGTGTCTTGTGCCTGGTTCGGTTCAGATCGCACGGCAAGGGCGTCCACGGCGACGAGCCCCCCGGCAGCGGTCACTAGGACCGGGTTTACGTCCACCTCGGTGACGGCCGCGTCCGCGCCGAGCAATGATTCCAGCGCCAGCAGCGCAGCGCCGAGGGCTTCGGCCCCGACCGGTATTCCCGCGAGGAGGGCCACCTGCTCGCACATCACTTGGAGGCTTCGAGCTGACAGCGGGAGCAGTCCGGCCACTCTGCGAACGGCGACGTCCTCGACCCTGCCGCCTCCCGGGCCGACGAGGATCACGGGACCCCACTCCTTGTGACGCAAGGCTCCCAACGAGAACATCCCGACGTGACTGACCATCGGCTCGACGACCAGACGAGCTGTGGTCAGTCCTAACTCCGCCGCCCTGTCCGAGAGCACTTCCAAAGCCCTTCTCAAGGCGGCAGCGTCGGTCAGGTCGCCGGCGAGGAGCCCCAGGCGGGCCCGGTGGGGCGCCCCGGGATGGTCGACCTTAGCGATCCACGGTGCGGGCAGGCCACGCTCGGCGACGACTTCGACTAGTCGCTCGGGGTCGTCGCCGGCGACCATATCGACATAGGGCATGCCAGCCTTGGCGAGCCAGGGAGCGAGGACGGCTTCGCTCAGAATTTGACCACGCCATTCAGATCCCTTTGCGGAGTCGACGGCCCGGGGGTCGCCATCGCCTTGGCTGCGTTGTCGCGTTACGTCCAAAAGGTCCTCGGGCAACACCGGCCGGCGAGGTTGGGCGACAAGGGACCTCGCGAGAGCCGGGATGCTGCCCACGACCCGGCCGGTGGAGGCTAAGCCTTCCACCTCGCCTTCGGGGGCTCCGGCCCACACCAGCCAGGCCGGGTCGGGACGGTCCGCCAGGGTTCCGGCGAGCGCCCGGTAGGCGTCGACCATCTGGTCGCCGAAGGTAAAGTACAGCACCGTTGCGTCGACAGCTTCGTCGGCGGCGACCACCGAGATGACCTCGTCCAACCGGTCCAGGTTGGCGAAGAACATCCCGGTCAGGTCGACGGGGTTGGAGTCACCGGCCAGCGGGATGCCCAGGGAGCGCAACGCACTCCGGCTGCTCTGGGAGAGCGAAGGGACGCTAGCCTGCACTCCGAGCTGGTCGGAGATCATCGCCCCGCCACCCCCCGACATGGTGATCACGCCAAGTCCTGGCCGTGACGGGAGGAGGACGGGTCTGCTCAAAGCGGTGACGGCCTCGGCGAATGACTCTTCGTCTCCAACCAGGGTGACCCCGTCGTCTCTTGCGGCGGCCTCGAACATTTCCGCCTCGCCCGCCGCCGACGCCGTGTGGGAAAGTGCCGCGCGCTGGGCCGCCTCGGAACGTCCGACCTTGAGGGCTACGACCTGGCAGCCCGCATCCCGGGCTCCACGGCAGGCGTCACGCCAAGCTTCCACGTCGCGAACGCCTTCCAGGTAACAGCCGACCACCTTGACTTCCGGTCTCGCTGATACGTACGCGACGAGGTCGGCGGCGCCCAGGGCCGCCTCGTTGCCCGTGCTCGCGTAGAAGGAGAACCCGACGCCTCGCCGGCGAAGGTGCTCGGCCAGTATGAAACCCATAGCCCCCGACTGACTGACGAGTGCTACCGGCCCGTTGC
The DNA here is from genome assembly GCA_021808665.1 of Actinomycetes bacterium. Next base: position 33,207 of record JAKBBA010000013.1, read on the forward strand.
GACGGGGTCGGTTGAGGAAGGCCGAGACTGACACGACCACGTTCGCTGGTGCGCTCACCAGGCCGAGACAGTTGGGGCCGAGCATGGGCATCATCCCTGCCGCTTCCACCAGGCGCCGCTGCAGTTCGGCACCCTCGGCGCCGTCCTCGGCGAAACCCGACGAGAACACGATTGCCGAACCGACACCCGCCGCGGAGGCTTCGGCGACGATCCCCACCGCGCCAGCCGCTGGTACGGCGACGACCAGGAGGTCCACGGGCCCGGCTGAGCTGAAGTCGTCGAAAGCTTCGACTCCGGGTTCCTCGTGGTTGGGCCGATATGCCAGGACGTCGCCGTCGAAGCCGCCCGCCCGCAAGAAGCGGTAGGCCATCTGCCCCCACGCTCTAGGCCGGGCTGACAGCCCGGCTATGGCAACCCGCCGGGGGAACATCAGCCTGTCAAGCGTCGAAGTTCCCACGGCAGCAGCCGTCTTTTCTGATGTGCTCACGGCGTAGGGTCGTCCGGGGTGCCTGCTATCGAAGCGGAGACCGCGGCGGCCTCGCCGTATATCGCCTTGGCCATGAGAGACAGCTCGCCGTCCCGGCGGCGCCTATAGACCTCCGAGCGCGCCGTGTGCACGCCTGCAGATGTTGGCTCGGCTCTTGCTGCGATCTCCGCCAGGTGACAGGCGAGACGGTGATCTCCCTGTTGGGACAGCTCGACCGCCCTCGACGCAAGCCGGTCCGCCCCACCGACCAGGGCTGACAGTTCGGTCGCCAGCTGCTCCGGCTGGGCTGGTTTGAGCTGGGACGGGTCCCCGTCCCACCAGCCGCCGTAGAGGCGCCAGATGTTGTGCAGTACGAACTCGGGCTCGTCGTAGGTGGCTTGCAGGTAAGGCCGTTCGGCCAGGGCCGGGTCCAATTTGACGGTAGCGAGGACCTCGTAGAGTGTCGCTCCGGCGTTCATCAAGTCGAGCGTCTGCACCACAAGGGACTCCAGCGCAGTGGCGATGTCGATGAGGACCCGGTGGATCCTGTCACGGCCGGCTATGGGCAGGCCGTGCGCGGGCAGGAACAACTCCGGCTCTAAGGCTGCCATGGCGCGCATCGCCTTGGCCCACTCCAGCGGGTAGCGCTGTACTTTCTGGGGGTTACCGGCGTTGGGAAAGACCCACGTCAGAAAGTCGCCGCCGCAGATCGCCCGACTCTCGGGAAGCCACACCCAGGCGTGGTCGTCGGTCTCCCCCTTGTCGTGGTAGAGCATGGCTTCCCGCCCGCCGAGGTCGATTTCGAGGCGGTCCACGAAGCTGACGTTTGGCCAAACCCAGTCGACGGTCCACTTCTGAGCGTCCTGGCCGAGACTGCCGAGTCTCGCCCTTCCACGGAACTGCCTTGCGTTGATTCGATGGTTGTAACCCTCGGTGGTGTCGTAGCGACGGAAGCGTTCCGCCACGTTTGCGTGGCCTACGACACGGGGGGTTCTGGCTCCTGTCTCGGCTGCCATCCGTGCGAACATGGGCGCCCCACCGACATGGTCGAGGTGGCCGTGGGTGTAGACGATCGTGTCGACCGGGTCCTCCGACCATGCTCTAAGCGAGGTTTCGACCGCCGGCGCCAACCTCGCCGAGGACGTGTCGACCAGTGTCAGGCCTGAGCCGCCCTCTAGCGCTACAACGTGGGAGAAGGAAGCTACCAGCGCTACTCCGCTTCCGAAGTCGGCAAGTCCGGCGTCTACGGGGTTGGTCGTCTTGGACTGAGCCGCGTTGAACCCGCCGTCCCATCCCTCGTCGACGAGCCGGGCGGACCGTTGCAGCAGGTCGTCGGCGTAGGCATTGCCGGTCACCGGCGTCCCTCCCTTATTTAGCGTTCTGCTAGGGGAGAGAGTATCGCGCCTGGAGAGCCCACGTCAAGGAAGTAGGTCGGAATCCGCAAGTTCGCCGGTCGAGAGGCCATACTTGGCTGAATGGGCGACGAGATGACACAGGTCACACCGGCGGCTGAAGTGGCAGCAACAGCTGAAGCGGCCGCAACGGCTGAGGCGGCGGTCGATACCGGCGGCGACACCCAGGGTGGGCGGGCGTCGACCGAGGCGGCTCTTGAGGAGGCCGCGATGTCGCTGTTGGCACGCGACGGAGTGCTGGCGGGTCTCAACCTTCGCGAGGTGGCCGACGAGGCCGGAGTGAACCGGGGCCTCGTCTACCACTACTTCGGCTCTAGGGGAAAGCTCCTCCGCCGTGCCCTTCGCCGACGCGGCGAAAGCTCCCTGCAGAAGATCAGGGAGATCGACCGCGTGCCCTTGGTGGACGGGCAGCTGCGGCTGCTACGCACCGTGCTCGACGATCCCGAACCGATCAAGCTCCGCACGCTTCTTCTCATCGACGGCACCGAGCGGATGCGGATGATGCCGCTGCGGGAGCGCACCCAGGGCCTCCTCAGCCAGGCGGTCCAAAGCGGCGAGCTCGACGCCGACCTCGACCGCCACGGCGTTCACGCCTTCTTGGTCACCGCCATCTACGGTTACGTCCTTTACCGAGAGGCGTTCGCCGCGGAGATGGGGGTGGCTCTACCCGAACTTGACGAGAGTTTCGCGAAAGTATACGAACGGGCGGTGCGATCTCTGGCTTCCCCACCCCCGGCCGCCACGTGACTGATAGCGACCCGGGCATCGTAAGAGTTGTCCGTCACGAGCGGTGGTCGGAGGTGATTCTCAATCGCCCCGAGAAGCGCAACGCGATCATCGCCGAAACCGTCGACCGCCTGAGAGAGTCATTGGACGAGCTCGGACGCGACGACGAGACCGCCGCCATCGTGCTGCGCGGCCAGGGCGGGGTCTTCTGCTCAGGTCTGGACCTGAGCCGGTCGCCGAGCGGTCCCGGGTTCGCGGCCGCCTGGGCCGGGCTGCATCGGGATCTGGCCTCGTTCCCCGTTGTCATCCTCGGAGCCCTGGAGGGGGCGGCGGTCGCCGGAGGGGCTTCCCTCGCACTGGCCTGCGACCTTCTCGTCGCCGGGCGGAACGCCTTCGTTTCGGTGCCCGAGCTGGCGATGGGACGGCCCGCTCCGATGAACACCGCCTGGCTGGTCTACAAGCACGGCCTTGGCAGGGCGGCCGGGTTGCTCCTCGCAGGGCAGCGAACGAACGCCGAGCAGCTTCTCACCTCGGGTATCGCCTTCGAGGTGGTAGACGACGCCGAGGTCGTCGGGCGCGCCTGCGAGCTGGCGGGAACCTTCGCGGGTTGGCAGCGCTCGTCGGTGGTCGCGGCCAAGAGCTCTCTGCGCCGGGCAGCCCCGCGTACCTTCGAGGAGACTCTCGATGCCATCAGCCGCTGAGCAACCCACGATGCCAGCCGGGGAGCTCGGCGTGAAGGCTCAGGTCGGGAAGCCCAGCCCGGAGGAGCGCCTCCGGCGGAGGATACGGGAGTTCTTCGATGTCAGCCTCCCCCGGTCCCTGAGCGGTGTGGACGGACGCTTGGAGCGCGCCCGGGCGTGGCGAGCGGCGTTCTACGACGCCGGTCTGGCTGGCCTCGGGTACCCGGAGAGCTTTGGGGGCCACGGGGGTGACGGCTCCGACCTGGCCGTGCTCGCCGAGGAATCCCGGGGTCGCGTCCCGCCCGAGGAGGATGTCTTCGGCATCGGCGTGCGTATGGCCCTACCGGTCATCAGAGACCTCGCCTCCCCCGAATTGAAGAGCCGCTTCTTGAGGCCGGGTCTCAGCGGTCAGGAGGTCTGGTGCCAGCTGTACTCCGAGCCCGGGGCAGGATCGGATCTGGCCTCGCTGTCGACGAGCGCCATCAGGGACGGCGAGGAGTGGGTCGTAAGCGGCCAGAAGGTGTGGACTTCCGGGGCACAGCACAGCGACCTCGCCATACTGCTGGCCCGCACCGATCCGGCGGCGCCCAAGCACCGGGGTATCACGATGTTCGTCCTGCCTATGCGCCAGCCGGGGGTTACGGTCCGGCCGCTGAGGCAGATGACAGGGGTGGCGGAGTTCAACGAGGTGTTCCTCGACGAGGCCAGGTTGCCCGCCTCGTGGGTCGTCGGCGACGTCAACGACGGTTGGAGAGCCGCTGTGGCGCTGCTCGGCTACGAACGCGTCGCTACGGGGACCTCGTCAGTCGAGCGCCCCGCCACACAGAAGCTCAAAGCCGGCAGGGCGCCCCTACCGGTAGCCCAGCTCGCCCAGCTCGCAGCGCTCAGACATCGAAGCGACGACCTATCGGTCCGCCAGGACCTGGCCCGCCTCTACAGCGGCGAGCGGATCATGGCGTGGCTGGGTATGAGAGCGGCGCACCCTTCCATCGGCAAGCTGTGGCGCACCCGACAAGGGCGAGCCGCTGCGCAGGTCGCGCACGTACTGGCCCTCGGCGGTGGAGCGGCGTGGGAGCGAGACGACCAGGATCGTGAGTACTTCGCCTATCACATCCTCAACTGCCGTGCGATGTCAATCGGAGGCGGCACTGACGAGATGCAACGCAACACCCTGGCCGAGAAAGCTCTCGGCCTACCTCGAAGCTGAGCGGCGACCGGACCTGAACTGCGGCCGGGTCGGAAACTAGAGTCGTGGCAGGAGGTCCCACATGCCTGGATCAGTCATAGTCGCTGGGGCGAGAACCCCGATAGGAAAGCTCTCCGGGGCTCTAGGCGGTTTCAGCGCAGCCCAACTCGGGTCGTTCGCTATCAGAGCGGCCCTCGAACGCTCGAACGTGGCCGCTTCGCAGGTCGACTACGTAGTGATGGGACAGGTGATCCTCGCCGGAGCCGGCCAGGTGCCCGCCCGCCAGGCCGCTATCGGCGCCGGCATCCCCATGTCCACCCCAGCGACTGTGGTGAACAAGGTGTGCCTGTCGGGCCTGAACGCCATCTACCAGGCGGACCTGATGATAAGCGCTGGCGACGCCGAGATCGTCGTCGCCGGCGGTATGGAGTCGATGTCCAACGCTCCACATCTTCTGGCCGGGGCGCGCAACGGCTACCGTCTGGGCGGGGCGGAGCTTCGCGACGCCTTGATGTTCGACGGTCTCGAGGACGCGCACAGCCACGAGGCCATGGGCGCGGACAGCGAGCGCTACATGGATAAGTTCCCCGACGTGACCCGCAGCCGCCAGGACGAGTTCTCAGCCGCCTCGCACGAGCGGGCAGCCCGCGCCACTAAGGACGGCTTCTTCGCCGAGGAGATCGTCGCCGTGGAAGTTCCCCAGCGCAAAGGTGACCCGCTACTGGTAAGCGTCGACGAGGGGATCCGGGCTTCGACGAGCGTCGAGTCGCTGGCCGCTTTGCGCCCCGCGTTCGCTCAGGGAGGTTCGATAACAGCCGGCAACGCGTCGCAGATCTCCGACGGCGCCTCAGCTGTCGTGGTGATGTCCGAGGCCGCCGCTGCACGCTGCGGGGTTGAACCGCTCGGGCGAGTCGTCAGCTACGGGATGGTCGCCGGGCCCGACACGTGCCTTATGACCCAACCTTCGCGTTCCACAGCGAAGGCGCTGGGCAAAGCCGGCCTGGGCGTCGGCGACGTGAGCGTGTTCGAGTTCAACGAGGCTTTCGCCGCCGTCGCGCTGGCTTCGATAGACGACCTTGGGTTGAACCCCGACTCGGTCAACCCGAACGGCGGGGCGGTGGCTCTCGGGCATCCCATCGGAGCCTCTGGTAACCGCCTGGCGCTCACCCTCCTCCACGAGCTACGCCGCCGGGGCGGCGGCTACGGGGTGGCGGCGCTCTGCGGCGGAGGCGGGCAAGGCGACGCACTCGTGGTTCGTGCCAGCTGAGAGGGTCACCTCAGGGGCCTAGCTGGCTGCGAGAGGCCGGCCTTCTTCTCCTCTATGCGCTTGATCAGCGCTCTCAGGGCGAGCTCGTAGCCGTACACGCCGCATCCGCAGATAAGGCCGTCGACCACCGGCGAGATGACCGACCGGTGACGGAAGTCCTCCCGGGCGTGGATATTGGAGATGTGCACTTCCACGCACGGCACCCTCACCGCATCTATGGCGTCGCGGATGGCGTAGCTGTAGTGCGCATAAGCCCCCGGGTTGATGACGATCCCGTCCAAGGAGCGGGCCTCGTGGATGCGGTCGACCAGTACGCCTTCGCTGTTCGACTGGGCCGTCACCACCTCAACACCCAGCTGCGCGGCCAGTTCGACGAAAGCCGACTCCACGTCCTCAAGGGTTCTGGAACCGTACACCTGACTATCGCGCTCTCCTAGCAGGTTGAGGTTGGGTCCGTTTAGGAGCATCACGCGGGTTGTCATAGCTCAGGCCTCCACGCTCGAAGTTAGCCGCTGGGCTTTCCCAGCGAGAGGTTACCGGCGAGCTCCTCGACGACCTCTTCGGGTCGCCTCAGGTCCGTCTTCACGGAGAGCTCCGCAGCATCGCCGTAAGCACCGAGTCGACGGTCGTAGACATCACGTATGTCGGGACGGGCCATCATGGGCCGCAGGTCGTCGTTGCCGATCCGCAGGAGGGCCTCCTCGTAGCTGACCTCCAGGTGGACGGCCGTCACATTTCGCAGCGCCTCCCTGGTACCCGGATGCTCCACGGCACCGCCGCCTAGGGCGACCACGGCGTCGGGCCCCGAAAGGACCTCGACGATAGTCTCGTGCTCCAAGCGGCGGAACTCCGCTTCGCCGTCCTCGGAGAAGATGTCGCGCACCCGTCGACGGGTGCGGTGCTCGATCAGGGTGTCTATGTCCACGAACGGGAGTCCCAGTTTCTCGGCGAGCATGCATCCGACTGTTGTCTTGCCGGCGCCCATGAAGCCCATCAGGACGACTATCACCTTTGTCAGCCTCCTATGGTGCGGCGCCCCTCCAGGGCCCTGCCGAGGGTGAGCTCGTCGGCGTACTCGAGGTCACCTCCGACGGGCAGCCCGCTCGCCAGCTGGGTGACTTTCAAAGGCATGTGCTCCAGCAACTTGGTTAGGTACAAGGCGGTCGCCTCGCCTTCGATGTTCGGGTTAGTTGCGAGGATCACCTCTTCGACTCCTTCAGGGGAGATCCTCGCGATGAGCTCTCTGACCCTGAGCTTGTCCGGTCCGATCCCGTCGATCGGGCTGATCGCTCCGCCGAGGACGTGATAGAGACCCCTGAACTCGCGTGTCTTCTCCATAGCGACGACGTCCCGGGATTCCTCCACGACGCAGATCACCTTCGGGTCGCGACGGGTATCCCGGCAGATGTCGCACAAGACGGTAGCGGGCTCCGAGCCGGGGGGCTGAGACGGCCCTGAGCCGGGGTGCAGGCCAGCCTGGAACTCTGCGATGTTGAAGCAGCGCCGGCACCACGAAACTCTCTCCTTGGCCACCGTGATGCTCTGGGCCAATCGGAGAGCATCGTCTTTGGAGACGCTTAGAAGGTGGAAGGCGATCCTCTGCGCCGACTTAGGCCCGATCCCGGGCAGGCGGCCTAGCTCGTCGATCAGATCCTGGACCGCTGCGGTGTACATCCGCCGCCAAGACTACAGCTTCCCCGGTTGATCATTGGGAACCGAACAGGCCTCCCAGGTCGCCGATTCCTGGGATGCCGCCAAAGCCGGGGAGCGATCCCATGCCGGCCGCGCCGATAGCGTCGCTGGCGAGCTGCGCCGCTTTTTCGATCCCGTCACGTATCGCCGCTAGGACGAGGTCTTCGAGCATTTCCACGTCTTGGGGGTCTACTACCGACGAGTCGATCGTCACCGATTCGAACTCGAAGGCTCCGGTCAAAGTCACCTTTACCGTGCCTCCCCCGGCTGACCCCTCGACCACTTCGGAGGCGGCCGCTCGTTGAGCCTCCGCAAGGTTGTGCTGGACCTCCCCGAGCTGGCCGATCAGGGCGCCCAAGTCGAAGGGCATCTCGCCACCGACGCTCATCGCTGAACTGGTCTCGTCATGGCTGAACCTCCTCGGCGCCCGGGAAGGCTTCCAGGAGGCGCTGTGCTGGCGAGGCTAGCGCGCCCGGAGCGTCGTCGAGCTCGTCTATGTCGAAGTCTCCTACCTCCTCGTCTCGAGGTTCGCCGGCGACCCCGGAGCCGGACCTTCCGGGTTGGGTGGAGGCGCTCGCTGGGTCCACGACCAGGTCCAGTCCCACCCGCCGGCCGAAGTGCGAGGACAAGACCTTCTCTAGCTCCGCCTTGTTCGCCTGGGCACGGGTCAACAATCCGCGGTCCGGCACCGCCAGCACAGCCCTGCCGTTCGCGCTGGGAAGGAAACGCCCGGTCGCCACATAGACCTTCACTGCGGGACGAAGCGACGGCAGTATCTTGTCACCCCAGGCGAGGGTCAGCTCCTCCCTTGTGGGAACGTCGCTACGACCCTGAGCCTGATCAGGGGTTTGCGACTTCTCAGTCACCTCTGTCACTGGGGGGTTGGCCGGCGCCTCTACGGGGCTTGCCGGGCGGGATCGTGCTGGGCCAGATGTGGGCAGCGGCGGGGGCGGTGGGGTCAACCGGGACTTGGGTGCTGCGGCGGGAGCGGCCTGCGAGACCAGTCCTTCCAGGCGTTCAACTCGCTCCAAGATGGCGGCCCGGCTGTCGTCGAGGTCGGCTGCGCATAGGCGCACCAGCGCGACTTCAAGGGTTATCCTCGGCTCCGGTGAGTCCCGCATGTCGATCAGCGCCGCGCCTATGAGCTCCATCGCCCTGACGACGCCGGCAGCGCCGAGAGATCTGGCGTGAGCCGCGACTTGCGCCAGCTCGCCCGGTGCTAGCTGCACTAGTGAAGGAGCGCGGGTGGCAAGGAAGCCGTTCCGCAGGTACTCGACTATCTCGCTGCCCAGCCTGCGGGCGTCGTAGCCGGACTGGATCGCCTCTGCCACCTTTATGAGAGCGCCGTTGGGATCCTGCTCTGCGATAGCGGCGACCACGTCACCGACCTCGACGGCGTCGCTTTCGACACCACCCGCAGCGGCAACCTGGTCCAGCACCGACAGGGCGTCGCGAGCCGAACCGTGCCCTCGCCTCACCACGACGTCCAACGCTTCGGGTTCGAGGTCGACTCCGGCTCTCCCGGCGACGTCTGCGACTAGCGCTGCGAGCACCTCGGGGCCCAGCAGGTGGAACTCGAAGTGCTGGGTGCGGCTTCGGATCGTGTCGAGGACCTTCTGGGGATCCGTGGTCGCCAGCACGAATATCACGTGGGCGGGTGGTTCTTCGAGGGTCTTGAGGAGGGCACCGGCGGCTGCGGGTGTGATCTGGTGGACTTCGTCGACTATGTAGACCTTCCAGCGACCCGGGCTGCCGAGCGCAACCCTCGACAGCAGGTCGCGCATCTCGTCGATACCACGGTTGGTGGCCGAGTCGAGCTCCTGGACGTCGAGGGAGGACCCGGAGCGCACGGCAAGGCAGGACCGGCACTGCCCGCAGGGTTCGCCGTCGGCGGGGGTCTCACAGTTGAGCGCCATGGCCAGGATCCGAGCCGTGCTCGTCTTGCCGGTACCTCTCGGCCCGCTGAAAAGGTAGGCGTGCGCGACCTTGGAATCGCGCACAGCGGAGCGCAGAACCCGGGTTACGTGCTCCTGGCCGACCACGTCGGAGAAACGCTGCGGCCGGAACCGCCTGTAAAGAGCCTGGTAGGGAGCTTTTTGATCCTCGGCCACCCTACGAGCCTAGAAGCTGCGAGGATGGCCGGGTTCGCCTCACGATCCGCCGCTAGCCGCCCTCGCACGAACGGGCGTCGGGTGCGACGGTCAGGCTGTCTACGGCACACGGAGCGTTCCGCTGAGAGCTGCTGCCGTCAGGCCCTGACTCGGTTCACGGTGCCACGTTGCGTAGGACCCGACCGCCGCACTCGACGCCCGTTCCCTTCCGACATAGTAGTCTAGCCTCAGCACATCCTGGAGGGGTGCGAGAGCGGCCGAATCGGCACGATTGGAAATCGTGTGAGGGGAAACCCTCCGTGGGTTCAAATCCCACCCTCTCCGCCATGGGGTCCTTACGAAAGTTGGCCCCAGGTAGCGAAACCGTTCGCCGCAGATCCCTGCGGGCCTACGGTGGCCCAGTGGGCGCTGCCCAGGTCCGCAGGCAGCGCAGGTCAGCGACGGCGACCATGAGGCCGGTCGTGACCGGCCCGACGACGTAGCGGTCCACACGGGCGAGCAGCTGCGGAAAAGGCACATAAAGTCCGACCGGAACAGCTCCGACCGGAACGGTCGAGGTAGCCCGCCACCCCCTACAAGGCCAGGGCGGGGTCGCGGAAGTCGAAGATTCGCAGCGTCAGCCCATGGGCGCCGAGTGTCAGCCAGTGTTGGTCTCCGGTCAGCACCGGGAGATCGCGTTCAAGAGCATGAGAAAGGCAGCACATGTCCCCCGGCGACAGTGACTTCACCCGATCCTCACCGCTGGCTTCTTGCGCAGTTCGGCTAACAGCGTCGACCCGCTTCGGCTGCCCGCTCAGCGATCAGCTCGTCGCACAGATCCCCCGTGTAGCCGTTCTCCTCGAGTTCCTTCAGGACTTCAGCCTGGAATGCGGTAAGCAGAACCAGCGGGTCTTCCAGCACGACACGCCCTGGACCATCGACGTGGGCCACCACCTCATGGCTCGTGTCAATGCCGGCCTCGTCGAGCACAGCGGATGGGAGCGTCGGCCGCCGCTTGGCGTCGAAGCGCAAACGCTATCCCGTCGCTAAGCCTGAAGGGTCTGACATGCGTCCCACAGTACCGTGCCTTGTGGGACAGTCATGTACCTTCCCTCTTGCCACGGTGGCTCCCACCTTCCTAGCCCACTGTCGGTAGCTACCACCCCTTCCCTGTCACCCGGTCGGCGCTATCCCAATGCTTACTGAGCAGATCGAAGCGACAAGGCGGACTAGGCGGTGGCACGCCCGCTGACGGTGCTGACCGACGCCCGCCTGATCACCCTACTGGTCTCGAAGCGTCCCGCGAGTAGCGCGCCGAGAGCCGCCATGTAGCTGGAGTCTGAGGTGAGGATCTCCACCGGTTCGCCGCCCGCAGCTGCGCTCTCTGCCGCCACCGCCACGCAGGTGTCTACCACCGAAAACGCCGCCTGGCCGAGCGGGCTCGCCGCGTTCGGGTTACTGAGCGCGCTCTCGCTCAGCGCTACGTCATAGACGGGTAAGCCACTCAAGTCTGATCCTCGTTCCTTTCGGTCTCGCACGAAGTCACGCCGCTGTTGCAGCACTCGCCGAGGCAATCGAGCCGATTCCGCTACCACCCCGACGGGATCAAGGGCGGTTAAGAGTGGACAGGCCCCCTCCTGCGAGCCTGGACAGTGGTCTGTCTCGATCCCGAAATGCCAGATGGCTTTTGTAACGGCTGATACCGCCGGGTAGCGTTGAGATTGGAGGCATATGCATGACAGTTTCACTCCGGCGCTTAGCTGTGGGCACTTCGGCTTTGGCAGCCGCGGTATTGGTCGCCGCCTGTGGATCGTCCGGTAGCTCCAAGACGGCCGACGCCGGGCAGACGAACCCGACCAGCGCAAGCAGCTCGACGACCTCGACAGACTCGACATCGGGTACTTCGGGAGGTGGCCTCAGCCTGGCCCGGCTGGGCAGCCTGACTAACTATTCGTTCGTCTCGACCGCCGGCAACGACGGCTACACCTTCACCATCACCGGCGAGGTGCACGACCCCAACGACTGGGAAACCCATTCGACCAGCCCCGACGTCACCGACTACGACGTGAACGGTGGCGGCTACAGCGTCGCTCTCGGGCAGGTCATCCCCGGACCCCCCCAAAAGCTGGCGGGGGAAGCTACCTACGCCCAGGCGCTGATCGGCTACACCCACGTGGCCGGGATCCGGATCACGACCGCCGGAACCTGCGACGTCGCAGGGCTGCAAGGCACCACCTACCAGCTGAAAACTCCGGGAGCTGACGCGTCCCTGCTGGTCGAGACGGCGACAGCGTGCGTCGCCACGAACACCGGCTCCCTCCTGTCGTACTCGTCGGGTGTACCTGGGGGCTCCGCCGCCAACGCCGTCCATCTCACCGGAGCAAGCACCTCGTTCAAGGTGACGGCCGTGGGTGGGATCGCTCCGATCGCGGCTCCCAAAGCGGCACCGGCACCCACTGCGCCCAGCGCGCCGCCCGCTTCCAGCGCCACCCCGACGCTACCGGCAGGGTTCCCAGCCCAGGTACCGACGCCGCCCGGGAAGGTACTTTCCAGCGCTGATCTGAGTGCCAGCAAATGGTACGTGCAGCTGTCCGAGACCGATGCCTCCGCCTTGGCGACCTACGTCAAAGCTCTGCAGAGCAACGGTTTCACCGTCCAGAACACGACGAATACTTCGGCGGCCGACATTTCTACACTGTCCGACAGCCAGTACCAAGTGCTGGTGGAGCAGATATCGCTTCCCGGCCAGGGCGTGACCCTGGCCGTCACCGTCTCGTCGACCGGCTAGCAGCCTTGCGCTGCGCTATCGGCTGGCAACTCAGGATGCTGGTCGGTTTGTCGGCCTCCGCACGAACTGGCCAGTGGGTTCGCCGACGATTTTTCCGTTGTCTAGCACTTGGTGGCCTCTTAGGAAGGTATCGGTCACTCGGGCGGTCATGTCGAAGCCCTCGAATGGGGTGTACTCCTGGGATGATTCTGACTCTGCGGCCCGTACGGTCCAGGCGGCATTGGTGTCGACCAGGCAGAAGTCGGCGTCGTAGCCCACTTCGATTGTTCCTTTGGTGTGCAGACCGAACCGTTGTGCCGGATTCCATGAGACGAGTTCGGCTATCCGGCTTAGCGGCAACCCTCGCTTGGTGCCTTCGGTGATCAATCCGGCCAGCAGGTATTCGGTCCCACCGAACCCGGACTTGGCGACGAACACGTCGTCGCGGGGAGAGCCGAACTTCGTCTCGTCTTTACAGCAAGCATGGTCGCTGCAGACCCAGTCGAGTTCCCCAGCGATAAGATGGCTCCACAGCGCTTCGACGTCCTCGCGGGGTCGCAGGGGAGGGTTGACCTTGCCGCCGACGCCTGCAGCGGCTGTGTGTATGTCAGCTAGTAGATGCCCGATCGTCACTTCCCGGCGGAAGTCCACATGGGGGAACGTCTTGGCCATCAGTAGGGCCGCTTCTACCGCCTTGCGCGAGGACAAGTGCAACAGGTTGATCTTGGAGAGGCCGGTTTCGTGCGCCAGGTAGGAGGCTATCGTGACAGCCAGGCCTTCTGAGTGAGGGGGGCGAGAGGCGTGGTAGGCCTCCAAGCCGCTAAGGCGCCCTTCCTCTTCGACAATACGAGTGTAGGCAGCCATTATGTCGGCCGTTTCGCAGTGCAATGAGAGGGATATGTCGTCGGCTATTCCCGCGAAACGGGCTTCTTCGCGAGCCTTTTGGATGCCTCGCATGATGAACTCGAAGTGCGCATAGTCGTAAGACTCTCCGTCTGGCAGCATCAGGAACTGCTCTTGTGAGGCGGACCTGCCGTGCAAGCCGTGCTTGCCGTAGAACATGAAGATCTTGAACGAAGGAATGCCGAAGTCCTCGATGAGCGACGGGATCTCGTCGATATGGCTACGCAGGATAGGAGCCACGTGGAACCCGTAATCTACGTACGCCCGTCCCGCCGCCGCGTCCAGCGCAAGCGGCATAACCTCGGAGTAGGGGCCGGAACGGTTCAGGTAGTAAGCCCCGGTTCGCAGATAGGTAATCCCAGTGGTTACACCGCCCTGAGCACAGGCCCGACTCTCTGTGACAGTGTCTTCGCTTAGGGGGTTGTAAATACCCCAGTGCTGGTGCACGTCTACCGCACCAGGGAACAAGTGGCGGCCTTTGCCGTCCACGACTGCGGCTGCCTCATCGACGGGAATCGAGGATTCGATACGAACGAAACGACCGTCCTGGATGCCCACCTCGAGGGCTTCGGGTGCCATACCTGGGCGCACCACGTTGACGTTTTTCACCAGCAGGTCGAGCATTTAGTTCTCCTTAGTCTTTCTCTGTTCAGGTAGGTAATTCAGACGCACCGTCGTTAGTCCGTTCGAAAGCAAGCGCGTCGAAGAGAGGAGCCACCGACGGCGACTCGGCTAGGCCGCCAACAAGGTTCTCAAGCCGCTTCACGGCGCTTGGTTGTAGGACCCGGCCAGCGTTGTCGGAGAATTTGAGAGCGAGCTCGGCGAAGCTGAGAGGACGGCCCGGTCCGCCGCGGTTGGTCAATATCTTTGTCACCTGCTCAGAGCCGTCGACCAGAGTGCTTCGAAGGACGCACGGAAACTGGGAAGGGAAGATCGCCGTGCACTCGGCGTCGGCGACTACCTCGACCTTTCCCATTATCTCTCGCCTCAGCGGGTCCTTGGCTAATTCGTCCGTGTAGTCGTCGAGCGAAGCCCCCAAGCCGGACCCACCGAGCAGTCCGACGGCGACCGCATAGGGCCCGCTGAACTGGGCCATGTAGCCGGTCTCGGGCGTACGCTTCAGTTCTATCGGCTCGCCTACGGTCCTCACGATGGACTCTGCGACACCCACTTGGACGTGCCGGATATCCCCAGGTTGGACGCCCTGCTGGCGCAGAGCTGAGGCGGCGTCGATGATCGTGTGGGTGAAGTGATTGGCAGGGTAGGGCTTGAAGAAAATGCCAGGAACCTCCCAACGTTCCCCAAGGCCGGCGGTGATCCACTCCGGGTAGAACTCGCCGTGCAACCAGGCTTCGAAAAAGCCGAAGCGCCCTTCGAGGACTGTCGGAGGGCCGGTGAAGCCGGCCTTCACGAGGCCCACTGCGGACATGGCGCTGTGCGCAGCCCACCCGCAGTGCATTCGCTTGACCGTCCCCCCGGTACGGTTTGCTTCGATCACTCCCGACCCCATCGACGCCGCCAGTCCGATGGCGTTCACCAAGCCGTCTTCATCCAAACCTGACAGGAGCCCAGCAGCGACCGCCGACCCCAGCGTCCCGCATATGGAAGTGGCGTGCTGACCGTGTTCGAAGAAAATGTTACGGCCGGTCGCCTCGTCGTAGCCGGCCATACCCAACCGGACGCACACCTCGAGCCCGCAGGCGACAGCAGCGATCAGTTCCCTCCCCGACCGGAAGTTGGCCTCAGCCGCGGCAAGAGCCGCCGGCACCACCGAGGCGCTCGGATGCAGGACTGACGGTAGGTGGGTATCGTCGTAGTCCAGCGAATGCGCCAGCGTGCCGTTGACGAGACCGGCGAGAGCCCCTGGCAGAGGGTCTGGTATACCGATCGCGTGCGCTTCAGGTCGGCCGCCCTGGCTGAGCGCATACCGGCGAACGGAGTCACTCGTGTCTAGTGCACTGGCGGCAACGCATATACCGAGAATGTCAAGAACCCTCTTGGCGACGCTTTCGACCACGTCAGTCGGTAGGGCGTCGAAGGTTTGCTCTACGGCGAACCGGGCCACCTGGCGTGCTAGTGGCTGCTCGCTCACGGTCGCTGGCCAGATATCACTGCAAGGGGCCGCAGCGGTGACCCGGTAGCTCCCACCAAATTGAGAGGGCTGGCAATGAAGGTGAACTCTCTCACCTTTGCCTGGCTAAGACCCTCCAGGTCCAAGGCCTCGATAATGTAGATGCCTCTTTCCACCAACAGGACACGGTGTGCTGGCAGAAGGGCGTGCCCGCCGCCCGGTGCCAGCCGCTCGAAGGCTATCGTGTCAGCCCCAGCTGCGATCACCCCGGTGTCGGCGATCCACTCTGCGCCAGCCTCGCTCACGCCCGGAACCCCCGAGTCGCGACCTACGTAGGCTTCGGTTCCCTCCGCGAAGTGCTGCCCCCAACCGCTGCGCACCAACACGACGTCTTGTGGTCCAGGACGCACACCGTGATGATCGACGGTTCTCTCCAAGTCCTCGACGGTTATCTCGTATCCGGGGGCGCAGACGTCGACTCCCAACGCCGCTGGAACGTCTAGCAGTACTCCCCTTCGGACCATCGGCTCGATGGTGTGCACTCCGTGGCGCATGAAGCGACCACCGGACTGCTCGGAGGACGCGTCGGCTCCACCGTGCAAGCATCCACCGAAGGACACGTGCGCAAGCGAATCGATGTGAGTTCCAACGTGCGTTCCCGTTACGAGTAGGTCGTTAGCGGCGGAGCTGCCGTCAGATCGAAGCGAGTCTCCGTGACGGCGCGGCAACGTGTGCCAGTACTGAGGGTGATTAGGCGACTGGGGCATTCCGACGAACATGGGCCGGCCCAGGTCGAACACCGTCACTCCGGCGCGCACCGCAGTCAACAAGACGTCGCTCACCGCACCACACCCCTTTCGCGCAACTCTTCCACTTCCTCGGCGGACAATCCCGCCTCGCCCGTCAGGACTTCGTCTGTATCTTCTCCGTGGCGCCTGCCAGGGAACTTGATACGCCCCGGGGTCTGCGACATGCGCCACAAGACGTTGTGCATGAGAACCGAACCGAGGTCATCGTCGGGAACCTCTGTCAGCATCTCCGTAGCCCGGACGTGTACATCCTCCACAAGGTCCCGAGCGTCATAGACGGGAGCTATCGCGGCGTCAGCCTTGTAGAACGCTTCGAGCACCTCTTCGCGGTCCCTTTGTGCGATCCAACTGCCGACGTATTCGTCTAGTTCATCCACATGGCTGAATCTGCCGGACCCGGTAGCAAACCAGGGCTCGTCGACCACCTCTGGGTGACCGACGAGGCGCATCACCCGCTCGGCGATCTGCTGGGCGCTGGTCGAAACAGCGACCCAAGACCCGTCCTTTGTGCGGTAGGTGTTGCGCGGAGCGTTGTTCGTAGAGCGGTTTCCGTGACGGGTCTCGATGATCCCGGTATGGTGGTAGACGCTGGGAGCTGGACCTACCGCCGTCATGATCGGCTCCAAGATATTCAGGTCGATCACCTGGCCCTTCCCACCGCCCACCTCCCGGTGGCGAAGAGCTGCCAAGATCGCTGCCACGCCTGAGATTCCGCAGATAGTGTCCGCCAGGCCGAACGCCGGCAGGGTCGGAGGTCCCGAAGCCTCTCCGGTCATATGAGCGAAGCCGCTCATAGCCTCCGCTAACGTGCCGAAACCCGGCCTGGACGCGTAAGGACCGGTCTGGCCAAAACCGGTCACGCGCAAAACAATCAGGCCGGGATTAACCCCGTGCAACCGCTCGGGACCGATCCCCCATCGTTCTAGAGTCCCCGGGCGAAAATTCTCGACCACCACATCCGCCTTGCGGACCAGGCGCAGGAACACTTCGGCGCCCTGCGGGTCGCCTAGGTTCAAGCCGACTGTGCGCTTGTTGCGGGCTACCTCTTTCCACCACAAAGGTACGCCCTGATGCTGCTGTCCGTGCCCGCGTAGGTTATCCCCGTGGACAGGGTGCTCGATCTTGACTACGTCTGCGCCGAAGTCCCCCAGGATCTGGCAGCACAAAGGTCCGGCGAGAATCGAAGATGCGTCGATCACCCGCAACCCCTCAAGAGCCTGAGGCCGTTCCTGTTCACGAGCTTGTTCCGTTAAATGAAACATCTTTTCATTTAGTATAACCTGCTGTTGGCCGTCCGCCAACCCGACAGGAGGCATCGATGGAGTCAGCGGACTCGTTCCTGCGCAGCTATCTCTACGTTCCAGGAGTCGACGAGCACCGCATAACGAAAGCCCTGGATGGTCCCGCTGACGCGGTTGTCATCGACTTGGAGGACGCTGTGGCTCTCGACCGAAAGTCACAAGCCCGGCGCATGGCAGGAGACGTTATATCGGCACCTCATGATAAGCCCGTCTTCGTCCGGATCAACTCGTTCGCGAGCGGCCTCGCAGACCAGGACATGGCAGAGTTGCACGGGCCAGGTCTTAGCGGAATTCGGCTGCCGAAGACGGAAAGCGCCGACCAGGTCAACCGGGTCGCGGTAACAGTCGGCGGGCGGTCCCGACGTGTTGCAGTCGTGGCGCTGATCGAGTCCGCTCTAGGACTGGAAAGAGCCGCCTCCATCGCCGCTGCCGAAGGAGTTACTGCTCTTGCCCTGGGCGAGGCCGACCTAGGCGCGGACCTCGGCGTTACCTCCGACGAGGGCCTCCTGTACTCACGATCGCGTTGCGTCGCAGCGGCTCGCGCCTCTGACAAGATCGCCATACAGAGCGTATACAGCGACCTCGGCGACCTCGACGGACTCGCAAAGTCCACGTTGCGGGGTCGTCAGCTCGGCTTCACGGGCCGCTCGGCCATACACCCATCTCAGGTGAACGTCATCAACGACGTCCTCACACCTACTGACGAGGAACGCCACCAGGCCGAGGAGATCATCGGCGCCTACCAGCGCAGCGTCGAGCTGGGATCCGGCGTCGCCGTCACCGCCAACGGGCGCTTCATCGACGAAGCCGTGGTCCGCTCGGCCCGCACGGTCTTGCGCTTAGCCGAGCTGTCCCAACGTAATCGGGCCTAAAATGGGCTGGGATCAGCGCGAAGCCCTCGCAGTACCGAACCGACAGCTGCCGGCCCTTCAGTCTCCAGACGAGCGACGGCATCCATGACAAGGGTCGCTTGGTCTGATCCCACCGACCTTGACAGCAGGTCGAAAGGTTTGCTGCTCACACGGGCGTCGTCGAGGGCGTCAGGACCGTCCCCGCGGGGTCGCGACGCTGCCGCCTCGACGACGCTCCCATCAGCTTTGAACACTGTGACCACAGCCGGCCGTCCAGCAGGGTAACCACCGTCAAGCGCCGGGTCGGATCTGACCTCAACCCGCCCGGCCAGATCTCTCACTGTCCGGTCCGTCGTCCAGCGTTCCGAGAAGCTACCGACGGTAAGGGATCCCGACACCAAAGCGACAGCCACCGTGAAAGGAATGCTGAAGCGGGCGGCGAGGTCTCCCTCGGGTGTAGCGTGATCGAAGGCCGAGGCGGCCGTGTAGGTCCTGACGACCACTCTTTCGACGCTGCCCGGTTCGAAGGTCTCGTCTCTCAGCAGGTCCTCCACAGCGTCGTTGATCCCGTGGAGATGCGCGCAGGTTGGGTGCCGTTTTATGTAACCGTCAAGCACCTTGTAGTTCCCCCAAGTCGACCCGAACAAGCCATCCACTAACCGGCTCTGGTCCGCCTTCGCTCCTAGCGCTGGAAGATAGTACCGTTCGAGGGTACCCACTGGGGCTCGCAGCCCTGCCACCGCTGACGTGCCCGTCACGACCGCAGACTGGACAGCCATTCCGAGGAGAAGGTGCTGACCGGTAGCTCCGCCGAACACGGTTTCAGCGTCAGGCCTAAACGGAACGGCAGCCGCCAGGTCGATAGCGGCAGCGACCACCTCCACGTCCCCGGCTGAACAGACATGAGCCACGCCAGCGGCGGCGCCAATAGGGCCCCACGTACCGATATCGTGCACACCGCCGGGAGTTCCGCCCATAGCTTCGCCGACCCTTACGCCGATCTCATAGCCCGACAAGATCGCTGCGAGAGTTTCCGCACCCGACGATCCGCAAGCCTCAGCAGCAGCTAAGACCGCTGGAACGACGTGCGCGGCTGGGTGGCCTTTTGCGCCGCGGTGGCCGTCTTGGAGCTGCTCTGCTGCTACCGGCATGGCATTTATCAGGGCGGCCAGGGGAGCTGATTGGCCTTCGACACGACCGATAACACTCGCCGGCCCACTCCCGCCAGCAAGCAGGGCCGTCGCTGCGGCTCTGACCTCCGGACGGTTGAACGCCGAGACTGCAGCTGCGAGCACGTCGGCTACGAGGAAGACGACCCGACGACGTACCGGTTCCGGTGCGCTGCGAAACGGCTCACTACCCGCCTTGGCCAAAAGCTCCGCAGCAGTGATCATTTCGGGCTGCCAGCGACGTGGTAGCCGAGCTGTGCCGACAAACGCATGGTGGTCACCATCAGTTGAGCGGCGCACTCTTGGATCTCGCAGGCCATACGATCAGCCGGGCCACACACGCTGACCACTGCTACCGGTAGTCCCCGAGCGTCGAACACCGGTGCCGCAACCGAGCCTGCTCCCACCTGGCGCTCGCCTAGCGACTGGGCCCAACCCCTCGCACGGATAGCGGCTAGCTCCGTCCGCAACTGGGTGACGTCGGTGATCGTCTTCTCGGTGACTTCTTCTAGCTTTCCTGAGAGATACCTGTCCACTTCCTCGGCGGGCAAAAAGGCCAGAAATGCCTTAGACGAAGCCCCGGCATGAAGCGGATGGGCCATACCCAACTGGACCGACATCAGCACCTCCCGTTCCGGAGTGACCTGGTCCACGTAGATCCTCTCGTCTCCACTGCGAACCGACAGCGTCGCCGTCTCGTCAGTCGCCCGAGACAACGCTGACAGTTCCGGGTAAGCCATGTTACGGATATCAAGACGGCCCTGATAGCGGGCTCCAAGCCCCAAGAGGGTGGGACCCAGGCAGTATTTCCGTGACACCGGGTCCAACTCCAGGAGGCTCTTGTTGCGAAACGACAGCAGGATCCGGTGCACGGTGGACTTGGACATTCCCAGAGCAGTAGCGATCTCAGTCACTCCGAGCTGCGGCGATGACGAACTGGCAAACAGGAGAAGTATGTCAGCGGCTCGCTCAACCGTCGACGCCGAGTTACCACTGCTCTCCACCCGTTGAACAGACATCGTCGATTACTAGCCTTCTCGTCTCTACTCGTCCCGCCGAGAGCAATGCCGGGGTGGAGACATAACCTACCTACGCCTCCACCCCGCATCTTAAAGGAAAGCCGGGTGTCTAGCCGCCCAACTGGCTTGTCGGGACGCCCCACGTCTGGGCGTATCCCTGCAAGAAGGCGTTCCCGTAGCCTTGACCGTTCTGAGCCGGCACGCCAGCCTCGCTCACGTTGCTCTTGTCCAAGACCCGGACGTTGATCTGCTCGTCACCAGGCGACATGTTCGACATGACGCGCATCAGCTGGTCGAGGCCAGCCGCGGCGACGTCCGCGGTGTTCTCCCCCACGTCCATGGTCACCACGTTGCCAGTGCGGATCATGTCCAAGATCGCCGGCGTACCGTTGAAGCTCGCTACATGAACCTGCCCCGACTTGCCCGCAGCGACGATCCCCGGTGCGACAAAGAGAGACATGCTGTCGAACACCGGCAGGATGTAGTTGATCCCCGGGTTCGACGATAGTTCACCTTCGACGGTGGTCTGGAGTTTCGTAGCCCAGTCGACTGGGTTGACGTTGACCGCCGACACTTTGCAGGTGGAGCAGACAGCCTGCATTTCGCTGTTGACACCGTCTTGCACGGCTTGGGAGCTGACGTCGGCATTGGAGGTGACTACCAGAACATTGGCCTTGCCTTGAGTCTGCTGCACCGCCCACGCGGCCATCAGCTTGCCGGCGAGGTTGAACGGCGCGAACGCGTAGCCAGCTACCAGTGGATTGGTCGGCTGTGAGGCGTCGCGCTCGTTGGTGTCCACGACGGGGATACCAGCCGCCTTGGCCTGTTGGAGCTGGGGAGTGAGCTGCTCCGGTGGAATGCCAGCGAGCAGATCGATAGCGTTGACTTTGCTTGAGATCGCTTGGTCCATACCCTGCACCCATTGGGATTGCTCTTGTTGGTTCGGGTAGTCCGTGTAGTTGATACCAAGGTCTTTGGCGTACTGACCCATTACCTGATCGACCGTGTTGACAAACGCAACACTTGAGCTGGCGGGGATTGAGAAGATCGTCTTGCCCTTCAAGGCCGCCACGTTTACAGCCGGGCCGGGCGAGTTGAAGGCGGGGTCGCCGAGGTACTTGTTGATCAAAGCGGTGGCTTGGGCTACGCCCGACCCGCCCCCCGACCCACTACTTGTCCCAGCGACCGTGGTCGCCGAGGCCCCCGAGGTGCTGGTGGGAGACGACGAAGTGCTCGACGTTCCACCGCTCGAACAGGCTCCGGCAGCTAGACCGAGAGCCGCCAGGCTGGCACCGAATCGCAAGAATTGTTTCATAGGTTTTCCTCCATTTTCATTGGTTTTGTTGTTAAGAAGCACCATCAGGTCGTGATTCCCGTGGATGGTCGAGTCCCGCTAGGAGGATCGCCTGGCGGGACGGCTGCCGGCTGAGTGACCTGCCCCGCCGCCTTGGCCTTCCGCAGGCTGGGCCTGCCAACCAGGCTCGACAGGAGCACGGCTATCACGAGCGCTCCTCCGTAGAAGAGTTGCTGGACGAACGTGGACACACCGATCTGGGCCAGACCGTTGATGCCGGTCGTGAGAAAGTAGACGGCTACCAGGGTGCCCCACGGATTGAACCTCCCGACGGCAATCGTCGTCGCGCCGAGGAACACCGCAGCGAAAGCCGGCAGAAGCAGCGCCGTGCCGGCCGAGGGGTCTGCAGACCCGCTGGTTCCCACATACACAACCCCGGCTAGACCGCTCAGAACCCCTGAGGCGACGAACGACAAAACCCGTATGCGCTTCACCCTGAGGCCGGAGAGCCGGGCCACCTCACGTCCTCGACCTACGATGAGCACCCTCCTGCCCGAGGGCGTGAAGTCGAAGAAGTACCAGACGACAACCGCAAGAATGATCAGGTACCAGAACTCGAGCGAAAGGCCGAGGAAACGGTCAATGACTACTCCGTTGACCAGGTTCTGCGAGACCCCGCTGATCGGCGCCGACTTCGATATCCAAAGCGTGAGGCCGTCGACGAAGGTCCCGACGCCTAGCGTGACTATGAACGGGTCGATATCAGCGAGAACGCATATCAGCCCATTGGCCAGCCCAACCACAGCTCCGAACACGATCCCAAGCAGCGCCGCGGCCAGCACAGGAACTCCGTGCTGAGTGTTCAGCACGGCGATGAGCATCGACGAGAAGTTCAGGATGCTTGCTACTGAAAGGTCGTAGTCCCCTGCGCTCAACGGGATCACCAAGGCGAGTCCCAGGATGCCGAGCGGAGCCTGGGAGGCAAACAGCGTCGAGAAGTTGGACGAGGTCGGGAACGTGTGAGGCTTGGCAGCCGAAAAGACGATGACGACCACCGCCCACACGATGACAACGCCGAACCGGCGCAAGAAGCTCTCTCCGTAGCGGCCTCTCCGAGCGCTCAACACCGTGTGGTTACCCCGTTCCTCTCTATTGTCTGACACCGGACCACATCTCGGATCCCTTGGCCATGTCCGCGCTACGACGCGTCCCGCGATATGAAGCGGCCGCGATGCGGTCTGGCGTTACGTCGTCGCCAGCTAGCGTCTCGGCTAGGCGACCGTCTGCCACTACTACTACCCGATCGGAGACACGACTGACCTCCGCCCAGTCGCCAGAGGCGTACAAAACGATAGCTCCCTGGTTTGCCGCCTCCCGGATCAGCCCGAAGATGAGCTGACGTGCACCTACGTCGACGCCTTGGGTCGGTTCGTTTAGAAGCACAACTGCTGGGCGGAGTTGAAGCCACTTCCCAAGCACCGCCTTCTGCTGGTTGCCGCCGCTCAGCGTCCCTATGGGCCGGCCGGGCTCCGGTGGGGACACAGCGTGCAAGCGGAGAACTTCTTCGCAGCGCAGCCGCAGTTCTTTGCGTCGCAGGCGGCCGCGGTAAAAAGCCCTGTCAAGCACGGGCAACATCACGTTCTCCTCTAGGGTCAACTCGGGGATGATCCCCTGGATAAGGCGCTCTGAGGGAACCATCACCATGCCGAGTTCCAAAGCTCTCTTGGGCTTCATTGCTTCGATCTCGAAGGTTTGTTCGCCCAGATGGAGGCGACCGTCCCATGCGGGCGCAGCACCGTAGAGATGTTCGAGTATGAACTCCCAACCCGACCCGACGATTCCGGTGATCCCGAGGATCTCGCCGCGCGCCGCTTTGAAGCTCACCTGGCGGATGTGAGGTCCGTCGAGACCTACAACCTCCAGCATCGTGAGCGCATGGCGAGGTCTGTCACGATCCAGGAGGGGCAGCTCAACGCCGGAGTCCGCCTGCACCGGTACGTCGGATCTCAAGTCATCCAGACGAACCTTCCTGTCCCCGCCGACTATGAGCCCAATGACGTCGTCGTGGGTCAGATCTGCGCTCGCTGCCGTTTCGACGACCAGTCCGTCGCGCAGCACCGTCACACGGTCGGCCAGCCCGAGTATCTCCGCGATGTCGTGGGACACGAACAGCACCGCCGAGCCGGCCGCCGCGACCGATCGAAGAAGCGTGTGCAGGCTTTCTCTTCCCGCCTGATCGAGGAAGGTGGTCGCCTCGTCGAGAACCAAGACTCCGCTCGTCCGCCTGGCATCGCTGGAGCTGGCTCGGAACTGCATCAGTGCTCGAATGATGGCGACCTGAGCCTGCTCTACGGGACGTAGCGACCCGAGCTTCGCCCTCGGGTCAAGGTCCAGATCGAACGAGCTGAGGAGCTCTTTGGCTTCTCGTCGCTCTTTCCTCCAGCCGATGTAGGGGCTGCGATCTTTTGCGAAACGGTTGAGAAGCAGGTTCTCCAGCACGGTCATGTCACCGATGACGCCGAGGTCCTGATGGACAAAGCTGATCCCCAGGCGGGCCGGGTCTCCCGGGTGGAGCGCCCGTGTCACGAAGGTCCCTCCAGCGCGCAGTTCCCAACCGGGATCAGGGCTGTGGTAGCCCGAAAGGCACTTGATGAGGGTCGATTTTCCTGAGCCGTTCTGCCCAACCAAACCGTGTATCTCGCCGGCCTGAAGCTCCAAAGTCGCATCCGTCAGGACTCGAACGCCGTTGAAAGTTTTGCTCAGGTGACGCAGGCTGAGCAATGTGTCCGATGTCATTTCGCGCTTCGCCTAGTAGGGAACAGTCCAGCAGAAGGAGCGAGGCTTAGCAGCTGTAGGGCAAGGAGAGTCGGGTCTACAACAGCGATCGACCCGAGGCGGTCGGCGTCGATGTCGACAGCGGAGCATCCGTTGAACAATGTTCGAACGCCAGCAGCCTCGAGGTCGTTGCGCAGAGGAGACATAGCATCCGCCCAACCTCGGTGATCCGACACCAGGCAGAAGTCAACGTCAAGCACGTGAACTCCCGTCAGGCTGCGGCTCAGCCCGTAGCGCTCGACCTTGCGGGCCAACTCGTCGCCTATAGCCCGGTTACGGGTGACTGCTGCGAACGGACGTCCGATGGAGGCCAGGTAGCTCGACACGAGTTGGAGTATGCCGACGACCGGAACTAGCGCGTCGGCTACTTCGCCCACGGCAGGGTCGAGGACACAGTCAGGAATGACCACGTCGAAGTCGTCTGGGTTGGTTCGTGCGATCTCGAGCGCAGTGAGCCCCTCGGAGACGGAGATCTGCTCAGGGGTGTCGAAGCGTTCCGGTGCGCCATCGCCGACCAGGTTGACCAGAGTTATCGCGAGAACGGGACCTCCCAGCCGGTCGTAGCGCTTCTGGCGCCGAACCATCTCGTCCTCGGTGAGGACCAGAGGAGCGATTGCCTTTACCCGCAGCATGTGACCTCCTCGCTCACCTGCGGGCACGATCTAGAAGCCAAAGCACGAAGTTCTGCCATGGGCACTGATACATCAGCGCCACAGAGCATCTCCACCGACAGCCCGATGACACGATCGGCTTCGTCTGCGCCGTCAAGCAAGACGGCAGCCTTGGTGCGGAGGTCGGTCTCGGTCAACGGGCGGAAGTCGGAGTCACCGATCGGGTTGGGCATCTCGACGGTTCTCTCCCATCCATCGAGTCGCCTCACCGTCAGGCGCGCGACTCGTTCCGACGGAAGGCGACTATCCAAACTCGGATCGTGAACCACGCGCACCCGCTCGGCAAGACTCCTGCGGAGCGGGTCAGCCCTGTGGTCGTCGTCGAACTGCTCCGGCGAACAGCTACCCGTAAGCAAACTCGTAGCGACTACGTAAGGTATGGAAAACATCGCTGCCAGACGGGAAGGCCAGGACGTGCGGTTCAAACCTGCGGCTAGGTGGTGAGTTTCGACTCGGATCTCGTCTATTGCGGACCCGTCTCCGATCTCGATCTCCTCCCGAAGGGCCAAGACTGCGTCAGCCGGAGGATGAGTGTAAGAGCAAGAGGCGTGACGCTTCATGTAGCCACCCTTTATGGCCATGTCCTTCCCCAGATCCGACGTTAGCGAGTCAGGGTCGAGGTGGCCCAGAATCTGGCCCAGACTGGTAGCGGCGACTCCGGTCGACGACCGCGTGACGTCGGCAGCAGCCCACGCTCGAATACCCGACACGTTGGCTTGGCCAACCCAAGCGTCTCGTACGGGCAGACCCTGCAAGGCAACCTCGAAGGGCGTAGCAATCGCCAATGCCCCGGCAGCATCTATAGCTGCCGCCATTTGCGTGGGGTCGGCACCGGCCAGTCGGGCAGCAGCAGCGGCCGCCCCAGCCACGCCCCAGTTGCCATGAGGGTGTACTCCCGCTCGCAACAACGTCGCCCTGCCGAATCGACTCGCCACCTCGTGCCCAGCAAGGAAAGCCGAGGCGAACTCGGATCCGCTTACCTTCCCGGCCTCGGCCAGGGCCAGCGCTGCGGGAAGTACGTGGGCCGTGGCGTGACCGCGGATGCGCTTGTTGCCCTCGTCCATCTCCAAGGAGACGATCGAGCATCCGTTCAGCCATGCGGCATCGCAAACAGCGACAGGCTCTGATCCACCCACTTCGGTGCAAGGCCCGATTGTCGGAGGGAGAAGCTTTCTGCGACGCCGGGCTTCTGGCAGGCGTCCACCTGCGACAAGCACCACCAAACTGTCTGAGAGCACCCGCTGCACGGCGGAACGCACATCATCTCCTTGGTTGTCCCACGACAGTGCAGAGGCGAACTGGCCCAACTCGTCGACAGCGGCGGCTATTCGGTCCTGGGCAGCCGTCGTCAAGTGACGGAACCTTCGAGGAAGGACGGATTTAGGCCGGGAGTTCCCTGTGATACCTCGACCACTTCGGTTACCAGGTAAAACCTGAAACGGGTGCGGCCCTTCGGGCTGCGGGCGTCAGGGATCGGGTGCTCAGCGAACCACTTCCGGTAGGCTTCATAGGCTGACATGTCCCGGAAGTGCATCTCTGCGATCCGATAGAAGGACATTTCGTCAGGTATGGCCATCGATCCACCGCTGATCGTCTCCACCTTGCCGATAACTTTGTTGAAGACGAGCTTGTCGACGTGGGGATTTGCCAGAATGTCGGGGACGTGGACGTCGAAGAGCCACCGCTCGTACTCGGTCTCGGTGATGCCCGGCTCGAGGTCGTAGCCCAGTACAGTCTTGATCATTCTGCTCCTTTGGATTCGATGTTCCACGTGAAGGACGCAGCGCCCACAGCAAAGCCTTCTGCTCTTACCTGCACTGGGGCAACGCGGACACCTGCCAACTCCTCGATCGCCTGCTCGGAGCTGCGAAGCGGCGCTCTCGTCAGACCCTTGGATCTCTGCAAGGCCGTCTGACGTTCGTACGTCGTCACCATTTCGTCGTCGGTCATCTCCTGAGCGAAACCCCTCACGAAAACGACCTGAGGTATCTCAAGTCCAAAGTCGTACACGTGGGGACGGTCGTTCTGTGAGTCAGGTCGCGGCGGCCCAGTCCACACGACTTCCATTCGGGGGTTGCGTCTGATCTGGCCCAGGCGGCGATGAACTTTGCGCTGCACCAAATCGACAGTCCAGTCGTCGTTCAGCACTGCCACCATCGTGCGGCCAACCGGGAAGCCATCGCGGTTGATCGTGTAGACCTGAGCGAAGCCGGCCTGCTCTTGAACGAACCGTAGCGCCGCGTCCGCAACCGACACTACGGACGGACTCTCAGCATATGGCCGGTGCCTTTCGTTGGTATCGACCCTCATATGTCGGCTCTCACCACCCACGCTAAAGTTGTCCCGCTTATCGGAACAGCGTTCCATGCTGATTGTAACCACGAACTCCCCGAACAGACAAGCGCTGCAACGCCCAACGGACACGGGACCCGACAGTCGCCTCGGCTGATGGCCAAGAGATTCGAATGGCCGAATCGCGAACAAGTGTTGAACTGACTCCTTCCGGCCTCTTAGCATATGCGGAACATGGTTCCAGTTAATGAAACAAGTGGACTTGGCCCGGACCTGGTGGTAGCTGGAGCCGGTGGCGGCCTCGCCGGAGCGCTCAGGGCGGCCGAGCTGGGATTAAGCGTCCTAGTCGTAGAGAGCAGCCCACACTTTCGCCAAGGCAACAACACTTCTATGTCCACAGCGATGATCCCCGGATCGGGTACTCGATGGCAGGCAGCCGCCGGTCTTGCGGACTCACCAGAGCGTTTCGTAGCCGACATCATGGCCAAGACCAAGGGGTCCGCTGACCCCGAGCTGGCCAACGCTCTTGCTGAGGTAAGCGGCCGCCTTGTGACCTGGTTAGCCGACTCCGCTGGTGCTCCGATCGAGTTGGCAACCGACTTTTCCTATCCGGGGCACAGCCAGTTTCGTTGCCACACGATCCCCCACAGGCGGGGCGCTCTTCTTTTGGACATCCTCGTGAAAGGCGTTGAGCGCTCACCGCTCGTGGACATGCTGATACCCGGCCGGCTCCAAGCCGTCCGCATGGCTGGCAGCAGAGTAAGGGCCGCCGTCGTAGCCTACCCTGACGGTTCGCTTGAAGAGATACCCTGCGGAGCCGTGCTCCTAGCTACCAACGGCTTCGGCGCAAATCCCGAGATGGTACGAGAATACATCCCCGAGATGGCGGGGGCCACCTATCACGGCAGCGCCGAATCCCGAGGCGACGCCTTGAGAATAGGCGCTGGCCTGGGGGCTGACACTGCTTACTTGGACGCCTACCAGGGTCACGGCGCGCTGTCAACGCCACACGCAACTCTCACCGGGTGGGCCACCGTCATGCACGGCGGCATCCTGGTCAACTCCGAAGGCGACCGTTTCGGCGACGAGACCACCGGTTATTCCGAGTTCGGACACCAAGTGCTCGCCCAGCCGGGGGGTACCGCCATCTTGGTGTTCGACAGGAGAATCCACGACGCATGCCTGGTGTTCGACGATTTTCGGGCTACGGTCGACTCCGGTGCTGTCCGCTGGGCGCCAGATCCGGCCGGCCTAGCGCAAGCGTTCGACGTCAACCCAGAACCCTTCGAGTTGGCCATCGAGGAAGCACGAAGGCTGGCCGGAGCGAACGGCACTGACCGGTTCGGTCGAACCTACTGGGAGCAGCCGCTCGGCTCACCGCTGGCGGGAGTCCGGGTTACGGGCGCCCTTTTTCATACGCAAGGTGGCCTCAGAGTGGACGGCCACGGGCGGGTACTAAGACCGGACCGCTCGGTCGTCGAAGGTCTGTACGCCTCCGGAGGTGCCGCCATGGGAATTTCCGGACACGGCGCAGCCGGGTACCTAGCCGGCAACGGCCTGCTACCAGCTCTAGGCTTGGCCTTCCTCGCCGCCGAGGATGTAGCGAGACAAGCAGGTCGATAGTGACCAACTCTCCCCCCTCGGTGATGCTCTACGCGCCGGCGAGCGAGCCACGAAAGGTGGAGAAGGCTTGCCGCCTTCCCACTGGGGCCGTGATACTCGACTTGGAAGACGCTGTAGCCCCAGCGCAAAGACCGGCGGCGCGAGCTTGGTGCGCCAGCTTCTTGGAGCATCCCACGTCAGGCCCGGAGCGTTGGGTGCGCATCAACGCGCTGTCGGGCTTCGGGTGGGTCGACGACCTGCGGGCGGTGGGCCGACCCGGCTTGAGCGGACTAATCGTCCCTAAGGTCGAGTCCTCAGCCCAACTCGCAGCGCTCGACGGCGCTCTGGCCGTCATCGAAGCGGAGCGGTCTCTGCCGGCAGCAGGAATTGGTCTGATAGCGACGATCGAGTCACCGCTAGGTCTCAGCCGGATTCAGTCGATAGCCACCGGGCCGGGCCGGCTGGTCACTCTCGGGTTCGGCGCAGGGGACATGTCGAAGCTGGCCGGCTTGGAATATCCCGCCCTCGAAGGGGGAGCCGCAGCTGTCCTTGACCGGACCCGGGTCGACTTGGTGCTCGCCTGCTCGGTAGCGCGCCTGCATCCCCCTCACGACAGCGTCTATGGCCGCTACACGGACCTGGAAGGACTGCGCCAGGAAGCGACACGCGCCCGCCAGATGGGCTTCGGGGGCAAGCATGCGATCCACCCAGACCAGCTTGCTCCACTATCGGAGTGCTTCTCGCTCGGCGACGCCGAAATCGAGCTCGCTGCCCGTATAGTCGAGAAATACGAAAGTGCTGTGGCTTGCGGGCTGGGCGCAGTAGGCGTTGACGGCATGCTCGTCGACGAGCCGATAGCACGGCAGGCCCAAAGAACCCTGAACACCGCGAAAGGTCTAAATGCGCATCCGTGATGGTGTTCGCCCTTTCTTGAGCGACGCGGAGGTGAGGCAGCTGCACTCGGCGGGCTTCGGCCAGCCCATCGGCCTCGGGGATCGTCCGGCGATGATCGTTATCGACGCTCAGCGCTACATGGTTGCTCCCGACTCCACCAGCGAATTCGAATACCCCTCTTCGTGCGGCCAGGAAGGCCGGGACGCGCTAGCAACGCTTTCCGAGACTCTTGCAGATCTCAGAGCCAGAGACGTTCCAGTTTTCTACACCCGTTTCGAGCTTTCCCCCGACGGAGCCGACGTGGGAGTGTACGGACGAAAGCGCCCCCTCCTACAGACGGAACACTGGTGCCTGGCCGGAACGTCAGGCGCCGAGATCCACCCGGATGTCGCTCCCCAATCTGGCGACCAAGTCTTGGTGAAGAAAAGGCCCAGCGCTTTCTTCGGCACACACCTGACGTCACTTCTGCTGGAACGTGCGATAGACACCGTGATCCTGGCGGGTGGGTCGACCAGTAATTGCGTGCGGGCCACGGCCGTGGACTCGATGTCTTTCGGCTTTCGCACCGTGGTCTTGGAGGACTGCGTCTTCGACCGTCAATCCATCTCACATGAAGTAGCGCTCTTCGATCTCGAACGGCAAGCAGCCGACGTTATGACAGCAGCAGAGGTGATAGACGCCCTCGACCGGATCCGCTCCCAGAAGTGAAGCGCGACCTGGTCGGCTACGGCACCACGAGGCCCCAGCTGGCGTGGCCGGGTGGGAAGCGGGTCGCCGTGAACTTCGTGGTTAACATCGAGGAAGGGGCCGAGCGGACCTTCGACTCTGACGGCGTAAACGAAGGCCTCGTGGAAGTACCTCGCAGAGCTGGAGATGCTGTCAGGGATTTCGCAGTAGAGTCGATGTACGAGTACGGTTCGCGCGTCGGAGCGATCCGATTGCTGCGCTTGCTGGCTGCCAAGGGAATAGCAGCGACCGCGTTCGCTTCGGCGATGGCCCTCGAGGCCAATCCCGCTCTGACAGGCGAACTGGTTGACGGCGGCCACGAGGTGTGCGCACACGGCTACCGGTGGTCAGAGGCATGGACGATGTCAGACGCCGAAGAAGCCGCCAGCATCGCAGACGCCGTCGCTTCAATAGCCAAAACGACAGGTAAGCCACCAGAGGGGTGGTACAGCCGGTGGATGCCAAGCCACCGAACCCGGCTACTTCTCGTCGAACACGGCGGCTTCCTATACGACGCCGACGCCTACAACGACGACCTCCCTTACTACGTCCAAGTCGCAGGCCGCTCCCACCTGGTGATCCCCTACACCTTGACATATAACGACGCCCACTACAGCTACGGTACGTTCTCGAACCCTGGCGACTTCGTCGAGTACTGTCGGAGGGCGATCGACTTCCTCGCCTCGGAGGCTGGAGGATCGCCAAGTCTGCTCAGCATCGGCCTGCACCCCCGCATAAGCGGCCAGGCAGCCCGCACTGATGCGGTGCGGGAGATAGCAGAGTTGGCAACCGAGCACCCTGACGTGTGGATCGCTACCCGGCTCCAGATTGCCCGCTACTGGCTGGATAGGGTGCCCCCGGCGTAAGCGTCTTTTCGCGCAAGAAGTCGCCTGAGAATATAAACGGCGTGAGGTTGGAATAGGCCGCTGGTATTAGGGCTTCCTGACATGCCACGGATAGTGGCATGTCAGTTGGCCTGTTCGGTTCAGGCGTTACGAGTGTTAAGGACGAAGACATATGACAACTGTTTCCCAGGTCCGCTCCTCCACATCGTCCTCTCCCCCGCTGGGAGCTTTGACACGGGTCTTAGCGCTCCCTGCGATCGGCGCGGGGCTTGCCGGCGGACTGCTGATGATCCTGCTGATGATCATCGTCATGGGTGCGTCAGGCATGGGTTACGCAACCCCCTTGAACATCGGTATGGCTGCGTTTGTCTACACGATCGTCCCGCCGTTGTCGATGTTTCCCTCTCTGATGTCGATGATGGGCATCAACCTTCCGAGTTCGGTGATGGCCCAGCTCGGTGGGGCGATACACGCAGGGAACATCCCGGCGGCGATGGTGGCCAAGCTGGCCCCGATGCTCATGTCCATGCACCTTCCCGCGTCGCGAGTGGCTTTGCTGGGCCAGCTCATGAGCGGTAAGGCTACTAACGCGACCGTGGCGCAGCTGATGAGCCAGCTTCCCGCCTCGAGTCGTAATGCTGTGATGGCGGCAATGCCGGTGAGCGCAGGTAACGTCGTAGTCGGTTCGATACTGCACTTCGCCTTTGCTGCATTCTTAGGTATCGCGTTCTTCGCTATCATCGTCGGTGCTGCGTATATGGTGCCGGCCTTGCGTTCGTCGACCGCGTTGGTCGCTGCTGGCGTCGTCGGTGGGGCCGTCGTGTACGTGGTGAACCGCTGGGCGATCCTCCCGCACGCTAACCCGATGATGGCCCTCGTCCCGCAGCTCGCGTTCTTCTTGGCGCACCTGCTCTTCGGAGCGGTGGTCGGGCTCATACTCGCAGTCACGCTCAGGCGCACGTCCGTCAGGCAGCTTTTGCCAGCTGGAATGTGAGCGAGTGGAAAGCGTAGCTTTAACGTGAGCACGAAGCGACCTGCACCACCTAGAACCCTGCCAGCGCGACGTAACTCTCCCCCTCCTAGGAGGACGCCGGTCGCTTACTCCGACCGGCGTCGCCTCTACCAGATCATCACCGTTGGGGTCATGGCTACCGTCGTCGTCGCTGGGGTTGTCGTCCTGGCGGTAGCCAAGCGGGCATCGACCGCTGGTGACAGTACTTCGACGCTGGCGTGGAAGCTTCCTCGCCTGGGGGCGCCAGGAAAAGTGGCTCTGACCTCACTCAGCGGTAAGCCTGTAGTGGTGAACTTCTTTGCGTCGTGGTGCACCGTGTGCGCCACCGAGCTTCCGGTGTTCACCGCAGAAGCGCAGCTCCTCGCGAGCAAAGTGACGTTCGTCGAAGTGAACACTCTCGAAACGGGTAACGGCAACTCGTTTGCGAACGAGTATCACCTGTCGCAGTCAGTGCCTTACGTGCTGAGCGACGTCGGGGGCTCACAGAACAACGGCCTCTATCAGTCGCTCGGCGGGACTGGCACCATGCCGATGACCGCCTACTACAGCGCCACAGGCGCGTTGCTCACGACGCACGTGGGTGGCTACACGCAGTCGTCTCTTACGAGCGAGCTCACAGCGCTGTACGGCTCCGGCATAACAGCCTGACACGGTGAGCGTCTCGGGAGTCAGCGTCGCGGCGGCCTTCGCCGGCGGGTTCGCGTCCTTCGCGTCGCCGTGCGTCTTGCCTCTGGCCCCTGTGTATCTTTCCGTCGTCGGAGCGTTGGATCTGACCAGACGGGTAGACGCCGGAGACACCGCACCCGAAGGATCGTACCCGGAAGCAAGTCAGGATCCGCCCGGTTCCGCCGGCACAGCTACCGCTTTGAGAAGTCGGCGCTCTCGCGGTGTCGGAGCGATCACGCGAGACACCCTTTTCTTCATAGGCGGCTTTACCTTGGTGTTCGTTTTGCTGGGATTGTCCGCCAGTGCAGTCGGACGCTACGTGATCCACCAGCAAGCGACCCTGACCCGCGTCTCGGGCGTTGTGGTCGTTGCGATGGCAATGTTCCTCCTCGGCGGATCTCTGCTGGAACGCCCAGGTTTTTATCGGGAGTTCAGGATCCATCCCCGACTCGCGAGGCTAGGCCCATTTGCCGCACCGATAGCCGGAGCCGCTTTCGCCTTCGGGTGGACACCGTGCGTGGGTCCGATCCTGGCCTCTGTGCTCGCCCTGTCTGCCCAGCAGGGACACGTCGCAACTTCAGCTGTGCTCCTCTCGGTGTACTCGCTCGGACTGGGAGTGCCTTTCCTTGCGCTGGCGCTCCTTTTTGACAAGCTCTCGGCGCCCCTTACCTGGCTGCGACGTCACGGACGGGCCGTCACCTTCACTTCGTCGTCGGTGATGGCGGTCATGGGCGTGTTGTTGGTAACCGACCGACTTGCGTGGGTTACGACGTTTCTTACTCAGAGCCTGTGACGCCAGGCACCGGCTTGTGGCAGGCGTGCAGCGCGGGAGGTCCAGGGCAATCAGCTCGTACTCAAGATCGGCGAGTCGACAGCCGATCCTGAGGCCTGTGGCTGCGGCTCGCTTCCGGTTCTGGACGTTGTTGTGGCTGCTCGGGTGGGCCGTCGCCGCCGGCGCCGAGCTCGGCGTCGGGCGGATGGTGTCCGCCACATGGGTGCAGCCGATGGCACTCTTCGCCTTCGTGCTGCCCTCCGCTTCAGTGTGCGTGGTCACTTCGGGCCTGGTCCTGGTCCGGGCGTGGCGCAGCGGGGTCGCCGAGGCCGCCGCGCTAGGAACGTTCTTCACGGGCGTGTCGCTGCTGTCCCTCGCCCACGGGCTCACGATTCCTGGGGTGCTCTACGGCCCGAACGAGGCGACTGGGGCGGCGGTCTTCTGGGCAGTCCCGATTGCCTCCGCGCTGATGTGGCCCACCTTCTTCCCTCGGCGCCGCTGGGCCAACCGGCTGATGGCCGCCTGGCGGCCCCTGGTAATAACAGCTCTGATAGCGCAGACGGCGATCTTTGCGGTGTCGCTGAGCATCCCCGGCTGGCTCCCGGCTCCGTCGTTCGGCACCGCGTGGTCAGCGGTCGCGATCGCCCCAGCCGTCGTGTTCTGCGGGCTGCTGTCGTTTCGACACCTGCGTCTTGCGTGGATGGCACAGTCCAAGGGTCCTCTGGCTGTGTCGGCAAGCGCTGCGCTGCTCGCTGCGTCGAACCTGGTCTTCGTCGCCCGTGGCCCCTGGACCGCAGCGTTTTGGATGGCCCACGGCTTCGACGCCACCGCCGTGCTGGCCGGCACCGTGATCGCCGCATCCACCTACCGGCGATCGGGAACTGCCGCCATGCTGCTTTCCCCCATCGACGCGGCGACGCCCCTGCGGGCCATCGAGCTCGGGCTTGACCCTCTGGTTCGCCGTTTCGTTGCCGACCTCGAAACGAAAGACCCCGTAACTCGAAACCACGTGGTTCGTACTGCCCACATGGCCGCTGCGGTCGCCGAGGAGCTCCACTTGCCCTTCGAACAGGTGCGGGTCGTTGCCTTGGGCGCTCTTTTGCACGACATCGGCAAGTTGCAGGTCCCCGACCACATCCTCAACAAGGCCGGGGCGTTGGATGCTGCCGAGTACGAGGTCGTAAAGCGCCATCCCATAGACGGCGAGCGCATGGTCCTCGGCTCGCCCGCCTTGGAGGAGCTCGCCCCGGTGATACGCGGACACCACGAACGCGTCGACGGGCGGGGCTACCCCGACGGGTGGATCGGCGAAGTCATCCCCCTCGGAGCGCGCATCGTGGCTGCGTGCGACGCCTACGACGCCATCGCCAACACCCGGCAGTACCGAGCTGGGGTGGGCCAGGAGAAAGCCTTGACGGTACTGGCCGAACACGCAGGGAGCCAGTGGGATTACCGGGTGATATCAGCCGTCACCCGGGTAGTACGCGCGCGGGCCGGTGCATTCGAAAGTGATGCCTTCACCGACGTCGGACACGACTTTCGCGCCCAGGACGAACCGGCGTGGTGCGGGTGCGTAGAAGCCGTCCCCGCCAAGATGGCCGTGGCAAGCTAGCCGTGCCCTCCGACAGTCGGATCTCAGCTGCGCCGCACTTCGTCGCAGAAGATGACCATCGCCTGCAGCAACTCGGCAAAGCTGGTGGTCAGTGGGGCGAGACCCAGCCGGATGCCGTCGGGGAACCGGAAATCGGGTATGACCCCACGGCTCCACAGCCTGTCCTTGACCGACTCGAAGTCCGCCCGGCGCAAGGTGACGTGACCGCCTCGCCGGTCGGGGTCTCGCGGGGAGGCCAACTGGACGCCCTCGGCGGCCAGCCATGCGTCCGCTAGGTCGACGGCGAAGCTGGTGAGCGCAACGGACTTCTCCCGGACCGCTTCGATACCAGTCTGCTCGAGATGTCCCAGTGCGACGCCCAAAGCGATCATCGACACGACGTGGGGCGTTCCGCTGAGCATCGACTTGACGCCCGGTGCCGGCACGTAGCCCGGGCCCATGGCGAACGGCTCCGCACTGCCGAGCCAGCCCCATATCGGCTGGCGCAGACCCTCCTGGAGCTCGGAACGTACGTAGGCGAACGCCGGCGACCCCGGCCCTCCGTTGAGGTACTTGTATGTGCAGCCGGCAGCCAGGTCGACTCCGAGATCGTCGAGTTGGATGGGCACGGATCCCACCGAATGGCTGAGATCCCACAGCACCAAAGCTCCGGCGTCATGGACGGCAGCGGTGATAGCCTGCATGTCGGCGAGCCACGCTGAGCGGTAGGAGACGTGGCTGGCTAGGACGAGGGCGACGTCGTCGTCGAGGTTGGCGGCGACCTGCTCGGCTGTCAATCCGGCTTCCGGGTCGGTGGTCACCCAGCGCAGACGGCAGCCCCGTTCGGCTGCGATACCTTCGGCCAGGTAACGGTCGGTGGGGAAGTTGTCCGTGTCGACGAGGATGGTACGCCGCCCAGGTCGGACCTCCAGTGCCGCCCGCGCAAGTTTGTAGAGCAGCACGGTGGTCGACTCCCCCACCACGACCTGGCCCGGTCCGGCCCCTAGGGCCGCCTTCGCCAGGCGGCCACCGAGGGTCGCCGGCAAGTCCATCCAACCCTCACCCCAACCCCTTATGAGCCGCCCTCCCCACTGGTCGCGAAGGAACGCCGCCATCGCCTCTGTGACTCCCTTGGGGATGCGCCCGAGCGAGTTACCGTCGAGGTAGGCGACGACGTCGGGGGGTAAAGGCTCGAACTGGTCCCTCCAGGCGCCGAGGGGATCCTGCTCGTCGGCGAGCCTCGCCTTGTCCTGCCAGTAGGCCAGGTCCGCTGGGAGTGTCGCCTTGGGCGTCAAAGGGGTCAAAGGGGTAGCTCGCTTCTGAGGGCGTACAGCTCTGGGAAGAACGACTGCTCCAGGGCTCGTCTGAGGAAACCTATACCGGTGGAGCCTCCGGTTCCGGATCGCTCACCGATAGTCCTGCGCACCGTAGAGAGGTGCCGGAAGCGCCAGAGCTGGAAGTTGTCTTCGATGTCCACCAGCTCCTCGCAGGTTTCGTACGCCTCCCAGTGATCCGCCGGGGTCTCGTATATCAGGGCGAGAACGTCGACAAGCTCAGGCACGACACTCCACGGTCGTGTTACGTCACGGTCTAACACGAAGGCCGGCACCGGGTAGGAGCGCCGGGACAGGTACCGGAGGAACTCGTCGTAGAGAGTTGGCTGGGCCAGCAGTGACGCGAGGAGTTTCTGTGCGTCGGGGTCGTGACCGAACAGTTCGACCATCGCCTCCGACTTGTTGCCGAGGATGAATTCGACCGCCCTGTACTGCCAGGACTGGAAGCCCGACGAGGTCCCGAGGCGGTTGCGGAACTCGGCGTACTCCGACGGGGTGAGAGTCGCAAGCACTGACCACTGCTCGTTCAGTTGGCGTTGCACGTGCTTGACTCTTGCGAGGGCTTTGAGGGCTGGGCCGATCGAGTCCGCTGCTATGCAACCTCGGGCGAAGGTGAGCTCGCTCAGGACGAGCTTGAGCCACAGCTCGGAGGTCTGGTGTTGGATTATGAACAGCAGTTCGTCGTGGTTGTCGGGCCCGCTCACGGGGTGCTGCGCTCCGAGAATCTGCTCGAGGTGCAGGTACTGTCCGTAGGAGAGGTCCACTTTCAGCTCTACGATGCCCTTTTCGAGGGGCCGCTGCCCGCTGAGTTGTGCACCCTCGTTTGTCACGCTTCGACGATAACGCCTGGCGCTATGCGCGTTCCTCGGCCGACGCTGGTCACAGCCTGGGTTGCGACGGCGGTTATGGTCGCGAGCCCGAACGCCAGGAGCAGGTTTCCGCTCGCCAGCAGCACGGCCAGTGCGAAGAGGGACGTTACGACGGCGAAGGATCCCTTCGTTACACCGTAGAGGAATTCGACGGCCGCCTGGCTTCCTTCCTCTTTGTGCGTGAGACCGCCCATGACGAAGGTGATGACCGGGAAGGCACTCACCAGGCCGGACAGGTGTGATCCGAGGATCCCCGAGGCCCCGGTTAGGACAGCGGCGAACATCGCTGCGATGACCATCCTTATAACAAGGCGGTAACGCAGTCGCAGACCCAGCGCCGGGGGCGCCCCCCGGAGACGGTCAGGTGCCGTCGAGCGGCCCCTGCCCTGCGCCCCAGGCCACCAGATGAGGACGAACACGTAGGATATGACGCCGACTCCCAGTCCGACCAGAGCCGGCCAGCGAGGTGAGGGATCCAGGATCGCGACACCCGCGCCGAAGGCCGCGGCGGAAGCCGCCAGCCCTGACAGGACACCGCCACGCCTGGCGACAGCTGCGTAGACCCATATCAGCAGGGCCTGTGCGCAAGACGCCTCGAGGCTTGAGGTTGCCGCCGCTGCCGCGAAGTGCGCTCCGTGTGCCAGGCTCAGCAGGAAGAGCAGCGGGAGGCTGGTGAGGGGAAGCCCGACGATAAGCCCGCTCACGCGTTGGCCCCAGCGCTGCTGGGCGAGGCTGCTGAGCAGGATTAGGCACGGGGCCAAGGAGAGCTCGAGGACCAGGATGTTCACGTCTGCCATGATCCGGCATTTCCCTCCGAGAAAGTTTCGTTTCTGCGCCAGATAGGAGCATTTATGCGAGATAATCGAGGTGATATAGCGAGATTAGGGAGAAAAGCGTGGACGACATCGATCGCCAGCTGGTAAGGCTGCTCGTCGCGGACGGCCGGCTCAGCTACCAAGAACTGGCCCGTATGGTCCTGCTGAGCTCTAACAGCACCGCCGACCGCGTACGCCGTCTGCGCCAATCAGGGACTATCGCCGGCTACCACGCCGAGTTCAACCTGGCCAGTGTCGGGTGCACCCTGCACGCTCTAACCGACGTGAAGCTGAAGGAGCACGTCGCTCGCGAGGACTTCGAGGACGCCCTAGAAGGCGTCCCCCAGGTTCTCAGCGCCATGCACACGACGGGCGAGTTCGACTACCAACTCCGCATCGCCTGCACCGGAACTGCCGACCTGCAGAATCTGGTTGACACGGTACGGCGTCTGGGCGCCAGAGAGGTCCAGTCGAGGATTGTCCTCGGCGAACGCCGCTTCGACCCTACCCGCCTGCTCGCTTGACCCGTCCCCGGGGTGCGGCGCTGCGGTTGCGTCCCGCTGCGGGGCCGGGGGAGGGGACTCCCCGCCTGCCAGCCGAGGTGTTGCGGCGAGGTGACCCTTGACTGCGCGGAGCTGGCGAGGTTCGCAGGGTCGACTGGGTCAGCGGCACGCGAGGGGGCGCCTGCGCGAGACCGTTGAGGTCCGGCGAAGTCGTAGAGATGTCGTGGCCGAGCGTGCGCTGCAGCGACTTGACGTCCTTTGCCACCTCGGCTGTCACCAAGGTGACCACCAGGCCATCTGCCCCGGCTCGGCCGGTGCGGCCCGAGCGGTGGACGTAGTCCTTGGCATCGCCGGGCGGGTCGAAGTGCACCACGCAGGCCACCCCATCCACGTGGATACCCCTAGCGGCGACGTCGGTCGCGACCAGAGCGTCGACTCTTCCCTGGCTGAACTCGGCCAGGGCCCGATCCCGCTGCGGCTGGGAGCGGCTCCCGTGGACGGCTGCTGCCTTCACCCCGGCCGCTTGAAGGCGCCGCGTGAGCCTGTCGGCGCCGTGGCGGGTCCGGCAGAACACCACCGCCGGTGCCCTGCGCTCGACCAGGCGAGCCGTCAAATCAGCGCGGGCGTCGCGGTCGGTCTGCCACCACAGGTGTGTGACTTCGCCCGTGTCCTCCTCGGTCGGCAACGACTCGTGTACCCGCGGCTCGTGCAAATACCGGCGTACGATGACGTCGACAGCACCGTCCAGCGTCGCTGAGAAGAGCAGGATCTGGCGCTTGGGGCTGATCCTGTCCATGAGGCGTTTCACGGACGGCAGGAACCCCATGTCGGCCATCCGGTCGGCTTCGTCGAGCACAGCCCAGCGCACGTCTGAGAGATCCAGGTCGCCTTGGGCGATAAGGTCCTCTATCCGCCCCGGGCAGCCGATCAGCAGGTCCAGACCGCGTCGCAACGCGACGCGCTGGGGTCCGTAGCCGACCCCACCGTAGGCGACGCCGACAGTGGCGCCAAGCGGTTTGGCAAGCTCCGACAGTACAGCTGCCACTTGAGCGGCGAGCTCACGGGTCGGCACCAAGACCAAAGCCAAGGGACGCCCGGGAAGAGCGGACGTCGGCGCCTTGGCGAGACTGGCCAGGAGCGGAAGTCCGAAAGCGAGAGTCTTACCGGACCCGGTGGGCGCGCGGCCACAGACGTCTTTTCCGTTCAGGGCGTCCGGCAGGGTTGCGGTTTGGATGGGGAAAGGGTCAGTGATGCCCTTTGCGCCGAGCGCTCGTACGAGCACCTCGGGTAGGCCGAGGTCGGCAAAGCTAAACGAGTTGATGATGATCTCCAGATGTAAAGTCGGTCGTGTTGAGCAGGCTTTTGCCCGGCCGGCTCCAACCGGCTAGCGCCCGGGGAGAACGTACACGCCCGGAGCACAACTAATCTTCATCCTATCAGCTGTCGGGGCGATCGAATGTAAGGGCGATCCGATGCCGTCGAGTTATTGCCGGCGAAGCTATCGTCGTGGGTAGTGATCTGTCCGCCAGCCGTGGAGCGCCTCCGCATGTCTTGGCGCGTGCACGGACAAGACGAGGGGTGATCGGTCGTGGAGATGCAGATTGCGAGCCGGAGCTCCTACTCGGGTCTCATAGACCTGGACTGGTCGAGACCCTTAGGCCGCTGGAAGGATCCTCGCCTGGTGCGAATGGCGCGGGGCCGTTCGCGCCACATGGTGCGCTTCGTCGAACTTGAAGGGAAGGTGTTCGCCGTCAAGGAGCTCGACGATCGCCTCGCAGTGAAAGAATACGAGATGCTGAAGGAGATGGCTGATTCCTCGCTGCCAGCGGTGGAAGTCGCCTGTGTCGTCCTCGACCGCAAGGCAACCACGGGAGAGCCCCTTGAGGGCGCCGTGGTCACCCGGTTCTTGGATTACGCCCTCCCATACACCTACCTGTTGCGCCGGGACGGGTGGTCCCAGAGCCAGAGACGTCTGATCGACGCGGCGGCGGTGCTGCTGGTCCAACTCCACCTCGAAGGGTTCTGGTGGGGCGACTTCTCCCTCGGCAATGCCCTTTTCCGCCGGGACGCCGGGGAGCTTCGCGCTTATCTCGTCGACGCTGAGACAGCGGAACGACACGAAAAGCTCTCCGACGGGCAGAGACGATACGATCTGGATATAGCCGTCGAGAACATGGCCGGGGGACTTGCGGACCTGGTTGCGGCCGGCAAGGTCAAGACCGACGTAGACCCTATAGATGTGGCGTTTCAACTGGCAGAGCGATATGAAGCGCTTTGGGCTGAGGTGACCTCCGAGGAAGAGTTCTCCACAGACGAGCTTTGGCGTCTCGAGGACCGAGTTCGCCGGCTCAACGCTCTCGGTTTCGACGCGAGCGAACTTTCCGTGGTGTCACTCGTGGGTAAGGACAGGATCCGAATACGACCGCTGGTAGTAGAAGAGGGTCACCACGGCCGGCGATTGGCACGCCTGACCGGCATAACCGTCCAAGAGAACCAAGCTCGACGACTTCTCAATGACCTGGACTTTTACCGGGCCGAGCTCGAACGCGACCGGCGGGCGCCGCTCAGCGAAGCGATAGCAGCGCACCGCTGGATGACCGAGCGTTTCGAACCGTTCGTGACGTCCATACCCCCAGACCTAGCCGGCCGGCTTGAGCCGGCGGAGGCCTACCACCAGTACCTGGAGCACAGGTGGTTCCTGTCAGAGGCGGCCGGACACGACGTTAGCGACGCGGAGGCTATGCGCTCGTTCTTCGACAGTGTCCTTCGGCCCCGCCCGGAGGAGAAGATCGTCTTCGACGAGCCCACCCAGGAGCTTCCCATCACTTGGTTTGCCCCGTCGACGGACCGGCCCCTAAACGCCCCCGAAGACCCGAACGCCCCCGAGGATCAGTCCGGCGGGGAGACGTCTCCCTATCAGCTCTCCAGGTCGGGTTCGCCGAGAACCTCCGTCGAAGTCGGAGGCGACGGCGGAAGTGGCGACGGCGGAGTCGGA
Source organism: Actinomycetes bacterium (assembly GCA_021808665.1). Next base: position 75,332 of record JAKBBA010000013.1, read on the forward strand.
AGCGACAGGGTACGGCCGGCGATCTCCGGCTGAAACCCGGCGATGGCTGTGAGAAGGTCGCCGACGCTGTGAGGTTGCTCGACGGGATGGCGCACCGGAAGGTCCGGGTCGATCTCGTAGTGGTTGCGACGGCCAACCTTGCGCCGCCTCACGTAGCCCGCGTCTACAAGGTCGGACACTATCGCCTGGGCGGCCCTCTCGGTGATACCAACCCTCTCCGCTATGTCCCTTCCTCGCACCCCTGGGTCCTGGGCAATGCACACCAGGACGTGTCCGTGGTTGGTTAGAAACGTCCAGGTCGCCATAAAAGCAACCATATCGTGTCACATTTCATAAGGTTTCGACAAGCACCGAGTTGCCCGCACTCATTTCACGAACTATATTTTACGAAGTCTGTTTCGTAGATATGGAGTCTGAGTGTGCTGCTGTTCGAGGAGCTGTCGCTGGTACTTTCGTTGATCCTGGCGGTTATACCTGTGCTCACAGCCGCTCGCGCCAGGCGCCTGACTGTCACTGCTGCATGGCTTGCAGCTCTCGCATCAGCCGCCACGCTCGTTGCTGTAGCGATCAGGGGTAAGGCGACCGTCGGGTTCGGGGGCCCACCTTGGACCTCCTGGGTCGGCTTCGACGCTTCCGCGCTCACGGCCAGCGTCGAGACCCTGATACTCGGGGTGGGGGCGCTGGTGCAGAGCTTCTCGGTCCGATACCTTCAGACCGATCCGCTCGCTTCGCTCTTCGCATCCAGGGCTGCTGCTGTCATCGCCCTTATGGCGGCAGTAGCGACTGCGGACTCCCTGTTCGGACTGGTCCTGGCATGGGTCGGTGCCGGTATGGCTTTCGTGTCGGTCCTCGGTTACCGCCGCGATCTCCCCGGCACGAGAAGCTGCGCCCGGAGCGCGTGGCGTAGCTTCGCGGTCGGTGACGCATGCCTAGTGGCGGCCCTCGTGATAGCTGCGGTGGTCGTAGGGCCGGTTCACCTAGGGTCGGCCCGAGCCCTGGGGACCGACCTGCGCCGCCTCGGAGCTTGGGACGACGCTGTCTCCGCCTTGGTCGCGGTCGCTGCGCTATCACGGTGCGCGCAGGGTGTGTTTCACAGGTGGCTGTCTCTCAGCGTCTCGGCGCCGACCCCGGCGTGCGTGCTGTTGCACGCCGGTGTGGTCAATGGCGGCGGATTGCTTCTGCTGCGCCTGGACCCGCTGGGAACATGGAAGCCCGCGATGGCGACGCTACTGGTCATCGCGGGGCTGACATCTGTCTGGTCGGGGGCTGTGATGTCCTCCCAGGCTGACGTCAAGGGGAGCCTGGCCAGCTCCACCCGAGCGCAGATGGGTTTCATGCTCGCCGAGTGCGCCGTGGGCGCCTACCCGGCGGCCGTCGTGCACCTGATCGGCCACGCCATGTACAAGGGTCACCAGTTCATGGCGTCGGGCTCGACTGTTTCCAAACCCGGCCAGCTTCACCTGACCAGCGCTCAGAGCCGTCCCCGCCGGCGCCTGTTGGCCGCGGCGGTCGGATTGGCAGCTGCCGGTGCGTCCACGCCGGGGGTGCACAGCGGCGACGGATGGGTGATCGTGTTCTTCGCAGCGACCAGTGCGGTAGCGATAAGCCTCTCGTGGGCCTCGCACTTCCCTGCTTCGCTTCGATCCCAGTGGCGGTGGCCTCTGGGGCTGGTAGTTGCGTCGGGTCTCTACGGGGCGACGGCCGACTTGGTCGGCCGTTTCGCCGGGCGCGACCTCACATTCGGAGGGGCGCTAAGCCCATGGTGGCTGTTGGTCTTCGCCGCCGCCGCTTGGACCTTCCCTCGCTTGGTCCACTCCGGCAGACTTCCCATGTTGGGTGTAGGCACCCTCGTGGAAGCAGCACCGGCGGTGTTGTCATGAAACCGGCTCCCAGGGCTGCTGCGCTTCGCGCGATCGCCGAGCTAGCGAGCGATCCGCTTCCGATCCTCTGGCCCCTAGAGACCGCCATAGCGACCAACCCGCTGTGGGATATGCGCTCCCGGGGGTTCGCCGGCGCCGTTTCGACAGCTGAGCATCTTCTAGGCGCAACCGGGTACCCATCCGACGACACCTTTCGCTGCGCCTACAGGGATGGGCGAATAACACACGCCGACCTGGTTTGCGCGCTGCAGGAATCCCAGTCGACGGCTGGAGGAGGAACTGAAGGAGGGATCACCACACGGGCGGCGAGGAGCCACTTCGACGCCTCCCTCTCGGGCGGGCGTCACTTGGCCGGTCAGGTAGACGCCGAGGTGGCCAAGTGGTGCGCCGCGTTCCTGGGCGGAAAACTGCCGCTGTCATCCGAGGGTTTCTACAAGGCGTGGCTTCGTAGCGTCTCGACCACCCGATGGGCTCGGCGTCCCAGGATTAAGCGGCTGCTTTGCGGTCTCCCGCCAACCGCTGCCGAAGCCGCCGTGTCCTGTCTCGCCCTTCTCGGAATCGACGAGGATCAGTGGCGAGCGGAGCTCACGGCTCACCTCGCACGGATGCCCGGCTGGGCGGCCCACGCTAAGTGGCGGTCGCGTTGGGCGGCACCGAACGCTGCCGGCCCCGCCCTCGAGTTGGTGGACTACCTGGCCGTGAGACTGGTCTACGAGGCTTCGATCGCCACAGAGGCTTCGATCGCCACAGGGGAGTCGGGCGGCTCAGAAGGATCGGTCAGTTTAGAAGGATCGGGCGGTTCAAAGGCTTCCAGCGGCACCCCGACTGGCCTGACGGCGAAGACCAGACCTCAGCAGCAGAAGGCGACGGCGAGCCTCGACCTGATCCCTTCCTTGGTAGACATGGACGGGTCGGACGGCCGTGAGGTCTGGCTCAGGGCCTACGAGATCCACTACCGGCACGAACTACTGAGAAACCTGACCCGCCAAGCCGTTCGGCCCTCGTCGCTGGCTCCTACAGCCCAATTCGTGTTCTGCATCGACGTCCGCTCGGAAGGCCTGAGACGTCACATCGAAGCGAGCGGGGAATACGAGACTTTCGGCTTTGCCGGGTTCTTTGGCTTCCCGGTTCGTGTTCACCCCTGGGACGGTGGGTCGGTGGTAGACCTGTGCCCGGTTCTTCTTCGCCCGACCCTCGAAGTCGACGAAATCCCCGCCGACGTCCAACCCTCGCCGGTGAGCGACCTGCTAGCGGACCACGCCGGCTTCGCTGGTGTAGGACCTGCCGTCGAGGAAGCCAGGCAAGGTGAGGTGTCGCCTTACGTTCTCGCCGAAGCGTCCGGCTTCGTGCTTGGGCCGCTCGCGGCGCTTCGGACCCTTACCCCCACGGTTTTCGCTGCGCTGCGCTCGTGGGTCTCCGCCAAGCTTGCTCCGCAACCGCTAACTGGGTTCGACCTTCAGGGTCCGTCCTCGCCCAGCGATGACTCTCAGGCCCTCTACGCCGAAACGGCGCTAAAGACTATGGGTCTCACCTCGGGATTCGCACCCGTCGTGGTCATCTGCGGGCACGCCGCCACCACCGAGAACAACCCTTTCGCTAGTGCTTTGGACTGCGGCGCCTGCGGAGCGGTCGGTGGGGCTAGATCAGCCCGGATGGCGGCCGACGTCCTTAATCGACCTCGGGTCAGGGAGCTCCTAGCCGAACGTCACATAGACATTCCCAAAGAAACCCTGTTCGTCGCCGCCGAGCACGACACCACGACGGATCGGGTCAGAGTGCTCGACCCTAGCTCGGTACCGTCAAGCCACACACGGCTCGTCGAAGCACTGCAGGAGATGATGTCACGAGCCGGGCAAAGCCTGGCCGTCGAGCGCTCCCGGGACCTTCCCGCCGCCGATCACAGTCGCGCTAGCGCTCACGTTTCCTGCAGGTCGGTCGACTGGGCTCAGCTGCAGCCGGAGTGGGGCCTGGCCCGCAACGCCTCCCTGATAATAGCTCCGCGGGCTCTGAGCGCCGGCGTGGACCTTCAACGCCGGGCGTTCCTGCATTCCTACGACCCGGACTCCGACGAGAGCGGCTCGTTGCTTGAGACCATCCTGACAGGTCCTATGGTCGTTGCCCACTGGATCAACGCCGCCTACTATTTTTCTGCTGTCAGCCCTGACGTTTACGGTGCCGGCGACAAGGCGGCGCACAATGTCGTCGCCGGCGCGGGCGTCTGGCAGGGAGCAGGAGGGGACCTGCGTCTCGGTTTGCCTCGCCAAGCCGTCTTCGACGGGGAGCGCCTCTACCACGAACCAATGCGCCTCTTGACGATCATAGAAGCCCCCCCGACGCGCATCGACTCGGTGATCGATCGGAACGCCGTCGTCAAGCAGCTCGTCGGCGGCGCGTGGGTGCACCTGGTGTGCCGCCACGAAGGCGCCTGGCTACGCAAAGCTGACGACGGCTCCTGGAGGGAGCTGGCGGACGGCGGCCCCTCTCCATACCCGGACTTCGGTGGCCCGGTCGACGCTACCCTCGAAGGACTTCAGACATCTCAAATAGGAGGAAGCCAGCCATGATCGGCGAGCGTTGGGGGCTCACGCCCATGGTGAAAGTCGAGGTGGTGGTCGCAGGAGAGGACACTCCGGCGGTCACCGAGGTATTCAAGGAGGCCGGGGCCGTAGGGTTCACCACGGTGCCGAACGTGTCGGGCTTCGGCCATCACGGGTATCACCAAGGACTGCTCGCTTTCAACGACCGGAGCTCTCTGGTGCTTCTCATGGTGGTCCTACCCGAAGAGCGCGTCGAGTCACTCCTCGAAGGTCTACGCCAGATCTTCACCGAGCGCAGGGGCGTGCTGTTCGTGTCGGACACGTTCGTGAGCAGGCCCGAATACTTCCGCTAGGCGCCCTGTCCGCCGATTTCGACGTCTTGTGAATGCTCCGTTGAACACTCCGCAGGGATCCTCGTGGCGCAGCCGGCAAGTCTGGGCGATCTCTATGTCAGCCTTCTTCGCTGACCTCGGATACCAGGCGGTTCAGGCTGGCTTCCCGCTCTTCTTGGTGGTCACCCTGCACCAACCGGTCTGGGAGTACGGGCTGGCGAGCGCCATCAGTTACGGCGGCGGCGCCGTCTTCTCCTACGTAGGGGCCCGCCTCGGGGACAGGATCGGACATCGCCGTCTCGCCCTCGCCGGTAACTCCGCGATCCCCCTGCTGTCTTTTTGCGCGTTGATGTCCAACCCGGTTTGGGCTATAGGCATGCTGACCGGCGGATGGTGGGCGCGGAACCTGCGTTCGCCTTCTCGGAGGGTGATGCTGGTAGAGGCGGTCCCCGACGAGAAGCGACGAGCGGACGCTTTCGGCTTCCTGCACGCTTTGGACGTCGGCGGCGGCGCCCTAGCCGCTGGATACCTTCTGCTGGCGGTCGACCACCATGTGGCCTTCCGGTGGATCTTTGTCGCTACGGCATTTCCGCTGCTCCTTTCTACGCTTTCGCTGTCACGAGCGACCGTCGGACGAGCCGCCTCAGGAGAACGCCCCGCCACAGAGCCAGCACGCCGCGAACCTGAAAGTGGGGGCCCTCCGGGCGCCGTACGCCTTCTCGCGGCGGCCGCCCTGTACGGCTTCACCTTTTACAGCGCCGGCTTCCCGGTCCTCACGCTCGCTCAGAGCAGCGGCCATCTGACCGAGGGGGTCGGTGCTTTCCTGGTGCTCCAGGTGACCTCCGCCGCCACCGGATACCTCCTCGGCGGTCACCTGGGCAGATCACCCTCCGCGCAGTTGCTTCGCCTGGGACTCCTCGGGTACGGCGGTGCAGGTCTGGGAGCGGCGCTGCTAGCCGCCTCCTACGGCGAACACCTCCCAAGTGCCGCAGCCTTCGTGAGCGTCGCTTTGATCGGCCTCGCCCTCGGGGTAGTTGAGACTCTCGAACCCGCTGCGATGTCCCTGCTACGGTCTGGACGAATGACGGGACGAGGGATGGGGGCCCTTTCCGCGGCCAGGAGCGCGGGAACCTTCTCGGCGAACCTGGCGATGGGCCTTCTCTACGCTGTGAGCGCCTCGCTCGCCTACGGGTACGCGGCCATCCTCGCGGCAGCGGCCGGCGCGGTCGTGCTCGGCGCGCTCCCCGGGCTGCGTCGATGGCAGACCAGATCTGATCAGGCTGTGCCATGATAGGCCGATGAACGACATCACCGTGTACGGAGCGCCCTGGTGCCCAGACTGCAGGCGAGCCAAGGCTTTCCTCGTCTCCCACGAGGTGGCGTTCGACTGGGTGGACATAGACGAGGACCCGGAGGGACTGGCCAAGGTTCGTGAGCTCCAAAGCGGCGGCCAGACGATCCCGACGATCGTCTTCCCCGACGGCTCACTGCTGCTCGAACCCTCCGACGAGGAGTTGGCCAGCAAGCTCGGCATAAGCGTGCAAGCCCAGCGCGACTCCTACGACCTGGTGATCATCGGGGGCGGACCCGCCGGCCTGGCCGCTTCGATCTACGCCGCCCGAGAAGGTATCAGCTCGGTCGTTGTAGACGCAGGGGGCCTCGGCGGTAACGCGGCTGTCACCGAGCGAATCGACAACTATCCGGGGTTCCCCGAAGGTATCGGAGGACGCGAGCTCATGGACCGCTTCGTGACCCAGGCTCGCCGCTACGAAGTCGAACTGGTGAGCGCAGCGAGGGTTCAAGGCGTCGCCCGCGACGACAGCGGGGACGACCTCGTCGTCACCCTCGCCAACGGCCAGGAGATAGTCGCCCACGCGGTCCTCGTGGCGACCGGGTCCACCTACCGCCACCTTGGAATACCCGGAGAGGAGGATCTGATCGGGGCTGGAGTGCATTTCTGCGCCACCTGTGACGGCCCGTTCTACAAGGGGGCCGAGGAAGTCCTCGTCGTCGGGGGTGGGAACTCCGCCCTCGAAGAGGGTCTCTTCCTCTCCAAGTTCGCCAAGCGGGTGAGGATCGTCGAGCGCTCCCCTGCTCTGACCGCCTCGGCTTTGCTGCAGGACAAGATCCGCTCCCATCCGGCGTTCGAGGTCCACACCGGGATCGGGCTCGAAGCCTTCGTCGGTGACGGACACATCGAGAAGGTCGTCGCCAAGGACCTCCAAAGCGGCGAACCCCTCGAGTGGAGTCCAGCGGCCGTGTTCGTCTTCATCGGACTCGACCCCAACTCGGCTTTCATCGCCGGCGCCGCGGAGGTCGACCGCTGGGGTTTCATCACGACGGACGAGGCCTACCGCACTTCCCTGCCGGGACTCTACGCGGCGGGCGACGTCCGTGCCGGCTCCACCAAGCAGTTGGCCGCAGCTGTAGGCGAAGGCGTAGCCGCCCTCCTGTCGGTCCGGATGTACCTCCAGCAGCACCGCCACATTCCCATGATCGACGTCAACGCCTGAAGTCACCGACGGCGGGTCTCGTCGCAACCAGCCCATCTACACCAAACTCAATGCAACTGAACGATTCCGTCAACCCACGGCGACCGCCCGAGCTATAGCAGCGAAGGATTGCCAGTCCGTCACGGAAACTTCACATGGTCGTCCCATGGTTGCCACGTACTTCTCACCTCCGGCCAGATTGAGCAGCCTCGTCAATGAGTAAGTCGATGTAGCAATTAAAATCGAAGATTCCCAAGCGCCCACCGAAATCGAGGTTTGCGATGATCCTCGCTGACTCCGTCGTTTAACACTCCTCTAGCCAGCCGTTGCGACCGCGAGTTGAGATGACGACCGGTTGAACCGATGCGTAGAGCCACTTGAGCCTCTACGGTGGCAGCCGCGCAACGACCCGCCCAACGGGCTGCCTCGTTCGGCGATCGCCGTATCGTTTTCGGTATTGACGGTCCGGCGAGACTCAGTGAGTAGCCAGGCGATATCGACTGCAGCCCAGCCAGGACTACGCTGCCGCCTTGCGATGCTGTTGTCCTTTGCGGAGGTGGGCTCCCGACACCTCGACGGTGAAGCATCAGCTAGCTTTGCAGGGTCACTTGCCGGGATGCACGAGGGTATAGAGCAAGTCGAACACCGTCGTCTCGATCTGGCGAAGCGACACGACGACATCATCGCATCCCGGGCCTTGTTCAACGACGACATCGCCGGGGCTTCACGAGGCTCTCGACGCCCTTGCAGCGATCGCAGATCGCGACTTCGACGGTGGAGTCACCTGAACAGTTCGTCACTGTCGTCTACACGGGCCAACGACCGCGACGGCCGACCTCCCCCGCCAAAGCGTCGCCGTTGTCGAGGGTGGTTCCCTCGCCGGCGGCGATCTGCTCGCTGGGCTCCCGTTCCCCGGCCTGCCATGCGTCGGTCCAGGGCCATGACTGCTCGGCCGGGATCGACTTCAGTGCGCGCATCGTCACCTGGCCTGCCTCCACCTCAAACGCCACGTCATCGCCCTCCTCGACGTGCAGGGCCTCCCGGGCCTCTCGGGGCAGCGTGATCTGCCCCCTGCTCCTAGCCACCGCTCGGGCCACCTGTGCTCCTCTGAGCTTTGTCCTTTCAGAGTTTCATGCTCGCAGCGATCCCCGACCCAGCGCCAGGCGCGGCCGGGTCCGGACGTCGGGTAGGCGACGGGATCCGTGACCGGGACGGCTCCGGTGCGGGTTCCCCTT
>JAKBBA010000213.1 GCA_021808665.1 Actinomycetes bacterium
ACCTCCAGGATGATCGAAGCCAAGTTTACGGTGGAGCCTGGCGACTTCGTTCTCGACTTCGGCGACCACCCCGAGGTAATCGGTGACGGCCACTACCTCCAGCGCATCCTCGAGAGCCGCCAGGAGGTCCAGCGCCTCCTCCAGGTCGTACGTGACCCGATCCGGTGGTTGGGGTGAGGTCATCGTCCCGAGGTCGGAGCGGCGGGCTGGATTCGTCTCATGGCATTCCCATGCTCTCGCAGCCGTGTGACCGTTCAGACTTGTTCGGAGCCAAGCGGTCGCCTCAAGGCGACCGTGCGGAGCGGCGCCGAAGGCGACGGAATCACCAGCGAACCTCCGCCAAGTCCGAAAGAAATCGCAGAACTTGTCTGGTTTTCTTATTAGCACATTAGCTAAACTGCGTTCATGGCTGACGACACGGGTGTGTTCCGAGCTCTCGCCGACCCGACTCGGCGGCAGATCCTGCAGGACCTCCGAGACGGGGAGTTGAGCGCTGGCGATATTTCGAGTCGCTTCACGATCAGCGCCCCGTCAGTCTCCCGTCACCTTACGGTCCTGAAGTCGGCCGGGCTTGTCACCGAACGAAGAGAGGCCAACCGAATCTTCTACTCCCTGGTCGAGGAGCGCCTTGCCGTGTGCGTGGGCCAGTTCCTCTCCACAGTCTGCCCAGAACAGGTGGTACTTCGACACAAACGGAAGCGTCGAGTCACATCCGAAGCAGCCGAGAACGAGGAGGTTCGAACGTGATTGGCCGGACGATCAACTGCACGATCGAGCGACGTCTGTTGGTCAACTACCGCATTGATCCTGAACTGGTGTCCAAGCAGTTGCCGACGCCCTTGCGCCCTCAAGTGGTACACGGCTGGGCGGTCGGGGGCATCTGCTTCATCCGACTGGCCTACACCCGCCCTGCCCATCTGCCCCGGATCCTTGGCATCAGGAGCGAGAACGTGGCCCACCGCTACGCCGTTGAATGGGACGACCACGATGGGACGAGGACCGGCGTGTACGTCCCACGACGTGACACGGACTCTCTACTCACGTCCATCGCAGGGGGCCGGCTCTTCCCGGGCCGGTACCACCTCGCGCAGTTCTCGGTCGCCGAGGAAGATTCAGGCCTCGACATCTCGGTCGCCAGCCGCGATGGACAGACTCAGCTCCATGTCGATGCCACTTCGAGTGAAGAGCTCGGGGGGCGACTGTTCGAATCGATACAGGATGCATCAACATTCTTCCGCTTGGGCAGTCTCGGTTACTCACCGTCGACACGCTCCGACCATCTCGATGCCGTCGTCTTGTCGAGTGACAGTTGGGGCGCCCGGCCCGTCCAGGTCCGAGAAATGCGCTCTAGCGTCTTCGATAACCGAGAGGTCTTTCCAACAGGCTCGTGCACACTCGACTCAGCGCTAGTGATGGAGAACCTCCATGTGGCTTGGACCACCGAGCGACCCCTGACCACGAGTTGTCCATCCGTGCCGTTCGGGGGCGAGGTGGCGGCGTGATCCCGAACCGACCGGAGGAGCGTCACTGATGCCAGACTCCGTGACCCCGAAACGGGAATCGTCAGGCATGGGAGTTGGCGAGCGCATGGCATACGCCATGGACCGGCTCTACAACCGGATGCGACATCCAGCCGCCTTCAAGGTCCGACGGGACGATGCGGTGACCGCTTCGTTCGAACAGATCCGAGGGCACAAGTACGGCCTTCTCGTCAGCTTCAGACGCAACGGGGAACCAGTTCCATCCCCTGTATGGATCGCCGTCGATTCAGAAGGCCGCGCTTACGTGCAAACAGGAGCCAAGAGCGGGAAGGTCAAGCGGCTCCGGAACAACTCAACGGTGCTGATCTCAGCGTCCACGGTCCGAGGAAGGCCGACAGGCCCGATCCTGCTCGGAAACGCACGAATTCTTCCGGCGGACGAAATCGCTCACGCCGAGACGACGTTGGCCGCCGCGTTCGGTGTGGGACGCAAGCTGTACATGAGGATCTTCCCGATGACCGAGGACGTCGTCGCCTACCTCGAGGTCAGTCCGCCAGAGGTGGGACGTAGTCCTGCCGAAACGGTTGACCGTTAGTCAGCGCCGGGCATCGTCCGTTCGCCGGGGGGTGTGACTCGACAAGCAGGAGTTCCTCCTGGAAGTCGATACCGATACCGGACGATCAGCCGATAGACGGCGGCTGCGACCCACGAAAGAGGCGGAATGCTGATCATGATTCCGACGGCTTTCCTTTGTCCTCTTCCGGCCGTCAGGCTCTTGGCGACGGCTCGATGACCCTTGAACAGATGCCCCATGCCATCGACCCACCAGGCCGCTTGCTGCGCCTCGGCCGGGCTCAGCCCTACAGCCGCGAGGCCATCGGCTCCCAGATGCTGCCAGGCAACCGCTCGCGGCCCAGGAGGCCAGCCCCGCGCAACCCACTCGGCCGAGTGGATATTGCGGTCGCTGTGAGCCGTTGTTCCGTTGCGAGTGAGCCGGTGTTCCGCTGAGGGGTGAGCCGGCTCTCCGGTGGTGCCCGGGTTCCGGTCGTGGGCTACACCAGCCGGCCCCGGGCTGGATGGGAGAACTTTTCCTGGGCGGCCTGGCGACTCACTCCGAGCGCGGAGCCGATGATCGCCCATGGGATCCCCGCCTCCCGGGCGTGGCGTACGGCGTCGTGGAGGGCTGTCTCGGCTCGCTGCTTGTCGCGCGCCGCGGTCGCGACGGCGTCCATCAACGCGACCCCGTGTTCGCTCAAGACACTCCTCGGTCTCACCATTCTGTCAAGCCTAGCTTGACGTCAGAATTCGTGGGTCTTCCGCCGCAGGTTCCGCTTGGTGGGGTCCGGTGCGAACCATCGCGCTGAGGCGCCTGCTGTTGGTGGAACCGTTCGTCGGTTCCGTGTCATTGGGGCACGGGCGTGACGAAAGGAGTCGTCCTCGATGGTCGACTACAAACAGATCCTCCGGTTGCACGCCGAGGGGGTGAGCCAGCGTGGCATCGCGGACGTGTTGTCCTGCTCGCGCAACACGGTGGCGTCAGTGTTGACAGCAGCGGCCGCTGCCGGCATCCGTTTCGAGGGGGTTGCGGACCTCGGGTCTGACGAGGTCCGCAACCTGGTGATCCCCGATCCGCCCAAGACGGTCACCGATCGAGTCACACCGGATTTCGAGCATGTCCACCGGGAGATGGCACGCCCGTCGGTGACGTTACTGCTGTTGTGGAACGAGTACGTCGCAAGATGCCGGGCTGAGGGTGGGGTGCCTTACCGGTATTCGTTCTTCAACGAGCAGTATCGCCGGTGGGTGAGCGCAACAGGGGCGTCGATGCGGGTGGAGCGCAGCCCGGGCGAGTCGATCGAGGTCGACTGGGCCGGCGATGCGATGAGCTTCGCCGACCCGCTGACCGGCGCCGGGGTGGAGGCGTGGCTGTTCGTGGCCGCCTGCTCGTTCTCCGCTTGCACATATGTGGAGGCGTTCGCGGATATGACTCTGCGGTCGTGGATCGACGGGCATGTCCGGGCGTTCGAAGCATTCGGGGGGACGTGCCGCCTCCTGGTCCCGGATAACCTCCGCACCGGGGTGTCGCGGGCGGACCGCTACGAACCGGTGCTGAACCCGGCGTATATGCGCCTCGCCGAGCATTATGGCACCGCGGTCGTGCCGGCAAGGGTCCGCCGTCCGCGGGATAATCATGAGGGCTCTGTTATCCCGAGGACGCGCGGTTGGGGCAGTATTGGGGCCGTTCGGGCGGCGATTTCTCGGGATAACTATGTGAGCCCGGCGAGTTGGAGGATCAGGTCGTCGTCTCCTTTCCAGATGGGGGCGGGGTCGAGCGTGGTGCTGCCTGCTTTCTGGATCGCTTCGCGGACCATCTGGTTGTCCGCCGAGGCGTAGATGCTGGTGGTAGCGATGTTCGCGTGGCCGAGGAATTCTTTGATGTGGGGCAGTGGGACGTCGGCTCGCAGCATCTGCATTGCCCGGGCGCGTCGGAACTGGTGGGCGTGGATGTGGTCGGGGACCTCCGGGCAGGTCTGCCGGGCGACGGCCGCGTGCTTGTTGAGCAGGTAGGAGACGTTGTCCTGGCTCATCGGGTGCGGTCGACCTGCCCGGGTGGTGAAGAACAACACGGCGTCGCCGTCTCGTCGGTCGGGGTGGAACACGTCGAGGTAATGGTCGAGATGGCGGCCGGTCTTGTCCATGATCGGGACCACCCGGGTTTTGCGGCCTTTGCCGGTCAGTGTCAAACGGCCGTGACCGGGTGTGGTGTCGATGTCGACGACGGTCAGGTCGAGGAGCTCTTGAACACGCGCTGCGCTGTCGAATAGGAGCAGGATCATCACGGTGTCCCTGACGCCACGGTTGGTGTTCTGTCCCGGCGCCCGGATCAACGCCTCGACGGCGGGCATGGCCAGCTCGTCGGGAGCGTTCGCGGGTGTATTGGCGGCCCGGACCGCTTTGACGTCGAGCCAGACCGCGACCAGCGCCGGGTCTTCCGCTGCGCAGTAGGACAGGAACGATTTGATCGCGGCGAGGCGTTGGTTGGCGGAGGCGACGCTGACTTGGCGGGTCTCGACCAGCCACATGGTGAACGCTTCGATGGTGGCGTGGTCGATTTGGTCGAAGGAGATCTCCGCCAACGGCAACTGCCGTGTCTCGCGCAGATAGTCCAGCAGCGTTTTGATGGCGGTCTTGTAGGAACGGACGGTGTGCGGGCTGAGCCGCCGGGCGCGGGGAAGATGCACGGTCAGCCAGGCGCGCACCAGGCTGTAGAAGTCACCGGACGCCATGGGACGGCTCCGGAAGTGCGGGTTCTATCTTGGCGTTGGCCAGGAAACGCAGATCCGGGTGGTAATCGGCTGCGAGATGGAAGTAATACCAGGTGTCGGCGACGTTGGTATGCCCCAGGTGCAGGCTCAGGTAGGTGACCATCGTTTCGGGGTCCCGGCCGGCACGTGCCCACCTGTTGATCGTCTCGACGACATGGCCGTGACGCAGATCGTATGGCCGCGGTGGTGAGCCTGGGTTGGCGACGACCGCAGCGCCGACAGCGTCGAGCAGTTCGCGGAACCAG
>JAKBBA010000047.1 GCA_021808665.1 Actinomycetes bacterium
GGCGCTGAGGGAGCTGTGTAGAACGGCGGTCTGGCGGGCGGTGACGGCGTCGATGATGGCGAAGGTATCGTCAAAGTGGCGGAAGATGGAGGCGACCGCGGACAGCTCGGCATATGACTGCGCTGGTTTGTAGCTCGGCGAGGTCCGGCCGTAGCTACCTAACGCTTCGACCGACTCAAGGTAGCGGGTCTGGTCTCGAAGCCGGCGCACATGACTACCACGTCGGTGCTCCATTGCTCACCTGAGGCAGTGCGAGCGGCGACGCCGTGAATCTGTGTTGCGGCTTCGTACAAGAGGGTCAGGTTCGGTCGCGATTCTCTACCTTGGTCTCCGATACTGGTCGCTACGTCACTGGTGTCACAGTTCCCGTCGACGCAGGGATCTCTTCCTGAAACGTGTAACTATCGCCAAAGGTCGAGGACACAGACGTGGGCCGCAACTCAACACCACTGGGCCGCTGCGAGCAAGGATCGTCTGACCTCGTCCCCGTCGCCGGGCCCTCCTCGCGAACTTTGGCCGCCCTGTCCGGTTTGATTAGGTCCGGTCTAAATAAGTGGCGGCGGGCCGGCTGCTCCGTCTCAACCCTGTTGGGCCGCTACCGGCCGTCCCGTTTGCGGCTGCTTGCTTGGCGAAGTTTGGACACGGTTTGGGCGAGGGAGTCATCGGTGCCGACGTTGCCGGGGAAGACGACGCATATCGGCCCGGAACCGTCGGCTGGCGCCCATACGGGTATCATGCCTGGAAAGAGTGGTCCTGCCACGACTGCTCGTCGCATCCGCAGGACTTTGGTGACTGTATCTGCGGATGTGATCCCGCCTTTGGCGACAATCCATCTCGGCTGGCCGAGTGTAATGATGGATGTGAGCGCCTCGACCAGGGCGCTGGCGACTTTGCTGGCGATTTCCACGTTCCCGCTGACGGTCGGGGCACGTTTTAGAATTCGGTCTGTGCAGATCATTACGTCGCCACGCTCGAGGGCGGCTGCTCCGTTTGCTACGAGTTCGTTGATGGCGTGGGCGCGTAGTCGGTCGTCGAGGACCGTGGTGACGTCGAGGTCAAGTTGGGTCCATCCGCCTAAGTGAAGCGCGTTTTCTACCTGACGGCTGGAGAGCGCTACGTGAGAGCCGACAACAACCAACCCGTGCCGGCCGGTGTTCTCGTCCAGGAATGATGCGAGCGTTTCGGGGCTGAGCGGTGAGCTGGCGGGGATTCCACCTAGGCACCGGGCGAGCGTCGGTCCGCAACGCACGTCGACGGGCTGTCCTTGCGCTCTTAGTTCATGGATACCTGCCCCTATTGTGATTACGTCGTCGACTTCTACTGCATCGACGACGCAGGGCGCTCCGGGTGCGAGCGTCGCTATGAATCGACGGACCTCCTGTGGGCCGCCGGCGCGTAGCTCGCCAAGGCCAAGAACAGCGACCTGCGATGCTGGCCACTCGCCTCGCGTTCGTTCGGCAACCCAATCGCGAAGATTAGAGGACCGGAAGCCGAACGTCGGGTCCTTAGCGTAGTCCGTGTCCGCGACCGGCACCATGCCATGATCTGTCCGAACGTAGTGGATTCCGCCTAGCGTGACGCGGCCTGCTTCGGGGTAGGCAGGGCAGAGAAGTAGGGGGGCCGGATGGCCGCTCGGTCTGCGCGCCAGTTGAGCCAGGATGTGGGTTTCTAGTGGGAAATGGCCCCGAAGCGTCGAGTCCCCGCGGCTCACGATCGATACTTGTCGGCCGACGCGTTTTGCCATGACGGTGACTGACCGGGCGATCCGCCGGAACGTGTCCGCAGCGGCCCGAGGTCCCATCGCCCGGGTGTTGGTGAGTATAAAGAGAGTCGGATCTGCTTCAATAAGCCCCCAGCGCAGATCGTCGAGGTCGGCGGATGTCACGATCGGTACGTCGCTGACTGTTTGGGATCCTGTGGGGTCGTCATCCATGATGACGATGACGTCACCGGAACTACGAAGCGACATCCGTAGCCAGCGCTCGAGGTCTCCGGCGGCGGCTGGCCAGGGGGCCGGGATGCTAGCGCCGAGACCGACCGTCACTTGACGGGTAGTGTGTATACGTATATCCTAGCTGAGCGAGTGGCACCGGTGGAAGGAGATAGCATGGGGACCTCATCCGCGCCGGTGACGGCGGGGTCGTTTGATGTGGAGAGACGCGTCATTCGGTTCGGTGACCTCGTGAGCTGTAACGAGGCGTTCATCGATTGCCGGACACCGGGCTCCGAGCGGAAAGAGAATTACGCGCTGATTGGCCCTGGCGTGAGTCAGAGCAGCGGCCAGTTTGTGAACCTTGCCGAGCCTCATGGCTATAACGTGGGCGCGGCAGCGATGCCGCATGGTGTCGTTAACTCGCTCCACCTGCATTTTACTGCTGAAGTATTCTTCAATTTCGGGGGAGAGTGGAGCTTCTCGTGGGGGACTGACGGAACTGATGGATCGTATCTCTCCCACGAGGGTGACATCATTTCGATGCCGACCTGGATCTTCCGGAGTTTTGTCAACGCTGGCCCCGATGACGGCTGGCTTTTTACGGCCCTGGGGGAGGACAATACTGGTGGCATTATCTGGGGTCCGTCCGTTTTGAAAGACGCGGAAGCCTTCGGGTTGTTCCTGACACGGGAGAATGTTCTGATCGACCGGTCCGTCGGTGATGCTCTTCCCGAGCCGGCACGGCTGATACAGCCAATCCCGGAGAACGAGAGGGCCGCCTTACGCCACTACTCGGTAGATGAGATCCGTCAACGGGTGACGACGTTGGCTGAGCGCAGCTTCTCCTCGCGAAGCCTTCTTTGTTATCCGATTCCCGGGGGAAGGGCGGAGCTGGCTGCGGTCATCGGTTACGGTATGACTGAGGATCGAGATCAACATCCGAGGGTGACAAATCCTCACGGTTTTAGTGTGGCGTGGCTCCGGGCTGCGCCGGGAGAGGGGATTCTCCGCTGTCGAAGTGCGGCTTCGCAGGTTGTGATCGTCCGTTCGGGAGAATGGAGGCTGACGTTGTGGGATGGTGACGAGTCGTCGGAATCGAGCCTTTTCCCGCGTGACGCAGCGTCACTTCCCGCCAACGCGTGGCGGGCTTTGAAGAATGTGTCCGACGCGACGAGCGAAATGATCGTCATTAATGGCGGAGATGGCAGAGTAAACCTGGAGTGGGATTCTGAGGTGGTTGAGGCCGCCCATGCTGCCAACGTGGGTTTCGATGCGAGTGGCTACCTCAGCCCCTGGTCGCTTGTCAGGGACTCGGTGAGTGGTGGCTGACTCAAGTAGCGGTTCAAGTGTTTTGCAACTATGAGAGAAAACACTATCCACAGTAAGATGGCGGCAGGCGAAGCGGTCGTCAACGGATGGCTCTCGTGTTCGAGCACGTACGTGGCGGAAGTCCTTTCCCATATCGGATACGACTCTGTCACGGTCGATCTGCAACATGGAATGTTCGGCGATGGGGCTGCGATCTCTCTTCTTCATGCCATCGGATCGGGCCCGGCGATCCCAATGGCTCGGCCATCAGCACTCGATGGAGCTCAGATAGGCAAGCTCCTGGACGGCGGCGCGTACGGAATCATCTGCCCGAGCATTGACAGCGCTGAGCAAGCCCAGGCCCTTGTCTCGTATTGCCGCTACCCGCCTACTGGCAGGCGAAGTTTCGGTCCTTCTCGCGGGCTGCTCTACGGCGGCTCAGACTACGTCGACTGCGCGGATACTACTATTCTTGTGTGGGCGATGATCGAGTCAACAGCTGCTGTGAACCGCCTGGACGAGATCCTGGATGTGTCGGGTCTCGATGGAGTGTACGTAGGCCCGAATGATCTTGCGCTCAGCTTGGGGGGGAGGCCAGGCGACGGACGGACCGCTTCCATCGTTGAGGAGCTACAGGCCAAGGTAGCGACGACCGCCAGATCCCGCGGCCGGCTTGCCGGCTCGTTCTGTACGGACGGCCGCGAAGCTTGCCGTTTGATTGAGCTCGGCTACCACTTAGTTACCCCCGGTAACGACGTGGCCTTATTAAGGGATGGAGCATTGCGACGGATCCGTGAGTCTCGTGGGGAAGTGACAGGCGATACTCCCTTGGGTGCGGGGCGCTGAGGAAGGGGCTTTCGACGAACGATGACGCGAACGCCGTAAAGCCGGGAGTCGTGCAAGACAAGGCCCGGCATCCTCGTGTGACAAGCCGGGATGTTGCTCGTCTGGCCGAGGTTTCGCAGGCGACGGTGTCGCGAGTGCTCAACGGCGACAAGCGGATGAGTTCGGCGACGACCGATCGCGTGATCGAAGCTGCGCGCCAGCTTGGTTACATTCCGAGCGAGTTGGGCCGAAGCCTTTCTACGCGAACGACTCGCCAAGTGGCGATCGTCGCTGACCTTGACAACGAGCTCTACCCGCGTCTGGTCGGACCAATTCACGACGAACTTGAAGTGCACGGCTTTCGCACCTTGCTCTTGGCGGAGCGCGGCGACGACTCACGTAAGTATCAGCGGCTGCTTGACGGTTCGATCGATGGGGCGATACTGACCACCACGCATTTACATGGGAGTCTGCCACGCGATCTGAGCCTGCGTAGACTGCCGTTCGTACTGCTTAATCGGGTGAGTGAAGTGATTGAAGCGGACAGCGTGACGGCTAGTAATAGCGAAGGAGCCGCGTCGGTGGGCGAGCTGTTTTTGGAGCTTGGACATCGCCATGTTGGGGCTATTCTCGGGCCTGAGGAGACCAGCACGAGCCGTGACCGCGAGCGGGGGCTCCTCGGAGTCTTAAACGAGCGCCACGTGGCGCTGCCGCCTCGCTGGGTGCGGCGGGGACCGTTTAGCTACGAGTCCGGCCGTCAGTCTTTCGTCTCCATCATGAGCGAACGAGACCGGCCCACCGCTGTCTTCTGCGCGAACGACATGTTGGCTGTAGGAGCTCTGAGCGGCGCCGCCGACCTTGGGATGGCCGTGCCTGAAACTGTGAGCGTGGTTGGTTTCGACGATCTTGAGTTCGCGAGCTGGCCGCCCATCCAGTTGACCACGGTCCATACCCAGTTTTCGCTGATGGCGAAGACTGCAGCGACTATGCTCGTCGAGCTTTTGCAGGGCGATCCTGCCAGTGTCACTCCCCGCCGGACGGTGTTTCAAACGACCTTGGTGAAGCGCCGTACGCATGCCCCGCCGGGCTCCTAAGTAGGGTGTCGAGCGGCTTAGATGAACGACGCCGAGGAGTGTGTCGTCTTAATCTCTGGCATGTTGTGCACTTCGCGCCTGTGGCAGGGCGTTGTGGATTCCGCTCCTGGCCGCTCGGTTCGCTGTGTTGTCCCGTCGGCTTGCTCAATCGGGGAGGAGGTGGACGAACTCCTCGATTCGCTGACAGGGCCGGTAGCCTTGGTCGGCTTCTCGCTAGGCGCAAACGTCGCCATGGCATTCGCGGACCGAGCACCCGAGCGGGTCGCGCGCCTTGTTTTGATCAGTGGAAATCCGAGGGCGCCGCGCCCGGAGCAGTTCGCGGCGTGGCGCACGATGCAGAGACGGACACGTGAAGGCAAACTGGCCTCGGTAGCCCGAAATCTCCTTCCCAGCCTCCTTGCCGCCGACCGGCGTAACGACCCTGCTCTTTCAGCACTCGTCGAGAAGATGGCGCACGAGGTAGGATCCGAGCAGTTCCTAAACCAGCTTTCAATGCAAAGCAGCCGCGTTGATCAGCGAGGGAACCTGAAACGTCTGTCGTGCCCGACCCTGGTAATCGCTGCGGAAGCCGACAGTATGTGTCCAATCGACGCAACCGCCGAGATAGCGGATGCAGTCCCCGGCGCGCACTGGACGACCATTCCTGGCGCAGGGCACCTTTCGCTGTTGGAGCGTCCTGACCTGTTGCGGGTCGCTATCGCCGAGTGGATAGAGCCGCCTCATAAGCGGTGACACACCTCGTCGGAAATCGTATCTTAACAAAATGAATGGCCTGAGGCTTGCATCCGTATGCACGACAAGCTACTATGACGGCGGGAGGATGACTAGTGGGTGGATCAGAGAACAGCACCTCGGAGTCGGAAATCGGGACCGATCTCGCGGATGTAGCGGGAAGTTCGGCGGATGGTGCTGCCTCGGTCTACTCGCCGCGAAGATCGATGCCAACCGACTTTTCGATCTCGCTCGGGCGGAGCGGCGGTATCGATCACCAACTCCGTGATCACCCTACGACGGGGCGGGACCGCCGCCAGGCGATGCTCGGATTCGATGCGACTTACACCGACATTGTCGACTACATCGTCCGTGTGACGCATCGGATTTGGGAAGAGAAGGATATCGGCTACATCTATGACGTCTACCGGCACAACGCGCATGTAATCGACGACTCCGGGCTGAAGTACGGACGCGATCGTGTTGTCGAGGAAACCCTTCAGACGGTAAGCGCTCTTCCCGACGTCCGCCTCTTTGCGGACGAGGTTATCTGGGCCGGGGACGAGGAAGCCGGGTTCCAAACCTCGCATCGAGTGTTCATTGTGGGCAACAACACTGGGCCTAGCCGGTGGGGGCCGGCTACGGGGCGTCGTGTCGTGACTTGGTGTCTCGCGGACTGTAAGTCGGTCGCAAACGAGATCTACGAGGAGTGGGTGCTTTACAATACGTCGGGTCTTCTGCTGCAACTCGGCCACGATCCCTTTGTCGTGGCACGCGGCAGCGGCGCAGCACAAAGTGCGAGCATCGCCGTTCACGGTGAGGCGGAGCACCTCCGCGGTCAACGTAAGCCTCAGCCTTATCAAGGCGCCATGAGCGGCACCTTCGACATTGACTCGTTCCTTCGGGCGACCTTGCATGACGAGTGGAACATGCGGAACTTGTCGATTATCGATAAGGCGTACTCGCCTGTCGTGCGATTTCACGGGCCGGGCGGGCGCGAGCTATATGGGCGGGGAGAGCTGAAAGCGTTTGTCCTCTCGCTCATGGCCAGCTTCCCGGACCTGCTCCATTCCGTCGATGATCTCTATTTTATGGGCAACAAACGAGACGGCTACCTAGCCTCGCTCCGCTGGAGTGTGGTCGGCACCCACCGCGGATGGGGTCTGTATGGACGACCCACCGGGCGACCTGCCCGAATGTGGGGTATCAGCCAGTATCGGATTATCGACGACCAGATCGTTGATGAGTGGACACTCTTCAACGAATTCGAACTGATCCAGAGCCTCCACGACTTTGAACTGGCCGGCTCCTTCACATGATGGCATCCCAACTCTTGACCTTTCTGGGTGCCCCGCAATCATGACCGCTCCGCTCCTCGAAGCGCGAAATGTGTGCAAACGTTTCGGTCACGTCGAGGCACTTTCAGATGCCGACTTCACAGCCTATTCCGGCGAGGTGGTCGCATTGGTTGGCGACAACGGCGCGGGCAAGAGCACCCTTGTGAAAGTTCTGTCTGGCGTCTTGGTGCCTGATCGAGGCTCAATTACTTTCGATGGCCAGACGGTGCAGTTGACGAGCCCGCTGTCTGCGCGCCAGATCGGAATCGAGACCGTATACCAGGACCTAGCTGTGGCGGGCGAACTCGGAACGGTTGAGAACATCTATATGGGTCGTGAGATGCTGCGATCAGGGTGGCTAGGACGGCTCGGCTTTCTCGACAAAGAAGCCATGCGGCTGAACGTCGCCCAGGTCCTATCGCGGTTCAGCGTCAACATCCAGGACACCCGAGAGCCAGTCGCCTCTCTCTCTGGGGGGCAACGCCAAAGCGTTGCGATATGCCGGTCAGTCATGTGGGCTCAGCGGCTGGTGTTCATGGACGAACCGACAGCCGCATTGGGCGTAGTCCAGACGGCACGGGTACTTGACATGATCCGCCAAGCGCGAGACGAGGGTGTAGCTGTCGTACTTGTCAGTCACAACATGCAAGACGTGCTGAGTGTCGCCGACCGAATTGAGGTAATGCGTCTCGGGCGGCGCGTCGCCGTCCTGCGAGGTCCCGACACTAATCTGCAGGAACTGGTGGCGGCGATGACCGCAGGGGAGATGCTTGACCATGACCCTTCCTGACGAGGTGACGACAACGCTGGCCTCTCATAAAGAGTCACCAGCTGCGACATCCCCGAACGCCAACGCGCGCACACATAGACATGTCCTTCGACGGGTCTTGTCAACGACGCCCGCCTACATGGCGTTAGCGCTGCTCGTTCTCATCGTGATCTTCAGCGTACTTAAGCCAAGCGCATTCCCGACACTCGCGAATGTTGAGAACATGCTCCAGAGCGCCGCTGGGTTGCTCGTGCTCGGGTCAGGCGAAACTTACGTCATGATTGCGGGCGGCCTGGACTTGTCGATCGGATCGGTTCTCGTCTTTGCGAACGTCGCTAGCGCTCTGGTCATGCAGTCGATGGGCGACCGCGGAGCTGCAGCGATTGTGGTCGGCGTGCTCGTGTCCCTTTGTTGTGGCGCCGGATGGGGACTCTTCAACGGTCTAGTTATCACCAAAGCTCGCGTCCCCGCCATCATTACGACCCTGGGCTCGTTTGGGGCGGCACAAGGACTTGCTTTAGTGCTGAGCGGCGGCAACGACGTGCGTACAGTCCCGGCGGCGCTTAGTTCGTTCGGTAGCGCGACGCTATTCGGGTTCATTCCATGGACCGCAGCCGTGGGAGCGGCAATCATAGTCTTCGCGGAAGTATGGCTTACCGCTACTAGGTTCGGGCGTCACACTTACCTCGTTGGGTCCAACGTTGAAGGGGCACGAAGAGCTGGGATCCGTGTTGACCAGCACACGCTCAAGTTGTACGTGATCAGCGGTTTGACAGCCGGTGTCGCATCAGTTATCTCACTAGCCACATTCTCGACTACTACGATCGAGGGACACACCCTCGACAACTTGACGGTGATCACGGCAGTCATACTCGGCGGGACAAGCCTTTTTGGCGGTATCGGTACGGTTATTGGTACGACCGTCGGCGTATTCATTCCTACCATTCTGCAAAACGGGTTCATCATTATTGGGGTGCAATCGTTCTGGCAGCAGGTGTCGATCGGACTCGTCTTGATCGTCGCAGTCTTCATCGACCAGCTGAAGCGTCGAAGGGCGCAGCGCGTCTAGCTCAGCTAGGTCATCTTTCAGTTCGCTACCTGCCCAAGTTCATCCACTGTCTCCACCACCACTACCAAAAGGGAGTAATCATGCAACAGCGATCAAAGCTAACTGCCGTTACCTTAAGTGCCGTCGCTCTGGCGGCGGCAGCATGTGGATCGACGTCGAAGGCAACAAGCAGTACCTCTAGTCCTGCTAGTTCGGCGTCAAGTACCACGTCTGGCGGAGGGTCGTCGGCGTCCGCTCCGTTGCCGGCCGCCAACGTAGCGAGCAAGCACTACAGTGTGGTCTATATCGGCGGCGTCGGAGGCAACCCCTTTTATACCTCGGTGGCGTGCGGCGCTACTGTGCAGGCGAAAGCGATGGGGGTGGCATTCTCTCAGCAGGAGCCGCAAACATACGATCCCACAGTTCAGGTGCCCATCGTGAACGCCGTGGTCGCTCAACATCCGAACGCCATAATGATCGCCGTTGACAGTGCTACAGCCTTGGTGAGTCCGCTTCAACGAGCACAGAAGGCAGGCATCAAGGTGCTCACCGTTGACGGCGTGCTCAGCACACCAGGTGTCTCGATCACGAATGTTCAGTCAGACGACTTCGCTGGTGGGCAGTTGGCGGGGAACACGCTCGCCCAGGAAATCAATGGGAAGGGAACCGTGGTCGCGATCTACAACAAGCCGGGTTCCAGCGTGTCGGATGCCCGAGTCAAAGGATTCGCGACTGCCATCGCCAAGTACCCGGGCATACATTATCTCGGAGTACAGTCATCGAATAATGAGACAGCCCTTGCGGCATCAACGATTCAGGACGAGATCTTGTCCCATCCGAGCCTTAACGGAGTGTTCACGGTAACCACAAACAACACCGAAGGGGTTGCTACAGGCATCAAGACGGCCGGCAAGGTCGGCAAGGTGAAGATCGTTGGATATGACACCTCGGCACCAATCGTTGCAGACATCCAAGCGGGCGAAGTCTCAGCCGACATCGTACAGGCTCCGTACCGTACGGGCGAGGAGGAGATCGTGCTTGCGGTCGACTCTCTCGAAGGGAAGACCGTTCCGACGCAGGTTCTCGAACCGTTCGTGGTTGCCACCCCGCAAAACATCAACACCGCGAACGTCCAGGCCTTCATTTATAAGACGAGCTGCTGAGCGGTGCTTGTACGTGTGAGCGGGAGTAGCGAGGGTGCCGGTTGAATTCCTTTGAGGATGGACGGGTCGAGGCCGTCGGTTTCATCGGCCTCGGGCGAATGGGAACACCCATGGCGCGCAACATCATGCGGGCGGGCAGTCGTGTCGTCGTGTGCGACATCGACGAGAGGCGAGCTGCCCGATTAGCTGAGGCCGGCGCTGAGATCGCCGGTACACCTGAAGATGTAGCAAGTCGCTCGTGGTTGAGTATCGCTATGATCATGGATGACGACGCGCTGCGTGATGTGGCTCAGGGGGTAGCGAAGGGCGGCAAGCCGGGCCACCTCTTCTGCGATCTGAGCACTGTGTCGCCATCTACGTCCGTCGCGGTCGGCAAGCTTCTCTCTGAGCGCGGGATCAGATACCTGCGAGGCAAGGTGGTCGGAAGCGTGCAACCCGCCACAGAGGCCACGTTGACCATCCTTGCCTCAGGCGAACGGGACGATTTTGAGCTTGCCGCGCCCATTCTTCGGAGCATGGGCGAGACTCTTCACTATCTCGGACCCGGTGAGGTCGCCCACTATTTGAAACTTGTTCACAGCGTGATAGTGGCCGTGTACGCTGCGATGCTCGCAGAGGCGCTAGCGTTCGGCGAGAAGGGCGGGGTCGACTGGTCTCAGATGTTAGAGATTCTGGCTGATGGCCCGCTATCGTCACGTCAGCTGACTGTCAAGCATCCTACGATCCTGGCCCGAGATTTCGACAACCCCCCGGCGGATATCGACACAGCCGCCAAAGACATCGACATCATTCTCGCCGCAGCCCGAGAGATGGCAGTGCCCATGCCGATTTCTTCGTTAGTGCGCCAGTTTATGGCGCATCAGCAGGCGATCGGAGAAGGCAAACGGGATATTTGGTCAGTTGTCGAGGCCTTTGAGCGTTTCGCTGGCTTGGCTCCCGGCGCGAGCTGATGGTAGCCGCAGAAGGGCTGTCGCAACTGCTAGGCCCGGACCGAGGGATCGCTAAGGTCTGCCTTGGAGGCAATCGGTTCGGCTCCGAACTCGACGAGTTGGCCTCGTTCGAGCAGCTCGACCGTTTCGTGGAACGCGGGGGCAGGTTCGTCGATACGGCCTTGGTGTACGCTGACTGGGTTCCAGGCGTCGAAACGAGTTGTAGCGAGAAGACTATCGGTCGGTGGCTGGGCACGGCGGGATGTCCGCCGGGCCTCGTAGTCGCCACCAAAGGCGGTCACCCACCTCTCGCCGGACCGTTGCGACACCGCCTCGATCGGCGCTCCTTGCGCGAGGACGTCGAGCGCAGCGTAAGCCACCTGGGTCTAGCGCCCATCCCGCTGTACTATCTTCACAGGGACGATCCCGGGACGGCTGTGAGCGCTATCGTCGACGTACTCGAGGAGCTGACAGTGGAAGGTCTCATCGAAGCCTACGGGGCCTGCAACTGGAGCGCGGAAAGGCTGGCTGCCGCGTTGTCGTACGCGGATGAACGCGGCGTGCCAGGGTTCGTTGCGAACCAGGTCAGCTGGAGTGTCGCGGCGCCGATCTCGTCAGGTCTCGGCGTTGGCCTCGTGTCGATGGACGCCGCTCTCGTCGATCTGCACCGGCGCAGGCGGCTACCGGTAGTGGCTTACTCTGCGCAAGCCAAGGGTTACTTCGACAAGGTGGCAGCTGGAGTACCCCTGGGGCAGTCCGAGGTCTACGACAGCCCTGCGAGTCGTGTCGCGGCGACGAAGCTTTCAGGACTGGCCGAGGCTTGGGGAGTAGCTCCCACAGCACTCGCTCTCGCCGCCATGTCAACTACCGACCTCGCAGTAACTCCGATTATCGGGCCTCGCAGTGTCAAACAACTGGACGCAAGCATGGACGCCGTCGATCTGGAGTTGCCGGCACACGTCTCCGAAGACCTCTGTCGACTGCTTCTCGCCAGTGTAGAAAGCTGATGCTCTCCCAGCTTCTCGATCGAAACGATCACACCGGGTCAGCACTCGGCGCCTTCACCTGCTACGACTTGCCGACCGTAGTCGCCGTAATCGCAGCCGCAGAGGAGTCGAACGCCGGTGTGTGCCTTCTTCTCAGCGCTGCGGCGTTCGCGAGCCCGTACGGCGAACTTCTCGCCGACTCCCTCGTCAGCGCGGCAGCCCGATCCTCTCTGGCGGTTTCGGTACAACTCGACCATGTCTCGGACCTAGAGACGATACGACGCGCGTTCTGCCTCGGGGTGGACAGCGCGATGGCGGACGGCTCCCGACTTTCCTTCGCAGAGAACATCAGCTTCGTACAAGCGGCGCAAGCCATCGCGGCGCCGTTCGGCGCCACTATCGAGGCTGAACTCGGCAGGGTTGAAGGCGACGAGGATGCGTCAGATCTGGCAGAACAGGGCGAGCGCACCCGGCCGGAGGATGCCGCCCGTTTCGCTGCCCTGTCCGGCGTGGACGCGTTGGCGGTCTCAATCGGGAATGTGCACGGCCGATACCGGACTCCTCCACGCTTGGACTGGGCGCTTTTAGCCGAGATCCGCCAGGCCGTCCCGGTACCCCTCACGCTCCACGGCGCCTCGGGGTTACCGGCGGCCGCAGTCAGCCACGCGATCAAGCTAGGTATTCGAAAGGTGAACTTCAACCATGAGCTTCGCCAAGCGCAGTTCGACGTCCTTCAACATCTCGACGCCGCTTTAACGGAAGGAGCCGACGTGCTCGAACTACAGCGATCCATAACCGACTCTGTGCGAAACGCTGTCACCGCCAGACTCGCGTGTCTAAAGCCTTCGCGCCAAGGGGCCGCCCTGTGAAAACGACAGCGGACGTGGTCATCATCGGTGCCGGCGTGATCGGTTCCGCCGTGGCATATGAACTGACCAGGCGCGGCTACAAGACTTTGAACATCGACAAGCACGCGATGTCCGGCTACGGCTCCACGAGCGCTTCGTCGGCGAACGTGCGCGCCTACTACTCCTCCCGGGATGGAGTGGCCATGGCATACGAGGGGTTCTCCTACTGGGAGAACTGGTCCGACTACCTAGAGACCGCCGACGAGGCCGGAACAGCCCGCTATGTGAGATGCGGCTCCGTGCAACTGAAAGGGGACGACCCGCAGTACAAGAAGTCGAAGGTTCACTACGATGCGTTAGGCGTCATCTACGAGGACTGGGATCTGACGACGCTAGGCCAACAAATTCCGTACTACGACCTCCACGCGTTCGGCCCCCCCCTGCGGCCCTCCGACGACGGGTTCTGGCATGCCCCGGACAGGGAGCTTCTCGGCGCCGTCTACACCCCGGGGGCGGGATATGTGAATGACCCTCAGCTAGCGGCTCACAATCTTCAACGGGCCGCCGAGGCGAAAGGAGGAAGGTTCCTTTTCCGGCGATCCGTGATCGCCGTGCCGGGAGACGGCCGAGTGGCGGGCGTAACCTTAGACGACGGGGAGCAGGTGGACTGTCCGGTCGTCGTCAATGTCGCCGGGCCGCACTCGATCATCGTCAACCGGATGGCCGGCGTTGACAAGGACATGAAGATCACCACGAGACCACTGCGACACGAAGTGCACATCGTCCCGGCGCCCCCAGGAATCGACATGGCGAAGCAGGGGTTCTGCACCTCCGACGCCGATCTGGGAATCTACTTCCGCCCCGAAAGCGGCAACACGATCCTGGTCGGCGGCGAGGATTCGCCGTGTGATCCCCAGGAATGGGTCGACGATCCCGACACGGTCGAGCGTAACGTCACGCGAGAGCACTGGGAAGCCCAGGTATACCGCCTCGCCCGTCGGATTCCAACCCTTCAAGTACCGAACCAATCGCGGGGGGTTGCGGATCTTTACGACGTCTCCGACGACTGGATCCCTGTCTACGACCGCAGCGGCCGCCCTGGCTTTTATATGGCGGTCGGGACTAGCGGAAACCAGTTCAAGAACGCGCCGATCGCCGGCCAGCTAATGGCCACATTGATCGACGAGTGCGAGAACGGGCGCGACCACGACCGAGACCCGGTCCAAGTCACTGGACGATACAGCGGACTTCGGATCAACGCCGGATTCTTCTCCCGAAACCGCACGCCAAGCGCAGACAGCAGCTATTCCGTCAATGGCTGACCGATTCTTCCGCGGCGGCGCTCAGGCGCCGGCGCCGGGAATCCGCCGACGGCGACTCCCAACGAGAACCAACCAACTCCTACAACGATCCAAAGGCGGCATGTGACGCTTAACCCCGAGACGTACGCTCCCTTCAACACACCCGAGGAGTACATCCTCGGGTGGACCGACACCATCTGGGTCGACGGCGCCTTGGGGCGACTCCCCGAGCATTACGCCGCTGACATGACAGTGCACGGCGCATACGGGGAGATCCGCCAAGTGACGTCGGTTATGCGAGGGTCCCTCATGAAAATGAGCGCGTTTCCGCACCGGGTAGGCACAGCCGAGGACGTTATCTGCGAGCAGCGAGGCGAGACTTCGTTCATCAGTCACCACCGCGTGTTTCACTCAGGGCCACAAGATGGCCACTGGACTTACGGGCCGCCGTCGCGACGGCGGGTCGAATCTCGCCACATGGCGATCTGCTTAGTACGCGATGGCCTCGTCGTCGAGGAATGGGTGGTACGAGACGAGTACCGTGTCGCCATGACAATGGGATTAGATCCCAATGACATAGCAAGAACCGTGGCCTTCTCGGCCGGGAAAGGAGGCCTCTACCACAGGGCCGCATCGGATGACCCAGTCGACGTTGGAGAATCAGGGCTGCGGCCGACCGATCACCGGAAGGAAGCGTCCATGATCTTCGAGTTCATCTCAGAGGTATGGAACAATCGACGACTAGACCGCGTCAAGGAATTCACCGTCCGCGACTTGTTTCTTGACACCACTCGGGCGCGTACCTTCACACGCGAACGGGAGTACCGTGCAGACCTTCTGCAAATGCTAGCGCCGTTTCCCGACGCGACGATCGAGGTCCGCGACATCGCCGTGAATACGGCGCCCGAGCAGGGAACCCGGATCGGGGTGTTGTGGCGCATGTTTGGAACCTACGATGGTGTCCCCCTCTACGGGCCCCCGACAGCATCAAGCGTCGAGGTCATGGGAGCTTCGCACTTCTTGCTGCGCGGCGGCCGGATCATCCACGAATGGCGCGTCTACGACGAGATCAGCATCCTCGCCCAAGTGATGCAGGCCCGAGGTGACGAGCCGGTACGTTCCTGAGGGGCTGTCGCCGCCGATGTAGGCGCTACCGGCCCGGTTCATCTCCGCGTGCACGCACTATCTGTGTGAGGAGGGCCAGCTCATCATAGACCCGCCACTCACGAAAAATCTTCCCGTCCCGCAGCAGGAAATGAGAGGAACCTAGAATGTATACAGGGGAGGCCGTCGGCGTCCCGTACACCGGCAACCCGCAATAGGTTCCATGCAGCCTCCAAACGACCCCGACGCGGACACCGAAAAAAGGTGACTCAGCGATGGCGACATCGTGGACTTCGACACGGCCATCAGGCACAGCAGCAAACAGCCGCTCCAACTCTCGCTGATATCCGAGCACACGTGTAGCCGTGCGATTGCGCGACGAGTAGCAGATGCCGTCACGATGAACGACCTTCGAAGCCAAATCAAACAGGCGCCGATTCCAAACCTGCTCGATCACATCAACAATAAACTCACCCTCGCCGCTATGCGTGGCCGGACGTCTCCCTGATACTCCCTCCGCCAGCGGAGCAGTCGGGGCACTTCCAACCTCGCTCGAAGGGTCGGCACTTCCAAGCAGGGAGGCGTTGTCGTCGAAAGCCAAGCGACGAGCCAGCGCCTCGGGATCAAAGCCTAGTTGCTCAACGACCGCGAACTCGTCGCGGACCACCCATTCCTCCACAAGAAGGGCATCGCGCACCAAGCAGGTAGCAATGTTGCGCGACACAGACTCGCGCAAAGTAGGCGCCCCGTACAACCATGGTCCGCCCTCCATCGGCCCCGACTGAACAATGCGGTGAGAACTCACGAAACTACCATCACCACGAGCCTCACAAATGACATCTTCCCCAGCAAAACTCTTCGTTGGGAACGCCGCCTTCTTCATAAGCGACGCCCGAATCACCGCCTCAGGGCCATAGATAGTGCCATACGAGCCATGAACCTTGACATCCGGACCATAATGGTCCCGTATCGATCCAATACTGCGAGTTTCCCAAATCCGATCAGTCCACCCGAGGATATATTCCTCCGGCGACGAGTAAGGCGCATAAGCCTCCGCTGAAATCGTCGTCACGACTAACTCCCTTCGCACAATCAGCAGGCGGCCGAACCACGACGGCCGGAATGACCCTCAAACATTATTGCATACGTATGCGCACCGTGCGACGGCGGGATTGCGCCAATGCGAAAGAGGCGGAAGACGATCGGCTGAGAGGGACTGCCCCCTCCGACCCGGGCAAAGCGACGACACCCGCAGTCAGACGCGAACAATGGCAGATTAGTCCCTAACCGCTCCAGGAAGCCTGGGCGAAGCACAAGCTGACGAGGACTTCAGAGCTACCGGCTCCCGCAAGCAGCCGTAATGGCCATCAGGCCACGCCGCAGAACTCGTCGTAGATATTTCCTCGAACAGTCCATCAACTCCGGTCTCCTCCCCCCGCTGCAAGAACCACGGTCGGTGTCCGCTTCATCGGCCTCCAACTACTTGCCAAGCCAGGCAGCCGAGTCGACTGTAGTAGAGGCGGCATCTTGATCCTCAAAAGGGTTGTGTTTGAACTGCTTCATAAAGGCTGACCCGATGGCTGTCGACATTGGGGGATACCCCCCTCCGATCACTCCCAACCCATACACCACTCCCCGGGACTCGGCTAGTTCGAACAACTCGTTCATGACTGGATTGCACACCATCTGGAGTGTCGCCGCCAGTGTCTGCGGGCTCCGCGCCCTCGGCCCCCTTCGCCCCCTGGCACCCTGGCCGAGTAGCAACACCGGCGCCGGTCGTGACGGCCCAGCCACCATCGTTCGCCCCTCCCCGTAGGGCGGCATATCAGGTCACTGTGACCCACCGGGCAACCCCGGCGTTTGGACCGCCCACTCCGAACGCCCTGTGGGACGGCGCTGACGGGTCGGGCTCGAACATCTGTGTGTGCCGCAGGGGATCTTTCCGTGAAGTCGGTCATCTCTGCGACGGTGTACCTGCGATAATCGGGCCATGTCGACTGTCTACGAGGCGGCGGGTGGTGCTGAGGGCTTGCGGCGTTTGGCGGGCGCCTGGCATGCACGAGTGATGTCCGACGAGGTGGTCAGCCACGCCTTCAGCCATGGCTTGCACTCCGATCACAGCGAGCGGCTCGCCGACTATTGGGCTGAGTCGCTGGGCGGCCCGACGAAGTACTCGGACTTCCATGGTGACGAGACCTCGGTGGTGCGGCTGCATAGCGGCAACGGCCCGCACGAGGAGATGGACCAGCGCGCGATCGCATGTTTCGATCAGGCGCTCGTCGACGCAGGTCTCGCCGGAGACGACCGGCTCCGCTGGGTGCTCCATGACTACTTCTCGTGGGCGACGACGACCACCATGGCCCGTTATCACCACTCGGCCGACGACGTTCCAGACGGTCTTGCCATCCCGCGTTGGGGGTGGGACGGACTCCTCGGCACGACGCCGGCGCCTCAGGGCGGGTCGTGACGGTCGCGACGAAGGTCGATTTCAAGTGCGAGCTGCGAGAGTTCTACGGCGCCAAGCGCTCGCCGATCCTGGTCGATGTTCCCGGGCTGGCGTTCCTGATGATCGACGGGCACGGCGACCCCAACACCTCAAGCGAGTACAGCGAGGCGGTCTCGGCGCTGTTCTCCGTGTCCTACGCAGCCCGGTTCGCCCTCAAGCGCGCGGGCGTCATCGACTTCGGGGTGATGCCGCTAGAGGGCTTGTGGTGGGCGAACGACATGTCGGTGTTCTCAATGGAGGACAAGTCGGCGTGGCAGTGGACGATGATGATCATGCAGCCGGACGGAGTGACTGCGGAGGTAGTCGCCGAGGCCAAGGTCAAGGCGGCCCCGAAGGTATCGTCGGTGGCGGTCCTCCCGCGTCTGCAATCGGAACGCTTCGCCGAGGGCGTTGCCGCCCAAGTGTCGCACGTAGGCCCCTACAGCGCCGAGGGTCCGACAGTCGCTATTCTGCACACTTTCATCGCCGAGCAGGGCCGCGAGCTCGCTGGCAAGCACCACGAGGTCTACCTCGGCGACCCGCGCCGCTCGGCGCCTGAGAAGCTCAAGACGGTCATCCGCCAGCCGATGCGTTGAGGGCAAGATACCGTGCCCTCACGCTGCATGGGCAGCGGCGCGGATCGGCGGCTGGGGGCTGGTTTTCAGTCCGTCAGAGACATCGATGCCCCCTTCTACGGCTCCACCGGCAACGGCAGCCTGAACAAGCCTGCGGTGGGCATCATGCCGGCGTTCACCGGTGACGGCTACCGCTTGGTCGGCGGCGGTGGAGGCGTCTTCGACTTCGGTTCCGCCGGCTTTTACGGCTCGGGGGTGACCCACGCCGGGGAAGGGCCACCGGGAGCGACGATGGCCTCCCGGGTTGTGTCGCGTGTGTGTCTGACCCCGAGTGCGTCTCGCCTATCTCCAAACGAGGTGTTGCGTCGACCGGTGGAGGCGTCCTGGGGGCGGAGCGCGACCTCCTCCGGCGGGACCTGGGCCGTATCTCCACTCGACGTAAACTTTCCGCTGGCTACTCTCGGCCGTCTCGTGACGATCGTTACTGCGGGCATATCATCTCGGAGTTGAACGTGCCGGCCGGGCTGCGTGTTGCGGTTTGGTCGGAGGGCTTGATGGGGCGTCACGAGCCGGTGCTCTGCCAGCGTCGGGACAGTCGGACGGGCGGCTGTCGTCATGCCGACGAGACTGCTGCCGGGCGGGGAGTGGCTCGGGGATCTGGTCGCTGGGGTCCGTCGGGAAGGTTCGAGCCACGATTATTACTTGCCACTGTGGCACGTTTGTGGCACGACGGGATGATACCCCCCTAGGGTAACGACAAGAATGTAGGCTCTGACCTGGACTTTGTTGTGAGCGAGCGACGGGAATCGAACCCGCATTCTCAGCTTGGGAAGGGGCTGTCGCACCCTCCGCTGACCTGGTGTTTCGCGTGTTCGGCCTGCTCAGACGGCATTTCGGTTTGACTGTGTGCGCCCGGCTGGGACCGGGTTTGACCGGCTGTTGTGGCACGAATGTGGCACGACGCCGGAACCGATCGAGAGCCTCGCGAGCCTCTGGCCGCTTCGTTTGACTCATCTCTGTCACAGGAGCTGCGTATGATGGTGGTCATGGCAAAGTCTGCGAGTCCGGTCGAGGAGACGTCGATGGTCATCGAGTCGGCTGACGACGCCGAGATGCATCAGGCTGTCGCTGCGACCCTCGCCGCCGCGGGTGTCAGCGTTGAGGAGCTGCGCCGCCAGGCGACGGAGAGCCGCTTCGTCTCCGAGCGTGCACGCAGGGCGTGGTTCGTCGTCTCGCCCTTCATTGCCTCCCGCTGACCTCGCCACCCAGGCCCGAGGGTTCGCGCGAGAGGTCACGGAGCTTCTCAACGCCACTATCACCGACGGGGTGACCTTCAGCGCGGTCATCGGGCGCCAGTCCGGCACTTTGGTTCTCGGGAGGGGCGTAACTAAGACGAACCTGGACCCCCAGGCGGTGCCTTTGACTCTCGGCCGTCGGGACCCGAGCGCCTGGTTGTGGGTGGCTTTCATCTTGGGACGCGACCCCGAAGGCGAGTACCTCACCGTGTTCAAGTCGGGCTTCGCGCTTTACTTGGACTCCGACCGCGAACAGATGATGCTGCACTACGACTACGAGCGAGAACCCGCGCACAGCTACCCACCGGCCCACGTCCAGGTCCACGGCATAGCCGACGACCTGTCCGCCCTCTCGGAGCGGCGGTCCGGCCAGCGCAAGGAGCTCAAGGATTTTCATTTTCCGGTCGGCGGCCGCCGGTACCGGCCCAGCATCGAGGATGTCGTCGAGTTCCTCGTCGGCGAAGACCTTGCCGACGCCCGACCGGAATGGCGGGACGCGATCACGGACTCCCGCCGTCGCTGGGAAGACCGCCAGCTTCGAGCTGCTGTGAGGCGCAACCCCGGTCCCGCCCTCGATCAGCTACAACGCGACGGAGTCATCGCTCCCGCAGGCTGACTGGTTATCCGCCCTGGTCGTGACCTCTAAGGCTTGCCAGGCGTGGGCGTCACCCATACGCGCCGCCGGGGGAGTGGAGATTGCCGCCTGCGCGCCAAAGACTCCCTGACGTCGTAGCCCCGTCTATTCCGCAAGGATCTTCCACATGGATTTGCCAAAGGTACAGCAGACGGACTTCCTTGAGCGACTGGGCGTCCTTGCCGTCGAGACGGCGGTCGTCGCCGCTCGATGTATTTGGCGCGAAACTTTGATGCGCGACGTAGGAATCGACGGACAAATTGAGTATGTCACCCCAGAGGGCCAAGCGACGGGTCGGATCGTCCTCGTGCAAGTCAAGTCGGGGGTCAATTATTTCAACCGGGCTACGCCGACCCATGTCGCGTACTCGCCGAGCGAGCGCCACAGGAACTACTGGGGTCACGCGCCACTCCCAGTAGTGCTCTGTCTTCACAACCCAGACACGAGGGAGAGCATCTGGGTTGATGCTCGCCGAGAGATACAAGAAGATCGCGCCCACCCTATCCGTGTCCCTCGCTCCCAAGTTCTCGACTCAGGCGGGGTGCACAGCGCCTTAGCAAGCCACGCAGGCCCGCTCCCAGTCGGTCCGGTGGGACCGGAGACCCTACTCTCGATGATGCGTTCGCGCCGCACGCTCAATGCGGCCTTCGACATGTCGTTCTTCGACATCTTCGTTCACGGCCTCACCCACATTTGCCACTCTCTATATTTCGGCATGGACCTCGTGACGGAGATCGCGGAGGCGCGACTTGAGCTCAGGGTCTCCCCACTTGGGATGGGTATTGGCTTCACGGAGTACGAGTTTCTCGATGAGTACGTCGCCTTTGTCGTCGCCCATGACCTCGTCCGCTTCGACTACGACTGGTACGCCCGTAGTCTTCAAGAGATGGAGATGGTGGCAAAGCTTCTCGGCCCTTTGACCCCGAGAGGTAGGCAGCTCGTAGAATACATCTCTCGCCTCGACATGGATCGTAGCGTTGAGCGGGGGATGTGGGATCAGGTCGTGGTGGAGCGGTTCGTGGAGATGGTGTATCGCCCCGGCGAGGTAGTGCGTCGGGTGGCCTGGATCGAAGCGTTTGAGGCGTCTCTTGACTCGGCCACCAGCTCCGAAATGGAATAACGGAACTTTGCACTGAAACTGGCGACGTCGCCAGTCGGGAGCGGTCACCGGCCGCGGACCTGGCTCGATCTAAGAGCTGAGAGGTCAGCGGAGCTGGGCCGAAGCCGACGCATACCCCCGTCGGCCAAGTACGTCGGGAAGGTGTTCTGCGTCGACCACGGTCAGGCTTCGGTGGGCTGGGCAGCCAGGACTAGTTGTGTAGATCCCGCGACCGATAGAGTTTGCGATCGGGCGATTCGATGCCTCCGGACAAGAGAAGATGAGCAGACAAGAAGCACGGCTGAGGGCGTTCGAACTCGCCGAACCGGTCCTCGGCGACGCCGGTATGCCGGCCGTTCTCGGTCCGTCCGGGCACCGTGACGGCATGCTTCCTCGTCAACCCGCCGCCGAGCGACTCGCTGCCCACCTGCTGACGCGGGGACGACGCCACGAGGTCCTTGAGCCCATCCTAGCCGCCAATTTCAAAGACCCCCAGGTCATGTGGAGACGCGAGACGAACCTCTCAAAGGTACTGCGGGCACAGTTCGTGCGGATGGCCGACATCGGGCCTCTGTTCTTCTTCGCCCAGGATGGCGCCGAGGAGCTGTTCGAGCTATTCACTTGGGCTCGCGGGGTCGCTGACGGTGTGGTGCAGCGTCACTCGGCTGCCGAATGGCTGCTTCTACTTCGGCGGGCGTTTCTGACGCCTGCGGACGGCAACGCCATGGCTCCATCATGGTTTACAGAGGCCTTCATCCGACGCAGCGTCCACCCAACCCGTCGACCCGGCCTGGTCGGCAGAAGTTGGCGAGCCTCGCCACGCACTCTGGAGGATCTCCACGATCTCCTTCTGATTACGACCATGATGTGGAATGTCGGGCGAGCCTTCAGGACCCTCTCCAAAGGCTTGGTCGTCTCCTTCACCAACCCTGACACCTTCTATCCGCTGGGCGTGAACACGGATCACGCAATCCTCAATGCAATCGCCATGTTTGAGGAACGGCAGGCTCGATGGAGTGGGACAACACTCGGCCACGTCTTGCACGGGGCCGGGGTGTATGGAAATGCTTTCGCGCCACAGGGCGGCGAGTTCCGCAATGGCGGAGCTATCCCGGCGTGGCGGGAGCACGGCTCAGGCCTTGACCTGCATCGCTACTTCTTGCGTTGGCGTACGCACTACTGGCCAGAGTTCATTGACCCGGAAAGCGTCTTCGGGCTCAACACTGGCCTGACCCCGGACCCGCGCGCCCTCGCTGCTGCGGGCGCGCTGTGGGCATCTTGCGTCGACATCGGCATCAACAAAGCCCGGTTCCGGCTGCCGAATGGGCCTTGGCTCGCTTGGGGCGTACATCGACTCCCGAGATCGACGCTCGTTTCGGCTCTTCATGGTTGGGAAGAGATCGCTCGCCGCTTCGACCCTGGATGGGATGCCGAGGTGGGGATCGCGGAGCTTGGAAGATCCTCTGTAGAATTGCTGTGGATCGACGACCGCTACGCCTTGGCGCTCGAACTTGGCTCGGACGATGTTCTCGTCGACCTTCTCGGGGCAAGTCGCGCGCTTCGCGCTGGACATCGGCGGGCTAGTGGCGGCAACGACGCGAACCGCCTAACCGCCCTGTTTGAGAGGCAGGTCCAAGCTGTAATAGACGCCACCCCAAGTCGGCCCGAAGGGCGGCTTCGGGATCTAATCGGCAGGACGATCCGTGTCGACGGAAAAGTGTTGACCGACATTGATGCCCTCGCCTGTTCGGAGGATCTGTTGATCCTTGTGGATGCTAAAGCCTGGGCGGTGCCGCCCACCTTGCAATTTGGCGAATTCTACGCAGTCGAAGATCGAAGGAGGATGGCAGAGGAGGCGTGTGCCGAGTGGCAGAAAAAGGTTCAGATCATCCGGGAGAACCGTGCGCGACTTGGGCTGCCCGAGAGGATCGACATCGCCGGAGTGGTCGTATGCCCCGAAGCACCGTACGTTGTGGGCGGTTCCAGCACAACCCCGATCGGTATCGGACTGATGGCCCTGTCCAGTCTCGCTGAATTTGAGTTCTGCCTCCGGGCGGCTTCCTCCCGGAACGGACAGTCCGATTACTCTTACCCTTACCCCGAGCTGGGAATGCGGGAAGTGATCTCCGACCTAGGGCCCCAACTCCTGCGACAACTGCGCCGCGGCTCAGCCAGACCGCCAAAGGGGGACCACGGCGCAGCATAAGACGTCGCCGACGCTCGCAAGGAGAACGGGCCTACTATTGGGCCCGCCGACTAGGAACGAAGTAGCCGCCCAGGACTCGCACGCAGATGGCAAGTCCTGAACCCACCCGCTGGGACTCTTTTGCTCCCGGGCGTCCGCAACCGGCCCATTGCGCAAAGCTACCCTCAACGCTCGCTCCCGCGAAACGGAGCGGGAAGACCGGATCGGGCGACGCAACGGTCCTGAGTCGGCGGCTGTCGAGGGCAAAGGGTCGCCGGAGCAGATCCGCCAAGCCCCTTAAGTGGGTACCGAACCGGCGATCTGGCCGCTTGGCGGCGGTCGGACGAGCCGCCGTCGCCACACCGACGAGACCGCCGCCGGCGGGAGGTAGCCACAGGATCGGGCCGCCGGGGGGCCGTCCGGGACGCTCGGGCCACGGCGAATGGCCGGTCACTGTGGCACGTTTGTGGCACACCGGGTCTATACCCTCTGGGGGTAATTACTGAAATATGGGCTCTGAGCTGGACTTTGTTGTGAGCGAGCGACGGGAATCGAACCCGCGTTCTCAACTTGGGAAGGGGCTGTCCCACCCTGCGGTGACCTGGTGTTTCGCGTGTTCGGGCTGGTCAGACGGCATTTTGGTTTGACCGTGTGCGCCCGGCTGGGACCGGGTTTGACCGGCCGTTGTGGCACGAATGTGGCACGACTCAGACGTCGAGCAGGGGTTGAGCACCGGGCTCGTCGGTCGGCGACGTGCCGATCAGGAGCTCGACGTCGCCGTCGGGGTAGCTCGCAACGAGGTGGAGTTCCCCTCCGGTAGCGTTGACGAAGCGGCGCAGCGTGGAGAGCAACAGATCGGCGCGCCGCTCGAAGCGGGATATCTCGCTTTGGTCCATGCCCATCGCCTCGCCGACAGTCGCCTGGGCGAGAGCCCGCAACTTGCGGACCTTCGCCAGGCTCGCCTGGTGCCGCTCGATCTCCTCGCCGGCACGTTCGTAGGCGGCCCTGCCTGTCGGGTCGGCGAGGATCCGTTCCCGCAACGCAGCTGCTGAGACATTGGCCTCCTCGAAGATTGCGCGGTCGTCCGCCGCGTGGGCGCCGGTCTGGCGGTCGTCGACCGGAAGGCTCCGGTGAGCGTCGGTCATCATCCCATCTCCTCTGTCTCCTGTGTCCATGGTCTTGGCCCGGTCATCTCACGATCCTCCAGTGCTGCCTTCCGGCGAAGATCGTGAGTCGCCGCTCGGCTTCGGCGAGGTTGGTCGGGTACCAACGGTTACCGAGATCCGTCTTGTCACCTCCGAGGAGCAGCACCGCCCGTACGTCCCCTCGGTCCGGAGCGACGAAACCGTAGAAAAGCCTGATCACCGGAGGCCCCTCCGCGTAGGGCGTCACCCTCGTCGGCGGTGTCCGGCGAAGTGCTCTCAATCCCAGGCGTGACGTGACAACCGGGTGCGAATCCGGGTCACCAAGCTCGCGACCGTGCGCAGCGAGGGCATCGATGAGAGCTTGGATCTCACCAGCGACCTCGATGTCCACGTTGACCAACTCCTCGAACCACTCAAGGAAGTACGGGTGGTAGACGACCTCCACGAACCCAACCCTACCACCTCTATGTGCTCGACCACATACCGCCATGGGACCGGGCATCGAACCGGGAGCCGTGCACGGACACGCAGGTCGGCAGGACACGCGGTGTCGGTCGGTCGGGCGAGCCATGGCACTACTGCCAATAGGGCCCGACGGCGCCGACGACCGCCACACCATTCTTGAGCGTGTCCCCACTCCGCTCGCCCACATGTGCCGATATGCGTCAGCTCGCCAAAGCTGCCGTCTGGGTTATCGAGTGCGTGTTATGTGCCGACAGCCTTGGGAATGCCCCGCGTAGCTCGTGGTCGAGATTGAAAGGCATCGCTTGCGGCGGATCGTTCTGCTGCCTGGCTCGCTGGGCGCTATGGATACCAGCAGCTGTCT
>JAKBBA010000214.1 GCA_021808665.1 Actinomycetes bacterium
CCGAGCGGGTCTGGCCGTGGCCTAGGCGCATCAGCCGGTGATGAAGGTGGTTCTTGTCGGCCTCTGCGGGGTTCATCCGCCGCCCCGCCCGTCGCACGATCGCGAACGCCGTGTCGAGTATCGGGATACCGAGGATCAGGAACGGGATCAGCACCGGGGCAAAGAAGAAAAAGGTACGCCCGCTGAAGTCCTGGTCGGTCTGGCCGACAACCGACATCGTCGAAGCCGCCATTAGAAGCCCGAGCAAAAGGGCTCCGGCGTCTCCCATGAAGATCCGGGCAGGATGGAAGTTGTGGGGAAGGAAGCCGATTGTGATCCCCGCTGCCAAGGCGCTGAAGAGTGGACCGCTCCCCGGCTGTATCGTCCCCGCTTTTACTAACTGCTCCGAATAGAAGAAGAAGGCGACCGCAGCGATCGCCACGATCCCCGCCGCCAACCCGTCAAGCCCGTCGACGAGGTTGATGGAATTCGCCATCCCCACGACCCACACCACGGTGAGGATCGGCACGAGCTCGTTCGACAGGACGACCGTCCCCACGAAAGGGGTACGGAAGTAGAGCATGTTGACGCCAAAGAGGTACAGGGCGAGGCCGGCGAGGATCTGACCGGACAGCTTCGCCGGCGCCGACATGTCCCTGACGTCGTCGAAAGCGCCGACCGCGAAGATTATCGAAGCCGCCACCACAACCCCGAGCGGATCCGAGCTCCCCCGAAACAGCGAGCTGAGCCCGGGAAGCTGCGAAGCGACGACGATCGCCACCAGCAGCCCGACGTACATCGCCGTGCCGCCGAGGGTCGGGGTGGGTTTCTCGTGGACGCGCCGCTCGTCGGGAGCTACGACGAAGGAGAAACGCAGCGCCAATCGACGGGCGACGAACGTCGCAATCCAAGTCGTCGCGGCCGCGACCGCGGCTACCAGGCCGTAGTCGCCGTAGCCGCTGATCAGTCCCTCTCCGTCACGGGTAAGGCGTGAACTTCGAGCACAGGACGCCTACCTGCTCACGGACTTCGCTGCCGAGCGCCTCGTCGGCGGGGGAGCGCAGCACGGTAGCTATCAGCGTCGCTATCTGGGCCATCTCGGCCTCGGTCATTCCCGCGGTGGTCACAGCCGGGGTGCCGATCCGCAGCCCCGACGTGACGAAAGGCGATCGGGGGTCGCCTGGAACGGTGTTCTTGTTGAGGGTGATGCCGCTGCGGTCGAGCGCTTCTTGAGCCACCTTGCCGGTGAGATCCGCGTCGAAGCTTCGAAGGTCGACGAGCATCAGATGGTTGTCAGTCCCGCCGGACACGATCCGGAACCCTTCCGCAGCCAGCGCGCCCGCAAGAGCTCGCGCGTTGGCGACAATCTGAGCTGAGTAACGGGCGAACTCTGGCGTGGAGGCTTCCTTGAAGGCGACGGCTTTGGCCGCGATCACATGCTCGAGCGGGCCGCCCTGCAGCCCCGGGAAGACGGCCTTGTCGACGGCTGGGGCCAGCTCCTTCTTGCACAGGATCGCGCCGCCCCTCGGACCGCGCAAAGTCTTGTGGGTCGTGAAAGTGACGATGTCCGCTATCCCGACAGGGTTCGGGTGGACGCCGCCCGCTATCAGCCCGGCGATGTGCGCGGCGTCGAACATGAACAGCGCCCCGACGTCGTCTGCGATTCGCCGGAGTGGCTCGGGATCGATGACCCTCGGGTACGCGGTGGCACCCGCGACGATCAGCTTCGGATGATGCTCCGCTGCCAGTGAGGCCAGCTGGTCCAGGTCGAGTCGCTCGTCGCTGGCGGTTACGCCGTAGGATACGAAGTTGTAGAACTGGCCGCTGATGTTGACCGGGGAGCCGTGCGTGAGGTGGCCGCCCTGGTCGAGGCGCATTCCGAGCACAGTGTCGCCCGGCTTGAGCACGGAGAGGTAGGCGGCGAGGTTGGCGTTCGCCCCCGAGTGCGGCTGGACGTTGGCGTGCTCGGCGCCGAAGAGGTCACAGAGCCTGCGCCGGGCTAGGTCCTCTACCTCGTCGATGATCGAGTTGCCCCCGTAGTAGCGCTTGGACGGGTAGCCCTCCGAGTATTTGTTGGTGAGGACCGAGCCCGTCGCGGCGAGTACCGCCCTTGAAGCGAAGTTCTCGGACGCGATCAGTTGGAGCGTCGTGTTCTGGCGCTCCAACTCACGATCGAGGATGTCGAAAAGCTCACGGTCGTCGCTCACGACTCCATCGTAGATGCTGGCCGCGGCGATGCCCTGCCGGCGCGACAGTATTGGAGCGTGTCGAATCGTGTACGGCTCGGTGTTGCACTTCTCGTGGACGGACCGGAGGGCTCGGAGATCGCCGGTCTTCGTCGCGGCCTCGGCGACCCGAGCCTCGGCACCATCCCCTCTCACATAACCCTCGTCCCGCCGGTGAACGTGCGAAGCGCCGAAGTGCCTGACGCGATGGCGGTACTGCGCGACGCGGCCTCGAAGGTCGATGGCCCTATCGAGCTGACGCTCGGGCCGCCCCGCACGTTCATGCCGGACAACCCGGTCGTCTACCTGGAGGTGGGCGGCGACCCGTCGGCGCTCAGCGATCTCGCCGAACTCCGCGACGCCGTCTTCGTGGCGCCATTGCAGCGCAAGCTTTCCTGGCCGTGGGTGCCCCACGTCACAGTCATGGACGGCGGCCTCCCCGGGAACGTCCAAGCGGCGGCGCAGACCTTCGGAAGCTATATAACCGAGGTCAGCTTCGAACGGGTGGTCCTCCTGGAGCTAGGCGTCGACCGGCGGTGGCTGCCACTGGCGGACGTAATGTTCGCCCGGCGCGCCCAGGTCGGCACGGGAGGCCTGGCGGTCGAGTTGACCCACTCGCGCCTTGCCGACCCGGAGCTATGCGCTGCGGCCGAGCTGAGCCCTGCGGCCGAGCTATGCGCTGCGGCCGGCGTATGCGAGACCGGAGCGGGAGAGGCGACGATCCCGGCCGCGACTAGGACGGACCTCCTTGTGCCCCCTGTGTTCCTGACAGCCCGCCGCGAAGGAACCCTCGCCGGAGCGGCCTCCGCATGGGTGGACCGTAGCGGGCCCTCAGTTGTCGTCTGGGTGCGCAGCGGCCTTCGCGGGCAGGGGATCGGGGCCATCCTGCTTGCACATCTCGAAGCGAGATTGCGACGCGAAGGTTGGAAGTTTCCGCGCCTTAGAGGGCTCGGACCGGCCGGCTTCTACGAGCGCTGCGGCGCCTGGACAGTGCCCGACGCGACCGACGGTGGAAGCTTGGACGCCCCCGGAGTTGGTTGAAAATGGGTGGCCCGGCTCACATGAACGGGACCGAAGCGTACGCCGCCAGTTTTTGGAACTGGTGATGGGCGCTTACCCGCCGGACAGTCCCGGACTTCGACCGCATCACCAGAGAGTCGGTGATCGCTCCGCGCGAGTCGTAGCGGACTCCTCGGAGAAGCTCGCCGTCGGTGATACCAGTTGCAGCGAAAAAGCAGTTGCCGCCCGCTACGAGATCGTCGATGCCGAGCACCTTGTCCACGTCGTAGCCGAGGCTGGAAGCCAGCTCCCGCTCCGCGTCGTCGCGTGGCGAGAGGCGCCCCTGGATCTCGCCCCCCATGCTTTTGAGCGCAGCAGCCGCGATGACACCTTCGGGGGTGCCCCCCGTCCCGAAAAGCACGTCGGCGCCCGAGTCCTCCCAGGCTGTCGCGATCGCGCCGGCCACGTCGCCGTCGGTTATGAGGCGTATCCGAGCCCCGGCGGTGCGGACCT
Source organism: Actinomycetes bacterium (assembly GCA_021808665.1). The sequence goes on from JAKBBA010000214.1 coordinate 3,717, forward strand.
CGTCGATGAGAGCGTCATGGCGGGGCCGCTCGAGGATCACCGCTGTCAGGTCCCGGACGTGCTCGCCTTTGGCTGCCGCGATCGCGCGCAGGTTGTCGGTGGGAGACATCTCCAGGCTCACGCGACCGGCCGCTTCGGGGCCGACGGCGATCTTGTCCATGTACACGCACGGGCCGGGATTGAACATCGTTCCCCGCTCGCTCACCGCTATCACCGCCAGAGCGCCGCCGCGCCCGAGCGCGGTAGGCCTCGTCCCGTCGATCGGGTCAACCGCCACGTCAGCCTCGGGGGGTGTGCCGTCCCCGACGTGCTCTCCGTTGTAGAGCATCGGGGCCTCGTCCTTCTCGCCTTCACCTATTATGACCACGCCGTCCATGGGCACCCCCGCCAGGACTATCCGCATGGCGTCGACGGCGGCACCGTCGGCACCGTCCTTGTTACCCCTACCCATCCAGCGTGACGCCGCCATGGCAGCGGCTTCGGTGACTCGCACAAGCTCGAGGGCGAGGTTGCGGTCGGGGGCCTGCGGTCTGAATCTGGCGTCGTCGGTCACGCGGCGAATGTAGCCTCTCGGAGCCAATACTGACCGGACCTTGGCAGCTCCGGGCCGGTATTATTGCTGGCAGTGGAGACGATCGCACCTAAGCGCGCCCTGACGTCGCCTTCGACCTCGCTGACCGAAACGCTCTTCGGGGACGTTCTCCCGAATCGCCTCGTGCTCGCAGCGGGGACAGTCGCCGTGCTGGTATGCCTTGCGCTACGTTTTTGGACCCCGAGCGCACTCTGGTTGGACGAGACGATCAGCGTCGACATAGCGCGGCTACCGCTCACGCAGATACCGCACGCTTTGAGCCACGACGGCGCCCCCCCGCTTTACTATGTGCTGCTCCACTACTGGATGCAGATCTTCGGCGAAGGCGACTTCGCTGTGCGAGCGCTGTCAGGGCTGACGAGCGTCGCGACGTTGCCTCTGTTCTGGTTCGCTGGGCGGCGTATTGGGGGGCGGCCGGTCGCTTGGGTGAGCTTCTTCCTGGCCTTGTCGTCGCCTTTTGCCATCAACTACGCGACCGTCACACGGATGTACTCGTTGATGATCGCCGTGTCGCTTCTGGGGTTCCTCGCACTGACGTGCGCATACCAGGATCCGTCCCGTCGGAGGCTGGTAGCCCTCGGCGCTAGCACGGCGGCCGTGCTCTATACGCATTACTGGGGCATCTACCTCGTCTTCGTCGCAGCGATATGGCTCCTGTGGAGGATCCGGGTCTCCGGGCGGGGCAAGCCAGCTTTCAAGGCGATGTTCGTCGGCGGCCTGCTTTGGCTACCTTGGGCACC
>JAKBBA010000215.1 GCA_021808665.1 Actinomycetes bacterium
AAGGTGATCTTGTGCTCGTCACACCAGGCCAGCAGGTGGGCGTTGATGAACTCGGATCCGTTGTCAGAGTCGATGCCCAAGATCGGGAAGGGAAACTGGGCGACGACGTACTCGATGGCCTCGAAGATCCAGATGGCCGCCTTGTTCTTGACGCTGCGGTTGATGGTCCAGCCCGTTGCGATGTCGGTGACAGTGAGGGTGAAGCAGAACTCGCCCGACGAGTTACCCCCCTCGTGGCCGACCAGGTCGATCTCGACGAACCCAGGTAGGTTTCCGGACCATTCGGCCCACGTGCGGATAGGGATCTGGGACTTGAGCAGCGTGCCCGGCTTGGTGTGCGCCCGCCCCCGCGGGAACAGCTTGGCCCGCTCGGAAGCGAGGTGGCGGTCGATCGACGCCGCGCTCATCGAAATCAGCAGCTGCGCCTCTTGGTCGCTGAGCTCGATCTCGCCGTCGCGCAAGAGGGGCACGACGGTGGCCGGCATCGGTGCGAGGCGCTTGCCCGCCGGGGTGCGGGTCAGCGTCTCGCACGCGATGAGGCAGGCGATGACGTTGGGGCCGAACTTGTCCGTTCTGGCCGCCCGGGGTTTCGCCACCTTGATCGTGGCGGCATTCCCTAAGGCCGCTCTGGCGTAATCGCGGTGCCACCCGGTGAGCTCGACCACCTCGCAGAGAATCCTCGACTTCTCGGTCCGGCCGGCCCGCTTGTAGGCCGTAGCCAACTTCTTCGTCACTGCAAGACGTTGACTCATCGAGAGCTCCATCACTCACGCCTAGCCCGTGCAGTCACCCGCCCCGGGGATCCCCTCGAGCGGAGAATCTCAGTTGAGGCAACGAATGGGGCCAGGCGGAGGTTTCAGCTGAGTCAACTCGGTGGAGCAGTTCGAACTTCCCATAGTATGTAGACTGGTCGAAGTTAAATTAGTGAAGGGGCAGCAGTGAGGTGCACTGAATTTGGCTTAGCGTGTAATTCGCGTCGCTTTGTGGTGACGTGGCCTGCGGGTTGTCGTTTTTTAGGTGGACGATGTGCTTAACCCGTCGGTTGCACGCTCCTTCCGCTGGGTGAGCCCCTTTTTTGGTGGCCGATCGGGTAGTAGGGCGGCCAATTGCCCCCAGTCTTCAGATGGAGCCGTGTGCTGCCCGTCGGTGACGTGATGCTTGTTCGTCTCGTGGAAGCTTTTATGAGTCGTCGATGACAGAACCTGACACAGCTACTGTCGGTGCGCTTTTGCGGGACCTCGTTTGTGACCGCAGTTGGAGTCCGCCGCTGCAGTTTGTCGCATCCGACGATGGCGACCGACGACGACTTGCGACACTGGTTTCAGCAGGCCGGGTTACGGTTGTGGTGGATCCCATCGCGGAGTTCGCTGACGAGTTCTACGAGTTCCGCCATGCCGGGGAGATGACCGATAGCGCTACTCGGGAGGTGTTTAAGTGCCGGTTTTTCGACGATGCTGACACCTTCGGTGTCTGGGTGTTTTTCCCTTGGTCAGGAGAACTTGTCCGATACCCGGAGCGACAGGAGCATCTTGGTCTAAGGACCTTCCGGAACCGGGAGTTGATTACTGCCGCGGAGCAGCAGCGTCTCGGCGAGGCGAGGATCGCCGTGTTCGGTCTGAGCGTCGGAAGCAACGTTGTGGATCAGTTCATCCAGGTCGGGATCGGGGGCGCCTATCTGATCGGGGACATGGACCGGGTCAGCCCTACCAATCTCAATCGGATGCGTGCCGCGATGCGCCATGTCGGCATGGCGAAGACGGATGTGCTGGCATGCAAGATCAGCGAGGCTGACCCTTACATCGATCAGGTGCACCTCGCCGACGGGTACGGCGCGTCAGGCGACGAGCAGCTGGCAGCGTTCAACCCGGATTTGATAGTCGAAGAGGTGGACGATTTGGTCGTCAAGGCACGGATAAGGCGGTGGGCTAGTGCGAGTCGTACGCCGCTGATCATGGTGAGTGACATTGGCGAACGATCGATGGTGGACGTCGAACGCCACGATTTGGGCAGCGTCCGACCGTTCAACGGACGCGTCAAGCCCGAGACGTTTGACAAGCTGGCAGAGGGCGAACTCAGTTCTGCGGAGGAGCGACGGCTTCTTATCAAGATAGTTGGACCTAAGAACCTGAGCGTTCGGATGCTGACATCTGCGTTCCAGGTGGACAAGCAACTAGCTGGGATGCCCCAGCTCAGCTCGGCCGCTTCGGCAGGAGCAGCGGTCGCCAGCGTCGCAGCCAGGGCAGTGCTCGGGCACGAGCAGATGAAGTCAGGAGCATACGTGCTCTCACCGAGGCGGATGCTCGGGCTTCGCCCGCAGGCTGGTATCCGCGACACAGTTGCAGCCCTCAGCGCGCTGCGCCGTGAGCTAGCTAGCAGCTAGCTGGCCATGAGAGCTAGCGCCCGCTCGCAGGGCCGAGAAGCCGTTCAGGGGCGTGCGTCATTGATTCTCGCTGCCACATGCGGCGCGCAGTTCATGCTCATGATCGACGACACAGTCGTGAACGTGGCGCTGCCGACGCTCGGTAGAGACCTTGGGTTCAGCGTCGAGCTGCTTCCGTGGGTGGTCGATGCCTACATGTTGCTATTTGGCGGCTTCATGATATTCAACGGCCGGGTGGCTGATCTGTTCGGTCGTCGACGGGTATTCGTGGCCGGGTTGCTCCTGTTCGTCTCGGCCTCGCTGACCGCAGGTCTTTCCCAGTCCGCGATGATGCTGGTGGTTGCGCGGGGCGTGCAAGGGTTTGCTGGCGCCCTCTTGGCCCCCGCGGCGCTCGGCATCCTCGCCGCCACCTTCCAGGCCCCGGAACAGCGTCGCCGGGCGCTCGCCGTCTGGGGTGCCTCGACCGGGCTTTCAGGGATCGCAGGAGTTCTCCTAGGCGGAGTTATCACAGGCTTTCTCGGATGGCGGTGGGTATTTCTGATCAACGTGCCTGCCGGGGCGGTGATCCTGGTTTTGCTAGTTCTCGCCGCTTCGAGTTGTCGCGACATCGACGGCAGTGGCGCTCACCTCGACGTACCAGGCGCTGTCCTCGTTTCATCGGGCCTGCTGACTCTGGTGTGGGCGGTGCTGAGAGCGCCGACACATGGGTGGTCTAACGCCGTGACATTGGCGTCCCTGGCGACAGCGGGGCTACTGCTGTGTTGCTTTGTGGCCCGGGAAGCCCACGCCTTCGAACCCATCCTCGATCTGCGATTGTTTCGCCGCCGAGGTTTTACGGCGTCAACTGCATGCATGTTGCTGGCGGCGGCTGGCATGTACTCGATGGTGTTTTTTCTTACTCAGTACATGCAGACAGTCCGAGGGTGGTCTCCGGTACGCACAGGCGTATCCTGGTTGTCCTTCGGCGGCCTATTCATGGTTGCGACGGGCATATCAATCAAGCTGACCCCAAAGGTCGGCGCTCGGGTCCTGATCGTTGCGGGCGGAGCTTTTGGGTGCGCGGGCCAGCTACTGCTCCTTCGCACAACTGCGGGAGGCAGCTACTGGACTCAGCTTGCCCCGGCCATAGCATTCATGGGAGCGGGCATCGGTTTGGCATTTATGCCCGTCTACGTGACAGCGCTGCACGGACACGGCACCGGTCAGTCCAGCGTTGTATCAGCGGTTCTCGGGACAACGCAGCAGGTCGGGGGAGCGATTGGGGTGGCAGTTCTCGGGTCAGTCGCGATCAGCCGCGGCCATTCTGTCCTCGCCCGCACAGGAAACCTGCGGCTTGCGCTCATCGACGGCTTCCACCGTTCTTTCCTACTTGCTGCGTTGTGCATGATGGCCCTCAGTCTTGCAGCATTGTTTTTGCCATCGGTCACGGAGGAGGTCAACATGGAGGCGGTGCAGGGCTGGTGAGGCCAGTGCTGCACCTAGAGCGATATGGACGGATTCATAAGGGTACCTGGCTCGTGTTGAGGCAATGCCTGACATTGAACTCGGTGACCCCGGAAGGAGCGATAGAGCAATGACCGACGCACTGGTACGCCCCGACCTGGGCAGTCAGGCGGCCTACCTCATCAGAAGCTGTACAGAGGGATCTGACCCATCTTTAGTGGCTGAGGCGTTGCGTATTCACGCAGCCGGCTACCTGTCGATGGGTTTCCTCAATGGCGAGGCGGTCACTGAAGAAGGGTTCATTCACCCCGATATTGATCGGTCCCGAGGGGAGACGACCGAATATTTTCTGGCCGTTAACAGCACTAACGCTGGCGACTGCGCGACGTTACGCAAGGTAAGGCTCAGGCCGGGCGCATCCATGACCGACTTTGATTGCTATGAACTCTGTCGAAGGTCGCTCTTCCCGGAAGGAGCGGCCCATCTAGCGCGAATGTTCTCGGAGGCTCAGGCGGTGGTCGAAATCTCTGCCTTGGCTAGGACCCCCCAGGCCTCGCCGGCCACCGTGTGGCATCTGCTGCGAGCGGCGGTGCATGACAGCATGGCACGAAAGGAAGTCTGGTTTTTTTGCCTTGTCGTGTCGACCTACGACAGCTTCGTGAGCCACCTGGGGCCCAGTTTCATGAGTGTCCTCGGCCGTGATGTAGCAATTGAGGACGGGCGGGTGAGTTCGGACGTGATGCTTCGCCCGGTAATGGTCGATACCACATCCTTTATCGATTCGATGCTCCTCGACTACGAGGGTGCGGCGGGCAGGACTCGTTCCCGGCTGGAACGGTCGTTGCTGTTCTTTAGCGAAGGTCTCGACGAGAAAGTTGTTTCCCCGGCTGCGGCCGCCTTCAGGGGCGAGCGGGCGGGGGAGAACTTCCGACCTCCCCGGCTAGCTACTTCGGCCCCGAACAACGCTGTTGGATCGCCGACCTGAGGTGGAGCGATGGGCGGCCGGCGGCCGCTCGTGGCCCGATCCCGCCTTTCGGCCCTGTGGGCTCCGTTCTCGACCTTTGACGGCACGTCGGGTCGCGTCGAGGCCGGCATGGCGGGGGTCGGACGGTGGCGGCTTTGGGATGAGATCGGCCCGGGTTGCGGGTCGGGACTGGACGAGGCAGGTCGTTTATGGCGGCCACGTT
>JAKBBA010000002.1 GCA_021808665.1 Actinomycetes bacterium
GTGGCGTTCTGCGGCCGACGGAACCTCAAGCTGTTCGAGGTGCACCGCAGCGACATCGAGGCCTTCGGCCGGGAACTCGAGGCGAACGGTCGGGCGACAGCGACGATCGCCCGGCGGCTGCGCACGATCACCGGCTTCTACCGCTACGCCGAAGGGGAAGGCCTCATCGCCCACTCCCCAGCGGTACATGTCCGCCGTCCCCGGATCGACTACGAGTCCCACGCCATCGGCCTGGACCTCGGGCGACGTCGGCGCCCTGCTCGTCGCTGCGGGACTCGGCCCCGCCGCTGAGCACGCGCTCATCTCGCTCCTCGCGCTGAACGGGCTGCGGGTCTCCGAAGCGACCGGGGCGAACATCGAGGCGCTCGGCCTGGAGCGCGGACACCGCACCCTCACCATTCTGCGCAAGGGCGCCAAGACTGTCACCATCCCCCTCGCGCCACGCACCGCCCGCGCCGTCGACCTGGGCGCCAGCACCAGCCCGCCGGCGCCCACCGCCGGCGGCCACGAAGACGCCTATCGCCGAATCCGGCGTGCCTGGTCGTTGCCTGAAAGTAACCAGGTGCTCGGACGTTATGGGCGGTGTGATGATACCATGACACCATGGCGAAGAACTTCACCGTTCGACTTCCCGATGACGTCGCCGCCGACGCTGAAGCCCTGGCCAGGGCCGAGGGCAAGAGCCTGAACGAAACGGTCAAGGCCGCCCTTATCGAGGCCGTGGAGCGTCGCCGTAACGACCCCGAGTTCAAGAAGACCCTGAAGAAGATCATCGAACAGGATCGGGAGTTGCTCGAACGCCTGGCTAGGTGAGCGTCTACTACCTGACGCTCGATGACGACCTGGCCATCGCGGTGGCAGTCACGGGCCAGTCTGTGCAGACGTTGGTGACCGCGACCGATACGGCCATGGCCGACTCCGCTTTACACGCACCGTCGGCCAGATCCGCCGGCGAGGAGTTCTACCCGGACTTCGTGGACAAGGCCGCGGTGCTCATCGTCCGCTTGGCCAAGAACCATCCGCTGCCCGACGGCAACAAGCGAGCGGCCTGGGCGTCCCTACGGGTCTTCTTGGCCTTCAACGACTGGACCATCGACCCGTACCCCTCAGTCGACGAAGCCGAGACCGCAGTGCTGGCAATAGCGTCTGGAGACTGGGACGAAGGCGCTACCGCAGAATGGCTCAGACCGAGACTCCGCCCTCGACCCGAATGACCGCAGGGCCATAACTGACGAAACGCCATTCCAGGTGCTCGTCAAGTGAGGCTGTGGAGTTGGTTACGTAGCAGACCTGCCGTCGACGACCGTGAAGTCCCAGCGTGCGATCTGTCCGGACTGGGATATGCCCGAAATGCTGATCCCGTATTTGCTCCCTGTCGGGATGACAAATCCCTGGGCTCCGTTGGACGGAGGGAAGCCTCCATCCTTGTCAGCCTGGTAGGAAGTTGATGAGACCGGTTGGTTCGATCCTTCGTTGCGGACAGCTATGCCAATGGCAGACCGAGGGCGTAGCCCTCTCATCGTCAGATGGTAGGCACCGCCCTGCTCCCCGGAGAGGCATGCTGTCGAGGTGCCGTGGGTCCGGCACGTTTGGGTGCTCGAGGCAGAGGCGCTTGAGCAACCGGCAACACCGAGGACCGAGACAAGTCCGAGTGCAGATCCAGTTACGAATAGTCTCCTGCGCTGTAGCAATCGCCCGATCCCAGCAAATATCTCGGTCCGTGAAGACGCGAAAGCGTCCCCATGCCTTCGACGTAGAGGCTACCAAGGTTGCGAGTGCCCGGTCTGTCCGTATCATCTCAGCGCTTCCCCGTAGCGACAGACTGCCCCGGCGGTGACGACTCGGACACAGGAGAAGCAATGTCCATGCGTCGCGCCAGGGCGTGTGCGGGAGTCGAGGACACGAAAGTGCTGTTCATCGGGCATCACGAGGCCGTCTGGCGTCGCTCATGTTGTTCTGAGCTCAAAGGGTGGGCAGGTTGCTACTCGGTCGGAATCCTGTAGGCGGGCGTCGAAGGGACGCATGATCGCAGCAACGTCGCCGTAGCCTGGCCGGAACCGGCAGGGACCACTCGGGCGGGGACCGCGGCTGGCCGCACGAGGTCAGATAGTCCAGCCGATGGGGTAGTTGATGATCGGCGTGAATGCGACGCCGGCCGCTTCGGCCTCTCCCCGCGCGTCGACCGTCATCTCGGTGAGGTTGTTCAGTTGCTTGGCGTGTTCTTCGGTGTCCCAGACGCTCACCTGGACTGCCGAGCCCTCGGGTGAGACGGCCGCGTAGAAGTGGATGAGTCCCGGCAGCCGCTCGATGGCGGGGACCAGGTACTGCGACGTTCTCTTGTTCATGGCCTCGACCTCGGTGAACCGGCCCGGGTCAAAGGTGGCACGCGAGACACGCACGACGGCGGTGGCGGGCAACGGTTCAGACATCGAAGTCCTCCTCTGAGCTTTACGTTACGATAGTCTATCGAAACATAATGACCGGCCCGCAGACCAAGGCCGGACGGCCGAGAGACCCAGCCCTCGATCAAGCGATTCTCGCCGCCGCGGCCCGCCAGTTCGGAGACCTCGGCTACGCCCGGATGTCACTGGAATCGGTAGCGGCCGCCGCCGGAACCACCGTGCCCAGCCTCCGACGCCGGTACCCCGACAAGGCGGAGCTGGCCGCAGCAGTGATCGGCGCACTCCGAGTCGAGGAACCACCCGCCGGTGCCACCACCCCACGCGCTCACGCGCTGGCGATCCTCGAGAACCTCCACAGTAACCTGCGCGCTACCCCGGCGCTGGCGATCCTCGGTTCGCTGCTCACCGAAGAACAGCGCCACCCCGAACTGCTCGACCTGTTCAAGACCCGCATCGTCGAGCCGCGACGGGCGCTGCTCCGTCAAGCGCTCGCCGCTGGTGACATCCCCGAGTCCACCGACCTCGACGCGCTCACCAGCATGCTGATCGGCTCGTTCTACGGCCGCTACCTCACCATCGCCGGCATCCCCGACGACTGGCCCGACCGGGTGCTCAGCACCATCTGGCCACACGACACCAACCTCCGATCGGGCTGACCCCACCCGGAGTAGCCAACCCGAACCCCTGCGCTGTCCGGGGAGTCGCGGGCGAGCGAAGGCCCTCCGCCGTCGCCTTCTGCCTCCAGCGATCAGCACGTCAAGAACAGGTAGCCCGAACGTCGATTCATCCGTGCCGGCTGGCTTCGATCCCTCGTCCATCTCAAACCCGACTGGCACGTTCACACCGCGCCGGCAGACTCGACCAGGCAAGCAAACACATCGGCGCCCCGCTGCATCGCAGGGAGGACCGGGTTCGAGAGCTGAGGTAGGCCACGCTTGGTCGTCAACGGCGAGAAACGACGAGCCTGCGACGCCAGTCGGCGTCACCGCGGCGAAGGCCACGACATCGCGATGCAGGTGCGACTGGTCGACGTAGCCGCTCTCCGCCACTACCGCGTCACCGTTGACGACGTCCCAACACCTCCTGGGCGCCGGCGCCCCGAGTAGCTGATCCCGCATCGCGACGGGACCGAGCAGGCACGGTCAGCGGCGACCTCTCTGCGATCTTTCTGGATACCGCACTGCCCCATGCTGCGGTAGGGCTGCGTAGGGCAAGCCGCGCCACGAGGCCCGCCTTCGATCCTGGCCGAGCGCGAACCCCCAGCGTGCGGGCCCTGCGCGACGAGAACCTCGCGCGCAGGGTTGCGTAGGGCAGGGTGATCATTCACCCATAATCACGTCGATAAACCATGTGGCTAACCCCGTCGGAATGCCACTCAACAGCATGAAAGCCCGGGATAGTCATCCCGAAAGGCACGAAGATCTGAAGTACGCGGTGGAGGTGACATCACGTATTCGCGCGGCTTTCCTCGACAGATCCTGCGTTTGTGCTGGTCACGGGCTCTGCATAGGGCACTGCATGGGGCACGCGCCTACTCACGCTGTGAACTCTGGCGACAATGGCCCTGCGCAGCGGCGGTCTCGCGGACGCGCCCGACACTCTGAAGCGAGGATGCCCCAGACAGGTGCGCTGCGCATCTTCCGGCCTCATCGTCCGGCCCGGTCACCCAGTTCGCTCGCCGCGCGAGAACCTCCATTTGAGGATCGGACCGCCCGGTTGGACAGCGTTCACGGTGGAGCCACCCAGGGTGGGCCTCCGAGGTTGTGCAGATCGTCGGTTTGCAGGATGTAGTACACATCCGCGGCCGCTCGTTCGGCGACCACGCCCCTACCAACCAGCTCGAGGAGCAGGTCCCGAGTGCGACATCCCGGCCCGCCTGACAGCGCTTCCCAGAGCGTGAGGGCATCGTTGTCATCTCTCGCGAAAGAAAGAGATCTGGTCAGCGCGATCGCGATGGACGCGGACTCGCCGGCATCGAGTCGTCGAGCCTTCGCGCCAAGTGAGTGGCGCCAGGCCCGGTCGTCTGGTCGCCGGGACTGGAGACGGACGGCCAGGGCCACTTCGTCGCTGCTCGGCGTAAGGACACTGAGCTCGCCCGAGCCGAGGGCCAGCAGCTCATCGAGGCCCTGGACAGCCGACAGCGCCCGGCTGGATCGGCCTGAGCCAAGCCCGGTGTCGTCCGCCTCTCGCTGGAGCGCCTTGTGGATCCGGCGCAGCTCACTCGGAGCATCCGGCTCCGCGCCGTGGACGCCATCGGCGACCAGGATCGTCACCCCGGACAGCTGGAGCAGGTGTCGGGTCCAACCGACGACGGCGAAGCTACGGGCGACCGAGGCGTCGACCAGCACGACCGCACTCGCTCACCGCTCGCCGAGCGCCGAATGCTGCGTCCTCGAGGTCTTGTTGGACTCGGCGTTCGTCGTCGGCCGCGCCGGGACGGGCCCGGAGCTGGCGGATCTCTTCGGTGCTCGTGCCGAGGATCTCCGCTGCGTCCCCCTGGGTGATCACCCCGCGTTCGAGCGCCGCGCGCACGAGCAGCAGGACTCGGGTGGGATGGGCCGCCAAGGGATTGAGCTCGTAGCTGCCCAGGTCGGCTGGGTGTACCCGGTAGCCGAGCGCCACTGCCAGACGGCTCGGGGACGTCTCGCCCAAGGCGTCGTAGTCCGACCGCGAGATGAGCCGCTCTTGCAGCAGGCGCACCCGCAGCGTGGCGAAGCTCACGCCGAAATGCCGCTGGAGGTGGACGACCACGCTCGGCTCGGTCAGGTCGTCGAAGGCCGCCAGCTCGCCGACCGCCCGACGCAGCTCGTCGCCTGGCACGAGGAGCTCGCCGGCGAACGCGTCGGCGAGCTCCTCGCGGCCATGGTCTTCACCCGGCATCGAGACCACGACATCGGCGTGCTGGGAGTGGAAGTAGGCGTGCGCGAGCTCATGGGCCAGCGTGAAGACCTGACGGCCGAGGGTCATCTCGGAGTTGACGACGATGCAGAACCCCGCCTCGGAGTGGTTGTAGAAGAACCCCGAGGGTGCCGCTCCGAGATCGGCGCCGAGCGGGAGCCGCCAGATGAGGACGTGCCCGTCCAGCACCTGGAACGGATCCCCGAGTGCACCTCCGCCGAGGTCGAGCTGGCGACGCAGCTGGCGAGCCGCCCAGGCGCCTTCCTTCGCGCTCACACCGCGCGCCGCAGGGAACGGGCTACGACCAGGGCCCGGGAGCTTCGCACCCATCTCGCCGACTAGCTCGACGTACTCGGAGACCCGCTGCTCGAACAGCCGCAGCCCGCCCCTTGCGCTGTCCCCGAGGTCCCTGGGCGCGGCCCGAAAGAGCACCCCGCTCACGTCCAGCCGTGACCCGACCAGCTCCTCGCCCGCCAAGAGGGACTCGAGGGAGGTCCCGTACAGACGAGCCAACGCGGCGGCCACGGTGAGCGGCACCTGGCGACGCTCCGTCTCGTAGTAGTTGAGGAGCACGCGGTTGATCCCGACCGCCTCAGCCGCAGCCTCCTGCGACAGCCCTGCTCGCTCCCTGGCCGTGCGCAGCACCCCACCGATCGAGCCCAGCGCAACACCTCCTGTTCGCTGTTACACTCTTCTTGCTATCGATCTTCAGTGTAACATACCCCGACAGACAACGGGTCTCCGCCGGAAAGGAAGAGGAGGTTCCAAGTGCCGAAGACCAACCCACCCAACAACGGCGCGGTGCATCTGGTGGTCGGGGCTGTCGCCGCGGGCGTATCCCACGCCCTTGTCCCGGTGCGCAACTGGGTCGACTACATCGTCCGCGCGCTGGTGGGGGCTTTCCTGAGCACCCTCGCGCTGAGTGCCCTGCGGGCTGCGTAGGGACCCGACAGCCCGCCGGGCATCGAGCACACGGAGGGCCAGATGGCTCAAAGCGCAAGAGGTGCCGCGCTCCGCTTGTCGTGGCGGAGATGTGGCGACGACGGTCACTGCTGCAGCTTCTTGGGCGTCAACCTGGACGGTGAGTCGCTTGCCAAGGGCGGCGTCTACGACATCTGGGCGGAGGACGCCGACGGCAGTCGGAAAGAGACTGTCTACGTCGGACAGGGGAAGCCCGTCGCCGACTGCCTTGCCCGCCATCGTGACGAAGTTGCGATCACTCGCCACCAGCGTTCCGGACGCGTCCTGAGGGTCACCTGGGCCGAGGTCAAGAAGGAGCACCGGGGAGGCGTGGAGCATTTCCTCGCACAGGCGCTCCAGCTGCTCGAGGGTGACCGGTGGTCGCACGACGATCCGATACAAGTGAACCTGCCGTGGTAGGAGAGGGTCGCCACCGGGGCTCGCGCGCCCGCCGGAGCACGGTATGCCAGTCGGCGCCTGACGCACACGAAGGAGGCGCGTAATGGCAAATGATCCTACGGCTCTGGTCGAACAGCACCTGCAGATGATGACCGAGATATCGGTGGAGGACGAGGCCACTGCGCAGCAGGCCCTCGCCTACGCACTGTCCGCCGTCGGCGGCATGAACCAACGTCTCACTGCCCGTAGGGTCCGAAAACCCGTCCGGACAGCTCAAGCGGCGTGATGCTCGTTGATCAGCCCACCAAGGACCTCTCGTCGGTGGATGCTCGTGAGCGTCGCTGGCATCGCTGGAATCTCACTTGGAGAAAGGACCGGGGATTGCATCGCAAGACCCCGGTGGGGGCGGTGCTCGTTGTAGTGGCGCACGTAGCGGTCGAGCACCCGGCGGAGATGGCGCTCGTTCACGATGAGGAGACGATCGGTGCACTCCGAGCGCACCGTGCGCACCCAGCGCTCACAGATGGCATCCGCGTTGGGGGTCCGGACAGGACTTCGTACGATCCTCGCACCTTCGCCTTGCCACACCGCGTCGAGACCTGGACCGAACTTCGCGTCCCGGTCGCGAAGGAGGAACTTGACGTCGATGCCAGCATCACGAAGCTCGGCGGTCACGTTGCGAGCGCACTGGGTGACCCACGCCCAGGTGGGGTTCGTCGTGATGCCGGCGATGAAGACCCGGCGCGATCCGTGATGGATGAAAAAGAGCACGTAAAGCCGGCGCAGCGAGATCGTGTCGACCGAGAACAAGTCGCAGGCCACGATGCCTGCGACTTGTTGGCCGAGGAACTGGCGCCAGGTGGCAGAGCTGCGCCGTGGTGCGGGCTTGATGCCGTGGGCCCTCAGCACCCGGGCAATCGTGCTCGCTGCTACGCGGTGCCCGAGACCGAGCAGCTCACCTCGGATGCGCTGGTACCCCCAAGTCGGGTTGTCGGTCGCCATCGCCACGACCAGCGTCACGAGATCCTCTCCGATGGGAGGCCGTCCGGGGCGGCGGCGGGGGTACGTCCAGTGCCGAGCGACCAGGCGACGGTGCCAGCGCAAGAGGGTCTCGGGTCGCACGAAGAACGCCGACCAGCGATCCTTTGCCAGGAGCCGGCTCAGCGCGGCAAGCCACGCCCGATCGACTGGGTCGAGGGGTGGCCGCGACTGTTGCCGCCGCAGGACCTCGAGCTCGTGGCGGCCCACCAGGATCTCGATCTCCTTGGAGTCGCTCGTTCGCAAGACGAGCAGGACGAGCGAGAGCACTCGACGGACGGCGAGGTAGGCGAACGACCAGAGCTCGTGACGGGGACGATCGGGCATTCCCATGGTAAAGGCGCACGGTAGCCGGATCAGTCATTCACGCGAACGCCCTGGTCAGCGGTGTGATCGAGTTTACGGACCCTAGCCGACCTCGCCGCCATGGACCCGCCGGCCCAGGGCGACATCGACACCCTACAAAGCGAACTCGAAGACATCGTTGCCAACGGCACCGACGCCCATCGCAAGGCAGCCGCCCAGGCCCTCGTCCACCGTCTCGTCGTCGTCGAACCCGGCGTCATCCAACCCACCTACCTCATACGAGGCGGTATCCCCACCGAACCGGACGACAACCCCGACGAAACCGCTCCCACGTCGGCGTCTCGCGCCGTGACAAAAATGGTGGGCGCTAGAGGACTCGAACCTCCGACCTCAGCCGTGTGAAGGCTGCGCTCTAACCGACTGAGCTAAGCGCCCCTGACGGGGAACCCGATGTTAGCGCTCGGTGAGCGAGCTTGCTATTCGACAGGCAGCAGATCGATGAAGATACGCTCGTATCCCGGTTTCGGCTATTGTCGTTGCGCTGCGAGGGCCAGTGTCGCCCCTTCGAGCGAGGACCAGGAACATCGATCCCCGGAAGGACGACCAGTGGATTTGCCCAAACAGGCTAAGGGTCTGTATCGCTCCGAGTTTGAGCACGACGCGTGCGGCGTTGCCTTTGTAGTTGACATGCACGGCCGACGAAGCCACGACATCGTGGAGTTGGGCCTGCAGGCACTGTGCAATCTGGAACACCGTGGTGCTTCGGGAGCTGAAGTCAACACAGGCGACGGTGCCGGCATCCTCGTTCAGATACCCGACTTGTTCTACCGCGAGTCGGTCGACTTCGACCTGCCCGAACCCGGCCGCTACGCGACAGGAATAGCCTTCCTGCCCCAGGATCGCGCGGAGCGGTCGGCTACGACGGAGCAGATCGCTGCTTTCGCAGCATCCCAGGGGATGCAGGTAATCGGCTGGCGAGAAGTCCCGGTGAACGCCGACGACCTGGGGGCGAGCGCTGTCGGAGTAATGCCGTATATGACACAGGTGTTCGTCGCTTCGTCCGACGCACCTACTGACGACATGGCGCTGGAGCGCAGAGCATTCGTCCTGCGCAAGTCGCTGGAGCGTCGCATCCCGAATCTCTACTTTGCTTCACTTTCCTGCCGTACCATTGTTTACAAGGGAATGTTGACCGCACCTCAGGTGCGACCCTTCTTTGCCGACCTGGCCGACGGGCGCCTGGAGAGCGCTCTGGCGCTCGTTCACAGTCGCTTCTCGACGAACACGTTTCCCAGCTGGCCTCTCGCCCACCCGTACCGCTACGTCGCTCACAACGGCGAGATAAATACCCTGGCGGGCAACCGCAACTGGATGCGCGCCCGCGAAGCGCTGCTGTCGAGCGACCTGATCCCCGGAGACTTGGAGCAGATATTTCCGATCATCACCCCGGGGGCGAGCGACTCGGCGAGCTTCGACGAGGTTCTCGAGCTTTTGCACATGGCAGGCCGACCTCTACCTCACGCAGTGCTGATGATGATCCCAGAAGCATGGGAGAACCACCGAAGCATGGACCCTGAGAGGCGGGCGTTCTACCAGTTCCATGCCGCTGTCATGGAACCATGGGACGGACCAGCCTCGATAGCGTTCACCGACGGCACCGTCATAGGCGCAGTGCTCGACCGTAACGGGTTGCGCCCATCGCGCTACTGGGTCACAGACGACGGTCTCGTGGTCATGGCGTCCGAGGTGGGCGTGCTCGACATCGAAGCGTCGAAAGTCGTCCAGCGCGGGCGGTTGCAACCGGGTCGGATGTTCCTCGTCGACACCTCCAAGGGGCGTATCGTCGCCGACGAGGAGATCAAGGCTCAGCTCGCCGGTGAACGCCCCTACGCTCGCTGGTTGCAAGAGAACCAGATCTTCTTCGACGACCTGCCTCCGCGTTTCACTCTCACCCCTCAGCACTCGTCGATCGTCACCCACCAGCGCCTGTTCGGCTACACGCTCGAAGATCTCGACACGCTACTTGGGCCGATGTGCTCCACTGGATACGAGCCGGTCGGATCGATGGGTACCGACACTCCCATTGCCGCGCTTTCGGATCGTCCTCGTCTCCTCTACGACTACTTCAGTCAGCTTTTCGCCCAGGTCACCAATCCGCCGCTCGACGCCATACGCGAGGAGCTCGTCACTTCGCTGGCCACGTCGATAGGCCCGGAACGCAACCTCCTCGCTCCCGAGCCGGAGAGCTGCCGCCAGATCGTCATCCCGGCGCCGATCCTCACGAACGAGGACCTTGCGAAGCTGCTCTACATAGACGAGGACGGCCTCGTCGAAGGGTGGAGGACCTTCGCCATCGACGGACTGTTCGACGCGAAGGCGCAAGACCCTGGACGAGCCCTCGAAGCAAGCCTTGACGAGATCTGCGCCAAAGTCAGCGAGGCGATAGGCGACGGTGCCACGATCATCGTCTTGTCGGACAGGCACGCCAGCGCGGAGCTGGCGCCGATCCCGGCGCTGCTGCTCGTCAGCGCCGTGCACCACCATCTAATCGACGAGAAAACACGCACCCGTGTGGGGTTGGTCGTCGAGACTGGAGAAGCCCGGGAGGTCCACCACATGGCCCTCCTGCTCGGCTACGGCGCTGCAGCGATAAACCCCTACCTGGCCCTCGACACAGTGACCGACCTAGTGGCCTCAGGCGATGTCCGAGGAGTGACACCCCGCCAGGCGACACGAAACTACGTCAAAGCGGCGAGCAAGGGAATATTGAAGGTGATGTCCAAGATGGGCATCTCGACGGTCGCTTCCTATACCGGCGCCCAGGTCTTCGAGGCGATCGGGCTGGCCAGCGGCTTGGTGGAGCGCTACTTCACCGGGACGGTTAGCAGGATCGAGGGTGTCGGCCTTGGTGAGATCGCTTGCGAGGTTCTCGCCCGGCATCGCCTCGCCTGGCCCGACCGTCCGAGCGAGCTTGCCCACAGGGACCTCGACGTGGGCGGCGAGTACCAGTGGCGTCGGGAGGGCGAGTACCACCTGTTCAACCCGAAGACCGTTCAACTCCTGCAGCATTCGACACGGTCGGGTCGCTACGACATCTTCAAGAGCTACACCAAAGCCGTGGACAGCCAATCCTCACGCCTCGCGACCCTACGAGGCCTGCTCAGGTTGCGTGAGGCTGCCGAGACGGGGCGGTCGCCGGTGCCGCTGGATGAAGTCGAACCGGTCAGCGAAATTGTTAAGCGCTTCAGCACCGGCGCCATGTCCTACGGTTCGATATCGGCCGAGGCCCACGAGACTCTTGCGATCGCCATGAACCGCATAGGGGCCCGCTCCAACACCGGCGAGGGCGGTGAGGACCCTGAGCGTTTCACCCCGGACCCCAACGGTGACCTGCGTCGCAGCGCCATCAAGCAGGTGGCCTCCGGCCGTTTCGGGGTGACCAGCGAGTACCTCGTGAACGCCGACGACATCCAGATCAAGATGGCTCAGGGCGCCAAGCCAGGCGAAGGCGGCCAACTGCCGGGACACAAGGTGTACCCGTGGATAGCCCGAACCCGCTACTCGACTCCAGGGGTGGGGTTGATCTCACCGCCTCCGCATCACGATATCTACTCGATCGAGGACCTCGCGCAGCTGATCTTCGACCTTAAGAACGCGAATGATCGGGCCCGCATACACGTCAAGCTGGTCGCCGAAGTCGGGGTAGGTACCGTCGCCGCCGGGGTTGCCAAAGCCCACGCCGACGTCGTTCTCATCTCAGGCCACGACGGGGGAACGGGTGCGTCCCCGCTTACATCCCTCAAGCACGCCGGCGCACCGTGGGAGCTCGGCCTTGCTGAGACGCAGCAAACTTTGATGGCTAACCGTCTGCGCGACAGGATCGTGGTGCAAGTCGACGGTCAGCTCAAGACGGGCCGGGACGTCGTGGTTGCCGCTCTTCTTGGGGCCGAGGAGTTCGGTTTCGCCAGCGCTCCGCTCGTCGTTAGCGGCTGCATAATGATGCGAGTATGCCACCTCGACACGTGCCCGGTCGGCATCGCAACGCAAAACCCCGAGCTTCGCCAGCGTTTCAGCGGCAGACCGGAGTTCGTGGTCAACTTCTTCGAGTTCATAGCCGAGGAGATAAGAGAGCTCCTCGCCTCCCTCGGTTTCCGCAGCCTCGACGAGGTGATCGGTCGCGTCGATCTTCTCGACGCGACGAAGGCCGTCGACCACTGGAAGGCGAAAGGCCTGGACCTCGCCCCTATCCTCGCCACGTCCGGTTCGGACGCCGACGAACCGAGACGTCACATGGTCGACCAGGATCACGGTCTGGCCAGCGTCTTGGACCGTGAGCTCATAGAAGCCTGCCGCAAGGCCATCGACCAGGCAGAGCCGGTAGTGCTTGAACGGAGTATCCGTAACGCGAACCGGACGGTCGGTGCGCTGCTGGGCGCCGAGATCACCCGCCGTTACGGTTCGGCGGGTCTTCCCGACTCGACCATCGACATCTCTTTCAGCGGGTCCGCCGGCCAGAGCTTCGGCGCTTTCGTACCGAAAGGGGTGACGTTACGGCTCTACGGGGACGCCAACGACTACCTCGGCAAGGGCCTGTCGGGTGGACGTCTCGTCGTCGCTCCCTCCCCCGAGTCACCACCCGGCTTCGAAGCCGAGGAGCAGGTGATCGCCGGTAACGTGATCCTCTACGGGGCGACTTCCGGTGAAGCGTACATAAGGGGGGTTGTCGGCGAACGGTTCTGCGTTCGCAACTCCGGGGCTGAGGCTGTCGTAGAAGGCGTCGGCGATCACGGCTGCGAATACATGACCGGCGGGAAGGTCGTGGTGCTCGGCCGGACAGGCCGGAACTTCGGCGCAGGCATGTCGGGAGGCGTCGCCTACGTCTGGGATCCCTCAGGAGACTTCGGGAGTGACCTCAACGGCGAGCTCGTCGACCTCGAGGACTGCGATGCCGACGATCTGACCTGGGTACGCGACGCCCTAGAAAGGCACGTCGCCTACACCGGTTCGAAGGTCGGTTCGTCTCTGCTGGCTCGTTGGGCACGAGCGGCCGACGAGTTCGCGAAAGTCATGCCACGCGACTACCGCAGGGTGATGGAAGCCCAGCGGGCGGCGAAGGACTCCGGCGTTCAAGCCGGCGGCGCTGTCATGGTGGCGTCGCATGGGTAAGCCGACAGGGTTCATGGAGTTCCAGCGGGAGTTACCGGACCGACGCCCCGTCCACGTGAGGATCGCCGATTGGAACGAAGTGTATGAGCCGTTCTCACGCCAGCGCCTGGAAACCCAGGCCAGTCGTTGCATGGACTGCGGGATCCCCTTCTGCAACGACGGGTGCCCGCTGGGGAACCTTATCCCCGACTGGAACGACCTCGTCTATAAGGGCCACTGGCGCGAGGCCATCGAGCGGCTGCACGCGACTAACAACTTCCCCGAGTTCACGGGACGTCTATGCCCCGCCCCCTGCGAAGCCGCGTGCGTCCTTGGGATCAACGCCCAGCCTGTGACCATCAAACAGGTCGAGGTGTCGATCATCGACAACGCCTTCGATCAGGGCTGGGTGACACCGTCCCCTGCCAGCGTTCGAACTGGCAAAATGGTCGCCGTGGTCGGCTCCGGGCCGGCCGGCTTGGCCGCCGCGCAGCAACTCACCTGTGCCGGCCACGACGTCACCGTCTTCGAGCGCGACGACAAGCCGGGCGGACTGCTCCGCTACGGGATACCGGAGTTCAAGCTCGAGAAGCGTCACCTCGACAGGCGGCTGGACTTGATGGTGGCGGAAGGTACCCGCTTCGTCTGTAGCACGGAGATCGCCGCCACCCCGGGCCCGGGACGCATAGCTGCTTCGGCGTTGACCGCCGACTTCGACGCCGTCGTCATCGCCTGCGGCTCGACTGTGCCTAGAGATCTTAGGCTCCCCGGCCGGGACTTGGCGGGGATACACCAGGCGATGGAGTATCTCCCACTCGCAAACCGGGCTGTCGACGCTGTCAACCCCCCCGAGGCTACTTCTATATCGGCCCGAGGCAAAAGAGTCGTCATCATAGGTGGCGGTGACACGGGCGCGGACTGCCTCGGAACAGCTCACCGCCAGGGCGCCCGCTCTGTGCACCAGCTGGAGATCATGCCTAGACCTCCCGACGGCAGGGACCCGTCGACTCCGTGGCCGACATGGCCTTTGATGTTTAGGACTTCGTCCGCACATGAAGAGGGCGGAGAACGCCTCTTCGCGGTATCCACGACGGAGTTCGTCGGCGACGAGGATGGGACAGTGAGGGCGCTGCGCGGCTGCGAGGTCGAGGTTCGCAGCGACGGAGGGCGCACGACCTTCGAGCCGTTAGCGGGAAGCGACTTCGAGCTTCCCTGCGACCTGGTCCTCCTTGCCCTCGGTTTCTCGGGGCCGGAGCCGGCCCTGGCCGAGGCCTTCGGTTTGGCCCCGACAGCGCGCGGGAACATCCCAAGAGCAAGCGACTACAGCACCCCGGCGCCAGGGGTTTTCGCATGCGGTGACGCCGGGAGAGGCCAAAGCCTGATCGTGTGGGCCATAGCCGAGGGCCGTTCGGCCGCCATGCACGTCGACCGGTTTTTGGTCGGAGACACTCTCCTTCCGGCTCCACTCCCCTTCGCTCACCAGGCGGGGTAGCCTGAGACGGTGGAAAAGGACAGGTCAGAGGATGGCGAGAGCGACGAGTTCCCTTCCGCGGAACACGATGGCGCTGTGGACTTCGAGGCCGGTCACGACAGCGACTTCGTAGGTCTCCCCGGCGAGGAGCGAACACTCTCTCCGACATCCGCCCTCCCCCCCAAGCTCGAAGCTTGGCGGCGCCGGAGTGCGACAGGGGCGATCCTCACCGGGTTGGCACTCGGGTTCCAGCAGGCCCTTGAGGCTCCCAGGGAGCAGCCCTCCATCATGATCGAGACGTCAGGCACCCCACCACGTGACCTGCCCGTCGACGCCGAGGTTGAAGTGCTGAGACCCCGCCAGAGCATCGTTAGCATTCGGCCCTGGCTCATCGAAGGTTCGAACCGCCCAGCAGCGTCGCCGGGTTACCGTAGCGATAGCGACGAGCGTCGCGACGAACCACCCGGCAGCGAGCCGAGCTCCTCGGAGCTTCCATGAGCATCCTCAGCCGGCGCTCGGGCGCCACACGTCAGCCTCGCGAGGCCCCTGCTCCCGCACCCGACGACGGCCTCAAAGCGTCGGCGATGAGAGGAACCGAACCTCTCTACGGCTACGTCGTGGCGTTGGAGTTGGTCGTGGTCGGAATACTCAACCTGACGGTGACGTCAGGGAAAGGAGCCCCCGCACATCCTCCGACCGCTCTCGCCGCTGTCGGTGTCGCAGCGGGAATCTCGCTTTTCGGATTCCTCCAGACCAAGAACAGGGTGCTGGTCGCATTCGCAGTTATCGCCGCCGCTTTCTTAGTCGACCTACCCAAGGTTCCCAGCTCGCTCGCCCTGGCACACGTCTTCTCCCTGGCGTTGCCATTCGCGTACTCGCTGATTCTCACTCAGCGCCACCGCAAGCGGATGAAAGGCGAGCTGGTGGCGGCGCGGGCCCGCCGCTCGACTGCACCTGCGCGGACACGACCCAATCCCAAAGCGAAGGATGCCGCCGCGACTCCGAGTGGGCCGCGGCCGTCTGGTCGCTACACTCCTCCGAAAGCCCTGAGGTCTAAGCGGCGCTAGATCCCCGTGCAGGCCGGCGTCAGCGCGGCCTGGAGGAACGACAAAGCTGCGTTGCGCTGACGGACCAACGACCGCGCTGATGAGTCCAAGCCGAGCGTTCTCAGCACCTCCCCTTCGGTGACCATACCCACCACGGTCGAATATGAGGTAAGGAGCAGCAGCCTTGCGTCCTGGCGACGCAGTTCACCTAGGTCCATGGCCAACTCAAGATAGGCGGTGGCCTTGTCGATCAGGGGACTCAGATGCCCGGCTAGGCGGGTAGCGGCCGGAGGACCGAGCCTTGCAACTTCCCTTACGAGCCCGAGCAGTTCCGGTCGTCTGCCTGCGATCGAAAAGACGCCTCGCACCACGCCCCGCACTTTCCTCCACGCCCCGCCGTCCACTTGGGCGTCCATAAGTGCCGCGTAGACGTCGGCGGCGACGTCGTCTACGACCACCTCCAACAGCGCCTCCTTGGACGGAAAGTAGTAAAGGATCGTCTGCTTGGTGATACCCAACTCCGCGGCTAAGGAGTCCAAGGAGGTGACGTCGTAGCCGCGACGGGCGAAAGCGACCAGGGCGGCGTCGATGACACGCCGGCGCGTTGAGACACTCGGAACGTCGAGACGTTTTCCTGGAGCAGCCACCTACCATATGGTAGACAATTGCGGTGCTGCGCGAGTCACTCGAAGGTAAGAGGATTGCGATCACAGGAGCGACCGGGTTCCTCGGTACGGCCCTAACTGAGAGGCTTCTACGGTGCGTGCCGGGCTGCGAAGTGGCTCTGCTGATCCGCCCAGGCAGACGCGGCGCCGCCGACAGGGTTCGCAGGGAAGTGCTCCGCAACAACTGCTTCGAACGCCTGCGAGCCGAGGCCGGCCAAGGCTTCGACACGTTGGTATCCCGCCGTCTGGCCGTCATGGCAGGCGATGTCGGCGTGGACGGCTTGGGCCTTGACGATGACGGTAAGACCCTGCTCGCCTCCTGTGACGTGGTGATCCACTCTGCAGCCACGGTCAGCTTCGACTCGGCACTTGATTCAGCGGTCGAGATCAACCTTCTCGGTCCGACGAGGGTCGCCCGGACGCTGCTCGAGTTGCACTCCGAGCGTGGTGCTGGAAAGCCTCTGCCCCACTTGATCTCCATCTCCACCGCCTACGTTGCCGGCTCGCGCCGGGGAAGGGCGCCCGAAGCGGCCCTCTCCGACACCCCTTGGTCTACGGATCTCGCCTGGCGACCCGAAGTTGACGCGGCCCGGCGGGCCAGGTCAGAGCAAGACGCCAGGAGCCGCGAGCCGAAGATGCTGTCCGACTTCGCCCGCAACGCCCGGCGCGAGCTCGGCGCAGCGGGAACTCCGCTCCTGTCCGCGAGGTCGGAGAAGCTGCGCGAGGAGTGGGTCCAAGACCAGATGGTAGCGCTGGGTAAGGCCAGAGCTCGCGGGCTCGGCTGGCCTGACGCCTACGCCTACACGAAGGCTCTGGGCGAGCGGGCCCTTCTTGAGGAGCGAGGGGATCTTCCGCTCAGCATCGTGCGACCGTCGATCATAGAAGCAGCGCTCGCCGAGCCCACTCCAGGATGGATCAGGGGTTTCCGGATGGCTGACCCGGTGATCATCTCCTACGCCAAGGGCCTCCTCAAGGAGTTCCCAGGAGTGCCCGAAGGTGTCATAGACGTCATACCGGTCGACCTAGTGGTGGCATGTATCGTCGCTGTCGCAGCGCGCGGACCCCTTGAAAGCCCCGACGTGTTGCACTGCGCTTCGGGATCGCGCAACCCCTTGCGCTACCGCCAGCTCGTCGACCTGGTACGAGAATGGTTCCTGGCTAACCCTGTCGCAGACTCGTCCGACCAACCGATCACCGTGCCCGAATGGTCCTTCCCGGGCCGCCAGCGAGTCGCACGACAACTGGAGCGTGCCGGCAGGACTCTCGGCGGAGCGGAGCGAGTCCTCCAGGCACTTCCGCTCCGCGGCAAGCGCGCTGAGCTGAGCGCCACAGTCGAAGAGCGCCACGCAGAAATAGACAGAGCCCTCTCCTACGTGGAGCTTTACGGGGCGTACACCGAGACCGAGGCGATCTTCTCCGTCGAGCGGCTCATCGGGCTCTACGAGAGCCTCCCCGAAGCCGACCGACGCGACTTCTGCTTCGACCCCGCAGTCCTCGAGTGGAGATCGTACTGCCAGGAGGTTTACCTACCGTCGGTGGTTTCCCATGCCAGGGTGCGCCTGGTCGGAGCCTCGCAGCGTTCAGAGCGCTCACCGGCTCTTTCCCGCCAGGAGCGCGGGAGGCGGGCAGTGCTTTCGGAGTCACGCCAGCTGGCCGTGTTCGACCTTGAGAACACGCTGATCGCCTCCAACGTCGTCGACTCCTACTCGTGGCTTGCTACCCGCCACGAGTCCGGAGCAGACCGGGTACGCTTCGTAGCAAGGACTCTACGGGAAGCGCCACGCCTGCTCGCCGCCGACCGGGCGGACCGCAGCGACTTCCTCCGCCATTTCTACCGCCGGTACGAGGGAGCCCCGGTCGAGCAACTCCAAGCCGACGCTTGGGAGATGTTCAGCGACCTCGTCATCACCAAGTCTTACCCTGCGGGGATTCGCCGGGTCCGTGAGCATCGACGGGCCGGCCACAAGACGCTTCTCATCACCGGCGCCTTGGACGTCATGGTTGAACCGCTGCGACCGCTTTTCGACGAGATCGTATGTGCCCGCTTGACCCGGAACGGCTCGGTGCTGACAGGAGAGCTTGAGGAGGCGCCGCCAACCGGGGAAGCCCGCGCTTTGATAATGGCCGATTATGCCAGCTCGAACGGCATCGACCTCGCTGAGGCCGTCGCGTACGCCGACTCAGCCAGCGACCTTCCTATGCTAGAAGCCGCAGGCCATCCCGTAGCGGTCAACCCCGAAACAAAGCTTGCGGCTATAGCAAGGCGACGCGGGTGGCATGTAGAACATTGGCCGAGATCACCCGGCGGCCCTAGACCGCTCCTACCGATTGGGCCGTTGCCGTGAGAGCACTTCAAGTCGACCGCTCACTGGCGCGCTTCGTGACGGCCCGGGTGTCGTCGCGTCCGGCGGTTGTGCGCCTAGCCGAGACGGATCCACCGACACCTCCCGGGCCTGAATGGGTTGCGATAAGACCGTTACTGTCGGGGATTTGCGGCAGTGACCTCGCCACCGTTTACGGCAGGGCGTCTCGATGGTTCGAACCGTATGTGAGCTTTCCTTTCGTCCCTGGACACGAGATCGTCGCAGAGACCGCCGGCGGCGAACGTGTCGTGGTCGAACCCGTACTGCACTGCAAGATCCGAGGCGTAGAACCAGTGTGCTCGGCGTGCGCAGACGGGCGAACCAACCGCTGCGAGAACCTCGCAGCCGGACATCTCGCAGCCGGGCTGCAGACTGGCTACTGCAACCAGACCGGTGGCGGGTGGTCGGCTAGCCTCGTTGCGCACCGACAGCAGCTCCACCCTGTTCCCGGTGGATGGAGCGACGAGGCGGCGGTGATGGTCGAGCCGGTGGCCTGCTCGGTTCATGCCGCTTTGAGCGCCCCGCCTGGAGCGGGACCTGTCGCCGCGGTGATAGGCGCCGGCACCATTGGCCTTGCGACTATCGCAGCTATCAGGACGTTTCGCGAGGACGTCACGACGGTCATAGCTGTAGCTAAGCACCCCGAGCAGCGCCGGCTCGCGAGACAGCTCGGAGCGGACTTCGTGGCGAAGCCAGACGAGCTCCGCAGAGCTGTGCGCCGGGCTACCGGATCGTGGATCCTCGACAACGGCCAGTTGACAGGAGGCGCTGACGTCGTCTTCGACTGCGTCGGGACCTCGGAGTCTCTGAGCGAGTCGACGGCTGTCGCCGCACCCGGGGCGACGGTCGTGCTCGCAGGTATGCCCGGGCATGTAGGTGTTGACCTGACGGCGCTGTGGCAACGCGAACTCCGCTTGACCGGCGCCTACGCTTATGGGCCGGAACGCAGCGCAGGCGACCGTCACAGCTTCGATCTCGCAATGCAGCTGATAGCCGAGCACGACTTAGGCCGTCTCGTCAGTGCCCGCTACCCGCTAGACCGTCATAACGAAGCGTTGGAGCACGCTTCCCACGCCGGCGCCCGTGGAGCTACCAAGGTGGTCTTCGACCTGCGCCAAGAGAAGAGAAGGTAGGTACAGCACCCGTCATGACCCGACCCGGATTCGTACTCGAAGTGGACCGGTCGACCCCGCCGATCCTCACCTGGCATGGGGAAGGATTCCGCCTAGAGAACCTGCCGGCGGGGCGCTCCAGGGTTATATACCCGCCGGAACCCCTCGAGTCGCTGAGAGATCCTGACACGGCGATCCGAGAAGCCCTGGCGTCACCGCTAGGCGACAGCAAACCACTTCGCGAGCTGCTGTTCCCGGGGATGCGCCTGACGATCGCCTTCGACGACATCTCCCTGCCTCTACCGCCGATGCGCCGGCCCGACAACCGCCAGAGGGTGATCGAAGCCGTACTGGACATAGCCGCGGCAGCGGGAGTCGACGACGTGGCTCTCATATGCGCCCTCGCGTTGCACCGGCGGATGACCGAGTCCGAACTTCGTCATGCCATCGGAGACCGGGTCTACGATTCCTTCGCCCCCATCGGCCGTCTGCTCCAACACGACGCGGAGGACCCCGAAGGCCTGATCCACATAGGTGTCACCGAACGTGGCGAAGACGTGGAGATCAACAGGCGGGCAGCGGAATCCGATCTGATCGTGTATGTGAACATCAACCTCGTTGCGATGGACGGTGGGCACAAGAGCGTCGCAACCGGCTTGGCCAGCTACCGGAGCCTGCGCCACCACCACAACGTGAAGACAATGCGCCACAGCAAGTCTTTCATGGACCCTGAGCACTCGGCTCTTCACAGCTCAAACTGGCGGATGGGACGCCTCCTCGCGGCGAGCGGGGTGAAGATCTTCCAGATCGAGACGACACTGAACAACGATGCGTTCCCCCCTCAGACGGCCTTTCTGCAAAAGCGCGAATGGGAATGGAACGCCCGAGACCGAGCCTCTTACGTGGCATCGACGCGTGCCCTGTCCCTACTAACCCCGAGAGCGGCACGTTCCTTGTTCCAGTCGATCAAAGCGCCACACGCGATGACGTCGGTCTACGCCGGCGAGGTCGAAGCGGTTCACGCAGAGACTACCCGCATGGTGCATCGCCAGCAGCTAGTCGAAGTGCAAGGCCAGACCGACGTCGCCATCTTCGGGCTGCCGCACATTTGCCCTTACAACGTCAACTCGATAATGAACCCGATCCTGGTCATGTGCATGGGTCTCGGCTACCTGTTCAACTTGTACCGAGGTCGGCCGCTAGTCCGCGAGGGTGGCGTGGCGATTCTTTCGCATCCGACACCGTGGGCTTTCCACCCTGTGCACCATCCCTCCTACATCGACTTCTTCGAGGAGGTCCTCTCCGAGACAACCGATCCCGCTGCCATAGAACAGAACTACGAGCAGCGCTTCGCGACAGACGAGTGGTACCGCCATCTTTACCGGACCAGCCACGCCTACCACGGTGTGCACCCGTTCTACATGTGGTACTGGGGCGCTCACGCCTTGGAACACCTTGGCAGGGTGATAATCGTCGGCGGCGACCGTAAAGCAGTCCGCAGGCTCGGCTTCTCCCCGGCCAGTACCGTCGCCGACGCCTTGGAGATGGCCTCTGACGTCGTCGGCGCAGAACCGACCATCAGCCACTTCCATTGCCCTCCGATCATGATCGCCGACGTGAAATGACCGGCCAGCTACCCGGAGCTCATAGCCCCGACAAACGCCTCCCTGTAACCGCACGCTCCTGGGCTGACGTTCGCTCTGGGATTGGCCGTCGCGTTCGCTCCACCTCCACGTTTCCCCTCGGCTCGCCGACGTGGCCTGGGACGGTCGAACTCCCCCCGGCAGACAAGACGCTCGGAGTCCACTACGACAGCGAATGGGCTCGCTCACCTCTGGCGCGCCGAGCGAGAACTGCGTTGCAGACAACTGTATCCAACCCGCTCCTTCGAGCCTTGACCTCGCCAAGCGTCCGCGGCCTCGACCGCCTGGCACACTTCGACGAGCCCGCGATATTCGCCGCGAACCACTCCAGCCACCTCGACGCACCTTTGATCGTGTCGGTGATCCCGCCACGTTGGCGCGACGAGCTGTTCGTAGCAGGTGCCGCCGACTACTTTTTCGACACCCATCCCAAGGCGGTGCTGTCCGCTCTGGCTTTGAACGCCGTTCCGATGGAACGTCAGCGTGTATCGCGAACATCCGCTGGTCGCGCCACGCAGCTCCTAGACGACGGCTGGAGCATGCTGATATTCCCTGAAGGCGGCCGGAGCCCGGACGGCTGGGGCCAGCCGCACAGGCCCGGAGCCGCGTGGCTGGCGGTAAGGAGCTCGGTTCCAGTCGTGCCCTTGTACCTGGAGGGCACGGCGAGGATACTGCCGAAAGGTGCCCGGCGGCCGAAGCCGGGGCATGTGACTGTCAACTTCGGAGCGCCGATCCTCCCCCCTTCAAACGGCGACTCGAGGACTTTCGCCCGTACCATAGAAGATGCGATCGCTGCTCTCGCCGACGAGCTCGCAGGCGACTGGTACGCCTCCAGGCGCAGGGCCGCGGCGGGACTAACCCCGCCGCTGTCAGGTCCGGACGCCACTCCGTGGCGACGTTCGTGGGCCTTGGGAGCGGCTAGGACAGGAGCACAGCCCAAAGGTGGCAGCAATCGGTGGCCTTGGAACCACAGGCCATAACGACAGTCTTCGCCCGCAGGAACAGTGCGGGTCAGCACCTTGAGCTCAGACACAACCGGCCCTAGTAGAGGACCTTCGTTCCACTGGCGCTACGCAACCGGATAGAGACCACACCGTCTGCTAGAGCTGTGCACACTGCCACGACTACCGGGTCGGGTGGCTCTACTGGTGCCGGCACCCGGACGCGAGGGGTGCGCAATACCACAGAGGACTCCTCGAAGGTAGCGTCATCTCCAGGTCCACCCCCGAGAGCCGAGCCGGCGGACGCCGCAGCGCCTTCCACTGGCCGAGGGGATGGCCCATCGACGACGGTGTTGACCGGCACTCTGGCTACTTGGCGTCGCTTCCAAAACAGTGATCCGCCAAACGCGACAACGCCGACGAGCACGACGTATAGCTCTGTCACGGCTCCGCCCCGGAGATCCCCTCCTGGCTCAGAGCAAGCAGTTCGCCCAGGAGGGTGTCTACGTCGTCGGGTACAGCCGAACCGACCTCCACTGCGAAGGTCCAGGCTCCCACACGCAGCGCTCTCAGCTCGCCCTGGGTGGTAGTGACCTCCAGAACGGCACCTTCAGGTGCCAGCGCGCCAAGAGCAGCCAGTGAGGACTCTTCGACGCAGCGGGGCTTACCGAGCACCTCTGCTGAACCCTCCCCGGCCACGACGACTGCGGCGATCCGCCCGTCGGCGACCATGGACATCAGGGCCGCGCCGATAGGATCGTCGCCTGGGGAGGCCTCCGGTTGATCAGCTTCGACGGGGCCGAAGGATTCGACTGGTGCTTGGATCTCACAGTCGACATCGATCTCATCTCCGACATCGAGCTCAGCTCCGACATCGCTGCCAGTCGCGGCGTCCTTGCCGACCTCTGACTCCGTCGAGCCGGGTTCATGCGCAACGGCCTGAGTCGCCGAAGCCCACGACGCCAGTTCCTCCGCCTGGGCCATTAGGACGGCAAGTTGATCAAGCGTCGAGGCGAGGCCGTCCCCGGCTTTAGCGGACTGATCGCTTGGGGCGGAGTCTTGTGGACCGTCCATGAACGGTCTACTCAGCTGTTATCCGAGGCAGACGGGTCTGCCTCCAAGAAGCGTCCGAGGCTGGCCGACGCAGCACCGAGAGCTTCACTCAAGGCCAAGACCCTGGAGCGGAACTCCTGCTTGAGAGCATCCAGCTCCGCCTGGCCTGCTGAGCGGGCTTCTTCGCGTAAGGCCTCGGCGTTCGCTCGCGCTGACACGATCAGTTCCTCGGAGTGGTGGCGGGCCTCGTCTACTATCCGAACGGACTCTGCCCGCGCCTGGTCGAGCAGCCTGCGGGCTTCCTCTCGGTCGGCAGCCAAGCTTGCCCGTTCGGTCATGATCCTTTCGTGGGCTGACCGTAACGCAGCGAGGTTACTTTCGAGGGTCTGCTCGGCAGCCGCTCTTAGCCTTGCCGTCTGCTCAGCGGCTTCGTTTAGAACGGTCATGTCCTCTGCGACTCTGGCGATCACCTGGGCGAAGAGGTCAGATGTCTCATCTCCTGCCGGAGGGGATTGGTCTTCGCCCGGGGCCTCTGATGCGACGGCCTGGTCTTCCCACTGCTGGGACTGCTCAGCCTGGTCGGCCTCCTGAGGCGGTTGGGGCCATTCTTGCGAAGCGCCACCGGAGTGCCCACCCCAGGGCTGGAACTCTGGGTCCTGATGGGGGTTGTCGTCGCTCGGGTTGTCTACAGGTGGATTGTCGCTCATGCCGGCCTCGAAGTCCATAGGAGGTACCTCGGCAAGCTACCGGTATTTCTGAAGATTCGTGTCACGGCGGGAAGGTCCTAGCCAGCTCCTCCGGGCTCGGGGTGCGTCTAAGCCTCCCCTCGGGGGGGAGAAGCTCGGATATAGACGCCATGATACGCTTCGTGTCCGACTCAGGGTCGATCCCCTCAACCCCTTGCACCGGGGGACCCACCCTCACCGTCACCAGAGGCGGGCGTGATGTCCCAATAGGTCTCGGAAGCCGGGACGACCGGGGCCAGACAAGCTCAGTCCCCCACACGCCGAGCGGGAGCACCGGAGCACCGGTAGCGGCCGCCAGCCTCGCCGCTCCAGTCTTGCCTCGCAATTCCGGTTCGAAGAAATCCTCGCCTCTCGGGATAGTCGCTTGAGGGGCTATGACGACGACCTCGCCAGCCTCTAATGCTCGAAGGGCCTGCTCGTAGGCGTCCCCGGACTTCCCCTCACGATCCACGCGGATAGCTCCGACCGCCTCCAGAAGCCTTCCCAGCACTGGGGCGTCAAAAAGCTCCTTCTTGGCCATCCCCCTCGGGTACCGACCCGCTCCTAGAACGGCCAGGCCGTAGGCGACAGGGTCGAAATAGCTTCGGTGGTTGGCTGCGACGATCGCCGGTCCCTCCGGGGGTATGTTTTCGATCCCCGAGACGTCGAAACGAGCGAACCCGGCAGCGAAGCACGGCAATACCATCTTCACTGCGTCGAGGGGCTCGACTCCGAGAGCTTTTGGCACTCCGTCCGGGGCGTCGAGGTTAACCACACGCCAACGCCTGAGGCGGGCGATCGGAGCGAGGCGGATGTCGGGGTTGACGGCACAAGCCTCCCCGACCGAGGACAGCAGAGCCAGGTCGTAGACGCTGTCGGAGAAGGCTGCGCAGTCGCCGAGTTTGACCTGCGAGGCTTTCGCCCAGCGCCTCACGGCCTGGAGCTTTCCAACACCCCAAACGAAGCCCCCATCCAGGCGCCCGGTAAATCGAGCGACGCCGTCGTCGGAAACCTCCGTCGCGTACCTGGTAGCCACCACGTCGTCGAACCCGAGACGTCTCGCCAAGGGCTTCACTAGGTGCTCAGGAGTTGTCGTAGCCATCACCAGCAGCCTGCCCTGGCGACGTTGCTCCTCGACGAGCATCCTCGCCCGGGGCGCTATCAAAGCCTCAAGGCGGGGCGCGGCCTGCTCTGCCGCAGCGACCATGTCGCCGAGCGCCTTGCCTCTCGCTCCGACCACGGCAGCTCGCGCCAGCGCCATAGATGGCGCCGTCTCCCCGAAGCGGTTGTACAGGCCGACAAGCAACGAGGTTCCTGGCAGACTTCGACCGCTCACGATTCCCGCCTCGGCGAGAGCGTCGTGGAGGACCGGGGCGCTCGAAGTCGCCAGCAGGGTCCGGTCCAAGTCGAAGAAGGCTGCGCTGGCGCCCATCCCCTAAACCTAGCCTAGCAACGCCGCTTCACGGCTAGACAACCCCGTTCAGTCGCCGCGAAGCTGGCGCAGCACGTATAGGAGGATCCCGCCGTGGCGGTAATAGTCGGCCTCTTTAGGTGTGTCGATGCGTAGCCTCGCCTTGAAGTCAACCCTCGTCCCGTCAGACCTGCGCGCGCTAACAGAAACCTCGCGGGGCATCGGACCTTCGCTCCCGGCAGCCGCCAGTCCTGTCACGTCGAAGGTCTCCTGCCCCGTCAACCCAAGGGTCTCCGAGCTGTCCCCTTCGAGGTATTGCAGGGGAGCGATGCCCATGCCCACCAGGTTGGAGCGGTGGATGCGCTCGAAACTTTCGGCGAGAACGGCTTTCACGCCTAGCAGGGCGGTCCCTTTGGCAGCCCAGTCACGCGACGAACCAGAACCGTACTCCTTGCCTGCGAGTATGACGAGGGGCACCCCGTCGGCCTGGTAGCGCATGGATGCGTCGTAGATGGACATCGTCTCCCCGTCGGGGAGGTGTCGGGTAACCCCGCCTTCGGTTCCGGGTGCCAGCTGGTTGCGTAACCTTATATTCGCGAAGGTCCCCCGGATCATCACCTCGTGGTTACCTCGGCGGGCCCCGAAGGAGTTGAAATCCGCCACGTCCACTCCCCCATCTGTCAGCCACTTACCTGCCGGTCCGTTGCGGCGGATGTTACCGGCCGGGGAGATGTGATCGGTCGTGACGCTGTCAGCGAGCTTGGCGAGGACCCGAGCTCCGAGAATGTCTTGAGGCGGTTCCGGTGTCATCGTCATGCCTTCGAAGTACGGCGGCTTGCGGACATAGGTGGATTTGCTGTCCCACGCATAGGAGTCACCGTCTGGGACTTGCAGGCTCCGCCAGCGCTCGTCGCCTTCGAACACCGACCCGTACGACGACGAGAACATCTCGGACCTGATCGACGAGCCAACCACCTCCGCCACCTCGGCAGGCGACGGCCACACGTCAGAAAGGTGCACGGCCCGACCGTCCGTGTCGTAGCCGAGCGGCTCGGTCGTCAGGTCCAGCGCCATCGAACCAGCCAGGGCGTACGCGACGACCAGCGGCGGCGAGGCGAGGTAGTTCATTCGGACATCGGGGCTGATACGCCCCTCGAAGTTCCTGTTGCCAGAAAGCACGGCCACCGCAGCGAGGTCAGAGGCGTTGATAGCCGCCGATATCGGAGCCGGCAGCGGGCCACTGTTACCGATGCAGGTGGTGCAACCGTAACCGACGAGGCTAAACCCGAGCTTCTCTAGATAGCCGACGAGGCCGGCCGCTTCGAGATATTCCATGACAACCTTCGACCCGGGAGCCAGGGTCGTCTTCACCCACGGCTTGGATGTCAAACCCTTCTCAACGGCTTTCTTCGCCAAAAGCCCAGCAGCGACCATCACCGAAGGGTTAGACGTGTTCGTGCAGGAGGTGATAGCGGCTATCACGACGTGACCGTGGTCCAAGTCGAAGGCGGTTCCGTCGTCCAAGAGCACCGGAGTCGGCGCCGTCGGGGTACCCGATGAGGCGTCGGCACCGAGGATCTTCGCCACCGCGGCCGGATAGCGCTTAGCGGCCTCGTCGAGGCGGACCCGGTCCTGGGGTCTCGATGGGCCGGCGATCGACGGGACCACCTGGGAAAGGTCGAGGCTGAGACGCTCCGAGAACTCCGGGACTTGAGTCGGGTCGTGCCACAAACCCTGCTCCTTGGCGTAGGCCTCCACCAGGGCCACCCTTTCGGGGCTGCGACCGGTTAGACGTAGATAACGCAAGGTCTCTCCGTCTATGGGGAAGATCGCGCACGTAGACCCGTACTCGGGGGACATGTTTCCTATCGTCGCTCGGTTCGCCAGGGGTACCGAGGAAACCCCCTCGCCGTAGAACTCCACGAACTTGCCTACGACGCCGTGCGACCGGAGCATCTCCGTCACGGTGAGGACGAGGTCGGTTGCCGTCGAACCGGCCGGGAGCTCCCCTCGCAGTTCGAAACCAACGACCCGCGGAGTTAGCATCGACACCGGCTGGCCCAGCATCGCCGCCTCTGCTTCGATGCCTCCGACACCCCATCCGAGCACTCCCAGACCGTTGATCATGGTCGTGTGCGAGTCGGTTCCGAGTAGGGTATCAGGGTAGGCGCGTCCAGTGTCGTCGGTGAACACCACCCTGGCGAGGTGCTCCAGGTTCACCTGATGGCATATCCCCGTGTCGGGCGGGACGACTTTGAGCGTGTCGAAAGCGTTCTGCCCCCAGCGCAGGAAACGGTATCGCTCCTCGTTGCGCTCGAACTCCAGCTCTGCGTTCTTGGCGAAAGCTTCGCTCGAGCCGTAGAAGTCGGCTATCACCGAGTGGTCGATGACCAGCTCGGCGGGGATGAGCGGGTTCACTCTCGCCGGGTCGCCTCCCAGGGCGGTCATGGCATCTCTCATCGCCGCCAGGTCCACCACTGCGGGCACTCCGGTGAAGTCCTGCATAAGTATCCGGGCAGGAGCGAAAGCGATCTCCTTGTCGGCTTCCCCGGTCGGATCCCACGCAGCCAAGGCCTCGACGTCGGATGCGGTGACCGTCACCCCGTCCTCGTTGCGAAGCAAGTTCTCCAAGAGGATCTTCAGGGAGAAGGGCAGCCGTCCCACCCCCTGCAGGGCGTCTAGGCGGAACACCTCGTAGCTGCGGTCGCCTACGGCGATCCGTGAGCGTGCGCCGAAACTGTCGTTGAGCTTTGTCTGTCCTGCGGGCATGCCTAGAAGCTACCGCCGGGGTGTCACCCGGCGCAGGTTGAAACGTCGCCCACAGTGGTGGGTGGGCCACGGACGGGTCGCGTCCGAACGCGCCGCGGCCGGCTGGAGCACCCACAAGCGTAGGGCCCGAGCCGGCCGCGCCGGAGGCGGAGTTGCGGCTACTCGGCCGGGGCCGGGTACACCTCCTCGATGTACTTGTCCACCTGGGCACTAGGCAGACGGAAGTACTGCGCCCCGTAGTAGACGACGAGGCTGAACGCTGCCACTATCAGGAGGTCCCAGTAGAAGGGTATGGCGAGGGTTCCTCCGTTGAGGATGTGCTCGAAGCCGTAGTAGCCGTTGAACGGGTGGCCCGTACCGAACTGGCCGAACCACGAGATGATCCCCATGCCCACCAGGTAGGGAACGACCCAGATAGCAGCCGTCCAGTCGATCTCAGGCTTGTGCGGGTTGAGCTTTAGGACGAACGACGCCCCGATGAGGATCACACCGATGATGAAGAACACCATCAGAGTCGCGTAAGTCACCCAGCCCGACCAGTAGACGATCCAGTTGGCGAACACGAACGACAAGGGAGCGAGGACCTCCGCGGCAGGCAGACGGTAGGGCCTAGGCAGGTCGGCTTTGGACTTACGAAGGGCGCCGAGAGCAAGAGGGGCGCCTGCGTACATGATCACCGAGGCGGAGGTGATAACCCCGACCATGCTGTTCCAGCTGGGGAACGGCAGCAAGAACAGGATCCCGACTCCCGAGGTAACCAGAATAGCGACCGTGGGCACCTGAAACTTGTTGTTCTTCTCGAAGGCCTCGGGGATGTAGCCGTTCTTCGACAGCCCGAAGCTGATCCTCGACGCCGAGGTCAGGTAGATGAGAGCGGTACCACCCGGAGACACGGCAGCGTCGACTCGCAAGATCCACGCCAGCCAGCCGATGCCGGCAAGCTTGGCCACGGTGAAGAAGGGGGAAGCCTGCAACGCGAGGATGGCGGCATCCTTGGATTTGGGGTCGTTGAGGTTCGCCCACGTGCCGGCCTCAGTGAGCAGCTTGGGGTCCAGGGCACCGATGAAGGCCACCTGCACGAGGATGTAGATGAGCCCGCCCAGGACTATCGAGCCGATTACTGCCCGGGGAACGTCGCGGGAAGGGTTCTTGCTCTCCCCGGCGATCTGCACGGCCTGCTCGAAGCCCAGCAGCGAGAAGACGATTCCGCCCGCAGGGATAGCGTCCAGGATCGCCTTGAAAGCTCCGCTCTTCAAGAAGAACCCCCCACCGCCGGTGAAGTTCCCTCCGTGCATCTTGAACAGCAAGAAGATGACGATCGTGAGGATCGGGATGATCACTTTCCACGTGGTGATCGAAGTGTTGGCCCGGGCGAGCCAACGGATGCCGATCAAGTTCACCGCCGTGAACAGCACCATCAAGATAATCGCGACGACGATGCCGCTTCCTGAGAGGATCCCCTTGTTCGCGTTCCAGATGCTGTGCGCCCACGACACCGAGCTGAAGTACTGGATGACGGCGAGGACCTCGATCGGGGCGACGGCCGCTGCTTGCACGTAGGCGAACCAGCCGAACGTGGCGCCTGCGAAGCTTCCGAAGCTGTAGTGCGGGTATCGGCTCGTCCCGCCGGTCACGGGGAACATTCCGCCGAGCTCGGCGTGCACGAGCGCCAAGACGATGATGATCACTGAAGCGACCGCCCACGAAATTATGACCGCCGGGCCTGCGAGGGTGGCTGCTGTCAACGCCCCGAAAAGCCAACCCGAACCGATTATGGACCCTTCGGAGGCCCATATGAGGTCGAAGAAGGAGGCGTCACGCTTCATTCCCTCAAAGTCGAGGGATGGTTCCGTTGTTGTCATTTAGTACCCCCAGCTAGTGAGTTTCTTTTGAACCTCGTTGTCCAAGCCCGACCCGAAAAGGCCCATCCACGCTGGTAGCGTGAGGGGCTTTCGATTGGCGGGTTGGCGAAGAAGGTAGCACAGAGCGCTGACCAAGAGTCGCTTTGGCTGTTAACTCCTCGTGAACCACGGAACCTCATTCCCCGGGGAGGTTGCCGATTTTTCTCGTAACCGCGCTTTCGACCCGAACCAGCAGTTCACCGGAGAGACGGTTGTCCTGGTCAGGTCTAGCATCTCGGGACAGCAAGGCGTCATGAGTCGATCGAGAGCGAGAAGTGGCCGACACACCTAGACACATGCAAGGTCTGGCCTCCACGACGATCGCTGCCGCACTTGACGTCGTCCCGTTCGCGATGTTGATCACCGACACGTCAGGTTCGGCCCTGTCGGTCAACCACCGTTGGAGCGTGCTCTCAGGCATGAGCGTCGAATCGTCACTCGGGACGGGATGGCTCGAAGCGCTCCCGGCCGAAGCCCGCCACCATCTACTTGCGAACCTTCGCGAGGTCGCAGCGCACTCTGAGAACCTTACCGAGGACTACCAGATCGGCGCCTCCTCGCAGCGGCGCTGGGTTCGCTGGTGGATAAGTCATCACGAGGTAGCCGGGGTATCGATGCTCGCCGTCGCAGCGGCAGACGTCGAAGCCGACTACGCGCGCCAAGCCGATCTCTACCACCTAGCTACGCACGATTCGCTGACCGGTCTGTTCAATCGCCGGCACTTCATGGAGGCGATTGACCAGGCGCTGTTACGCAACCAGCGGTCGTCGCGTCATGTCGGGATCGTGTATGTGGACCTGGACGGCTTCAAGGGGGTGAACGACCGGGCCGGCCATGCCATGGGCGACCGGGTCCTCTCTGCGGTCGGAGCCCGGCTCCGTCACGCCGTCCGCTCCGCGGACCTCGTCGCGCGTATAGGCGGGGACGAGTTCGCCGTGCTCTGCGAAGGCCTAGGCGAGGAAGAGCAGGCTGAGGTGGTTGCGAACAGGATCGCTACCGCCCTCGCCGAGTCTGTCGAGCTCGAAGGCGAGCGCTGGTCGGTAACGGCTTCCGTCGGCGCGGCCGTCGACGTCGACGGTCGCCTCTCGGCGAGCGAGCTCATAGACCGGGCAGACCGGGCAATGTACTCGATCAAACACACCCGCCGGCGACCACGCCCGGAAGATCCTGCCGACACTGATCAGCCGTCCAAGCCGCGAGATCCGGCGCTGCCTCCGCCAAGTCCGACACCTTCGGCGTACCCGACGCAGCCTGCGACTCCATCACAGGGACCAAGGGACGTATCCGACGTTGCGGCCCCGCAGCCAGCCGACGCACCGCCGCCCATCGACCGGAGAGTCACGGGCCGCCGCGCCACCGACATCGCACCTACGACGCCGCCTTATTCGCAATCGGAGGTAGAGGTAGATGCCATCGAGGATCCCGAGGTCCGCTACGTGATCGCCTCGCTCAAAGAGAGCATCGAATCCCTGCGCTCCGCGT
The DNA here is from genome assembly GCA_021808665.1 of Actinomycetes bacterium. The sequence continues at coordinate 31,731 of JAKBBA010000002.1, forward strand.
TGGAGCAGCTGTTGTCGTCAGGGCGTAGAGCCTCCGACTGGAATCCCTCACCGGCCGCACCAACTGGATGACATTAGCTCGTTTTCAGTGCTTTCCGTGATATAGTAACTTTTTTAATGCTTACTAGGGTCCCTGTATGTCCTGGGCTCGGACCCTCCCGCTGCGACCGAACGGGAGGTATCCATGCACCATCTGCAACCCCAGGCGGCGTCGGATCTAGACGTCCTGCTCGGCGACCTTCTCCGCAGACACCTAGCGCAGGTGCGCAGCGCTGGACGTCCGTTACTCGTAGCCTTACACCGCCATCCGCCCGGCGGGTACCTCCCCGAAGCCCTGGGATTTGACGTCGAGATGCTCGGATACGTGGCCGCCTCGGACGTTGACGCTATCGCCTTGATCGCAACTGGTCGCGTGAGGCCCCTCGACTCAGACATTGAACTGACGGCAGAACTTGCGGCGGCTACCCGGCGAGAGATCGACCTTGTCTGCGCTGTCTGTCGCAACGGAACGGTCACCTGGAACGCCATCGCCGGAACAGATAACCTCCGGGTCCCTACTCCCGATGGCGGCCAGATGCTCGACTGCCTACGCCGCGCGGTTGGAGTTCCGACGCCGCCGCCTTCGCGGTCGCCAGAGGTACTCGAAGGTCCACTGTGGGCTGTTCGCCTAGCGGCGGCCGCCCGCGCTGGCACGGTGAAGCTCTCGTGGTCAAAGGTCGAGGCGTGCCGACCCTCACCTCCCCCACAGGCGCCCTCGCGCACTGGATCTGCCTACAGCGGCACCATGTACCAAGATTGGGAGCGCTTGCGCGTCGCCGCGGTCGCAGGGTTGACCTCTACGTGGTTTCCGGGTCGGCCGATCTGCGGATGGATGGACGCCGGAATGTTCTCCCGATGGGTGGTAGCTTCTATCCCAAGCCCGGCCGAACTGACAGCCGCTTTGAGAGACCTCTTGGAGCCACCAGCGGCACGGCGCCTCTACCACGAGTTGACCCGGATCGCCATAAGGCGACTGCGATGACCGCCGATGGCGGTGAGAAACCCCGAGACTGAAAGCACCCGCCCTCTACACGACGCGCGCCGCCCAGCGCTCAGGTCCCGCTAGGCTCCCGGCGAGAACGCTTCCCCCTTGGCTGACGACCTTCGGACCCTCCTATGCCACTACCGCATCCGGGTCCGGCCGGTGGCGAGCGCTGCTATGGGATGCGGCCGGTGCTTGGCAACCCGAGCTTGGCTGCCGCAAAATGACTTTGGCTGCCAGACCCTTTGATCGGCCTAATATCCGAGGACTTTCAAGGATAAAAGTCCTGGTCAGGACCAGTGGGCGCAGAGGGAATCGAACCCCCGACCTCATGCGCGTCATGCATGCGCTCTAACCGACTGAGCTATGCGCCCGCTCTGCCGGAACCAAAGCTTAGCAGGATCTGGATCAGCTCGAAGCGTCGGCAGAGCCGCCAGAGTCGGTCTCTTGCGAGCCAGGCGAGCCCGGGCTGTGCCACTTGAACTCGTTGAACAGGAGGTTCAAGAGGAACACCACGATCAGGGTCGACGTGATTGAGCTGCCAAAGATCACCTGTAGGTTCGAAGGTAGATGTTCGTAGATGTTAGGACTGACGACGGGCATCATCCCAACCCCGATGGACACTGCGACGATCAGCAGGTTGTGGGATGTCCCGAAGTCGATCTTGCCGAGAGTGCGGATTCCGACGGCAGTGACCATTGCGAACATGGCGAGAGCAGCCCCGCCGATCACCGGACCCGGGATGTTCGCGACGATTTGACCGATCTTCGGTATGACGCCCAAAACCACGAGGATCATCCCAGCCGAGCCGACCACGTACCTGCTGCGCACCTTTGTAAGCCCTACCAGGCCGACGTTCTGGGCAAAGGCGGTGTCCGCGAAGGAGTTGAAGAAGCCGGCCAGAACCGCCGACAAACCGTCTGTCGCAAGCCCTCGCGCGATGTCGGAGGGCGATATCGGCTTGTCCACCATTTCAGCTACAGCGAGCATATCCGCCGTCGACTCGGTAAAAGTGACCAGGATCACGATGATCATCGAGATGATCGCCGACGCCTCGAAAGTCGGAGCTCCGAACCTGAGGGGCTGGCTCAACCCGAAATCTCCGGCTTTGGAGACCGTGGAGAAGTTGAGCATGTGCATCGGCCAGGCGACCAATGTTCCAAAGACGAGGCTGCCGAGGACGGCTAGCTGCGAGACGAAGCCCGACGTAAACCGTGTTACCACTACGATGAAGGCGAGAACGAGCCCAGCTAGGACAAGGTCGTGCTGCGCTGCGTAAGACTTGGCAGTTGAGTCGTTCCCGGCAATGAGCCCTGTCGCAGCGCTGATCAACGACAGCCCGATGATCGAAATGACAGAACCGGTCACGAGCGGGGGGAAGAACCGGAGCACAGCAGAGAACGGTCTAGCTACCAGAACTCCGAAGATCCCAGCGACGATGAGGGCACCGTACATAGCTGTTATCCCGTAGTGACTGCCGATAAGGATCATCGGCGTGACAGCCACGAATGTTGCCCCGGCCACTACGGGCAGCCTCACCCCGAAGAAGGGACCTATACCGAAAGCTTGGATGAGCGTCGCTATCCCAGCCGTGAAGAGGTCGGCGTTCACCAGCAGGCCAATAGTCGTCGTGTCCAGCTTTAGGGCTCCGCCGACGATGAGCGGCACAGCTACGCACCCTGCGTACATGACAAGAACGTGCTGGAGGCCGAGGCTCGCTAGGCGTCCAGGCGGAAGAACCTTGTCGACCGGATGGTCCGACCGCGGTGCCCAGCCGAGCCACCTGGATACCACTTGCAGCGAGCCTCCGCTGGTCCGAGTTTCGAAACTGGTCACGGTCCTCCCTTTAACGTCCCCTGGGGGGTCGCTAGCTCACGCCCCAAACCCCTACTGGACCCGTGATCGTACCAAGGACTCGCCGACCGACACAACGACGGTACCAACGCCGCCATCTGCCGTCTGAGTCGAATAGTGGTTACGGTTGTCCCGGCGATATCCAACGTCGAGCGCGTCCAACCGTTCCAAGTGAGACTTTTGGCCTCCTCGACCAGCTTACGCCATGATTCGAAGGCCCAAGCCGAGCAGGTTCGCTCAGCGGCCGTGCAGCGGATCGGACCTCCGCTCGGATGGTCTTCCCACTCCGAGGCGAGCCCCACGAAGGTCCGCAAATCAGCCCGCGCTCGTCGCGGCGGTCAACAGCAAACCCGGAGGTCCGATCGAAGATGGCATCATAACTAGCGAGGGGGTTGGCACGCCGGATCATTACTGGCCGTAACCCAATTGTCAATCAGTCCCTCTCCTCAAGGTCAGCCGCTATGTCGGAGAGCTTACGGATGAGTCGGTAGCTGTCGGGAGCTGTCCGGACGAATCCGAAGTGCTCGTAGTAGCTCGCCGCCCGATCGTCAATGGCGTCCACGACCACGAGTCTGGCTGCGACCAATCTCGTCGCGTCGACTACCCGCTCGAGGGCGTCCACTAGAAGTCCGGCGCCAAGCTTCCGTTCGCCTCCGTGCAACTTGGCATCGAGCGCGAGTTTGCCGATTAGGACTGCCGGGATCTGCTTCGGGCTCCCTCTCGCGACGCGGTACGGCAATCCTTCCCGCACAACCTGATGGCCCGCTAGCGAGTAGTAGCCAACAACGACTTCATCTCGTTCTGTCCAAACAAAGGTGCGAGCAGTGTTCATTACCGAGGCGTGGCGGGCGTGGTCTCGAAGCCAACGGTCGAGGTCGTCGATTTCGCACGAGAAGCGCTGCAAGTTGTGTTGGTCGGCGAGAGGCTCAGACTGGTACACCTATGTCGACCCGCCTCTCGATTTTAGGCTACTTGTTGATCGCGCGCCGCCCGATGCCGGCGGGCGGCCTCGTTGAGGGCCACGTTACTCTGAGCAGGAGCGTCCAATGCCGCAAGCAACTCGTCGAAGAACTCGCCAGACACGGTTGTCGTTGACCACGTCGCAAAAACCTCGTCAGCTTTCTCAACCGCTGCCGTCACAATGAAAGAGGTCATCGACTGGTTCACCAAGCGTGCCGCAGCACGAATACGCTCTTCCTGGTCTGGTTCGGCTCGTAGTTCGATCCGTGCTGTCTTTGCCATCTTGGTCAACCTCTCAGCTTGTACGGCTATTGTACGTCAGATCTAAACGGAGTCAAGCCTTCTTCGCCCCTGACCATTCCTTGGCAGGCCAAGAGCAGATTCGTACGGCGTTTGTACGGTATAATAGTCTACTTCTTGAGAACTGTTGCATCAGCGGTACAATGTTGGTGGTCTCGCCAAAGGGCGCATGACACAGAGTTGACACAATCGGACAGGCGCCACAGCCGTCTCTCACGGTCATCGGCGGTCGACACTGGGCTCCGAAACAACCGCTCTCCGTGGTCGCAGGTCCTCGTAGCGCGCCGCTCTTCGGTCCCACGCCGATCTGGACGGGCACGTCACGCTTCAGGGCCACTGACACGGCAGTTCACTTGAAGGGCGTCGGGCAGCGAGAGCCCTCCCGAGAGCTTCAGGAGAGGCTGCGGTTTCAAAATTCCGCAGGGTTTTAGCGGGATTGGCGACCGCTCGGAGAAGCGACTTCCGACCCAAAACGGTGCAAAGACCTGCTAGAGGACTCCTAGAGGCGGCGAGCGGAATCGAACCGCTGTACAGGGCTTTGCAGGCCCTTGCCTAAACCACTCGGCCACGCCGCCGCTTCTCGACGATCGTAGTCTATCTGTCACCACCCAGCCGACGCTGCGGCGGCTAGCCTCCTAAGCCCCTACCGAAAGAGCCAACCCAGAGCAGATGAAAGTCGAATATCTGGATTTCAGGCAGCGACTGATCCTAGGTGGGGCCGTAGCGTTGAGCGCTGCAGCCGGGATCGCCACAGCGGCCGGGGCTGGCCCCGTAGCCCGCTTTGTTCTCGCAGGCCTGTCCCTCGCCGGGACGGCCGCCGTGGTCGGCGAAGCGATCGAGGCGGTCGGTGAACGGGTAGGACCGTCGCTCACCGGCCTGCTGCAGTCGACCCTCGGCAACCTGCCGGAGCTTTTCGTGGGGATCTTCGCCCTCCACCAAGGCCTCACCTCCGTGGTGCAAGCGGCGCTCATTGGTTCTGTCCTGGGCAACAGCCTCTTGGTCCTCGGGTTGGCTTTCCTGGTCGGCGGGCTCCGTCACGGCACTCAACGCTTCGAGCCGGAGCTGCCGCGCCTTATATCATCACTTCTTCTGCTGGTAGTCGCTGCGATGTTGGTGCCGACCCTTGCAGCTCACCTTGGTTCGCCAGCAGCAAACCACTCGACAGCCCTCTCTGACGGGCTTGCAGCAATCCTGCTGTTCGTGTATCTGGCGAGCGTCCCTTACTTTCTGCGCCATTCCCCGCGGCTCGCGGCGCCTCCAACGCGGCCGACGGAACCTCCGGCGCCGGCGGAGACTCCTAAAGCTGGAGTGTGGCCTCTCAAGTTGTCCTTGGCAATCCTGGCGGCTGGGAGCGCAGCCGCTGCCGGCGCAGCCGAATGGTTCGTGGGTCCTCTGCAGGCTGCCACGACCAGCCTCGGCCTGTCGCAGACTTTCACTGGCCTTGTCGTGGTGGCGGTAGCTTCGAACGCTGTCGAAAACGCCGTCGGTGTCCGCTTCGCCCTTAGGGCGAAACCCGAATATGTGATCGCCACGATCCTCAACAGTCCGCTGCAGGTAGCCCTCCTGCTCACCCCGGTCCTGGTGTTGCTGAGTGGGGTAGTCGGCCCAAATCACCTAACCTTGGTGTTCCCACCATTGCTCGTGGTAGCACTCGCCGTGACAGCGCTGGTCGTCACGGTCATCATCTACGACGGGGAGTACACGTGGATCGAGGGGGTGGCCCTGATCGCTCTTTACGCTATCGTCGTGGCCGCATTCTGGTGGGGATGACCCGACCGGACGTTGCGGTCGTAGCGAAGGGATACCTTGGAGCTCTTGCATAACTCGTACACCTCCCCAGTCCTTCCGGGCGATCCTTACCCGCTCGGCGCCACTTTCGACGGGTTGGGGACTAACTTCTCCCTGTTCTCCCAGGCGGCTGAAGCCGTCGAGCTGTGCCTCTTCGACCTCGACGGGAGGGAGACCCGCTTCGAGCTACCAGAGGTTGACGCCTACTGCTGGCACGGATACGTCGAGCACGTAGAGCCGGGGCAGCTATACGGTTACCGCGTTCACGGGCCCTATGACCCCGAAAAGGGCCTTCGTTGCAACTCTTCGAAGCTGCTCATCGACCCCTACGCCAAAGCTGTCGAAGGTGAGGTGGGTTGGGGTCAGGAGCCGTTCGGGTATCGCCTCGGAGGTGACGACATCACCCGGGACGACAGCGACTCAGCTCATGTGATGCCCAAGGCTATCGTCGTCGACTCGGCTTTCCACTGGGGTTCGGACCACCCGCCGAGGCACCGCTGGGCCGACACGGTCATCTACGAAACCCACGTGAAAGGTCTGACCTGGAATCATCCAGAGGTCCCCGCTCACCAGCGGGGAACCTACGCCGGTCTCGCCCACCCGGCGATCATCGAGCATTTGACCAAGCTGGGCGTGACTGCCCTCGAGCTGATGCCGGTCCACCAGTTCATCCACGATCGCCGCCTCGCCGACATGGGCCTCCGCAACTATTGGGGTTACAACTCGATCGCCTACCTGGCCCCCCACAACGGTTACGCGTCCAGGCCGGCTCACCGGGTCGTTGGGGAGTTCAAGTCGATGGTGAAGACCCTTCACCGCGCCGGGATCGAGGTGATCCTCGACGTCGTGTACAACCACACGGCGGAAGGCGACCACATGGGGCCTACCCTCTCGTTTAGAGGTATCGACAACCCCTCTTACTACCGTCTCGTGGACGGCGACCCCCGCCATTACAACGACTCGACTGGGACTGGCAACTCGCTCAACGTCCGCAACCCCCAAGTCCTGCAGCTTCTCATGGACTCGCTCCGCTACTGGGTCATGGAGATGCATGTGGACGGCTTCCGGTTCGACCTTGCGGCGTCACTGGCCCGCCAGTTTCACGAGGTGGACAGGCTCTCGGCTTTCTTCGACTTAATCCACCAAGACCCTGTGGTGAGCCAGGTGAAGCTGATCGCCGAGCCGTGGGACGTCGGGGACGGCGGCTACCAAGTGGGTAACTTCCCTCCCCTGTGGTCGGAGTGGAACGGCAAGTTCCGTGACACGGTGAGAGACTACTGGCGTCAAGGGGGAACCCCGATAGGCGAGCTCGCAGAGCGTCTCACTGGGAGCTCGGACCTCTACCAAGCGAACGGGCGCAGCCCTTTTGCTTCCATCAACTTCGTGACCGCCCATGACGGTTTCACTTTGTGTGATCTGGTCTCGTACAACGACAAGCACAACGAGGCCAACGGCGAGCACGGCAGGGACGGCACCGACGACAACCGTTCCTGGAACTGCGGAGTCGAGGGCCCGACCGACGACGAGGCCGTGAAGGAGCTCCGGCAGCGCCAGATGCGAAATATCATGGCGACGCTGATGCTCAGCCAAGGAGTTCCGATGCTCCTCGGCGGGGACGAATTCGGCAGGACCCAGCACGGCAACAACAACGCATACTGCCAGGACAACGAAACGTCGTGGTACGACTGGGCCCGCGTTGACGAGGATCTTCTAGCATGGACCCGGGCGTTGATCGGCCTACGCAGAGAACACCCGGTATTTCGTCGCAGGCGTTTCTTCCAGGGCCGGCCCCTCCGGGCCTCGGGTAGCTCCGAGCGCCTCCCCGACATCGCGTGGTTCCGTCCCGACGGCGCCCAGATGGGCGACGCCGACTGGAACGTCGGATACGCCAAATCCCTCGGGGTGTTCTTGAACGGGTCGGCCATACCCGATCCAGACGAACATGGACGTCGAGTGCTCGACGACTCTTTTTTCTTGGTCCTCAATGCTTGGGATCAGCCACTCGACTTGACTCTTCCCGCCGAACAGTGGGCGAAGACGTGGAAGGTGGTTCTCGACACGTCCTCGCCGACGCTGGCCGGCACGGATCCAGTGACCCTCGAAGCCTCATCGCACATGGCAGTCCCCGGTCGCACAGTCGTGGTTCTCGAGGCAGGACGCCCCGTTAAAACTTGATCAACTCCCAAAGGCCGCCAGCCACGCCCCTTCGTCCGCTACGGCGAACGTTGGGTTGGTCTGCTTCACGACGTCCAGAGTGGCAGCCGAAGCAGCCGAGTAGCGATGCCCAGGGTATAAAACAGTCGTCTCAGCCAAGGAAGATAACTTGCGCAGGCTCTGGTACATAGCCTGCGGATCTCCGCCGGGCAGGTCAGTCCGGCCACAACCTGAGAGAAACAGGGTGTCGCCAGCTACGAGCATCCCGTCGACCAAGAAGCACTGACTTCCTGGCGTATGGCCCGGCGTGTGGATTAGCTCCACTTCTATAGCGCCGACCGCTACCTTGTCGCCTCCGTAGTGGCCGACGACCTCGCCAGGGTCGACGCCTGTCACCCTGCAAATCGACATCACCTCTTGGCGGTGGGCGTGGATCGGAACCGACACCACCTCCAAGAGCCGGGAAAGACCCTCGATGCTGAATCCCATCATCGACCCGCCGACATGGTCGGGATGGTGGTGAGTCACGAGAACCCCTGCGAGAACCATCCCGTCGCCTTCGGCGACGCCGAGGATGTCGTCGACAGCGTAGGCGGGATCCACGACCAAAGCCTCGGAGGTTTCACGGTCACCGATCAGATACGAAAAGTTGACCATCTGGTTCGCCAGCGGGTCGGTCCTGGCGTGGTCCCTACCCGACAGCAACTGCCTGAAATACAACCGATCGTCGCTTGGCACGTCCTCGACCCTAGCCTCTCGCCGACCACCCCGAGCGGGCCTCGAGGGAATAGTTGCATACACAACGATGTTCAGTGTGTAGTCGCAAACGCGTCGAGCGAAGCGACGAGGAGAAAGGATCGCTACCATGCCGGCCGTAACCGTCGAAGACATGTCCACCATTGCGAAGCTGCAAGTGGATCGTGATGCGCGGAGCAAGGAACCCGTGATGATCACCAACGCTCCTGGCGGATTCGAAGGTGAAGGCTTCCCAGTCCGGCGCGCCTTCGCCGGGGTCCCTCTCCAGCTTTTGGACCCGTTTGTCCACATGGATCAGATGGGCGAAGTCGACTACGCCCCAGGGGAGCCAAAGGGCACCCCTTGGCATCCCCACCGGGGATTCGAAACAGTGACATACATGATCGACGGAACCTTCGAACACAGCGACTCGACAGGCGGCGGCGGACTAATCACCGACGGCGACACTCAGTGGATGACCGCCGGTGCCGGGATCCTCCACATCGAGCGTCCCCCGGAGACCCTCGTGGCGTCGGGTGGCCTCTTCCACGGGATCCAGCTGTGGGTGAACCTCCCATCCATTGCGAAGATGGTGCCACCTAGGTACCAGGACATCCGCGCCGGACGTCTTGGTCTGCTGGCCTCGCCGGACGGCGGAGCTCTCGTTCGGCTGATAGCAGGCCGCATTGGCGAGACCAGCGGCCCCGGATCCACCCATACGCCGATCACGATGGTCCACGTCTCGCTGTCGGCCGGATCTCGCCTTGTAGTCCCATGGGACCGGACTTTCAACGCCCTCGCCTACGGTCTCGCCGGTAATGGTTCGGTCGGGCCGACCGGGGCTCCCCTCGCCTCCGGACAGCTAAGTGTGCTCGGTGAAGGAGATGCCGTCGAGTTGCGGTCGGCCGCACGACCCGATGGGCCCTCCGAGACCTTCGAGGTCCTCCTCCTCGGTGGCCGACCCATTAAGGAGCCAGTCGCGCACTACGGCCCGTTCGTGATGAACACAAGCGACGAGATCGCCGAAGCTTTCGAGGACTTCCGCCGTGGGCGAATGGGCACGATACCGCCGGCCTGACGCGGCGGAGCGCAGCGGTGATTTTCCCGCTGCTGTTGGACCTACGCGCTCATTGCGCGACAAACTGGCATGGTGAGCGTCGACAGGCTGCCTGACCCTGAGCACACGGGGATGTCCCTGTCGCAGCTCGTTGCTCGAACCGGTGTTCCGGCGTCGACAATCCACCACTATCGGCGTTCTGGGTGGATTCCCCAGCCGGTCCGTCAGTCCAACAGGCACTTCGAGTACAACGAAGGTCATGTCGAGGCGATCCTCGAGTTGCGTTCGGGGTCATCGGCGTTCAGCCACGACTGCCGTGCTCGCCTTGTCGCAGCGGCCATCGAAGCCTTCCGAACCCGTAGTTTCGCCGAGGCATCCGTGAGCGACATCACCTCAGCTGCCCAGATGGCTAAGGGAAACTTCTACAGGTACTTCCCATCCAAGGAGGCGCTTATAAGCGCTTGCATCGAGACTCTCGTGGACGACACTGCTTCACGCCTCGAGGCGGCTTTGGAGTCGACGGGTGGTGTAGAGCCGTTGCGCGGTGACGCCGGCAAAACGGCCCTCGTCCTCGGATACGTCCTCGCTGACGTGCTCCCACTTTTGCTGGAGCTCGGAGCTCGTGCTGCTAAAGGCCACGAGCCGAGCGCGGAGTTGGCCCGGCGGTCTCTGCGAACGCTGGCGTCGGTGGCGGGCCGCCCTTTTCTCGAACCTGGGCTCGACGACGACACAAAGCTGATCGACACCGGGCTGGAAGTCCTCCAGTTGGCTTTCGCCACGGTGATGTCATGGGCCGTCGGCCCGGACTGGCCCCCTGACGAGGGCACTGCGTCCCAAGCTTGACACGACCACCCCGATGACGTACAAATTATGACCACGCGGTCACTTCAGTATTCCTACGTTTCGATGCCCACTCCCACCGGCCTTCCCAGCGACGAAGACGTCATGGGCAGGGCCGGGCGCGAGAATTTCAGGGTTGTGTCGCGCTTGGTACCTGCTGACTCGCAGCGCCACCTAAGGGCGTTCTACGGCTACGCCCGCCTCGTCGACGAGATCGGCGACGCCTACGCCGGCGACCGCCTCGCCGCGTTGGACTGGGTCGCCACGCAGACGGCTGGAGCTCTCGACGGTCTCACCGGCACCCATCCGCTGGTCGGCGCAGCAGTCGACTCAGTTCGCGAACTGGGCGCAGATGCCCAACCGCTGTTCGACCTGGTCGAGGCGAACCGAATTGACCAGGCGGTCTCCCGCTACGAGACCTTCGAGGATCTGCTCGGCTACTGTGAACTTTCAGCTAACCCAGTCGGCAGATTGGTCCTGGCTGCTTTCGGTTGCACTGGCGCAGAGGCACTTCGCCACTCCGACTCGATCTGTACTGGCCTGCAGATAATCGAGCATTGCGCTGACATGGCCGAGGACTACCGTAACTCCCGGGTGTACATGCCCGAGGTGGACTGGGTTCGCTTCGGCGCCGACCCAGCCGAGCTGGACAGTGGCATATCAGCAAGCTGTGCCCTGAGGGCGATGGTCGCCTTCGAAGTGTCGCGGGCTCGGCGGTTCCTCGACGCCGGACTTCCCTTGATTGACATTCTGTCCGGGACGCTAGCCTGGGCTGTAGCCGGATTCTGGGCGGGCGGAAATGCAGCCGCCGACCGTATCGCCGAACGAGACTTCGACGTCTGCCAGCCAGCCAGCCGGCCCTCCCCGGTCCGGGTCGCCGTCCACCTTCTGCGGGCAGCTCCCCGGGCGATGAGACGCAAAGCCCAAGCCGAGTGAGGGTCGATGAGGCCTACAAAGCCTGCGGGGAGATAACGGCTTCCCAGGCGAAGAACTTCTACTACGGCATCAAGCTACTCCCGCCACCCAAGAGACAGGCGATGTCGGCACTGTACGCCCTCGCGAGGCGTATCGACGACGTCGGAGACGGGCCATTGCTGCAAGCGGACAAGCTAGAAGCGCTAGACGCCATCCGCCGCGACGTTGCGGCGCTTCGAGATGACCCTTCGAGCGGCCTGACGTCGCAGGACCCGGTCCTCGTCGCCATGGCGGACGCATCAAGAAGATGGAGCATCCCCCTAGACGCGATCCAAGATCTCGTCGACGGGTGCAAGATGGACGTCGTCGGCACCGCCTACGAGAACATCGACGACCTCGTCGGCTACTGCAGGAAGGTGGCGGGCACGGTAGGTAGGTGCAGTCTCGCAATCTACGGCAACCACCAACCCGGCCGCGCCGAGATGCTCGCCGACGACCTCGGGGTTGCGCTTCAACTCACCAACATCCTCCGCGACGTCGTGGAGGACTACCGCGACATGGGCCGCATATACCTGCCGCGGGACGACCTCGCCCGCTTCAGCGTCGGCGAGGACCTTCAGGGGCAAGAAGACGACCTAGCCGCTCTCATAAGCTTCGAGGCGGGCCGCGCCTGCGAATGGTATGACAGAGCCTTGCCGCTGCTGGAACTGCTGGACCGCCGCTCGCGGGCCTGCACAGCGGCGATGGCCGGCATCTACCGCAAGCTTCTCGAGCGGATCCTCCGCGACCCGGTATCGGTACTGCGCACGAGGGTTTCCCTGACCGCCGCCGACAAGTCGATCGTCGCCGCGCGCGCCGTGCTAACAGGCGGCATATGACCCCCCGACCCCTGGATCGTTCGACGGTGACGGTTATTGGCGGAGGCCTGTCCGGGATATCGGCCGCCTTGGAGGCCGCTGAGCTGGGTGCATCGGTGACCCTCATCGAGCGCAAAGCCCACCTTGGCGGCCTCACTTGGTCCTTCGACCACAACGGCATCGAAATGGACAACGGCCAGCACGTGTTCCTGGCCTGCTGCAGTGAATACCGCCGGTTCTTGGCACGTATCGGCTCCGACCGTGACGTCGTCGGCCCTTTCCCGCTCGACGTTCCGGTGCTCGCTGAGACGGCCCGGGGGGCCGTCATAGCAACCAGGTTGCGACGCTCAAAGCTTCCTGTGCCCTTGCACCTAGCCGGTTCGCTGCTCTCGTACCCTCACATCTCCCCGGCGGAGAGAATAGGCCTCGGTCGGGCACTGGCCGGCTTGGCACGGCTGCGTCTAGGGGATCGCCACCTCGATCAGGTCAACTTCTTCGAGTGGCTCCGCCGACATGGTCAGTCGCCAAGAGCGATCGAAGCCGTGTGGGATCTGATCACTGTCCCGACCGTCAACCTCCCCGCCTCGGAGACCTCTCTCGCCGTAGCGGCTCAGGTCTTCAAGACCGGACTCCTCAGCGACCGCGCGGCCTGCGACATCGGGTGGAGCGCAGTCCCGCTCGGACGCCTCCACGGGCAACGGGCGTTCGCTGAGCTTCGCCGGCGGGGCGTTGCGCTCCGCACATCCGTACGGGTCCGTTCGCTGGCAAAGCAAGGATCCACCTGGGAAGTCGCAACCGACTCGGAGATATTCGAGTCCGATGCCGTGATCGTCGCAGTCCCCCACGACGAGGCGGCGGCTCTCGTCCCGGGAGACGTGGCGCCGGAACGCGACACCTGGCACGACCTGGGGTCGTCCGCCGTGGTCGACGTGCACCTGGTCTTCGACCGGACTGTAACGGTGTGGCCGCTTATGGCAGCTTTGCACTCCCCCGTCCAATGGGTCTTCGACCGCTCGTCGGCGTCGGGGCTCACCGGGGCCGACCGCCAATCACTTCGCGGGCGCACCGAACCGCAGTACCTTGCTGTTTCGATATCAGCCGCAGACGGACTGCTCGCCCAAAGACCAGCCGCGATCGTGAAAGAGGTGACGGGCGCGCTTCGCCGGCTGCTCCCGGCGAGCGCCGACGCCATTTTAGTGGATTCTCTAGTGACAAAGGAGCGCCGTGCCACTTTCAGAGCAGTACCCGGATCAGCGAGCCTACGAGCTAAGCCCGCCAAAGCGGTACAGCATCTAGCCGTAGCTGGAGCGTGGACCGACACCGGGTGGCCGGCGACCATGGAAGGGGCCGTAAGAAGCGGCCTCGCCGCCGCCCGAGCCATCGCAGGCTTACCGCCATTGCAGCTGTCAGATTCCAAGTTTAACGAACCACAACCCCAACCCACACGGGAGGTCGCGTGACCCCTACTTTCGCTGTCGCCGAAGCACTTGAGCGTTGCAGGCAGGCCATAACCCCTGCATTGCGAGGTGCCGTAGACCGCCTAACACCGGACCTGCGCCTCATAGCTAGCTACCACTTCGGATGGACCGATCCGTCGGGCGAACCGACCAAGGCTCCAGGTGGCAAAGGAATCCGTTCTGCGCTGGCAATCCTCAGCGCTGAGGCATGCTGGGCTGACCCAGCTGTGGGAGTACCCGGCGGGGTGGCCGTCGAACTGATCCATAATTTTTCCCTGATACACGACGACATCATCGACACCGACTCGGAACGCCACCACCGACCGACCGTGTGGTCAGAATACGGCGTCGGCGCTGCGATAGTCGCCGGTGATGCTCTAGCGGTCTTGGCACATCAAGTCCTTCTCGAATGCTCCCCCGATAGGGGCCCGACGGCATCGAGCGCTCTCGCTGAGGCCACAGCCAAGATGATAGCCGGCCAAGCTGACGACATCGCGTTCGAGAAACGCCGTGACGTCAGCGTGGAGCAGTGTACTGCCATGTCAGCCGCCAAGACCGGGGCACTCCTGGGGTGCGCGTCGTCGATCGGCGCGATTCTCGCCGGGGCACCTGATGCAGCCGTAATGGCCTTGAACGACTTCGGCTTGCATTTAGGCCTGGCGTTCCAGGCGGTGGACGACCTGCTCGGAATCTGGGGCGACCCGAACACCACGGGCAAGCCCGCCGGCAACGACCTCCGCCAACGGAAGAAGTCCCTACCCGTAGTAGCGGCCTTGGCAGCCGCGGGTCGCGAAGCAGACGAGCTGCGGACTCTTCTTCTCGGCGAGCCTGGGGCACTCCCGCCCCCGCTCGACCAGACGCAGGTCGAAAGGGCCCGCTTCTTGGTCGAGGCTTGCGGAGGTAAAGAGTGGACGGCGGTAAGGGCCAAGGCGAACCTCGATGCAGCTCTCGGGGCGCTCGAAAGAGTTCGCCTCTCTCCGGTACCGCACAGGGACCTGGCAGACATGGCCGTCTACATCGTGGAGAGGGAGTTTTGACCGACCTTCGCGAGGAGTCGGGCGAGCCGCCCGTAGGCTGGTCACGCGACGCTCTCGAAGAGCTCGACACAGCTATCAAGTTCGGGCGCGAGAACCTCCTAGGCCTCCAGCACGACGAGGGATGGTGGAAGGGCGAGTTGGAGACGAATGTCTCGATGGACGCCGAGGACGTGATGTTGCGCCACTTCCTGGGCATTCTCGAACCGCAGCGCACCTCCAGGACCGCCGCATGGATCCGGTCACAACAGCTTGCAAGCGGCGGTTGGGCGACGTTCTACGGCGGCCCCGACGATATCTCGGTCACGGTCGAGGCGTATGTGGCGTTGAGGCTCGCCGGGGACTCTCGCGATGCCTCCCACATGCGACTCGCTTCGCAGTGGGTCAGTTCCCACGGCGGAATCGCCGCCACAAGGGTCTTCACCCGCATCTGGATGGCGGTCGTCGGGGCTTGGTCGTGGGAGGATCTGCCACTGGTCCCACCGGAGATAATGCTTTTACCGAGTGGAATGCCACTAAACATTTATGATTTCGCATGCTGGGCCCGCCAGACTGTCGTAGCGATGAGCGTAGTTATGTCGTTTAAGCCGGCGGTGCCTCTGCCTTTCACCCTGCGAGAGCTGGACGCCGACACCGTGGCTGTATCAGGCACCCCACCCAGGAAGGCCCGACCAGCGTCGGTCCTCTACGAGCTTTTGGACCGTGCAATCCACGCCTACGACAAAACGTCAGACTGGCTGCTACCAGCGCGTCTCATTCGAAGTGCTTCCCTAGCCAAAGCCGAACGTTGGATCCTGGCACGCCAAGAGGCAGACGGCCTGTGGGGCGGCATCCAGCCGCCCGTGGTGTACTCGATCATCGCTTTGCGGCTTCTCGGCTACCCGCTCGACCACCCGGTCCTAGCAGCAGCGCTGCGAGGTCTTGACTCTTTCACCGTCGACGACGAGCGTGGCCTTCACCTAGAAGCATGCCAGTCCCCGGTGTGGGACACGGCCCTGGCTATGGTCGCGCTGAGCGACGTAGGCGTAGCTGGCGATGACCCCGCGATGCGTAAAGCTGCGCAGTGGCTGTTGGCAGAAGAGATACGAGCAAAGGGAGACTGGTCCGTACGACGCCCCGAGGTACCGCCAGGGGGTTGGGCCTTCGAGTTCCACAACGACAACTATCCCGACGTCGACGACACCGCCGAGGTGATCCTTGCGCTACGCAAGGTACTGCCAGACTCCAAGATCGAAGCGGCCTGCCGACGCGGAGTGGAATGGTCCGTCGGCATGCAGGGCCGTTCGGGAGGATGGGGAGCATTCGACGCAGACAACGACAGCGCCACGGTAGCAAAGCTGCCTTTCT
This sequence comes from Actinomycetes bacterium, assembly GCA_021808665.1. The sequence continues at coordinate 48,049 of JAKBBA010000002.1, forward strand.
GCGACTTCGGGGAAGTGACCGACCCCCCTTCGGCTGACGTCACGGCGCACATGGTCGAGATGCTCGCCGAGGAGAAAAACGTCGATCATTCGGTGATCCAAAGGGGCATCGACTGGCTCTGGGGATCCCAGGAGCCTGACGGTTCATGGTTCGGCCGGTGGGGTGTCAACTACGTCTATGGAACAGGAGCTGTAGTCCCGGCGCTAGTGGCGGCCGGGGTATCTAGAAGCGACCCTAGGATAAGAGCCGCCCTGCGATGGCTGGTCGACCACCAAAACAACGACGGAGGCTGGGGTGAGGACCTGAGGTCCTACGTAGAGGCCGAGTGGCGCGGGAAAGGAACTTCGACACCCTCGCAGACGGCCTGGGCGCTCCTCGCCCTTCTAGCTGGGGGAGAGCACTCAAGCGACGCTACACGGCGTGGTGTCGTCTGGCTGATAGAGAACCAAACTCCCGACGGAGGCTGGAACGAACCTTGGTTCACGGGAACTGGGTTCCCGTGGGACTTCAGCATCAACTACCACCTCTACAGGATCGTCTGGCCGCTCATGGCCCTCGGCAGATACGCGGCGGCGGTCTCAAACTCGGAGACGGCGTGACAGGCGGCGGCCTGCTTCTAATGGCCCCTCTACGACTTGAGGCCAGGGCTGTTTCCCAGGGCGCCCCTGACGCTCGCGTCGTTAGGACCGGTGCCGGGCCGCTTCGATCGTGCCGCAGCGTCGCCGAGCTCACAGCTGAGGTACCCTATCCCGGGAATCGGCGGTTCCCTAACCCGCTCCAGGACTCTGACTCGCCTACGAGGCCTGGGGCATCCCAGTCCCCCGTCCGTGCGGTGGCCGTCGCCGGCCTCGCAGGCGGCCTGCGCGACGACCTCGAGCCAGGGACCGTAGTCGTAGCGAACCGGGTCATAGACGAAGCGGGCAACGTCGCTGCCCAGCTGAGCTCGGCAGCACTCTTGGCAGCCGAGCTCACCGCTCGCGGTCACAAGGCCGTCGTCGGCACCGTCATAAGCGCCAGGAATGTCGTGCAGGGTTCCCAGCGGCGTGCGGTACTTGCGTCACTTGGAGCGGTAGCTGTCGACACCGAGACAGCCTGGCTGCTGACCAACGAGTGGGGGCTTCCGTCGGTCGCGGTGAGAGTGATAGTCGACACTCCCGGAAGGGAACTGCGCTCCCTCGCCACTGTCACAAGCGGGATCAAGGCGCTCGGCGTGCTAAGCCGCGCAGCGCGCGTAATCGCCGAGTGGTCCGACTCGCTCGACGAGCGTGAGATCGTCCTGGCCAGCCCCCGGTCCTTCTGCGCCGGCGTCGACCGGGCGATCCAAACTGTGGAGAAGGCGATCGACAAGTTCGGCGCTCCTGTCTACGTCAGGCGTCACATCGTCCACAACCGCCACGTGGTAGCCGACCTGGAGGCCCGTGGGGCGGTGTTCGTGCGTGACCTCGACGAGGTTCCCGACGGCGCCACCGTCATCTTCTCAGCTCACGGCGTCGCCCCTTCCGTGCGCCGCATAGCCGCAGATCGCGGTTTGAGCGTGGTGGATGCCACCTGTCCGCTGGTCTCCAAAGTCCATCACGAGGTCCGTCGTTTCGCCGCTCGGTCGATGCAGGTGGTGCTGATAGGCCACGCCGGGCACGACGAGACCGAGGGAACCCTCGGGGAAGCTCCGAACATCTCGCTCGTCGAGATCCCCGCTGACGTCGCCCGCTTAGAGGTCAGCGACCCCGAACGGTTGGCCTATGTCACCCAGACCACCTTGTCGCCTGACGACGTGGCTTCGGTCGTGGGAGAGCTGACACGCCGCTACCCGGGCGTGGTGGGCCCGGCGTCCGCCGATATCTGTTACGCAACGCAGAACCGCCAAGATGCTGTACGTATGATCGCGCCTAAATGCTCCATGGTGATCGTCGTCGGCTCGCCTAGCTCCTCGAACGCAAACAGGCTGGTGGAGGTGGCTCGACGACACGGGTCGAAGGCTGTCCTGGTCGAAGACGAACGAGACCTTCGCTTCGAGCACGTTCGAGGGGCCTCAGTGCTAGGAGTGACCGCAGCGGCCTCTACACCGCCACACGTCGTCGACGCTGTCGTCGACGCCCTTCGTTCCTTCGGTCCGACGCATATCACCCAGGTTTCTACAGTCGCCGAGAATGCTTCGTTCTCTCTCCCAATGGAGGTCAGATAAGTGGGAGTACCCCTACGCCAGAGCCTGAAGATAGGCGCCTACCTTGCCCGCCAGAAGCTCGCTGGAAGGAAGAAGTTCCCTTTGATAGTCGAGCTCGAACCCCTCTTCGCGTGCAACTTGTCCTGCAACGGTTGCGGCAAGATCCAGTACCCAACGGAGATCCTCCGCAAACGCCTGTCGGTCGAAGCGGCAGTCGCCGCTATCGAAGAGTGCGGCGCGCCTATGGTCTCGATAGCTGGCGGTGAACCGCTGTTGCACCCCGAGATCGACAAGATGACGCAAGCTCTGCTCGACCGGGGCCGTTACGTCTACTTGTGCACGAACGCTCTGCTTTTGGAACGCAAGCTCGACCGTTTCAGCCCGGATCACCGTTTTAGCTGGGTTGTGCACATCGACGGTCTGAGAGAACGTCACGACGAGTCGGTCAGCAGGGAAGGGACCTTCGACAAGGCGGTTGACGCAATAGCGTTGGCGAAGGAGCGCGGGTTCAAGGTGACGACCAACACGACTTTTTTCTCGACAGACTCCCCCAAGACGATCCGGGAGGTCCTCGACTTCTTGAACGACGATCTCGGCGTGGACCAGATGATGATTTCGCCTGGATACGCCTATGAGAAGGCCCCCGATCAGGTCCACTTTTTGAGCACCCGAACCTCCCAGGAGATCTTCGCGGAGGCGTTCGGCGATGGACGGCGCAAAAAGTGGCGCCTGAATCACAGTCCGCTCTTCTTGGACTTCTTGGAGGGCAAGGCCGACTTCCAGTGTACGCCGTGGGGCATACCGAGCTACTCGGTCTTCGGTTGGCAGCGTCCCTGCTACTTGATGGCCGACGGTTACACCGAAACCTACAAGGAGCTCGTTGACACCACCGACTGGGACCGCTACGGCAGGGGCCGAGACCCGAGGTGCGAGAACTGCATGGCTCACTGCGGCTACGAGCCGAGCGCCGTTCTGGCTACGACCAAGTCGCTTCGCCAGTCGATCCGTGCAGCGGTGGGTTCCTGATGGGTTTCGACCTCGCCGACCTCCTCAAGTCTCGGGTGGGCGAAGGGCCGCAGCTTTGGTCGCGCTACTTGAACCCACAGACGTCGAGAGTTCTGCACTCGGTCGGACTCGACCGTCAGTGGCTCAGGGCGCAAGGCCCCTACCTTTGGGACGACCGAGGGGAATGCTACCTCGACTGGCTGGCAGGATTCGGCGTGTTCGGACTGGGACGCAACCACCCGGTGGTCGCCCGGGCGTTGCATCAGGTCCTCGACGCGGAGCTCGCCGACATGGTCAAGATGGATACGCCGCTGCTGGCTGGACTCCTTGGCGAGGCGCTGGTAGCAAAAGTCCCTCACCTTGACAGGGTTTACCTGTGCAACAGCGGGACCGAGGCGGTGGAGGCAGCGCTCAAATTCGCTCGGTACTACACCGGCCGGCCTCGTGTCCTTTACTGCGGGCACGCCTACCACGGTTTAACAGCGGGCTCCTTGTCGGTCAACGGCGGAAAGTCCTTCAAGGCCGGTTTCGGTCCGCTGCTGCCCGCCACGGAGATCCCCTTCGGAGATATCGCTGCCTTGGAGAAAGCCACCTCAAGGGGTGACGTCGCCGCGCTGATCGTAGAACCCGTCCAAGGCAAGGGGGTCCAGGTAGCGCCGCCAGGCTATCTTGCGGCCGCCGCCGGGGTCATGCACGCTAATAGGGCGCTGCTCATATGCGACGAGGTACAGGCGGGAATGGGACGGACCGGGCGGATGTTCAGCTTTGAACACGACGCTGTCGAGCCCGACATAATTACGGTGGCCAAGACGCTGTCTGGGGGTTACGTTCCTGTCGCGGCGACTATGACGCGCGAGGATATCTTCGGTTCTGTCTATTCGTCCATGACGAGAGTGCTCGTGCACGACACCACCTACAGCCACAACAACATGGCGGCGGCGGCCGGTCTCGCTGCTCTTAGCGTGATCGACGACGAAGGGTTGTTGGCTAACGCTGCAGCACGCGGGCACGAACTCCGCTGTTCGCTGGAACGCAGCGCTTCACGCTTCGACTTCATCAAAGATGTGAGAGGACGCGGCCTCATGGTCGGGATCGAGTTCGGCTCTCCTAGCTCGCTGCGCCTCAAAGGCCGTTATAGTCCTCTCAGCGCGCTCCGCAAGGGCCTGTTCACCCAGATGGTCGTCTGCAAGCTCTTCAGTGAGCATCGGGTGCTCACCCAGACCGCTGCAGACCACATGGACGTCCTCAAGCTCCTACCTCCGTTGGCGACTACGTCAGAGGACATACGGTGGTTCATGTCCGGCTTCGAGGCAGTTATGGACGAGATTCAGGCGAGCAGCCGACCCGTCTGGCAGTTCGCCAGGGGGCTTGCCTCGCGTTCCCTGGCGAGAAGTTCGCCGGGCTAGCCGACCCCGACCCTGTCGGCGGCGGTATGGGACCTGGGATAAGCAGGTCGTAGACTCCCGAATGGCCCTACAATAGATAATGGCAACACTTGGACTGCACGAGAATGCACGTCCCTACGAGAGGAAGCAAGCTGGCACAAGGTAAAGAAGACGCGATCGTGCTCGAAGGCACGGTGAGCGAGGCCCTGAAGAACGCCATGTTCAAAGTGGCCCTGACCAACGGGCACGAGGTTCTGGCGCACAACTCCGGCAAGATGAGAATGAACCGGATCAGGGTCCTACCTGGAGACAAGGTCCAAGTCGAGATCAGCCCTTACGATCTGACCCGAGGCCGCATCACCTACCGCTACCGCTAGTCCTCTTCGGACTCCGTAGCGAGGATCCCGTTCGCAGCTGACAAGGCGGTCGCAGCTTTGACGGCCTCCTCGTACACCGCGCTCAAATGCCCCAGTGATACCGCCGGGTCGACGCCTATGGGAGGGGGGCCGAGGGAACGCACTACCACGGCGGGGTCCTTCGCCGGCCGAATAGGTTGTACCTCGTCGGGAGCCTGATAGCCTGCCCCCCAGAACCTTATCTCGGCTTGGCGGCGGGCTGCGGCGGGCCTGCGACGCTTACTCACGCTGCGAACTCCTCGCCGCCAGCCGCTGCGAGCTGCTCCTCCTCCACTAGGTCCTCCTCACGCAGGCCGAGGGCTACCCTCAACTGGTCTACTTCGAGGTCTCCGAGACTGCTCCTTGCGGGCAGAACCATCCCGGCGATCCGACGTTTGCCGGCGACAATCTCCTCTACCCGCTCGTCAACTGTCCCCGGGCACACCAGACGGTGGCACATGACGGTCCCCTGCTGGCCGATCCGCCAAGCGCGGTCACGGGCTTGGTCTTCGACCGCTGGGTTCCACCACCGGTCGTAGAGGACGACGTGACGGGCTGCGGTCAGGTTCAGACCAGAGCCGCCGGCTTTGATGGACAATACGAGGGCGCCGGGACCGGACCCGGACTGGAACTGGGAGACCAGCTCGTCTCGGGCCGAGCGCGACAGGCCGCCGTGATAGCAACCAACGTCGAGCCCGCTGCGTCTGCTCAGGTGACCGGCGAGACGCTCTCCCCAACGGGCGAAGTGGGTGAAAACCAAGAGCCGCTCCCCCGCCGCAACGACGTCGTCGAAGATCTCTTCTAGACGTGTGAGCTTACCCGAGCGGCTGTCGAGGACCCCGATCTCGTCCTGGTCGCCGAGGTAGGCGGCCGGGTGGTCGCATATCTGCTTGAGAGCTGTAATCGCCGCAAGCACTTGACCTTTGCGTTTGTTGGCGTCGCCCTCCAGGTCTCCTTTAACGAGCCGGTCAACGACGGCCTGGTACAGACCGATTTGCTCGGCGGTCATGGCGCAATGGTCGAGTCTGTCAACCTTGTCGGGGAGTTCGGCGGCGATCTCCGGCTCGTTCTTGGTCCGCCGGAAGATCAGCAGGCCATTAAGAGCCCGCAGTGCCGATTCCTGAGCGGACCTGCTCGAAGCTTGCGCACCGCCGGCTCCCGCCGTCGCCGGCACCGTACGCGAGAGGCTCTCGATAAAAGACGAGCGGCCACCGACCAGACCCGGATTGGTCCAGTCGAGGATCGCCCACAAGTCGCCGAGGCCGTTCTCCACTGGCGTCCCCGTGAGAGCCAGCTTGTTGTGTGCGCGAAGACGCCTCAGTTCGCGCGCTGTCTCGTTGGTGTGGTTCTTGATCACCTGGGCCTCGTCGACCACAACCCTCCGCCAAGAAATCGCCGACAACGCCTCAATGTCGCGTACCGCAGTGGCGTAGGTCGTCAGCACCACGTCGTGGCCGTGGGCAAGTTTGGCTATCGCGACCCCCTCGGCGCGGCGCGGCCCGTGGTGCAGCACAACTCTAAGCCTCGGCGTGAAGCGGCGCGCCTCGGCGTGCCAGTTACCTAGAACCGCCGGCGGGCATATCACCAAAGACGGGCCGTGACCGACGTCGGAGATCATGTGAGCGAGAACCGTCGGGGTCTTGCCGAGCCCCATGTCCATGGCCAAGCAACCTCCTAGGCCGGACCTGTCCAAGAACCCGAGCCAACCGCCCGCTTCGGCCTGGTAGCTGCGAAGCTGACCTGCGAAGCCGTCCGGGGTGTCGATAGGTGCCGGCGGGTGGGTGGTGGCACCCCGCAGGAGCTCCGCCGCCCAGCCGGTCCCGTCGACTCGGACAGGGCCTGCAAGGCTGAGGCCTTCGATCCCCACCGCGTGGCGGATCATCTCCGCCCCCGACATCTGCGTGATCGATGCCCGCTCCGCAAGGGCGGCGCTTGCTGCCGCGAGGTCGTCTCGGTCCAGGTGAACCCAGCGACCCCGCACCTTCACCAGCGGCGAGGCTTCTTTGGCCAACCGGGCGATCTCAGCGGCGCTGAGCTCCAAGTCACCGAAGAGCACGCTCCAGCGAACGTTAGCCAGTTGGCTTATCCCCACCTGCGACTGGCCGTCGAGAGCCTCCGCGAAAAGGCGTAGCTGAGGGTTGGGTCGACGCTTGGACACGAGAGGCAGCATCACCTCGAAACCCGCGTCCACCAGCGCCGGACCAGTCTCGAACATCAGGTCCGCTGCCTCGTCGGTGTCAAGGAGCACCTGACCCCTCCGTGTGGTCGGGCGCTTGAGCGCAGGAACAAGGCGTTCCAATCTCCGCATCTGCGCCTCCAGCTGGTGCGACTTCGCCCCCGAAGAAATGACCATCGCCGGCTCTACAGCCATCGGACGCTTGTCGACGCCTGTAGCCTCGACGGTGAGCAGCCACCCGCCGTCCTCCGCCGGCGGGTCGAGCCGAACTACGAGACCCACCCTCACACCAGTGGTTACCGCAGACGCCCAGCGCTTAAGGTCTTCGATACTGCGGGACGCCGGCTCCGGCTCTGCGGCGAAAGGCTTCCCGTCGAGACCGTAGAGGAATGCTTCTCCCACCTCCGGACGCGTCGACGCGACAGGAGACGCAGCAGGGCTCTCAAGTCGCGACGCCCCAGCTCGTGCCACGGCGTCCACGACAGCGGACAGGACCGACCTCGTCACAGCGTCCGGTGCGGTAGCGGGCTGTAGAGCAGCGACCGTACCCGGCATCCGTGTCACAAGGTCGTGGAGTCTCTCGCGCGATACCAGCGCCGGAAACCACCGGACCCTGAATCGACCGGGCCCCGGCCTGGACGGCGTCTGTGACTGAGACGTCGGGCGAAGCAGTGGCACCACGTGACCCTTGACGACGAGCTCGGTACCCCAGACTGCTACCTCACCGAGCCACCGCAGGCTTGGCCCGACGCCGTCGCCTCCCCTGCCAGCGGCGATGCCCACCAACCATCCGAGGGTCTGTGCCAGAGAGGCCGACCGGGCGACTGTCTCGGCGACGAATGTGTGACTAAGCGACGCGTGAGATTCCCAAGGTATGGTCGAACCCTCGGCTGCTTCGAGCAAGCGGTCCAGGTCCTCTGTCCCACACACACAGCCGGGTCCACCGGCCCAGACGACCACGCGGCCCTCTCCCCACGACACCTGAAGTTTGGGTACCCCAACTTCTAACGCCGGCTCGGGGGCGGCTTGCTCCGAGGTCCGCTCAGGACGTGCCTGCTCCTCCTGAGCGGACGCGTCCTCGCCAGACGGAGCGGGGCCAACCTTGCTTTGCGAGAGTTGGCCCGCAGAAGTGGGGGGGACTATCGGGTCGCCGCCGGCTCGCGCCAGCGCCTCGGCGAGCCTGGCACGCTCCGAATTGAGGTCAGCAAGGACCATTACCCTCAGGTCACCGTCCAAGCTCGAAGAGCTCGCAACAGCCGAGTCAGTCTCGTGGATGAGGCGCCGCAGCGTGGCTATCCATGCAAGGTGCTCTCTAGCCAGCAGCTCCACGTCTTGCTGAGATGCCCATCCTCCGGCCTCGGCCAGCACCGCTGCCTCTAAGGTGATCTGCTCCAGCGTCTTGTCTCCACTCTTGTAGCTACGACAACTAGCCCGTTGCGTTCGCCGCTCTGGGTGTCATTCCTGCGGCCACCTATTCCCCCGAAAAGGCTGAGGCGAAAGGGCCATACCAGCACATCTCGGACTTACCACTGCGGTTTCAGGCTGCTCTACGACTGCGCTCCCTTCCGCCTATTCCATAATAGCGTGTGTTCGCCACCTTGGAACCTCTATCCTCGAAGCGATGAGCATGATCTTGAAGCCTGGCACTTCTTGGTGGGAGACCTACGCCCGCTGTGTTTCGGTTGCACCCGAGGCTTTCGACTCTGACAGGCTGAGGAACCTGACCCGCGGCGAGTGGAGGCGCGTCGGCCTTCCCGGCGACCACGTCAACCCCGTCGACGGCACCCCGATCCCCGGACCGCCACGCGTCGACTACGACGAGGCTGTCGCTGCAGTAGCGCATGCGGGCAGGGAGCACCTCGAGTGGTCTGAGACCGACCTGGACGAGCGCAGAGCCCGTGTCACAGCCGCGGTGGATGCCATGACGGAAAATCGCGATCTTCTAGCGCTGCTACTGGTTTGGGAGATCGGCAAGCCGTGGCGCCTGGCCTGCGCTGACGTCGACCGCTGCTTGGACGGAGTCCGCTGGTACGTCGGCGAGATCGAGCGCCAGATGGCTATAGGAACACCCGACCAGCGACGGCCGCTACCTGGCGCTGTTTCCAACATAGCCAGCTGGAATTATCCGATGAGCGTGCAGGTCCACGCTGAGTTGGTCCAACTTCTCGCCGGTAACGCTGTGGTCGCCAAGACGCCTAGCCAAGGGGGCTTCCACACACTGACCCTCGCCCATGCCTTGATGAAGCGCGCTGGCCTTCCGGTGACTCTGCTCTCCGGCATCGGCAGCCAACTAGGAGAGGTTCTAATCAGGGGCGAGGGAATCGCAGCGCTGGCGTTCGTCGGGGGACGCGCGAACGGACGGCAGGCAGCGGTGAGCCTCGCGGACACCGGCCGGCGTCACATGCTCGAGCAGGAAGGCCTCAACGCCTGGGGTATCTGGGATTTCAGCCAGTGGGACCTGCTGGCTCAGCACTTGCGTAAAGGCTTCGAGTACGCCAAGCAACGCTGCACCGCTTACCCGCGCTACGTCGTGCAGAGGCGACTCTTCCCGTCTTTCTTGGAAATGTACCTGCCCGTCGTCCGCTCTTTGCGATATGGGCATCCTCTCGCCGTGTCTGACCCGGCGGAGCCGCTACCAAACTTGGATTTCGGTCCCGTCATACACGCCAACAAGGCTTCCGACCTCGTGGAAGTCTTCAACGAGGCCCTCAAAGGCGGCGGAATACCCCTATATAGGGGGAGCCTGGGGGATGGGCATTTCCTCGACGGCCAGGACACTTCTGCCTACGTTGCCCCTGCCTGCGTACTCGCCCCGCCGGCTTCGTGGTCCTTGCACCACGCCGAGCCTTTCGGACCCCTCGACTCAGTAATAGTCGTGGACACCGAATCAGAGCTTCTAGCGGCTATGAACGCAAGTAACGGGTCGCTGGTGGCTTCGGTGGCCACCGACGACTTGGACTTCGCCGCTCGGGTGAGCGAGCAGTTGCAGGCTTTCAAAGTCGGGGTCAACAAACCTCGTAGCCGCGGGGACCGCGAGGAGGTCTTCGGCGGTCTTGGACATTCCTGGAAAGGGGCTTTCGTGGGCGGAGACCTGCTTGTGCAGGCAGTCACCTACAATCCCCAAGGACCTGCGGAGCGGCTTTACGGTAACTTCCCTGACTATTCACTGCTCCCGAGACGCTAACTTTTCTCGTCTCGGGAGGTTACCTCGGCTCGCAGCAGGTCGAGCAGGACTTCGGCGTGCTCGACTCGACAGATCAACAGGTCCTCCACATAAGGGCTGGCCCGGTTGTAGACGAGGGTTGAGCCGTCTACGCGTGAAGCGTGTAGACCGGCGCTCACCGCCACGCCGACAGGGGCGGCCGAGTCCCACTCCCACTGTCCGCCGGTGTGAACGTAGGCGTCGGCGCTACCCTCCACTACAGCCATCGCCTTGGCTCCGGCGGAGCCCATGCGCACCACGTCGAAGCCCGCCGCGGTCGCCACGGCGGAGGCGATCGGCTGGGGTCGGCTGTCGCTCACGACGAGCCTTCTAGGCCCGTCGTGGACGCTCCGACTTTGTGGCGTTCGGTCGGTAGCGAAAACTTTTCCCTGCGCAGGAAGGCTGACTGCCGCCGCCGTAATGCCCGCCTCTCGCTCCCAAAGCGCTATGTGCACAGCCCAGTCCTGCCTGCCGGGTGTTCGGTACTCGCGGGTCCCGTCGAGGGGGTCTACAATCCAGACCCTGTCAGCTCCAAGGCGGCGAAGGTCATCCGGCGACTCCTCGGATAGGATCACGTCGTCCGGGCGGGACCGGCCGAGGCGCTCTTGGATCCACTTGTTTGACTCGAAGTCTCCTGCGTCACCGAGCCTGTTACCGACCAGGCCTCCCGCGCGTACGGCCAGCAGAAGGCCGCCGGCTTCCTCCGCCACCTGGGCTGCGAGGAGGGCGTCAGCGCGCAAGTCAGAGCTCACACGTTGCGTCGGTACTTGCCGCCGACTTCGAAAAGCGTCTGTGTGATCTGACCGAGACTTGCGTAGCGGACTGCTTCCATGAGCACGCCGAACACGTTACCCCCCGACAGGGCGGCGTCGGCGAGACGTGCCAGGACCTGCGGGCGCTCGTCGGCGTTACGTACGTGGAAGGACTCCAGCCGCTCCAGTTGGCTGCGCTTTTCGGCTTCGGTGGAGCGGGCCAGTTCCAACTGGGGGGGCACGGCATCGCCTTCGGGGTTGCGGAAGGTGTTGACTCCGACGATGGGGAGGCTCCCGTCGTGCTTGCGGCTCTCGTACAGCATCGACTCGTCCTGGATTCGACCGCGCTGGTAGCCGGTCTCCATCGCCCCGAGAACCCCGCCCCTCTCCGAAAGGCGGTCGAGCTCAGCCAGTACCGCCTCTTCGACTAGGTCCGTGAGCTCCTCCACGATGAAGCTGCCCTGCAAGGGGTTTTCGTTCGCAGCGAGGCCCCACTCCCGGCCGATTATCAGCTGGATCGCAAGAGCCCGCCTGACCGACTCAGCCGTAGGGGTTGTCACCGCCTCGTCATAGGCGTTGGTGTGCAAGCTGTTGGCGTTGTCGTAGATAGCGCACAGGGCCTGCAGGGTGGTCCGTATGTCGTTGAAAGCCATCTCTTGCGCATGCAAAGACCGCCCCGAGGTCTGGATGTGGTACTTGAGCTTTTGAGCCCGCTCGGAGGCACCGTAACGGTCACGCATTGCGATCGCCCATATCCGCCTTGCTACCCGGCCTATGACCGTGTATTCGGGGTCCATGCCGTTGGAGAAGAAGAAGGAGAAGTTCGGGGCGAAGTCGTCGACGTGCATTCCACGCGCCAGGTACGCCTCGACGTAGGTGAAGCCATTCGCAAGGGTGAAAGCCAGCTGGCTGATCGGGTTAGCGCCCGCCTCGGCTATGTGATAGCCGGAGATCGACACGGAGTAGAAGTTCTTGACGGAGTTGTCGATGAACCACTCCTGGATGTCGCCCATGACTCGCAGCGAGAACTCCGTCGAGAAGATGCAGGTGTTCTGGCCCTGGTCCTCCTTGAGAATGTCGGCCTGCACCGTACCCCTTATCCGGCACAGGGTCGACGAGCGGATCTCTTCGGTTTCCTCTGGGGTTGGCGGCCTAGAGTTAGCAGCGCTGAACCGCTCGACCTGGTCATCTATAGCAGCGTTGAAGAACATAGCCAGTATCGTCGGAGCTGGACCGTTGATGGTCATAGACACAGACGTGGCTGGATCGCACAGGTCAAATCCCCTGTAGAGGTCCCGCATGTCGTCAAGGGTTGCTATGGAGACACCCGAGTTGCCGACCTTCCCGTATATGTCAGGGCGGACGTCAGGATCGAAACCGTAGAGGGTAACCGAGTCGAAGGCCGTCGACAGGCGCGTAGCTGGCTGGCCGGCTGACAGCATGTGGAATCGCGTGTTGGTCCGAGCGGCGTCGCCTTCGCCAGCGAACATCCGCGCTGGATCCTCACCTTGCCTTTTGAGCGGGAACACTCCTGCGGTGAAGGGGAAAGACCCGGGAAGGTTCTCGGAGCGCAACCATGCGAGCAGGTCCCCGTCGGACTCGAAACGCGGCAAGGCCACCCGCGGCACGGGGGTCCCCGAAAGGGAAACTTTGTAAAGTTCCGCGTCCGACATAGAAGCTGCTCTCGCCGGCCATTCGTCGAGCATCCGTTTGGACTCGGCGTCGAAGCTCTCCTCGAACGTCGACGCAAGACGGCTGATGTCGAGGCGTTCCAGCCCTTGCTCGTCGACGATACCGAGCACTTCGCGCAAAGCCTGGCGGCGCCGCGCTTGCATCACGAGTTGCCGGGTACGACGGTGGTAGCTTCGGACAGCCTCGGAGATCTCCGAGAGATACCTCGACCTGGCGGTCGGGACGATCGCGTCCTTGCGTGTCGAAATACGCCCAGCTTGGGGAGGGAGGACCCCCGTGGTGGCATGAAGACCGAGCGCCCTTAGCTGCCCCAGGAGAAAGTGGTAGAGGGCGTTCACACCGTCATCGGCGAAGCGGGAAGCGACGGTAGCGAAGACGGGCAACTCCTCGAAGGGGACGCCACGATGATCGCCGCTTCTTGCGAAGTGGCGCCTCACGTCGCGGAGAGCGTCCGCGCCGCCGGTCCGTTCGAACTTGTTGACCACCACCGCCTTGGCGAAGTCGAGCATGTCGATCTTCTCCAACTGCGAAGGAGACCCGAACTCGGGTGTCATCACATATACGGGCAGGTCCACGTGAGAGATGACTTCGGCGTCGCCTTGTCCGATGCCGGGTGTCTCTACGATCACAAGGTTGTAACCCCCGGCCCGGCAGATCGAAATAGCGTCGTCCAGGCAGCCTGGTAGCTCAGAAGCGGAACCCCGCGTGGCCAGCGAGCGAAAGAAAATGGTCCCGTGACCGTGGCTGGACACGTCGAGCGAGTTCATGCGAATTCGGTCACCGAGCAGGGCTCCTCCCCCTTTGCGCCGGGTCGGGTCCACTGCGAGGACCGCCACGGAGAGCTTGTCCTGCTGGTCGAGGCGGAAGCGGCCCACGAGCTCGTCGGTCAGGGAAGACTTGCCGGAGCCTCCCGTGCCGGTGATGCCCAGCACGGGCGCCGGGTTGGTAGCGGCCGCTTCGGACAGGCGCATGCGAGTGTCCACGTCCAAGCCGCCGTTCTCGGACACCGAGATCAGTCTGGCTATAGCCCGCTGGTCTCCTTCGGTAGCCGCTTGGACATCTCGGGGGTCGAGGGAGCGCGGGGGCGTGTCACACTCTCGAATCAAAAGGTTGATCATGGACTCGAGGCCTAGGGACTGGCCATCTTGGGGTGAGAAGATCCGCGAGATGCCGTAAGCGTGGAGCTCGTCGATCTCCGAGGCGACTATCGTTCCTCCCCCGCCGCCGTACACCCGAATGTCGGGACGACCTTCTGATCGCAGCCTGTCGAGGAGATAACGGAAGTACTCGACGTGGCCGCCCTGGTAGGAACTGACAGCGACGCCTTGGACGTCCTCTTGAATAGCGGCGGTGACCACTTCGTCGACTGAGCGATTATGGCCAAGGTGTATAACCTCGGCCCCTTGGGCGACCAGGAGCCGTCTCATGATGTTGATCGCAGCGTCGTGACCGTCGAAGAGGCTGGCGGCGGTCACGAAACGCACCGGATTGACCGGTCGGTGCACAGAGTTCACACGTTTATTTTAGTTGGATGTCTTACTAATTTCTAGTTAGGTTCAGAACTCCAAAAGGCGCTGCGCCGCCGCGGCGATAGTGGAGACCTGAGGGAGTATCGCCGCCTCCAGCCCGGGCTCGTAGGCAACGTGCGTGTCGATCGCCCCCACTCGTATCACCGGGGCATCCAGGTCGGCGAAGCAGTTCTCTCCTACCCACGCAGCAATCTCGGCACCGAAACCGCAGGTGAGCACGTCCTCGTGGACCACCAGCACCCGGCCACTTAGGGCCACCGACTCCGCCACGAGTTCCTTGTCCCAAGGAACGATCGAGCGTAGATCCACTACACGTGCTCGCACATGGTCGAGGCTTCTCACAGCCTGCAGTGACTTCTCGACCGTGGCTCCCCACGTTACAACCGTGAGATCGTGCCCGTCGGAGGCGACCCGCGCCTTTCCGAACCCTACCTTGTAGCCCGGAGGCGGGTACACGGTCTTGGTGTAGGACTGGCGGAGCAGGTGCTTGTGTTCCAAGAAGAGCACCGGGTCCTCGGCCGCAAGGGCGCTGCGCAACAAGCCCACGGCGTCGCTGGCGCGAGATGGCATCACGACGGTCAGTCCCGGTACGTGGGCGAAGATCGACTCCCCCGACTGTGAATGCCATATGGCCCCGCCGGACAGGTAGCCTCCTATCGGGACGCGGATAACGAGCGGACACACGAAAGCTCCGTTTGAGCGCCACCTGATCGTCGCCGCTTCGGTCTTGATCTGCTGCATCGCAGTCCAGATGTAGTCGAAGAACTGGACTTCGGCAACGGGGCGCAGGCCTCGAATAGCCTGGCCCACAGCGCGACCGACGATGTCGGCTTCAGCGAGAGGTGTGTTGTAGCAGCGGGCGAGGCCGAACTCCCGTTGAAGCCCGAACGTGGTGCCGAACACCCCGCCCTTGCCTTCGACTTTGGCGAGAATCTGCTCCCTGGCATCAGCGACGTCTTCGCCGAACACTCTCACCCTCTGGTCAGACCCCATCCCTTCCCGAAGAGCCAGTCGGATGGCTTCCCCGAGGGCCACCGTCTCGGAACCAGGCGAAGCGGGTGGCTCCTCCACCTCGTCGAAATCAGGCAGGTCGACGACATGCGAGCGAATACTGCGAGGGTCGGGGCGCGGGGCATCCAGGGCCTTTCGTGAAGCGTCTGCCACTACCCGATGTGCTTCGTCGCTCATCGCGTCGAGTTGCTCGGGCGTGGCCAGACCCCGGGTGATGATCGCAGCGCGCATTCGCCGTAGGGGGTCCCGACTGGATTCCTCGGCGAGCTCCTCTTCGGAGCGGTACTTGCTCTGGGTATCGGCGGAGGAGTGCGAGTAGGGACGTGTAACCGTAGCGTGCAGCAGCGCCGGTCCTACCCCTGCCCTCACCCGTGCCACCAAGGAGCGAGCCACCGTCCGCACAGCGAAGTAGTCGGTTCCGTCGACCTTGGCGACGCTCAGACCCCGAAAGCCACGTACCAGCTCCGAGATGGGAGCCGGCGCCTGGTCGGCGGATGACACTGAGATGGCAAAGCCGTTGTCTGCGACGACGAAAAGCACGGGTAGGTGCAAGGTGCACGCCGAGCTCAGGCTCTCCCAGAACTCACCCTCCGACGTCGCCCCCTCACCCAAGGAAACATAGGTGATCTCGTCTCCTCTGGCCCTACAACCCTCGAGGCCTGTATTGCGAACGATATAGCGACCGGCTTCTGCGCATCCGACTGCAGGTAGACACTGGCTTGCGGTAGCCGAGGACTGCGTGACGATGTTCAAGGCTTTGTTACCCCAGTGGCAGGGCATCTGGCGTCCTCCCGAAGCTGGATCGTCAGCAGAGCCGACCGCCTGCAAGAGCATTTCGAACGGCGTTACACCCAGAGCGAGGACGAGAGCCCGGTCCCGGTAGTAGGGGAAGAACCAGTCGTAGGCTGGTCGCAGGTGACGGGCCAGGCCCAAAGCGAGAGCCTCGTGGCCCGCCCCAGAGATCTGGAAGAACACTTTGCTTTGCTTCTGCAACGATATTTCTCTGTCGTCGAGGAATCTTGACACCAAGGCGAGCCGGAAGTCTTCCAATATCTCCGCATCCGTGACCGCTAGGGGGTCTCCTCGACGAGGCGACGGCCGCTCCCCGAGTCGGCCCGGCAGCATCACTGCATCCTGGTCGCGTGTCACATCGGTGCCGCCAGCGCCAGTCATTGCCCCATCGTAGGTCGCGAGAGATACTCGCGCTCCCCCAAGAACACCAACTCGACCCAAACTATAAAGCTCTACTTGAGCCTTATGTCGTGCGGTCTCAGAGTCGTGCGGGCTGGGTGACCATCATCATCAGAGCACCCAGAAACAGCAGATCGCTAATCGCCCCAGCCCAAGCAATTCGGGTCGCGTACAACCGAACGTCGACTTCCAACCCGATGTCCCCTCGTCCGTCCCAACCGCCAACTGGCTCACCGGCGCCGGCCGTAGACGTCGTCCCGCCAGCCTGAAACGCCTCGCCGGGATCGGAGGAGCCGAGCGACTTCACCCTGATATGGGTCACTGCCGAGCGTAGCCTGGCTTCCGCCGGGCGCAGCACGTAGACCAATAGCACAGAGGCCACAACCCAGATCGTAAGCCCGCCAAGCGCCCATAGCTGCGAGAACTCTGATCCCCCGGGTCGTACCGTCATGGCAGCCACCCCAAAAAGCGGAGCCGCCACCAGAGCGAACTCCGCCCATGTTCGGCCGGAGATGAAGCGCACCACCTCGCGTGTGGGTCCTTTCCGCCCGACGACGCCGTAGGCTCCGCTCAGGGCGACAGCGCCGAACCCTACCAAGGCCAAGCCGACGTGCAGCGCGACGAGTAGGTCGTATAGAGCGGGATGGCCGGCGGGCGCCGAGGCGCGGACCACCTGCCCCAGGCGGCCCGCCACTACACTCCTGACGCCGCCGGGCTATCAGCTTTCACTGTTCGCAGTGCGAGCTCCTTGAGTCTCTTGTAGTCCACCTTCCCGTTGGGCGCCCGCCCGACCGTGCCCACGAGAACCAGTCGCCGCGGCGCCTTGTAACCGGCCAGTGTCCCCCGACACCACGCGGCGAGCTGCTCGAGTTCGGGGGTATGTCCCCCTGCCGCTTCGACTACGGCCACGACCATCTCCCCGAAGCGTTCGTCGGGTACGCCTACGACTACCGCGTCGGCAACTGAGGGGTGGGTTATCAGAGCCTGCTCGACCTCCTCGGGAAAGATCTTCTCCCCCCCGCTGTTAATGCAAACCGACCCACGCCCTAGCAGCTGAAGGGATCCATCCGCCAGGACCGTTGCGTAGTCGCCGGGCACGCTCCAGCGCACCCCGTCGATCATCTTGAACGTGGCAGCCGTCTTCTCCTCGTCCTTGTAATAGCCGACCGGACCCCGCCCTCTAAGAGCAACCAGTCCTTGGCGCCCAGAGCCAGGCTCGACCCGGCTCCCATCATCCGCTATCACGAGCGTGTCGGGTCCGAGGGAGAAGCCGGCTGTGGTGGTCACATCGGAGGCGGTGGAGGTGGAACGGGCCAGGCCTATAGCCTCCGAAGATCCGAGGCTATCTACGAGCTTCAAGCGCGGATTGTGGCGCAGCAACCCTTGCTTGACCTCGGCCGACCATATGACACCTGAGCTCACGACCAGCCACAGCGAGGATATGTCCCATCGCTGCGGGTTGGCGTCGAGCGCGGCGAGTATCGGCCTGGCGAACGCGTCACCCACAATCGACAGTTCGCTCACCCTTTCGGACACGATAAGGTCCAGAAGTCTCTCAGCGTCGAAGTGACGGCCTTCGGGCATGAACACCGAACCGGCGCTCGCCAGAACAGACATCGCCGTGAAAAGGCCGGTTCCGTGCATGAGCGGAGGACCGGGCACAAACCGACCGGGCGGGTGACGTGGAGGCTTCGACAAGGTCGCTTTCACCTCGTCGGGGCCCGCCCCGGGGGGGTAGCGCAACCCGGCGGTGCTGTTGAGAACCTCGAAGAGGTCGTCCTGACGCCACATCACCCCTTTGGGCATGCCCGTCGTGCCACCGGTGTACACGAAAAGGAGGTCGTCGCCGCTTCTCGGCGTACGTTGCGCTTCGGAGGGGGTGAGCGCCGCCGCCTCCTCGTAGGGTTCCGCCCAAACAGGACAGGAGTAGCCGTCCTCAGCGACCCAGATCCACGACCGTACCGACGGCAACTTCGACCGGACCGCCGCGACACGATCGGCGAACGAGGCGTGGAACACCACCGCCTCCGCGTCGCAGTTGTCCCAGAGATAGACCAGCTCTGCTTCGCTGTAACGGTAGTTGGTGTTCACCGCGACCATGCTCGCCTTGAAGCACGCGAAGACAGACTCGAGGTACTCCGGGCAGTTGTACAAGTACTGAGCCACTTTGGCTCCGGGTTGCAGTCCAGCCCTGCGGAGCGCTTCGGACACACCCGAAGCCCTGAGATCAAAGCTGCGCCAGGCGACGCGCCGCGATCCCTGCGCTACCGCAACACGATCCGGAAACGCTGCTGCCACCGCCTCCCAGACGTCGGCAAAGTTCCAGTTCGTCGGCCTATCCGGCCCTGCGGATACTCCAGTGGACGCCGGCGCAGTCCCTGCATCACCTCCGGTCATGCCGTCACCGAGGCCTCGGAGATGACCCACCTGGAGGGTTGCCCCTCCCTCTCTTCGAGCACCCCCTGGTTCTTCAGGTAGGTTAGGTGCGCAAGGGTCTCGCCTGTGGCGGCCCGGCGCATCCATCCGCGGATCTGCTCCCACGGCCTGCTCCACGTCATGGCGCTCGCGATCAACCAGGTGGTGTCCTTGCCCGACCGTATCGCCTCTATCACCTCGCCGAAACGCTCGTGGTGGTGCTTGAGTAGCTCGCCGACCCTGCCCTGAAGGTCCGTGAAACGGTACTCGTGGGCGGGGAGTACCTCGTCGGTGTCGTAACCTGCGACCTTGTCGAGCGAGGCGAGGAAGTCGCCGAGAGGGTCAGCCCCGGCCTGGGGGTGGAATGAGATGTTAGGGGTGATCCTGGGCAGGACGTGATCTCCTGAAAGCATCAGGCGGTTGCCTGCTTCGTAGAGGCAGATATGTCCCGGCGAGTGCCCCGGCGTCCATATAGCCGTGATATCCCAGCCGGGGACGTCAGCCTTGTCGCCGTCGTTGACCAAGATGTCAGGAGCTACCGCCCAGACCCAGGACCGCAACGGCATCGACGCGTCCCGCAGCTCGGCGATCTCGTCGTCAGGCGCACCATCACGGCGCAGCATCGCAGCCACACGTTCGAGTAGGTCCGACGGCTCGTCGTAGCGATCCTCGATCAAAGCGGCATCAGCGGGGTGCAGGCCGATCCACGCGCCGGAAGCTTCCCGAACCCTACCTGCGAGACCGTAGTGATCGGGGTGGATGTGAGTGACCACGACACCTCGGATGTCGGTGATCTCATAACCTGCAGTCGCTATCCCTCCCACCAGCGTGTCGAAAGCCTCGTCGGTGTTCCAACCTGCGTCTACCAGGTACGCCCCTCGCGACGTCTCGAAGAGGTACACGAGCACGTATCGCAACGGATTATTGGGGATTGGGACGGGAACGCTCCACAACCCCGGGCGTACTTGTTCGACTGGCGGCAGTGGAGGCAACCCTGGGTCAGCATCTCTCATCGCCTGCCAGCTTGCCACGCCCCGCCGCCCGGCGCCCATCCGGGTTCCCTCCGACGACACCGCACGAGGCCCGGAAGGCGGCCCTGCTGGTCTGGAAGGGGACCGCACGCGTAGATTGCCTGAATGGCCGAATTGGAGATACGACGGGTGCGCCACCTCCTGGGACGCCGCGCCTTTGTCGAGGTGCCGTTTCGCATTCACGGCAAAAACCCAGCTTGGGTTCCCCCTCTACGCCTCAGCGTCTACGACCGGCTCTCGCCCAGACATCCGGCTGCAGAGCACCAAGAGACGGCCTTGTGGCTCGCGACCCGATCCGGCCGGCCAGTCGGCCGGATCGGAGCGTGCGTCGACGGGCAGTTCAACCGCTACCACGACGTCAAGTGGGCCTGGGTGGGTTTCTACGACTGCTTCGACGACGCCGGAGCGTCGACGGCACTCTTCGACGCTGCCGGAGAGTGGGCTGTGTCTCAAGGAGCCGACACGATGGTCGGGCCGGCGAACTTTACGACCAACGACGAGCTGGGACTGCAGGTGGATGGCTTCGATGATCCCCCCGCCCTTCTCACTTTGGAGAACCCTCCTTACTACGAGCGCTTATGGTGCGACTACGGATGGGACCAGGCGATGGACCTGTGGGCGTGGCGTTTCGAACGTTCGTCCACGTCGCTGTCCGAACGTCAAAAGCGTACCCTCGCAAGGATCGAGGAGCGAGCGGGTGTTCGGGCCCGCTCCATCGACATGGCGGACTTCGACAACGAGGTCAGCCGCTTCTTCGACATCTACAACGCCGCCTGGCAGGACAACTGGGCGTTCGCTCCGATGCCCGAGGCGGAGGTACGCCACTTGGCCCGCCAGCTGAAGAAGATCATCCGTCCTGAATGGGCTTTCGGGCTGGAAACCGACGACGGGACCGCCGTCGCCGTCTGCCTCGCCGTTCCCGACTTGAACCAGCTGATGCGGCAGGTCCGCAGCGGAAGGCTGTTCCCGACTGGCTGGTACCCGTTGGTCAAGGGCCCTAAGACGGTGACCAGGGCCAGGGTGTGGGCGCTGGGCGTGCGGCCCGACTACCAGCATCTTGCTCTGGGACCGTTGCTCTACAAGGAGATCGTCGAGCGGCTCCTGGCCGACCCGAACATCGAAACGGCAGAGGCTTCGTGGACTCTCGCCAGCAACCACCAGATCAACGACCAGCTAGCCGCGATGGGCGCAAACCGCTCGAAGATATGGCGCCTATACCAGCGCCGGCTATCCCCTTCCGGCCGGTAACGACCTGTCCGCAGACAACTCCTCTCGTGCCATTTCGAAAGCCCTGACAGCGCTGGCGATGTCAGCCTCCGTATGGGTCGCCATCACCGACGTCCGCAGCAAAGCGCGGGGCACGGCCGGGGGTATGGCGCAGTTGGTGTAGACTCCGTGGGACAAAAGTGCGTTCCAGAGGAGTCCCGCCTCCCAGACGTCTCCAACCCACACGGGCACGATGGCGCTACCCGAGGATGCCCCTACGTCGAAGCCGAGACCGGAGAGTCCGCTTCGCAGCTGTTCGGCTCGGGCCAGCACGGCCTCACGCCTCCAGTCCTCGCTGCGGGCTATCTTCGCAGCGCTGAGAGCAGCGGCAAGAGCGGCAGGCACGCCCGACGCCGTGAACATCAGCGGGCGGCAGGTAATGGTAAGAAAGTCGATTACCGAACGCGGCCCTGCGACGAAACCGCCACAGCTAGCAAGCGACTTGGAGAAGGTGCCTACCAAAAGGTCGGCCTCGACACCCACCTCGGCTGCGGTACCCGCACCGCTCGGCCCGACCACTCCCAAAGCGTGGGCCTCGTCGACCAGTAGCCTCGCTCCGAACCTCCCACAGATCGACTTGATGTCCGCCAGGGGGGCGCGGTCACCTTCCATGGAGTAGACGCCGTCGACTGCGACGATAGCTCCGCCAGATCCGGGTTGGGCCCTCCATGTTCGCAGGGCCCGGGTCAAGCTGTTCGGCCGGTTGTGGCGGAAGGCCCTCAGGGACCCAGCCGAGTAGCGGGCACCATCGACGAGGCTGGCATGCGCCGCCGAGTCCACCACTACCGCGTCGTCGGCACCGAGCAGCGACCCGAGAAGGCCGAGATTTGCCAGGTAGCCAGTGGTGTATACGAGAGCCGCCTCTGTTCCCATCCAGTCGGCTATCAGTTCCTCCAACTCTTCGTGGAGCGGCAAGGTGCCGTTTAGAAGCCTGCTTCCCGTAACGCCAGTGCCGAAGCGGTCGACCGCGTCGCGGGCAGCGCTCCTGACTCTAGGGTCCGCGGTCAAGCCCAGGTAGTTGTTCGATCCGAGCATCACCACGGGGCGACCTTCGAAGACGGACCGGGGACCAACCTCGCCTTCGACAGCCCGGTAGAACGGCAGCAGTCCCATCGCTTCGGCACTACGCCACTCTTCGAGACGGGGATCCGCTGTCTTGGCGAAGACATCCGCTGCGATCGCTTCCGGATCGGACGGAGAGACTCCTGGCAGGTCTTGGTCCACTGTTGGGAGGGCTCCCTCTCGCATGTTCAACCCGCGCTAGCCGGACGAGCCGACATTGTAACGAAGTCCCGGGCCCACGACGGATTGAAGAAGGTGGCGGGACCCTGCACAGTGGAAGCCACCAGCTTCGATCCGTTCGCCGGTGAGGCGAGACCGCCGGCAGGGGGATCATAGGTGACGAGCACGGTCCAGTTGGGATTTATGTCGAGTTGCATGCCGCGAACAGCGCCCGCCGCGACGAGCAGTTGAGCTAGCTGCAACGGAGCTAGTGAAGGACCGGTGACGTAGACCAGCGCCCCGTCGGAAGTGATCCCGAGCCCTGAACGCCACTGGTTCTCGATGCCGGCACCGACGCACGAGTCGACGCCGCAGGTAGCGCCCCAGTCGAGCCAGTACGGGGTGGAAGCTAGGGACGTGGGAGCTCCATTGGCTACTAAGGGGACCAGGTTCTGGCGGACCGACACTACGTTGGGAGTCATGGTCACGTCGGAGCCCCAAGCCCCGATGTCTACGCTACCGTCAGAGTAGATGACCAACGAAGCTGCCCCTGTCACCAGCGGGTCGATAATCTTGCCCTCGGTGTAGTAGCCACCGTGGGCGACAGGCATCATGAAACCGCCGTTGAAAGCCGCCACGAGGCTCGCCGCTTGGGCAGGAAGCACTGGAGCCGTGAATATGTAGGGCCCTCCTCCAGGGCTGAGCGAACCCGAGTACAGCCTGGCGGACAAAAGGCGAGTGTCCATCCACGCGATGCCGGCTGCTGTCGTGCCCCCGGGTGGCACGAGCGACGTCTCGTAGACCGCTGCGTGCCCGTTGACGGTACGTCCCGCCGGCGTCCAGACGCCCTGGTTGGCGACCTGACCTCCGCCTACCGGGGTCAGAGGGCTCGGCACAGGTAACGGAGTCGGGCCAGGCGGCACCGTCGTAGTGGACGTCGTCGTCGAAGAGGCCGTGGTAGCCGGATCCTTCGTCACCGGCACCACGCTGGAGGCACTTCCCGTCGTCCCGCTAGAGCCTGTGCCGGCCCCAGCGGCCGCCTTAGTAGTTGCGCCGGTAGCGCCGCAGGCTGCCGCTACGATCGTCCCTGAGACGATCAGCGCAACCAGCTTCCCTCGGCGGGCAATGTCACGTCGAAACACCGCAAGAGGGTATGTCACCCCGGCAGCGGGCGGGGCGCGGTCGCACTCCCCCGCTGCTGCTTTGTTAAGAGTCGGAGGTTACGATCCGCTCCAGATTGTCCAGCGAGCGTTCCAGCATCTCCACGGGAACGATCGGCCACTGCCTCGCCCCGCGGCTCTCCTCGGGCAGGCCCGACCAGTCGCAGTAATTGGTCACCGTGCAAGCGGCGTCGCCGTCAGGCTCAATCTGCCACCCGTAGACGTGCCCTACCGGCGGTTTGTCGATTCCTGCCACGTTCCACTCCAAGAGCCGGCCTGCGACGATGGCGGTGACCGTGTTGCGGACCTTGTACTTTCCCATGCCTGGGATGTCGTTCAGCGGAGCGCGGTCCATGTCAACGTCGAAATACTGTCCTACTTCGCTCAGACGGGACTCTCCCCCGGCCGCTTCGAGCATCCCTGAGCCGTCGATACGCACGTGCCCGTGCGGATCCGTGACCACCTCGAAAACCCGGCTCGCCGGCACGGCGATCCGCCTTGTCACGCTTACCCGCTCCTCTGGCATTTCTAGCTCCTCGTCCGTCGTATCAAATGTCACTTATCTACCACACTTTCTCCAACCGTCAAAACGACAGCGTGGCGTCGCCGTGACGTCTCGCGTCGACCCCGGCGAGGCCTTCGCCCATCGCCTGGCTCATAGCATCCGGATCCGACGACCTGGCCCATCCCCGGGCAGCGTCGGCGCCGAGTACAGAGCAAAGCAGGTACGCGGGCCCCTGCCTGTCGAAGACTACGGTAGCGGCCTCGACGGTGACTACTCCGGCGTAGTCGCCAGGAAGCTCGCGCCTCGCTCGTAGTACCGCCGAGTCCTGGCAGTCGACATGGTCGAACGTGACGCTTGGCGAGTTGGAGAAGATGCCCACCGAGTGCTTCGTAGCGACGCCGCCGTTGGCGTGCACGAGACCGTACCCACCTCCTCGGACGGCGTCGACCATGGCTGCAAGCGAGTGCCCGACTGCGTTGCCAACGGGAGCTCCGGCGAAACCGAGGCCCCCGGTGAGAGTCAAATCCCTCCCCTCCCCTAATCCCAGGGCAGCCGCCGATATCTCTACTATCGAAGGAAAACAGGAGTACAAGTCGACGTGGCTTATCTGTTCAGGGGTGAGCCCTGCGTGACGGTAGGCGACAGATGCTGCTGCCTCCAAAGACGGGCAGCGGTGCAGCACGTCGCGATTCGCGAGCCTCCACGTCTCGTGCGCCGAGGCGACCACCAGCGGGAATACCATCCTGTCGGCGGGCACGCCGGCACTCAGGGCCACCTCCGCGTCGCAGACAAGAAGCGCTGAGGCCATGTCGACGGTGTTGTTAGCAACCATCGCCTTGGTGTAGGGGAAGGCGATCATCCGGTTGTCTGTAGAAGGTTCCCGGATTTCGGAGGGGCTCAACACCCCGGTCTGCCATGAGCCCGGGTTGCGGGCCGCAACTGCGCTGAAGCGCGCCCACAGGTTGGCGACGCGGTCTCGGTGCTCTTCAACGGTATCGCCGATGGCCGAGCGAAGGCTGTCCTCGATCAGAGCGTAGCCGTGCGCGGGGGGGCCGACCGTAACGGTCTCTTGGATCATCTCCTCGGGGAACCCGCCGAGCTTTTCGGGTTCCCCTTCGCCTGGGTCGGTCATCCATCTAGGCTCGGCACCGGAGCGTTTAAGACGCTGATGGCTCCAGCGCGCCTCCCCGCCTACCACCAGCGCAACGTCGAGCTCACCCCGAGAGATCCGCTGCGCCGCCACGGCGAGCATCTCCTGGGGTCCCGTGCCCGAGACAGAGCTTAGAGCCGTCCTGGCGTCGTGACACCCGATCATCGACGCGACGAGCTGGGCGGGGTTCCGGTAGCGGAACCACCCGCCTGCCACACCCAACCAATCGATCCGACGAAGCAGCGAGACGGCCCCGGCGTCACGGGCCGCCTCGCTGGCAGCCTGAGCCATCAGCTCAATGGGGCCGAGAGCTTCGTTGATGTCCACGCTACCCGGGCGTTGAAGCACCTGGGCTGCTCCCACTATCGCCGCTACAGGCAAGGGCGTCCTCCTATTCGATTCTTTTCGACCTTTGCACACCGGTGCTCGCCGGTTCAAGGTCGCCACCCACCTTGGCGGTTCGCAGGGACCCACAACACGTTTGCTAGCACCCGAGGCCCATAATAAAAAGGTGGGATTTTTTCGGGTCTGCCTCACCACCCCCTCAGGGCCGGCGGGCGGACGTTGAGCCCAGCCGTCACCGAGTTCGCCGCCCCGTCCGCCTGGCGAGAGCAGGCCAGGGCTTTCCTGCGCCCACACCGCTTCAAGCTGGTGGTCAGCCTGATCGCATCCGCCGTGTCGATGGGAGCGCTCGCAGCGATACCCGTCCTGCAGCGTTCGGTGATCGACGGCGACGTCGCCGGCCGCCGGGCCATCGGCGTAGCCCTTGTCGCCCTCATGGGAGTCGGGGTGCTCCGTTTCGCCACCTCCCTCCTACGTCGCTTTGTCGGAGGGCGAGTCAGCTTCGACGTACAGCTAGACGTCCGCAACGCCATCTACAAGCATTTGCTTGAGCTCGACATGTCCGTGCACGACGGGTTGCAAACCGGACAGCTCGTTTCGAGAGCCAACAGCGACCTCGGGCTGATCCAACAGCTCCTCGCCTGGGGGCCGATGGTGTTTGGAAGCGTGCTCCAAGCTGTTATCTCCCTTGCGGTGATGGCGTTTCTCAACCTTCCGCTCTTCGCAGTGGCCTTGATTGTCCCAGTGGCCACGTTCCGCTCGGCCCGGTCCCTGCGCCACAGCGTCTTCCCTTCCAGCTGGGACGCTCAGAGCCAGGAGGCGGAGTTGACGAGCCTCGTAGAGGAGGCCACAAGCGGCGTCCGGGTAGTGAAGGCGTTCGGACGCGAGGCAGGAGAGGTGGAGCGCTACACCGCTGGAGCCACGAAGCTTTACTCGTCGCGGCTACGTAACATCCGCCTCCGCGCCCGTATGACGGCGGAGCTCCAGTCGATCCCCTCGATCGGCCAGTTCGGAGTGCTCGCACTTGGGGGTTGGTTCGCCTTGGACGGCCGGATCTCGATCGGCACTTTCGTGGCGTTCACAACCTACATGACCCAGCTCGCTGCGCCAGCGAGGATGCTGGCAGGGATCTTGACGGTAGGTCAGCAGGCTAGGGCGGGGATCGAACGGGTAACAGAGATCCTCGAGCTTGAACCGAACATGGTCGAAAGTCCCGATGCCGTTCCGCTTGCTCGGGTAGCCGGCTCGGTCGACTTCGACTCGGTCGATGTCGTGTACGGCGAAGACGCCGGGCATCCTGTGCTCACCGGCGTAACACTCCACATAGACCCCGGCGAGGCGGTGGCGGTTATCGGGCCTTCCGGGTCCGGCAAGTCAAGCCTCTGCGCTCTCGTAGCGCGACTATACGACCCACGCTCGGGTACCGTTCGACTCGACGGAACCGACATCCGTACTGTGACTTTGCACTCGCTGCGCCGCCAGGTCGGCATGGTCTTCGAAGACAGCTTTCTCTTCGGTTCGACGATAGCCGATAACGTCCGTTTCGGCCGTCCGGGGGCGACCGACGAGGAGGTTAGAGCCGTCTGTCAGATCGCCCAGGCGGCCAGTTTCATAGAAGCCCTTCCAAGCGGTTACCGCACCGTCGTGGGCGAGGGTGGTATCACCTTGTCGGGAGGGCAGCGCCAGCGCATCGCCCTGGCCCGGACTCTTCTAGGAGATCCGCAGGTCCTGGTCCTAGACGACGCTACTTCGGCCGTCGATCCCCACACCGAGTCGCTCATAATCAGCGCACTTCGTAACCTAGCGAACCGGCCGACGATAATCGTCACCTCCCAGAGGCCCTCAGTGCTGGGACTAGTCGACAGGGTCGCGATGCTCGAAGGCGGCCGCCTGATCGACGAGGGTAAACCGGCCGACCTCGCGGAGCGATCCGAGTGGATGAGAACGTTCATGGACCTTGGTGGCGACGGCGCCCACCCGGGCCGCCCACAAGACCAATCCCCCTCCAAGGTCCCGGCGGGCACCCCACTTGGAACTCCAGGTCCGGTGCTCGCCCCGGCGGGGGCTTACGGTCGAGGCTCCCGGGGCGGGCACGGGGGAGGCGGCCAGGGCTGGATAGCCATGCTCGGCCAGCCACCTCCGGCGATGCGCGAGCGGATTGCTGGACTGCCACCGGCGAACGACCTACCCAGAGTGGACGTTCAGGCTCAGGTTCAGGCCCGAGGAGCACTGCGCCTGCGTAGCTTCCTACTGCCTTGGAAGGGCGCCCTTGCCGCAAGCCTGGCGCTCGTGGCGATCGACGCTCTGAGCGGCCTCGTCAGCCCGCTACTGATACGTGCCGGCATCGATAGCGGAGTGGAAGCTCACTCCAAGGGCACCCTGATCCTGGTGGTGGCCGCCTTCTTGGTGGTGACTCTGATCGCATGGTGGGACCAGTGGGCGGAGACAGTCCAAACAGGCCGTACCGGGGAGTCGATACTGCTGGGCCTTCGGGTGCGCCTGTTCGCTGCGCTGCAACGCCTCGGCGTCGACTTCTACGAGTCGGAGATGACCGGCCGGATCGTCACCCGGGTTACTAACGATGTCCAAGCCCTCTCCCAACTCTTGCAGAACGGTCTCGTCAACGCTCTTGTCAGCTTCGCCAGCTTCGCCGGGATCGTGATAGTCCTCTTCGCAAGCGACGCAGAGCTTGCGTTAGTCGCAGTTTCGGTGATCCCGATCCTTGTGGCGGCGACAGTCATCTACCGGATCCGTTCGAGCCGGGCCTATGACCGCCAGCGCGACGCTGTAGCAGCCGTCAACGCTCACCTGCAGGAGAGCATCTCGGGTGTGCGGGTGGTGCAAGCCCTCGGACGTGAGGAGGCAGGTCTGCATACCTTCTCCCATATCGGCGTCGGCTACCGTGACGCCAGCCTGGCAGCCCTCTCCGTGCAGGCTTCCTACATCGCCCTGTCGGATCTTCTGGCGTCGACATCCACCGTGCTCGTGCTGTGGGTAGGCTCCGGGCTCGTCGTCGACCACAAGCTCCCGATTGGCGCCCTGGTCGCTTTCCTGCTCTACGTGACTCAACTGTTCTCCCCAGTCCAGCAGCTAGCCCAAACCTTCGACTCCTACCAGAGGGCTCTCGCCGCAGCTCGCAAGATCAACTCGGTGCTAAGCGAGACGCCCTCGGTCGTCTCTCCCCTTGAGGGCTTGGACGCCTCGACCCTGCAGGGCAGCGTCACGCTGAGATCGGTCTCGTTTCGCTACCGGGGCACCAGGAGAAACGCCCTCACCGACGTCGACCTCGACGTTCCCGCAGGCCAGCACGTGGCCCTCGTCGGCGAGACCGGCGCGGGAAAGTCCACCCTGTTGAAGCTCATAGCCCGCTTCCACGACCCCACCCACGGGTCGCTGCTCGTGGACGGGACCGACGCCAGCGGCTTCGACTTGCGCTCCTACCGTTCGCGGCTCGGCTACGTACCCCAAGAGCCGTTTCTTTTCACCGCCTCAATTGCGGACAATGTCGCCTATGGCCGGCCCGACGCCACGCGTGACGAGATCGTCGAGGCCGCCCGCGCTGTCGGCGCGCACGCGATAATCGAAGCACTCCCCGGCGGCTACGATCACGTAGTAGGCAAGCGGGGCAGGTCTCTGTCTGCGGGGGAACTGCAGCTGGTATGCCTGGCCAGAGCCCTCCTTGTGGATCCGGCGATCTTGCTCCTAGACGAGGCCACCTCCAACTTGGATCCCGCCGCCGAGGGGCTCGTCCAGACGGCGATGGAGACTGTCACCGAAGGAAGGACCACCTTCGTGATCGCCCACCGCTTGTCAACGGCCCGCAGCATGGACCGTATCGTCGTTATCAGCTCCGGCAGAGTCACCGAGGACGGCACGCACGACGACCTTGTCGACGCGGGCGGGTGGTATCAGCGTTCTTGGGAGGCCACGCTCGCAGCGCAAGGGCCTCCCGCGACTGGGCGCCGCCCCTGACTGGGTCTCGTCTCGTTCCCTCAGCTGACCGGGTCGCCCGAGGTCGTCGCGATGGGCTCCTTTTCCCCTACCCCTTTGACGAGCAGGCGTAGTTGCTCCACGCTTCTCGGGCTGGTGAGTGAGCTCACCACGTCACCTTCGGCGAAGGTCGTCGATCCCGTCGCGAAAAGCAGGTCGTTACCCCGCTGCACCGTGATGACCACGCAGCCAGTTGGCAGGCCTGCGCTTCTGATCGGCGTGCCGACCAGCTTTGATCGTGGGCCGATGCGCTCTTCGACCGCCACGGCGTTCGACGTTATCTGGGCGATCTTGCCGATGTTGGTGTCGAGCGACTGCCTGTAGGCGCGCACGATGTCGCTGATCGCTAGGATCCCGGCGACTTCGCGGTTCTTGCCCGTAACAGTAACCCAGTGTCCTCCGGCTTGGACCAGCGCTTCGAGACCGACGTCGAGCGTGGCGTCGACCGACACCGTGGTCGCGGTCGAGTCCGCAAGGTCCCCTACCCGTCGGCTCGTAGCGCCCTCATCGAGGACGGAGAGGGCCTCAACTTCGACAGTGCCTGCGTAGCTGCCATTCTCGTCCACGACCGGAGCCCCCGGCACCGCAGCGTTGCGAACCAGTGTGATCGCTTCGTGGACGGTCATCACATCGGTGAGGACCACCCTCGGCGAGTTGACCACTTCTGACACGCGGAGAGTCGCGAGAAGCGGAAGGCCGAACTGCAACCTGCTCACCGCCGAATCAGCGCGGGTCCTCAACTGGGAGCGGTAGATGCTGTCGTCGGCGCGCCCGACAATAAACCAGGCTATGGCTATGGCGATCATCGCCGGGCCGAGAAGGGCGATGCTTCCTGTCATCTGGGCGACCATCAGCATCACCGCGATGGGCGCCCGTGAGATGCCGCCGAAGACTGCCATCATCCCTACGATCACGAACGGCGCCGGGTCGTGGCCTACACCCGGGGCGATCGGTTCGAGGACACGCCACACAGCCAGACCAGTGAAAGCGCCGATGACCATTCCGGGACCGAACACCCCGCCGGACCCGCCGGTTCCGATGGACAAACCCGTGGCGAGGATGCGGGCGAGAGGCAACGCCAAGATGATGAGGATGGGCGTGTGGATCATCTCGGCGCTGAGACCTTTTTGAACCCAGCCGTATCCAGTGCCGACAACTTCCGGCAACCCCAAAGCGATTAGACCGACCATCAAAGCGCCGAGAGCGGGACGCAGCTTCTTGGAGAAAGGCAGGCGGTGCGACAGGTCGACAATCCCGTAGAACGACTTCGAGTACAAAAGCCCGAGCCCGCCGGCTAGGACGCCGATAATCGCGAACCAAAGCAGCTGGATCGGCTGGTGGAAGTGGTAGCCGCCCGGTATGGCGAACAGAGGCTGATATCCGAAGAACGCTCCGAACACGGCGTAGGCGATGATCGACGCGAAAACGCCGGGCAGCAAGGCTTCGAACTCGAAGTCGTCGCGATAGACGATGTCGGCGGCGAGGACCGCCCCGCCGAGCGGGGCGCTGAAGATAGCCCCGATCCCCGACCCGATACCTACAGACACGGCGATTCGGCCATCCTCGGGCGACAAGTCGAGGATCCGTGCGAGCAAAGAACCGAACCCGGCGCTTATCTGCGCCGTCGGGCCCTCCCGGCCACCTGAACCGCCGGACCCGATAGTGAGAGCCGACGCGACGATCTTCACCACGACGGCCCTCAGGCGGATGCCGCGGGGGTTGTGGTGCACGGCGTCGATGGCAGCGTCGGTCCCGTGGCCTTCGGCCTCGGGAGCCCACGTGAAGACCAAGAAACCCGACAGGAGCGCCCCGAGGACTACAACTAGGGGTATCGCCCACGCCCTCGCGTAGTGAGCGGATCCGGCGGCGTTACCCTCGCCGGCTGGGGTCGGAACTTTGTAGCCGGCGAGAAAGCCTAGGAAGAAGTGCGTCGAGACGCTAAGAGCCTCGTAGAACACGACCGCCCCGAGTCCGGCTATGACGCCGATCACCGACGCGAGGATCAGCCATTTCGGCAGGTACGACATCGAGTTGATGCGGCTTCCCAACGCTCCGCCCGCCCGGCGCCACCCCGGCCTTGCTAGCAGGACACCTAGGCGTGAAGGAGACGGCGGACCATCTTTCGGCTGGGGCATGTCAGCGTTGCCCAGCGTTCGAGGCTTTTGACAAGCGGCCAGCGCTTTTTTCAGCTGCCTGGGAGACGCCGTCCAGCAGGTATACGAGACCTTCACCGAACTGGCGGGGCGACGAGAACGACGCGAGACGCCCAGCCAGGTCACCCGCCAACGGTTCGCTACCGACGCTGCGCGACCGGGAGGCTTCGAACGCGGCGAAACCGATGGTGTAGGTGTGGATGGCCCCGTAGGCGCTCAAAGCCGCCTCGTTACCGAGGCCGGCTCGGCCCAAGACGCCCAGCATTGCTTCCATGCGCTCCAGCGCCACCTTGGAGACGACCGGGTGGACCAGGTAGACACGCAAAGCAGCCGGCTCCCGGACCAGAAAACGCCGCAAGTTGTCGGCGGCCTCGGCTATCCACGCCCTCCACTCGTCCTCTGAGGCAGCCGGTCGCCACACCTCGTCGAGCAGAGCGTCGACGACCTCGTCGAGAAGGTCATCCTTGTCTCTCACATAGCGGTAAAGCGACATCGGGGACACTCCGATTTGCGCAGCGAGGCTTCGTATCGTCATCGTCTCGTATCCGCCGCCCCTGACCGCTTTCGTGGCCGCAGCGACGATCTGGCTGCGAGAAAGTGTCCCCCACTGTGCCCTCGAGTTAGCAGGGACCTCCGTCTTGGCGCGCGCCGCTGGCATGGACCTGTCTTTCGTACCCACGCTCACAATCTAGCACATGTTGCGTACACGTACGCGTGCCTGGTACAATGATTTGTGTTCCAAACTTCGCTTGGTCGTGAGCGTCGCTGGAAGTGGAGGTGAACATGCTGTATTGGGGTCTTGACGTAATAGCCGCATTGATACTGGCATCGTTGCTGGCGTTCGCCGCCTATGCCTTAGGGGTAGGCCTGCTCGGGATTGCGAGCGGCGAGCGATTCGTGAGATGCCCGAAGTGCCACCGCTTCGGCGTCACGGCCGACGGTCTACTCCACCCTCATGGATGCCCCCCTGGGCTCGGTGCCAGCTTGTTGCACGCCCGCCCGCACGGCATCCACCTGCGCCACCACTAAGCCACGCCACTCGGCGGATCCGACGTGGCAGCCCCAACGGGATTCGAACCCGTGCCTCCACCTTGAGAGGGTGGTGTCCTAGGCCACTAGACGATGGGGCCGTGCGTGACGCGGCTTAGCACTATAGCCGAGTTGATGGATGCACCCGCAAGGCTGCTCTACCTCACAGCTCGAGTAAACGGCCTGTGACGGCGAATGGACGGAGGCGAGTCTCAATCCGACGCTGGCAGCGGCTTCGCATCCTTCAACGCTAGGGGCACCCCGTCGACACACAAAGTCCCAGCGCCGGCCTTAGTCGCGAGAACCTCTAGGCCGCTGTCGTGCTCGAAGCGCTTTCCTATCGCCGTCCCGCCAGCGAAAGCACCGTCGAGGCTGACGTCGGCCGGCTTGGCTGTTCCCGCAGGGAGCATCGGATGGCCGCCGCATTCGAGCGTCAGGCCGCCCGAACCGGCCGCCTTCACGACTATCACCTCGGTGTCGTCGACAGCACTAACCCACCGGGAACCCGCCTTGAGATCTTGGGACATCACAATGCTCCTATCTTGTCGTCTCTAGCCGCTAGCTGCGCACCGCTGCAGACGGCCGTTCCTCGCGTACCACGCCAACCGCACCCGCGGCCACCCTGAGAGTCCCCTCCACCCGCTCGCCGCTTAGTAACTCCACTCCGTCGACATCAACCTCTGCTGGTTGTCCCGTGTGGTTAAGGACGAACAGGTAGCTGGCGTCAGGGGAGCTTCTCCGTACTGCTTCGACGCCCTTCGGCGTGTCTGCGACGGGTCGGACGCCGGCATGTTCGACGACGCTGCGAGCGAAGGACATCAAGTCCTCTCCGCTTAGGTGAGTGGCCACGTACAAGGCGCTGCCGCTTCCGAAGGTGTTCCGCGTGATCGCAGGGCAGCCGGCAACGGGGCCTTCCGCGAACTCGGCGAGGACCTCTGCCCCATCGGCGCGACCCAACTCGCTCCAAACGCTCCCCGAGCTCGAGTCGCTAAGCCGGACGGTCTCGCCGGGCGCCAGCGGGAAGAACTCCTCCACGACTACCCCGAGGAGCTCCCTCAACATACCAGGGTAGCCACCGAGACGCACATGGTCGTCGGAGTCGACGATACCCGAGAAGTAGGTGACCACCGCTGTACCCCCACCCTGCACGAAAGCGGCCAGGTTGGAGGCTTGGTCGTCGGTCAGTAGATACAGGTTGGGGGCTATTACCAAGTCGTAGCTGCTCAGCTGCGAGCCCGGCGAGACAATGTCAGTGGTGACGTTCATGTCCCAAAGGGCGCTGTGCCAGGCACGGATATGACCGGCAACATCGAGCGCCATCGTCGGGTGGGCGTCTAGCTCCGCAGCCCACCACGAATCCCAAGAGTGCACGATCGCCACCCTCGACTCGACGCGGCTCCCGACAACTTCGCTTAGCGATGCGAGGCTGGCTCCGAGGCTGACCACTTCGCGCCATACTTTGGTGTCGCGACCGGCGTGCGGGAGCATCGCCGAGTGGTATTTCTCCGCTCCCGCCCGGCTTGCCCGCCACTGGAAGAAACCGACGGCGTCAGCACCGCGAGCTACATGGGTGAGACTGTTGCGCAGTAGCTGACCGGGGGCCTTCGCCAAGTTGAACGGCTGCCAGTTGACAGCGCTCGGGGAATGCTCCATCAACCACCACGGCCCACCCGCCAAGGAACGCATCAGGTCACCCGACAAGGACAGGTCGGCTTCGGGACGTTCCAGGAAGTTGAGCAGGTAGTGGTCGTTGCTGATGACGTCGAGGTGGTCGGCCCAACGCTGATAGTCGAGCGGTTTGAACAACGACATCATGTTTGTGGTCACCGGTATGTCCGGTGTCACCTCTTTTAGGACTGCTATCTCTGCGAGGCAGCAGGCGAGCAGTTCGTCAGAGCAGAACCGGGCCCAGTCGAGCTGCTGGCCTGGATTGGCGAAAGTCCCGGTACGCCTCGGCGGTATCACCTGATCCCACGCGGTGTAACGCTGGCTCCAAAACGATGTACCCCACGCCTCGTTCAAAGCCTTGAGCTCCCCGTAGCGCTCGGCAAGCCAGACCCGGAAAGCTCCGGCCGACACGTCGCAGTAGCAAGCGGAGTTGTGACACCCGTACTCGTTGTGAACATGCCACATAGCAAGGGCAGGATGAGAGGCGTAACGCCTAGCTATTTCACCGGCGAGGTGGACAGCAGCGTCGCGGTATATCGGCGACGAGGGACAGAAAGCCTGGCGCGAACCCCACCACAACTTGGTGCCGTCAACCCTTACGGGGAGCGTCTGAGGGTTGGCATGGCTGAACCACGGCGGCGGGGAGGCGGTCGCCGTAGCGAGATCGGCGGCGATGCCGGCGGTGGCAAGGTCGTCCATGACCCGGTCGAGCCAACCCCATTCGAAGACACCAGGGGAGACCTCCAGCGCAGCCCAAGAGAACACTCCTACGGTAAGGAAGTTGACGCCAGCCTCGGCCATGAGGGCCAGATCCTGCTGGCGCATCTCCTCGGGCCACTGCTCTGGGTTGTAGTCCCCGCCGAAGGCTATGCCGGCGGGACTTGCCGGCCAGTTCCTGGCTACTGTTTTACCGGCCAATCCGTGCCTACCTCGGCTTTCCAGTGCTCAGATGCTTTGAGAAGTGCTGCTAGCTCGGGGGGGAGGACTCGAACCCCCAATAACAGGGCCAGAACCTGTCGTGTTGCCGATTACACCACCCCCGAAGGTGGCAGGAAAGATCTTAGCCGGTCGCGGGAACGTCCTGCGCCCGTGCAAGTCCTGCCCGAATACGGCTGAGGGTCTTGTCCCGACCAAGCAGAGCTAGCGACTCCATGAGAGGCGGTCCGACCGAGCGTCCGGTCACCGCCAGGCGAACCGGCGCCTGCGAATCTCGAAGGTTGGCAACCCCCGCCTTGTCGCCGGCAGCGCTCAAGGCGGAGTGGATGCCTTCCACGTCCCACTCCGCGCCAGCGAGGGTGTCGGCCGCCGCTTCCAACACGAGCGCGAAGCCGGCGTTCTTGCGGAGCGCTTTGGCCCATTCAGACTCGTCGATGACCGGTTCGGGCCGGTAGAGGAACTCCACCATGGAGTAGACCTCCGAAAGGGTTCTCACTCTCTCCTGGACTAGAGGTGCCAGCGGCTCCCACCGGGACCGCAGCCAAAGCTCGGATCTTTCGACCAGCTCCTCAGGGGTCATCTTCCGCAAGTACTGGGAGTTAACCGATGCCAGTTTGCGCTCGTCGAAGATAGCCGGGGAGGACTTGACGTCTCCCAGGTCGAACTCGCTGATCATCTCGTCCAGCGACAGGATCTCCCTGTCATCTCCAGGCGACCAGCCGAGCAACGCCAGATAGTTCACCATGGCCTCAGCAAGGTAACCCTCGTCGCGAAAGTCCTCCACGGCTACCTTGTCCCGCCTCTTGGACAGCTTCTTGCCCTGGGCATTGTTGATCAAAGGCAGATGGGCGAACACGGGCAGCTCGCCGTAGCCGAGGGCCACCCACAGGAGCGCGTACTTAGGGGTGTTAGAGGTATGGTCGTCTCCTCGGATCACGTGAGAGATCGCCATGTCCGCGTCGTCGACGACGTTCGCGAGGATAAACAGCGGTTCGCCGTTGGACTTGCGGACCCCGAAGTCTTCGATCGCTGCGAGGGGAAACGTCGGGTTCCCGCGAACCAGGTCAGTGAAGCCGATGCTCCCCTCTCGGGGAGTCCTGAAGCGCAGCATCCGCCCCGAGGTGGCCTCCAGGCCGCGGTCACGGCAAAACCCGTCATAGCCGGGGGGGCCTCCCCTCTTGCGGGCGCGCTCTTGAATGTCGGCGGGTGTGCACTCGCAGGCGTAGACAGCCTCCGCCTCAAGGAGGACGTCTATGGCCCGCTCGTAGAGCGCGCCACGCTCAGACTGAAGAAATGGACCTTCGTCCCAACCCAAACCAAGCCACCTAAGGGACGACATGATGCCCTCAACGTGCTCGGCACGGTTGCGGGCCGTGTCGGTGTCTTCTATCCGCAAGACGAAAGTTCCGCCATGACGACGGGCAAATAGCCAGTTGAACAGGGCGGTACGGCCGGTCCCTACGTGAAAGTAACCGGTCGGCGACGGAGCAATGCGGACTCGGGGGGGTGACTGCACCGGGCCTAGGCTAGCGGCATCATCGCCCCCGACCGGATGACCCGGAGGAGCAGCAGAAGTCAGCTGGCGAGCAGGTCGTATGCCTGAGTTCCGGCGAGTTGGCGGCGCAACTTGCCGATCGCGTCACGCTCGATTCGACGCACCCGCTCGGCGGTGAGTTGCATCTCTTCACCAACCTCACCCTGCGTGCGTGGCTCTCCTCGGTCGAGACCGTACCTGAGGGTCAGGACCTGACTCTCCTCCTCGGAAAGCTTGGAAAGAAACCGGGACACCTCCTCGGGAAGCATACCCGAGGCCACCGACTCGAACGGGGACTCAGCAGTCTTGTTGACGACGAGATCCCCGAGGCTGGTGTCGCCGTCTTCACCGACTGTCACGTCGAGGCTCATCGGGTCGCTGTCGTAGCGGAACAGCTCAGAAATGCCGGCTTCAGTTATACCCATGGCCTCGGCCAGCTCCGACAGGGTGGCCGGCCTTCCGAGGCGGACCTCCATCTCCGCTTGGATACGCCTGGCTCGGCGGATCTCGTCTCCGATGTGAGCGGGGATTCGTACCGTATGGGCGGTGTTCTCCACCGCACGGCCGATCGCCTGACGGATCCACCAGGTGGCGTAAGTCGAGAACTTGAACCCCTTGCGCCAGTCGAACTTCTCTACTGCGTGGATCAACCCGAGGTTGCCCTCTTGGATCAGATCGCTAAGCGGAAGGCCGGACCACTGGTACTTGCGGGCCACAGACACGACGAGGCGCAAGTTAGCGTTGATGAAGTCGGCGCTCGCTGCTTCGCCGTCACGAACGAGACGGTTCAAGCGGCGACGCTCCGCTGCGGTGAGGCGATCCTTGCCGGCCAGCGACTCGCGGGCAGCCTGGCCCTCTTGGATTATCCTGCCGAGACGCATCTCGTCGGATTTGGTCAGAAGTGGGAAGCTTCCAGCCTCGTCGAGGTAAAGTCCTAGAAGATCAGGGGCGTATGTAGTGCTGTTAGCCATTTCGTATAGTGCCAACGCCCGCAGGTTCCGGATTATGCCAGAACTTCCGACGCGATCTATGTGACTTTCGACACGTATGTCGAGGAGCTTGAGCTTCCTCTTCACCCCAACGAGCTCTTCGGCTAGTTCCGGCTTGCGCCGGCGTGTTGCAGCCAGCTCATGCTCTGAGCGCCTCGCGGTGTTCGGGATGGGCGATTGACACCAGCCGTGAAGCCCTCTCGGCGTCGGTGCAATCGCGAAGGTCGGCCACGCCGTACTCGGTGACCACCACGTCCACATCGCTGCGGGGTGTCGAAACGACGCCAGGCGACTTCACAATGGTAGACTTGCCGCCCGCCGTGGACGTCGCCGCCACGATGGAAAGTCCACCCGGTGAAGCTACCGCCCCCAAGGCGAAGTCGGGGTGGCCGCCCGGTCCGGCAACGACGCGACCACCGGCCGTCTCGACGTTCACCGACCCGTCGAGGCCTATTTCGAGCGCCGTGTTGACCGCCACGAACCGCTTGATCCTGCTGAGGGCGCCGAGGTCGTGGCTTCGAGTGACGTTGACCAGTTCAAGGCGCCCGGCGGCCAGCATCTGCGACAGTCCTTCGCCGCCCCACATGTAAGCAGATCGAGCAATCCCATGGAGGAGACCGCGCTGTTCTAGCTCTACGAGCTCGTCGGTTACCAACCCGGAGTGAACACGGACAGGGCGGCGGAGCGCCGCAACCACTGACGCTCCTATCGAGCCGGGCCCCCACTGCAAAGTGGCATCGGGGGGCACGAGGGCGGCCACGCTGTCACCTATCGTGTCGTAGGCGAGGCCGGCCTTGTGCACAGGGACGGGGTCAGGCGCGTCGGAGCGGTCGAACACGCCGACGACGTTGCATGCCCCAAGCACCGGGCGTCCGGGAGGGGCTGCCCCGGGCCAACGCTCGATGACGACGCCGCCGGCCGAACCGACCACGTCGGCGGCCCACCCTGGGCTTCCTGCAAGCCTCCAGGCCCGGCCGTCTTGCCAGGCGCCGACGACAAGAACGTCAGGCTTCAGGCGCGAGGAGAGCAGGCTCGGTATAGCCGACAGTCGGGTCGGCACTGACATGACCAGACCGCTCGCCACGGGCCCTCTCGTCCCGGTTCCCACCAGCAGGGTACGCACGCTCCAGTTGGGGCGCTCGTCCGGACTCGTCGCGGCGAGCCAGTCCGGTTCGCGCACGACCCAGCCGAGTAGAAGTTCAGCCGTGTCGCCGTCCGCAAGCCCGGCGACACGTCCGATGTGGAGCGGGTCAGGGAGTGGTCCGTCAGGACCGTCCGCGAACACGACCAGTTTGCGTGCTGCCATCTCAGTTCACGCTAGCGTCAAGCTCGGAGTCTCACGCCTATCCATTGGCTTGTCGGCCGCGGGTGGGCTCGCCCAGACCCGCTAGCACCACCATGAAGTCGTCGTGGTCGTCGAACCAGCAACGGTCTACTTCGAAACCCGCGGCTGCCAGTTCGTCTCGCAGGCCGCGCTCGGAGAACTTCGTGGAGATCTCCGTCAGAAGCTCCTCCCCTGCACTCAAAGAAATCCTCATGTCGACAGCCGGTAGTGATACCTCCTGGCCCGTGACGCAGTGAAGCCTCATCTCCACGCGCGACTCGTCGACGTTCCAAACGGCGCGATGGGAGAAACCGTCGAGGTCGAAATCCGCTCCGAGCTCGCCGTTTAGTACTTCGAGCACGTTCAGGTTGAACGCGGCGGTAACACCCGCCTCGTCGTCGTAGGCCGCTATAAGGCGTGCCGGATCTTTCACTAGGTCCGCTCCCAGCAGCAGCCGGTCGCCTGGGCCCATCGCTCGAGCGAAGCGACTAAACAACTGGTGTCTCTCGACAGGACCGAAGTTCCCGATTGTGCTGCCGAGGAAGACCCATAACCGTGACCCACCGGAGGGGATCGAGTGGAACTCGTCTCGCAGATCGCCCACCACTCCTTCCACCGGCACGTCGTAGGACCGGTGCAATTGCAGTGCTGCTTCTCGTAGGGCTGTCTCGGAGATGTCGAGCAGCACCACCTTGTCGAGGGAACCCGCTGCAGCCATGGCATCTAGGATCACCCGTGTCTTCTCCGAGGTGCCCGAGCCGATCTCGACAAGCGTAGCCGTCCCGGACCGCTCGACTATCTCCGTGGCTCGGGCTTCTAGGATCGATCGCTCGGCCCGCGTCAGGTAGTACTCGGGAAGCCGGGTTATCTCATCGAAGAGCCGACTGCCGCGCTCGTCGTAAAACCAGACCGGAGGAATGGACTTCGGCGTGCTGGTAAGGCCGTCTCGCACGTCCCCTCGCATCCTGGCCTGGCGTGCAACGGGTCCGGACAGCACTTCCACGCTCACCTGCGTCAACTCTCCGACCTCCTCAAATGCCCTTGGCGAGACGTACCCCGCTGAACGCCCACCTCGCGTAGGCGGGAAAAAAGTTGCGATACGAAGAGCGGACGTGGCCTGGCGGTGTTGCGACACTGCCGCCTCGAAGGACCTGCTGGTTCACCATGAACTTCCCGTTGTACTCTCCCACGGCCCCTTGCGGACGCCGGAAACCGGGGTAGGGCAGGTACGCCGACGAAGTCCACACCCACGCGCCCCCGAACATCTCCCCCGCCTCTTGGCGTGTCGGGTGCACGGAGGCAGGATCCACTAGCTGCCCGCTGATCCCCCCGCCGGCGTCAAGGTATCGCCGGGCCACGACCTCCCATTCGAACTCCGTCGGCAGACGGGCGCCGGCCCAGGTCGCAAAGGCGTCGGCTTCGAAGTAGCTGACGTGGCACACCGGCTCGGCAGGGTCGACTCCTCGGCGACCGCCGAGCGTGAAAACGTCCCAGGACCCGTCGTTCCTGTCCCAGTAGAGAGGAGCTTCCCAACGCTCTGACATGAGACGGTCCCAACCTTCCGCCAGCCACAGCTCCGGCGTGCGGTAGCCGCCATCGTCGATAAAGGCCACCCACTCGGCACAGGTGACGAGCCGGTCGGCCAGCTGGAACGGCGCAAGGAGAACTTCGTGGGAGGGACCCTCGTTGTCGTAGGCGAAGCCGTCCCCGCCATGGCCGACGCGTACCACTCCGCCCTCGTGACAGATCCAGCCTGCCTGCGACATCGAAAGTTGCGCCGGCTCCTCAGCAGCTCGCCACGGCTGGTAACACACCGCTAGCGGATTCAGTGAAAGGACGTGCTTTATGTCCATCAGCAGGAGTTCCTGGTGTTGCTGCTCATGGTGAAGGCCGAGCTCCACAAGGCCTAGGGCAGCTTCGTCTAGGTTGCCCTCCGATATCGCTGTGGACATCTCGGCATCCACGTGGGAGCGGTACCTGGCAATGTCAGAGCATCCTGGGCGCGACACGCAGCCACGCCGTGCACGTTCGTACCTTGGCCCCACGCTTTGGTAGTAGGAGTTGAAAAGGTAGGAGAATCCCGGCTGGAACTCCTGGTAACCAGGGCGGTTTTTGTTCAGAACGAAGGTCTCGAAGAACC
This sequence comes from Actinomycetes bacterium, assembly GCA_021808665.1. The sequence goes on from JAKBBA010000002.1 coordinate 89,401, forward strand.
AGGAGGTATGACCGCGGTGCCATTTCGTCGGGCTGACGTCTGGCATCGACTGGACAGTCTGGTCCTCGGCGGAGAGAGGCTCCGCCAACTTCTCCGTCAAGGACCGGACTTCGCCGTAGGCGGCCGCCAAGTCGACTCGGGACGCTTTCACACCACGACGTTACCGCTGCGGATCAAGCTTCGGGTCACTACGCCACACCTGCGGGCCGTCCATGAGATAACCCACGTCGGCTAACTACCCATCCGACTGTCGCTCTCAGCTCTGGGGGTCGAAACTAGTTGGGACTATGACCACCGGGCGGTTCGTGTGGTGCGAACACCAACTGCTAACGGACCCGCTAAAGGCCTCGTGGATCGAGCCGAGACCGCGCCGGCCGACGACGAGCATATCGGCACCGTTGGCGTGGAGGCGAAGCGTATGGGCTGGGTTGCCGTGCAGGACAGCCTCGACGACTTTGCCCGATACGCTCGGCGCCTCACTGACAGCAGAATCGACGAGCTGCGCCAGCTGCCGGGCAGCTGGGGAGTCCTCGCCGGCACGGTTGCGCAGAGCCTCCGGAAGGTGCGGCGGAAGGTCCGGCGCAGGAGCGGGGATGACCATGACCGCCTCGACGTTGCCGCCTGAAGTTGCCGCCTCGTTGATCGCCCACTCAAGTGCCAGCTTGGAGCCGACCGACCCGTCCACGCCGACGACTATCCTACCGTCCCCTGGGCTGTCACCCCCGCTAGGCACTATCACGAGAGGCACCTTCGACTTCTGCAGAAGCGATCGACTCGTCGAACCGAGCAGTATTTCGGCGATCCTGCCGTGCCCGCGACTTCCAACGACCGCCATCTCGGCACCGGTTTCCTCGCAGACCTCGGCGATGACGTCAGCCGCCTGGCCGTTCCCCACCGACAGGGACACGGGCGCACTATCGGCGTCGACCCCAAGGGCTTTGAGGGCCTCGGCGAGGATCCTCTTTCCCTCAGCGTCGAGTGAGTCCTTCTCGGGGGGGATGTAGCCGGGGGCGCTGTATGCGAGAGCGGGAACCTGCCAGGCGTAAACCGCAACGATCTCTCGCCTGCCTCCTTCCGCTTGACGCAACGCCCACCCCAGGGCAGGTAGAGACCCTGCCGAGCCATCGACACCTACAACTACCTTCGAGCTGGCGGCTTCGTCTGTCATCGTCACTCCCTCCATCGTGGTTGGTTCTTACTTATCCACCATGGCCCACAGTGCGCATGCCCAATAGAGCCGAAAGTCTCTTTCGTGGCGGCGATCCCTTCGCTTCAACAACGCCTTTAGGTGACTGCCAGCGCCGCATGGCGACGCGTCGCCATGTAGGCACCGGAAAGGATCATCAAGAAGCCGACCGCCGTCGCCCACGTGACCGCTTCGCCCAGCACCGTTGCGCCCAACGCCACGGCGACCGCCGGGTTTAGGTAGGTGATGACAGTGGCTCTCACGGCACCTATCTCGGCTATGAGAGCGAAGAACGTCACGAATGCGACCGCTGTGCATATGACCCCGAGGACGATGATCGCCTCAGCGGCACTCGCAGGCACTGCTGCCGGCGGGTGCGTCAACGCCCACGGTGCGTAGGCGGCAGCGCACAAGCCGACAGACAGCGCTGCCACTCCGAGTGGCGGGAGGTCACCGAGGCGCCTCGCCATGACAGCCGGTCCAGCGGCATAACCGAGCACTGTGATCCCGACGATGGCGACTGATCCCAAGTCAGAGCCACTCACGGTGAAGCCGAGGAGAACTGCGACGCCAGCGAGACCCAACCCGAGACCGGCCACGTTGGGGGTGCTCAAACGGTCGTGGCCGGGTGACAGCAGGGCGATCACCGCCCCGACGAGCGGGACCGCTGACACGAGCAGACCGCTGAGCGAACTCGACAGACGCCGCTCCGCATCCGCGAGAAGAACCCACGGAACGATCAGCTCGACGAGACTGTAGAGGATTAGTGGTTTCCACCTGGTAAGAACAGGCCTTAGCTCCCCTCGCCACGCCGCAACAGGAAGGAGAAGCACAGCCCCGATCGCTGTCCTGGCGAACACCAAGTCGGGAGGGCTCACATGGGCAACAGCCACTTTTATGAGCAGGTACGGGATACCCCAGATGACGCTCAGAGCGACAAAGAGACTGAGACCCCTACGTGACACCCCTCAGATACTACCCCGCTGCCCTGATCAGCCAGCCCCGATCCGACAGTACTGGGCGGGCCGCGCCGGTCCGAACAGTGCCCTTGCGTTGCACGTGGCACTATCTTGACCATGGACAACACGGTCGCACACCACGTAACGGTCGTAGGCGAAGCGTTGATCGACCTGGTGCCAGCGGGAGACGACCTGGTTTTTCGTGCCCGACAGGGCGGCAGCCCTCTTAACGTCGCGGTTGGCCTGGCGAGACTTGGCATTGGGACCTCGATGATGGCACGTATGAGCGGCACGACTTTCGGAAGGGCGTTGCGGCGCTACCTCGTTTCCGAGGGGGTCGACGTGTCAGCTTGTCCCGACACACCGGAGCCTGCAACCCTAGCGGTCGTGTCTCTCGACGAGTCTCATGACGCCGTCTACGACTTCTACACTCAGGGGACGGCTGACTGGCAGTGGACTGCCGACGAGTTGGAGCGGCTCCCGACCGGCACGACCATGGTCCATTTCGGGTCGATCGCATCGTGGACTGAGCCCGGGTGGCGTCCAATCGTCGATCTCGCCGAGCGACTCCACGACACCACTCAGATACTTGTTAGCTATGACCCCAACATCAGACCTGCACTGTGCGGTGAGCGCGCCGACGCCATCGCCAAAGTCGAGCGGGCCGTCTCATGCAGTCATCTCGTCAAGGTCTCCGACGAGGACCTTGCGTGGCTTTATCCTAGTGTTCAAGCCGGCACGTCGGCGCAAGCATGGCTTCAACTTGGACCGGAGATCGTCGTGGTTACTTCGGGTCCCGCAGGAGCATGCGCCTACACCTCCGGCGGGCATGTGCTCACTGCACTGGGTCGACCAGTCCGGGTAGCAGACACCGTGGGAGCAGGCGACTCGTTCACCTCCGCCCTACTCATGGCTCTGGCGCGCGCAGGCCACGCAACCCCCGGGCTTCTTGGCCAATCACCGGCTGATTACCTTGCCGGAGCCCTAAGTTTCGCTGTCGCAGCCTCCTCTGTAACCTGCACCAGAGTTGGGGCCGACCCGCCGAGAGCAGCGGAAGTCGAAGCAGCCCTCGCCACCTAGACCTAGTCGGCTCGTCGACTGACACGCGTTCAGCGCCGCCTAAACTTGATGCCTGCTCTTCGGATCGCCTGGGACGTCCCCAGAAGCGCCGTGGCGCACCGCGTACACCGCAGCTTCTGTCCGCCGGCTCATGCCCAACTTGGACAGGAGGTTGGAAACGTAGTTCTTGACCGTCTTCTCCGACAAGTACATCTCCGCCGCTATCTGGCGGTTGGTGAGACCGTTAGCTATCAGTTCGAGGATCCTCTGCTCTTGATGGGTGAGGATCCTGGAAGGGTCCTGCTCCTCCTTGCGACGCATCCTCTCCATAGCCCTCTGGGCCACATCGGCGGAGACAAGCGAGCCGCCTGCGGCTACTTTGCGAATCTGATTGACAAGGTCGAAGCCGCGAACGTCCTTAAGCACGTAGCCTGCTGCCCCGGCGACCACGGCGTCGAGTAGCGCCTCGTCTTCCGAGAACGACGTGAGCATGAGAGCGGCAATAGCCGGATTGCTCGATCTAATCTCCCTGCACACTTCAACTCCGCTCCCGTCGGGCAACCGCACGTCGAGGACCGCCACCCGAGGGGCCGTCTCTAATATTGAAACGACGGCTTCTGCGGCAGTTCCCGCCTCGCCGACGACCTCGATGTCGTCTTCGGCGTCAAGGAGAAAACGCAGCCCCTGCCTGACGACCTCGTGGTCATCCACCAAGAACACCCTGATCGCCGCCGCTGGTACGCCTTCTGTCATGGTCCTACCGCTCCTTGGTCTTGGCGTTACCAACCCTACAACCAAGCTGGCAGACATGCCGCGTGGCCCCGCTCGTCGGATCGTTCGACTCTAGCGAGGGAGGCACGGTCGTGATGTGGCAATCTGACCCGCGCGTTGTCACCACCACCGTCGAGATATGCTAACGCCATGATCGACAGAATCGATGGGCGCTCGGCCCGGCGTGCCCGTAACCGTGACGTGGTGATCGAATCCGCGTTGGCCCTCGTAGCTGAAGGTGACGACGATCCGTCCGTCGAACGTCTCACAGTTAAATCGGGATTGTCGGCTCGCTCGATCTTCCGCTACTTCGATGGCTTGGACGACCTTCGCCGAGCGGTGATCGCCCGCAACTTCGAGCGGGTATCCCCGCTGCTGCAGATCCCTGACATCGGCAAGGGTTCGCTCGCTGAGAGGATCACCCGTTTCGTAGACGCTCGCGTTAAGGTGAATGAGACAATGTCGGGAACGGCCCGCACCGCCTACCTTCGAGCACCGTACGTGCCTCTAATCGCGCAAGACATTGCACGCTACCGCAAGCTCCTCGACACCACAGTCCGCCAGCATTTCGCCCCGGAGTTGAAGAAGAGGAGCAAGGCTGAGGCCGACGATCTTGTTTCGCTGATCGACGTGCTGGTGTCGTTCGACAGTTGGGACATAATGACCCGCCAGCACCGTCGCTCCCGCTCTCAGATAAAGCGCTCCTGGACCGCCGGTTTGGAGGCCGTCCTAGGAACTTCGAAGAAAGGCCGCTGAGGCGACCTTACCCCTTAGGCCAGTAGCGGTCCCTTACGAGGCGCTTGTAGAGCTTTCCTGTCGGAAGCCGAGGCAGTTCGGTCACGAAGTCGACCTGCTTGGGACACTTGAAGTGCGCCAGGTGCTCACGGCTGAACCTAATCAGTTCGGCGGCGAGTTCCGGGCTAGCGGCATATCCTGCGGCGGGCTCGACGACTGCTACGACCTTCTCGCCCATGTCCGGATCGGGGGCGCCGATGACAGCGACGTCGCCGACCGCTGGATGGGTGGAAAGTAGGTTTTCGGTCTCCTGGGGGTAGATGTTGACCCCGCCAGAGATGATCATGTAGCTCTTACGGTCCGTAAGGTACAGCCATCCCTCGGCGTCTAGATGACCTATGTCGCCGACGGTGCTCATGTTGCCGTCCTCGGCGCGGCTCTCGGCGGTCTTGGCCGGATCCTCGAAGTACTCGAAGTTCGTGGCGCCACGGAACCACACCGTTCCGTCAACTCCTGTCGGGCACTCATGGCCGTCTTCGTCGACTATCACAACCTCGCCTAGGACGGCGCGTCCGACGGTGCCGGGGTGCGCCAACCATTCCTCGGAGTCGCAGAACGTGAATCCGTTGGCCTCGGTCGCCCCGTAGTACTCAGTGATGATGGGTCCAAGCCATTCGATCATTGCCTGCTTCACCGGGATCGGGCAAGGGGCTGCTGCGTGGACGACCCTTTCGAGCGAGGAAAGGTCGTAGCGCTCTCTGACCTCGGCTGGAAGACGGAGGAGACGGGTGAACATGGTCGGCACCATCTGGCAATTCGTCACGCGGTACTTTTCGACAGCGCTGAGCCAACCCTCGGCGTCGAAGTGCTCCATCACCACCACAGTGGCCCCCAGCCTCAGGCTCGCAGCCACACTCGACTGCGGCGCTGAATGGTAAAGGGGAGCTGGATTGAGATAAGTCATGCCCTCGCGGAAACCGAAAAGGTGCCTGACGAAGTCCATCACCGGCAGGGCTTGGGCCGGGTCAATCTCGGGAAGCTCACGAAAGATCCCTTTGGGGCGGCCAGTCGTTCCTGACGAGTACAACATCGCGGCCCCGAGGCGCTCGTCTGGTACTGGAGTAGACGGAAAGCCCTCGACTAGGTGGTCAAGGGACTCCCAACGGCCCGAATCCCCACTGGAACGGGTCACGACGAAACGTTGCACTCCTGGACACGAAGATGCAGCGAGGTCGGCCACCTCGAGTTTGTCAGCCGAGCAGAAGAGCATCTTCGCCCTGCTGTTGTCCAGGATGTAAGCGACTTCCTCCGCCGACAGGTAGCTGTTGATCAGGGTGAAGTACAGTCCCGTCCTTTCAGCAGCTCCTTCGATCTCAATCATGGCTGGGTTGTTCGAGGACAGGATTGCTATGTGATCCCCGCGCTTGAGCCCCTGCGCACGAAGCAGGTGGGCGACTCTGTTAGCCGCTGCCTCGTAGTCGGCGAACGTGACGGTCTCCCCCGTCGGCACCATGACGATCGCTGGCTTGTCGGGTTGTGCTGCTGCGGTCCTGGCTGCGTACATACGCCTACGACACTATCCGAGCCATCTCAGCGACGTGCGACCTACTAGCACCGTGCCAGGCACACCTCAAAAAGTCTAAATCTCTACTGGAGAATCAGAGTTTATCCAGGGGTGGCAATCAGCGCAGAAGGTTCCGGGCGATGACCAGGCGTTGGATCTGGTTCGTCCCCTCATATATCTGGGTGATTTTCGCGTCGCGCATGAAGCGCTCCACGGGAAAGTCCATCGTGTAGCCGCTGCCACCGAGGAGCTGTACTGCGTCGACGGTGACCGCCATAGCCGTGTCGGAGGCGAAGCACTTCGCCATCGCACCTGCGGAGTTGAGCTCGCCGTCGGGGTCGCCTTCGTCGATCAGCGAGTTCGCCCAGTACGTAAGAAGGCGGGCGGCTTCGGTCTTCATGGCCATGTCGGCGAGCATGAATTGCAAACCTTGGTGTTCGGCGATGGGCTTTCCGAAAGTCTTGCGCTGCTTCATGTACTGGCGGGCCGCGTCGATGGCCCCCTGGGCGATACCAACCGCTTGCGCCGCGATAGCGGGGCGGGTTCGGTCCAAGGTGTGCATGGCTATCATGAATCCTTGGCCCTCCTCGCCTATCAGGTTGGAGGCCGGGACCCTCACGCCGTCTAGTAACACCTCGCCGGTCGGGCTTCCGTGTATCCCGAGCTTTCGTTCGAGCTTACCTATCTGGATTCCCATGGCACGCTCCACGAGGAAGCACGACACTCCCCTAGCCCCCGCAGCCGGGTCCGTCTTCGCAAACACCACGTATATGTCGGATATGCCAGCGTTGGTAATCCAGGTTTTTGTGCCCGACAGCACGTAGTGGTCCCCATCTCGCGTGGCTCTGGCTGACATTGCAGCTACGTCGCTGCCAGCGTCGGCCTCGGAGAGGCAGTAGCTCCCCTGGCTGTCGCCGGCAGCGATCGCTGGAAGGTACTTCGCCTTCAGCTCCTCGGAAGCCCAGTTGACTATGGGAGTGGTGGACAGACCGTTGATGCCCATCATCAAACTGGTGGAGGCGCAAACCCTGGCCAGCTCCTCGACCATGATCGCCTGGGTAACGTGGTCCGCTCCCGAACCCCCGTAGGCGACTGGGACATTGAGCCCCGTGAGCTCCATTGCGACGCAGTCCTTGAAGTTGTCCCAGCTGAACTCCCCGGAAGCGTCGACTTCGGCGGCACGAGGCCCGACGCGTTCTTCGGCGAAACGCCTCATCGTGTCACGGAACGCTTTTTGCTCTTCTGTCAGGCTTATCGGTTGCACGTCCAATATTCTACGAGCCCAACGACTAATAAGGTGTCTCATCGACGAGAGAAGTCGGACTCGAAACTCTGGCGACGCGCGGTAGAGAGGTAAGGTCTGCCCTGTGATAGCAGTTCTGTTTCCAGGGCAGGGCTCTCAGAAGCCTCAGATGGGTATACCTTGGGTTTCCAACCCTGCCTGGGCGGTGGTAGAGGAGATCTCAGACGCGTTGCACCGCAACGTCGGACGGCTTCTCACGGAGGCGGACGCCGAGGAGCTCAAAGCCACCCGCAACGCGCAACTTGCCGCCTTCGCCCTCAGCCTGACCGTCTGGCGGGCATGCCTCGACGTAGGCCTGGACGCCACCCGCGTCGCCGCGTACGCCGGTCACAGCCTCGGAGAATATACGGCTCTGGTCGCCTCAGGCTCGCTCGGCGTCCTGCCAGGCGCCGCCCTGGTCGCGGCGAGAGGCGAGGCGATGCAAGCTGCTGCCGAGACGAACCCAGGGACGATGGTCGCTGTCCTCGGGCTAGACCCCGAAGGCGTAGCCCAGGCGTGCGAGGAGACGGTTGGGGCTTGGCCTGCCAACGACAATGCCCCGGGACAGGTCGTGGTTGCGGGCACCGCAGCGGGCGTCGCCGCAGCGGGCGAAGCCGCCTTGGCACTCGGGGCCAAGAGAGTAATGGCCCTGTCGGTCGGAGGGGCTTTCCATTCGCCATTAATGGAGCCCGCCCAGGCCAAGCTCGACGAGGCTTTGTCGTCGTGTGAATTCGGCGCTCCGTCAGCCCCTCTGGTGGCAAACGTCGATGCTCAAGCCCACAGGGACGGCTTTGCCCTGCTGCTTTCCCGCCAGCTAGTTAGCCCGGTCAGATGGCGCGAGTCACTGATCGAACTGGCCGACATGGGCGTCGGCACCTTCTTAGAGCTGGGTCCCGGAGCAGAACTGTCGGGGATGGTCAAGCGGACCGTGCAAGAAGCGAACCGCCTGAACATCAGCACGCCCGACGAGCTGGGACGTATCGCAGAACTCTGAGCGTACTGATCGTTGCAGCCAGCGAGCCGAAGCTCGCGCGGTCAACCTGCCGTCAGCCGGGGATCAGCTCTTCCCGCAGTTCCTTCTTCAGCACCTTGCCCGCAGGGTTGCGCGGTAGCTCGGAGCTGTAGAACCAGAACTTGGTGGGAACTTTGAACGCCGCCAGTCGCTCTCTCACGAAGGCTGCAAGCTCAGCTTCGTCGACGTGGGATCCCGGCTTGAGCGTCACCACTGCGCCTACTTCCTCCCCAAGAGTCGGGTGGGGAATGCCGATGACGGCGGCTTCCGCCACGGCCGGATGCTCGTAGAGGACACCTTCGATCTCGACGCAATACACGTTCTCGCCGCCGCGGATGAGCATGTCCTTGGCTCGATCGACGATGTATACGAAGCCCTCCTCGTCGATGCGAGCCACGTCCCCGGTGTGAACCCAGCCACCGCTGAACGTCGCAGCCGTGGCCTCGGGCTTGTGCCAGTAGCCCTTCACGATGTTAGGCCCTTTGATCCATAGCTCACCGACGTGGCCGACAGGTAGATCTCTGCCGTCGACGTCGACGACCTTGACGTCCACCACCGGAACAGGAGGTCCCACGCTGTCGGGCTTCGCGAGGTAGTCGTCGCCTACGTTCATCGTCGACAGCGACGACGTCTCTGTCATCCCGTACCCGTTCGAAGCGGGCGAAGAGTTGAAAGCCTCCTTGATACGTCTCACCAGGTCCGGTGGCGCCGGCGCCCCGCCGTAGCCGACGGACTTGATGCTCGACGTGTCACGCGTGGCGAAGTCGGGGTGATCGAGCACCTGAAGGACCATCGTGGGAACACCCCCGAACGTGGTGATCTTCTCGCGTTCGATGAGCTCGAGGGCGCGGGCCGGGTCCCAACGGTGCATCATAACTAATTTCCCGCCGGCAAGGACGTTGCCAACGAGGATCGAATGGCACCCAGTGGCGTGGAAGAGCGGGACCGAGAGCAGGTAGGCGTTCTGGGAGCCACTTCCCGGGACCGGCACCTGGCCTGAGGTCCGGTAGACGGCCCTGGCCGTCACATAGAACAGGCTCATAGGGTTCGTGCAGATGTTGCGATGGGTTCCCAAGGCACCTTTTGGTCGTCCGGTGGTGCCTGACGTGTAGAAGATGGTGGCGTCGTCATCGGTGCCCACCTCGACTGCGGGCAACTCGGAACCCTCGGAAGCCGTTGAGAGAAGCTCCTCGAAAGTCATGTCCTGGTCGTCGACGTTACTACCATCCCCGCGAGCGACGATCACAGCTTGAAGCTCGCTCAACTCGGAGCGGTAGGGTGCAACCGATGCTGCCCGAGCCGGGTCGGCTATGAGAACCTTCGTCTCCGAGTCTGATAACCCGTAGGAAAGCTCGTCACCTGTCCACCACGAGTTGAGCGGCACCACGACCGCCCCAGCCGCTGTGGCACCCCAAAACGCCACGGACCACTCCGGGTAGTTCCTCATCGCTATAGCGACCCTGTCACCCTCCCGGACGCCCAAGTGATCTCTAAGGGCATTCGCCATCCTCGCGCAGGCTATGAAATGCGCCTCGAAGGTCAAGTGCTCATCCTCGTAGACGATGAAGTCCTTGTCCCCGTGGGAACGGCTGACCCTCAAGATGTCAGCGAGCGTGGGAGGGCAATTCTTCCACACCTTAGTGTCTACGTCCCTGATCACCTCGTGGGTGACCTCGAACATTTGACCTGGAGCGGTTAAGGCCTTGTCCGCCTCGGTCACCGACATTGCGCTCAAACGATCAACCTTTCCTTCCAAGACGCGAGATCCTTCCGCGCCTCTTGTGGGGTCATACCTAGTGCTTGTGCTTTCACCGCGTCCGCGATGCGGCGCTGGTCCCAATAGTCATGCGAAGCACCGCGGAACAAAGGCCGGCGCCACTCGACCAGGTCGGTCGGCGCCTGGTCGAGGTATCCCCAAAGCCCGTAAGACCACTCCACGTCGAATATCACTGGCGCTCGACCGTAGTGCGACGCCCGACGGCTGGCGCACGCGAAGCACCCCGCTACCACGTCGTGTAGGTCCTCTCCGCCAGCCAACACAACCCGGTCAGCGAGGCGGAAAGCCAGCTTCAGACCGAAGCCAAGATCGGGGCCGGCCGAGCCGAGCCGCGGGCCTGACGGCGCCCCGCGATCGGCTGTCTCTCCGGGGCGGCCGAGCTTCCACGGCCGCGGAGCGGGAAGTATCCTCGACGAGCGGACACGGTCGCTCGGAAGCACTGGGACATGCGCCGGTTGGGTCATACGGCGCCATCTTGTCTGCCGGGCGAGGCGTGGAGCAACCCGAACACTATCGAGTCTTCGAGAGCAGCCCACGACGCCTCGATTACGTTCTCCGAAACTCCTATGGTCGTCCACGTACGTTCGCCGTCCGTAGAGTCGATCAGAACCCTGGTGACCGCCGCCGTGGCCCTACTGGTGTCTAAGACACGCACTTTGAAGTCGGTCAGATGCACACGGGCGAGGCGAGGGAAGTGCGGTCCTATCGCCTGGCGCAGGGCGGTGTCGAGAGCGTTGACAGGCCCGTTACCTTCAGCCGTGGCTATCACGCGGGAATCACCGACTCGTACCTTGACGGTCGCTTCGGTCACGAAAGTTCCGTCTTCGCGAAGCTCGGTTATGACGCGATGGGACTCCAAGGTGAAGTAGTCCTGCTTCCAACCGGTCGCTGCTCGCATCAGCAGCTCGAGCGAACCGTCGGCTACTTCGAAGTGATAGCCACGGTGCTCCAGATCCTTGAGTTTGTCGACCACTCCCGCTGCTGCCGCGTCGTCGATGTCCAATCCGATCTGGGCTGCCTTGAGCGTTACCGTGGAACGTCCCGCCATCTCGCTCACCACGAAACGCGTCCCGTTGCCGACTGACGCTGGATCTATGTGCTCGTAGGCGCTCGAAGAGCGGGCTATCGCACTGGTGTGCAAGCCGGCCTTGTGAGCGAAGGCTGAGACTCCGACGAAGGGCTGGTGGGCGTCGGGTGCGATGTTGACAACCTCGGCTATGTGGTGAGCGACCGGAGTCAACAGGTGTAGGCGCTCGGCTGAGATCGTCTTGACCCCCATCTTCAACGTGAGGTTCGGTATAGCAGCCGTCAGGTCAGCGTTGCCCGTCCTCTCGCCGTAGCCGTTCACGCAGCCCTGTACCTGGGTTGCGCCGGATCTAACAGCGACAAGCGAGTTCGCGACAGCCGTACCGGAGTCGTTGTGGAAATGGCAGCCGATCCCCGCTGTGGAAGCGAAGCGCTCAGCGACCTCAGCTACGACCCGCTCGACTTCGAAGGGCAAAGTGCCGCCGTTGGTGTCGCACAGGACGAGAACCTCTGCTCCCGCGTCAGCGGCCGCTCGCAGAACGTCGAGGCTGAAAGCTTGGTTCTCACGGAAACCGTCGAAGAAGTGCTCCGCATCCAAAAAGACCCGCCTGCCTTGGGAAACCAAGAACCCGACCGAGTCAGCGACCATGTCAATAGCCTCAGTAAGCGTCGTGCGAAGTGTCTCGGTGACGTGCCACTCGGCAGATTTCGCCACGAGGCAGACCACCTGCGTCCTAGCCGCCAGCATGTCGGCGAGGACCGGGTCTGTCTCTGCCTTACCGCCGGCCTTCCTCGTGGAGCCAAACGCCACTAGCGTCGCGTTTTCGAGGCTCAGATCACCCTCGGCGGCCCTGTGGAAGAACTCGGCATCCTTGGGGTTCGCCCCCGGCCATCCGCCCTCTATGTATTGGACTCCGAGGGTGTCGAGCTGTGACGCTACTCGCAGCTTGTCGTCGACGGTGAGAGACAGTCCTTCTTGCTGGCTCCCGTCGCGCAAAGTCGTGTCGTAGATGTCCACGGACTCAGGCATCTCCGCCGGGACGGGGTGGGAGTGCGCAACGCCGGTTGGCGGCGCTGCGTGCGAATGTGAGTGATCGTGGTCAGCTGACATGTTCCACCCAGTCCTTGTAGCGGTCTACGCGGCCTCGGACGGTGTCGTGGTAGATCTCCTGTATTCGCTGAGTGACCGGACCCGGCTTGCCGGAGCCGACCGGCCTGTCGTCGACGGAGGCGATGGGCACCACCTCGGCGGCAGTGCCGGTTAGGAACGCTTCGTCGGCGGTGTATAGGTCGGACCTCAAGATGTTGGAGTACTCGACCTCGTAACCGAGGTCCCCAGCGATTGTCATAACGGAGTCCTGTGTTATTCCCTCCAACGCCCCGGCTGACACGGGAGGCGTCAATAGCTTGTTACGGCGCACGACGAAGACGTTCTCTCCGGTGCATTCGCTCACGTAGCCTTGGGGAGAGAGCAGGATCGCTTCGTCGTAGCCTGCTTTGAGCGCTTCTATCTTGGCCATCGAGGAGTTTATGTACATTCCCGTCCCCTTCGCCGCCGGGGGCATGGCATTAGGGTCGTGGCGCTGCCAGGAGCTGATCTTTACTCGAACTCCGTTCGCCACCCCGTCGTCTCCGAGGTAGGCGCCCCACGGCCACACGGCTATGGAGACGTTGACCGGACAAGGAAGCGGGTTGAGGCCCATCTCGCCGTATCCGAGGTAGACGAGCGGACGGATGTAGCACTCAGCGAGCCCGTTGACCCTCACCGTAGTACGCGTCGCCTCGACTAGTTCGTCGACGGAGAAGGGCATCTCGATCATGAAGATCTTCGCCGAGTTGAAGAGGCGGGTTATGTGGTCGCGAAGCCGGAAGATGCCGGGCCCTGCGTCCGTCGGGTAAGCACGAATGCCCTCGAAGACGCCGCAGCCATAGTGAAGTGAGTGGGTCAGCACGTGGACACGGGCCTGATCCCAGTCCACGAGCTCACCGTCCATCCAGATCTTTTCGGTGGATGAAATAGGCATTTTTGTCTACACCCTTTCTGCGATCACGTCGCCGATTTGGCTCGTGGAAGTACCCGGTTCGGCCACAAAGTCCGTGACCGCCTTGGTGATGCGCTGCGCCGCGTCTGGCGCGCCAAGGAAGTCGAGCATCATCGCCGCTGAGATGATCGCAGCGGTAGGATCTGCCCGCCCGGTTCCGGCTATGTCTGGCGCCGAACCGTGGACCGGCTCGAACATCGAAGGCGACGTCCGCTTCGGGTTCAAGTTCCCTGACGCGGCCCGGCCGATCCCGCCGGCAACGGCACCAGCAAGGTCGGTGAGGATGTCGCCGAAGAGGTTGTCCGTGACGATGACGTCGTAGCGGGACGGATGCTCCACCATGTGTATGCACGCAGCGTCGATGTGGTTGTAGGCGGTGCTGACTTGGGGGTATTCAGCTCCGACAGCTTCGAACGTGCGTTGCCACAGGTCGCCAGCGAAGGTGAGCACGTTCGTCTTGTGAACGAGAGTGAGGGTTCGAGACGGCCTAGAGTTAGCGGCCTCAAAAGCGAAACGCACGCAGCGCTCCACTCCGAAACGAGTGTTGACTGATCCCTGCGTCGCTATCTCCGCCTGAGTACCCCGACGCAGGAACCCACCTTCGCCTGCATAAGTTCCTTCGGTGTTCTCGCGTATCACCACCATGTCGATCGGCTCGCCGGCGCCGATGCTCGCTGTGGCGCTGAAAGGCCGAAGGTTGATGTACTGGTCGAGTTCGAAGCGCATCTTCAAAAGCAGCCCTCGCTCGAGCACGCCAGGCGGAACTTCCGGGGTTCCTATCGCGCCGAGAAGGATAGCGTCGAAGCCCCGAAGCTCCTCGAGCACCGAGTCTGGGAGAACCTCGCCCGTTGCAAGGTATCGCCTGCCGCCAAGGTCGTAGTCGACCGTCTCAAGTACCCCACCGGCCGCCCGGGCTACCTTGAGCGCTTCGGGAACCACCTCCTGGCCTATACCGTCTCCGGCTATCACCGCTATCTTATAAACGCTCAACTGCTCGACACTCCTTGCTCACAAACTCCGTTCTGGCGACGTGAGCCCCGACTATCCGGGACGCCGCAGAACGCTGAAGGCTCCTGTAACGACAACGACCGCCCCGAAAGGGACGGTCGGAAAAGCGCGTCGGACGTTACCGGCGCGCTAAAGGATAATTACGATGTGCTGTTGAGAACTTCCAGGCATCCCCACCATCATACCCTATCCACATGTAGCCTGGGGTGATATGACCGCCTCCACCCGCCTTACAAAGGAGACCTTCGAACGACTAAAAGAGGAGCTCGAAGATCTAAAGACGAGAGGGCGGATCGAGATAGCCAAAGCTATCGAAGCGGCACGCGCCCTTGGCGATCTGTCGGAGAACGGCGACTACCACGCCGCCAAGGACGCCCAAGGCAAGATGGAGGCACGGATACGTCAGCTGGAGGCAACCTTGGAGGGCGCCGAGATCGTGACCACCGGCGCGGGATCGGGCGGTGCCGTTGAGGTAGGGGTCGTTGTCGCGTTACGCTACGACGGCGACGACACTGAGGAACGCTACCTCGTTGGCTCCATCGAAGAACGCCGCGACGGCGTAACCGTGGTCTCCCCGCAATCAGCTCTCGGCCAGGCGCTTGTCGGCAGGAAACGGGGCGACAAGGTCAGCTACGAAACTCCCACCGGTGCGCAGCTCGTAGTCGAGATCGTGTCGATCGGAGCTTGACACCGCCAGCTTCTCCTGGCAGGCCTAGTTGATCGTCGAAGCCTCGAAGGTTCCCCTCCCCCGGCGGGCGTGGCTGGCCGACGGAACCGCCGGAGCGACTGTAGCACCCGACGGGACGGTTGACTGGTACCAGATCGACGCTCCCGGAGGTCCCGCTCTTCTGTGGCGACTCTACGACGCTGAAGGGCCCGCCCTGAGGGTTGGGGTCCGCCGTCATACCCCGACACCCACCGATAGCAGCACTGTGCTCTCATATGTCGGTGACTCGAACGTCTCGCGATTGCTGCAGCGCGGTGAATCGGGCCGCTGCCTAGAACTCTGCGACTTCCTAACGTGGCCGAGCGACAGCCGCGCGCGGCCGAAGGGACTTCAGCGTCATGTCCGCGTCCTGGCGGGTCCGTTAGACGTCGAGGTGGAGTTGGTCACCGCCGGGCGCAGCCGTGTAAGCGCAGTGCGGGGTGGCCTGCAAGCCGGTGAGCTCAGCATACGTCTCGGGGGACGTCTCGCCGGC
This sequence comes from Actinomycetes bacterium, assembly GCA_021808665.1. Next base: position 105,021 of record JAKBBA010000002.1, read on the forward strand.
GGAGTCTTCCAGGGCGACTCCTACGGCAGGAACTCGCAGCGCTGGCTCCTATCGATCACGTTGGAGACTGGCGACGTCGCCACGGTGACCGTCGGAGCCGGGCCGCATCCTGTTATATCCGATGTTACCGCCGACCTCGACTTCACAATCGCTAACTGGCAAAGGTGGGCGGGTAACGTCCGCTACGAGGGCCCCTACCGTGACGCCGTCGTTCGGTCGGCCCTGACCGTTCGATCTCTTACCGGTCCCCTTGGGGCTCCGGGCGGTGCGGGAACCACGTCCCTTCCCCGCAGGTTGGGCGGGGAAGGCTCGGAGGATCTCCGCTGGGTTCGGATGCGTGACGTCGCTAAGACCTCAGCGGCTTTCGCTGCGCTCGGACTGGTCGACGAAGCTCTGGCGGCCGAAACATGGCTGAGGACCACGGTCCCACAAGCGTCCCGACCGTGGCCTGCCTTCTACGGAAAGGACGGCCAGCCGGCACCCGAAGCGGTGGAGTTGCCATGGGCGGGATGGCGGAGACACCAGCCGGTGCTTTTCGGCAAGCCGGCAGCCAGAGCCGACGCCGAGACGCTCGCCGAGGTGATCGGCACCATCGGCGTCTCCTTCGCTCACTCCGACATGGCGGTAGGCGACCAGGGGCCTCTCAGCGCCGCATGGGGCGACATCGCAATGGCAGTCGACGCCCTGTGCGACTCGTGGAGCTCGCCCACTCCGGGACGCTGGCCGGCTTCGAACGCAGACTACGCCTACAGCTCAGAGATCCTCGGCGCGTGGGATGCTCTGACCGCTGCGGCTGCCCGCTCGAGGCGCATGAACCCTCTCGACACGCAAGCGGCCGGCTGGCAATCCGAGTCGAGGAGAGTCGCCGAGCACCTCGACATGCTCGCCGGTCTTGGCCGGGGAGCTCTAGGCGCTTACAAAGGCAACGACGTCCCCGACGCCTCGCTGCTACAGATAGCCTGGAGGGGTCCATGGCCGTCCGATCACCCGGTCGTGACGTCGACTGTCGACCGAGCCATCGCAGCTTTGAGCGCCGGCCCGTTCGTGTTCCGGGAGTTGCAAGACGCGCCCGGCTCCGCGGCCCCACCCGATAACCCCGACTTGGAGGCGACGTTCATGGCCGTCAGAGCCTTGGCGGCCCTTCAACGCTGGGACGCTGCTCACGAAAGGATGGAAGCCGCAGCCGGGGTTATCGCCCGCAGCGGGCCTGGTGTCGTTGCCGAAACCTTTGACCCCACCTCGGAGTCGACTCTGGGCAACCTTGCGTGCACGTCGGTGGCTTTGGCCGCCATCGACGCTGCTCTGGCGCTGGAAAGAGGTCCACGCTGATCAGCCTGGACGCTGGCATCGGGTAAGTTAGCCAGGTGAGCGATGCGGCGATAGTCGTCGAAGGTCTCGGCAAGACCTTCGGTTCCGTGGTGGCGCTTCGCGCAGTAGACCTGCAAGTTCCCAGAGGCAGCGTCCTTGGCCTCCTAGGACCGAACGGAGCTGGAAAGACCACAGCAGTTCGGATCATGACCACCTTGTTACGCCCCGACACGGGACGCGTGCTCATCGAAGGCCGGGACGTGGTCCGTGAGCCTGACGCCGTCCGGCGGGTTATAGGCCTCGCAGGCCAGTCCGCTGCGATCAAGGATGAGCTCACTGGGCGTGAGAACCTGGTCTTCACGGGGCGCCTCTACCACCTGCCGAAGGCTCGCTGCCGGGATCGGGCGAGCGAACTGTTGGAACGCTTCGACCTAGCCGACGCCGCCGACCGCCAGGCGCGGACCTACTCCGGAGGAATGCAACGCCGCCTGGACCTCGCCGCGAGTCTCGTCGCCGAGCCGCCCGTCCTCTTCCTCGACGAGCCAACCACCGGACTAGACCCTCGAAGCCGGATAGGCATGTGGTCGGTAATCCGCGACCTGGTCTCGGGCGGAACGACGTTGCTGCTGACCACCCAGTACTTGGAGGAGGCGGACGAGTTGGCAGACCAGATAGCCGTGATCGACCATGGGACGGTGATCGCCTCGGGAACCTCGGACTCGCTGAAAGACCAGGTAGGAGGCGACGTAATCGAGTTCGACGTACCGGACCGGGAGGCTATCGGACGTGCCTCTCAGGCCGTGGAAGCCCTCTCCGACGTACCTCCCGTGATCGACGCGGAGAGCTCGCACGTGACTGTCCGCATAGGTCGCCGTGGCTCCCAGGCGCTCATAGACGCCGTCCGCCTGATCGACCAAGCGGGCGTCGAAGTGTCCGGGCTGGCCATTCACAGGCCTTCCCTCGACGACGTGTTCCTGAGCCTGACGGGACATGCAGCCTCCCCGACGCTCGAAGACACGACCGCTGCAAGACGCGCACGTCGCGGCCGTCGACACGCAAACACCGCAGAGGAGCAGTCGAAGTGACCGCCAACACGGCGGCGTCGGGCTTAGCCAGCCGGTCGAACCCGTTCGGCCAGACTGGCGACGGGCCTTTGCGAAAACTCAGCTGGGCCGTGATCGACTCGGGGACGATCATGCATCAGAACCTTCTCCGATGGGCGAGGACGCCGGCCTACATCGTCTTCACAGTGATCCAGCCGATGATGTTCATGCTGCTTTTCCGCTACGTGTTCGGCGGGGCCATCCACGTTTCCGTGAAAGGTGGATATGTCAACTACCTTATGCCTGGGATCATCGGCCAGACCTGCGGGTTCACGAGTTTCTCCACTGCGATATCGCTAGCACAGGAACTGCAAAAAGGCTCTATAGACAGGCTCCGGTCCATGCCGATGGCACGTTCGGCTGTCCTTGTAGGCCGCCTCGGGGCGGACTTGCTACGCCTCGCCCTCACGATCGGTGTTTTGATCGGCACCGGCTATCTCGTCGGGTTCCGCTTCGACAACGGCGTCGGCCCGGCTATAGGGATGTTCGTCTTCGCGTTGCTCATCGGCCTTGCCGTCGCATGCGTGTCGGCATTCACCGGCCTAGCGATCCGCGACGAAGAATCGGTTCAAGCGTTCGGTCTGATATGGGTTTTTCCCCTGACCTTTGTCAGTTCAGCGTTCGTACCGATCCAAAGTATGCCGGGCTGGCTGCAGGCTTTCGCTCGGAACCAACCTTTCACGATCTTCATCGACGAGCTTCGATCGCTCGCCGTTGGAGGCCCACTGCTGTCTGGGGCGTGGCAGAGCCTCGCCTGGATAGTAGGGATATTCGCGGTGTTCGGGTGGCTCGCCGCCCGGGCCTACCGAAGGGTCTGAAGCCTCCCGGACGCTCCGAGCCCCGGGAACCGTCGCCGGTGATCGCCGCAGGCTCCTACCAGCCCGCGACCAGCTCGATTAGCGTCCTCGTCCCCCATCCGGTAGCTCCCCGGCAGATCCACTGGTCCTCGGAATCCGACCACGCTGGGCCGGCTATGTCAAGGTGGGCCCACGCAGACCCGGCGGCGAACTCGCCGAGGAACAAACCGGCCATGATCGCCGAAGCAGCGGGGCCCGACGCGACGTTCTTCAGGTCGGCGACGTCGGACTCTAGATGTTTGCGGTAGCCCGGGTGAAGCGGCAGCTCCCAGCACGGCTCCCCCGCTGCCTTTCCCGCAGCGACGAGGCGCTCGACGAGCTGAGGGTCGGTGCCCATGACAGCTGCGATGCGATCTCCGAGAGCGACCCTTTGACCACCGGTCAAAGTCGCGACGTCGACGACAGCGTCGGGGTTCTCCTCCACGGCCAAGGCGAGAGCGTCCGCAAGTACAAGTCTGCCCTCGGCATCGGTGTTGAGGACTTCTACGGTCTTCGAGTTGCGTGTGGTGATGACGTCACCTGGGTGTATCGCCGTTCCGCTAGGCATGTTCTCGGTAGCGGCGACCCAGGCGACCACCTCAGCAGCCACCTGAAGTTTCGCCAGTGCAACCGTCGCGCAGATCACTGCCGCTGCGCCACCCATGTCGTCCTTCATCGTCATCATCGATGCTGCCGGCTTGAGGGAGAGGCCGCCAGAGTCGAAGGTGATACCCTTACCCACGAGGTGTATCCGCGGGAAAGCCGCCCGCCTCCGCCTCGTTGTGACCCGGCCAGGTGGCCTAGCCGTGTAATCCGGGGTATACGCCATGCGGATGAGGCGGGGTGGTTCGGTGGCCCCGCCAGCCACACCTCTCAAGCCTCCCAGCCGCTCGCGGGCGATCCGCCTCTCGTCCCACACGTCCACCCGCAGCCCTGCCGCCTCGCCGTCGGAGACCGCCACGCTCGCTAGTTCACGCGGCGTCAGCTCGTTCGCCGGCGAGTTGACCAGATCCCGGGCCCTCCAGGCGGCCTCTACAGATGTCTGAGCTCGGCGCAGTGCCTCCTGTGCCCCAGCTGCTGAGCTCACGACGCTCAGTCGTTCCGCTCTGGTACCAGCCCGCTTCGCGGGAGGAGCCCCGGCGTACAGGTAACTGGCCAAGCCGAAGCCTTCCACCGTCGCCTTGACAGCTTGGGCGTCGGTGATCCCGCCTGACGTCGCAGCCGCCGACGGGAGCGTGGTCGCCACGTGCCCAGCGTTACCCGCGTTGCGGGCGAGCGCAGCGGCTGCGCACCGCAGGTCGTCGGCTGCGATCGATCCCTTCGTGCCGACCCCGAGTGCAACGACGACAGACCCGCCGTCCGCCGGGAAAGCCTGTGCTTGGCCTGGGCGTCCCTCGAATCGGCGCTGAGAAAGGAACACGGGGTCTAAGAGCACGCCCGCGCCTTCCGGGGCTGTGAGGTCGCTGAAGACGGGAACACCGATCACCTCGACACGCCGCGCCAATCGCCGCGAAAGGACCGCAACTGGAACCTGAGGGTGCAGCGCCGTTTCCCGCTTCGCGGACATGCGAGCGCTCATCGGGTGGACGGCGATTGGCGGCTGAGGAGAGTATCGCCCTGTTCCTGCCAGCGTGCCAGAGTCCAGATCAGGTCCGACAGGCGGTTCAGGTAGGTCGTGACACGACTAGGCCCGGTCCCACTGGCCGAACCTTCACCGGCGTCGCCCGTCGCCATAGCAGCTATAACAGCTCTCTCGGCACGCCTACAGACCGTCCGGGCTAGGTCCAGACCGGAGGAAACCCTGTTCGCTCCGGGTACCACGAAGTCTTTCAGCGCTTCGAAGCGCGGCGTCACCTCGTCGATGAGCTCCTCTAGAGCGCCGACCATCTCCTCGCTGACCAGGGTCGTACCGGCTACCAGCTTGTGACGGTTCTCATTCGCTGTAGCCATCTCAGCCATCGCTACGTACAGGTCCCTTTCGATACCGACGAGTATCGAGTCCAGCTCTGATCCCGGCTCTGTCTCAGCTCGGACGCAACCCAGGGCGGCCTGCGTCTCGTCGATCGCCCCATTAGCTTCGATCCTAAGGGACGTCTTGGCGACCCTACCGCCGAATAGCAGCCCGGTAGTCCCGTCGTCGCCGGTCTTGGTGTATATCTTCATCGTGTTGTCCTATGGGAGAGGCGACGCCATCGGCGACGGCGGCGGTTGGGGGCCGGCTGAGGGAATCCCGAGGTCGTCTAGAGCATCTCCCAGTATCGTCGAAAAAGCCGGCGCCGCACCCTGGGCTCCATAGTCAGGGGTATCGAACACGGTCACGACCACCGTTACAGCAGGGTTCTGCGCCGGAGCGAAGCCAGCAAACGTGGCGTCCGTCCGGTTCATCACGTATCCGTTAGGCCCTAGGAACTGGGCGGTTCCGGTCTTACCCGCCACCGCATACCCCGTTACAGCAGCGGACGTTCCGGTACCGGCTGACACCACCTGCTCGAAGATGGAGGCCATCTGAGAAGCTACTTTGGCCGAAACGACGCGCCTCGGCGCAGGGTGGGCAACCGGGCGTGTCGTGCCGTGAGGGCCTATAAGTGACGACACCAAAAAAGGTGCCTGGTATACGCCTTTGTCGGCGATGGCGGTGTACGCCGCGGCAAGCTGGACGGTGGTCACGGCGATACCCTCTCCGTAAGACTCCGTAGCGAGGTCGACAGGCTTGATCGTAGCCTCAGGTTTCACGATCCCAGCCGCCTCCCCGGGGAAGTGCACCGCGGTAGGCTGCCCGAAACCGTAGTCGCCCAGATACCGGTAGTAGGTCGGCGCACCGAGGTCTTGGACTATCTCGGTCGCCCCGATGTTCGACGACTGGGCGACTATGCCGGTGACGCTGAGCAACTCGGTACCGTGAGCTTCTGCGTCGTGGATGTAAACGCCATCCACCGGGTACGCTCCGGGAACTGTAAAAACCTGGTCAGGAGTGACGGTACCTGTCGCCAGCGCCGCCGAAACGGTCACCAACTTCATGACCGAACCCGGCTCGTAAGCTTGGGTGAACGCGTCCGGACTGGGAGACTCTACCGGCTGTATTTCGCTGGTCGTCTGACCTGCGGGCAGGACCTGCCCTCCGGCGCCCACGGTCACGGGTATCGCCGGAGGCGGATTGCCAGTCGAGGACGTCGCCGGCCTCGTAAGGTCAGCGACCGCCAAAATGGCACCAGTGTGTACGTCCATCACGACTGCTGTCGCTCTTTGAGCATGACTCGCCACCAACGCCTGCGACAAAGCCTGCTCAGCCTGGTACTGCAAAGCCTCGTCGACGCTGAGGACGACGTCGTCGCCTGCCAGCGGAGGTTGATCGCGCAACACCCCGTTTGGCACGGCTTGGCCGCTGGGGTCTACCACTTCCTGGAGAGTGCCGGGATGGCCCTGAAGAACACCGTTGTAGTCGTACTCCAACCCCGACGACCCGACTCCCGCCGCGTTGATCGCTCCGATAAGCGGCGCTGCGAGCTGTCCGGCCGGGTAGAAGCGCTCGGGAGCTTGAACGACGATGATACCGGCGAGTTTGAGCTTGGCGACTGCTGTGCCGGTGGCCGTCGGCAGGTTCGTTGCGAGAGATACGAACCCGGTGTGCTTGGATAGCTCTGCCTGTAATGCAGAGGCAGACTGGTGGAGCAGAGGGGCCAGTGCGGAAGCCTCGGCTGCCGGGTCGCTGATCTGGTAAGGGTCAGCCTCGACGGCCGGACGCATCTCGCTCATAGCAAGCGGCTGTCCGGTGCTGGACAGTATCGCCCCTCTCAACGCTGGCAGGGTGACCGTCGCAACGTCCTGGTTGTTCGCGAAGGTCTGGTAACGGTGGGCAGCGACGACGTCGACGTAGACGAGGCGGCCCGCTACGGCGACGATGGCGGCCGCGATGACAGCGAAGAAACCTACGAGGCGTCGCCTGCTGTGGGTCGCGCCAGGCCACCTGGCGGCGACTTTCCTTGGATCCGAAGGTGGTTTCACGGCGTCAGCAACTCTACGGGCCCGGCGGGCGCGCCTGGGGGATATCCGGCCGCGCCAGATAGGTACGCTCCGGGCCTCGCAACGGCGCTATCAGACACCGCTCAAAGGCGTGGCCAGTATCGGCTGGTTGAAGAGCACGTCGTAGACTTGGCGGACAACGGGTGCCGCAGCCGAAGCGCCGAACCCGGCCTGGGAGATGAAACAGTCGACCACGTACTGCGGCGAGCTTGCCGGCGCGAACGAGGTAAACACTGAGGTGTACTGCTTGTATAGAGGCGACGTGTGAGGTATGCCCGACACGGGCTGGGCGGTTCCCGTCTTGCCGCCGACTTGGATCGGATAGTTGGTAGCTCCGAAGGAGTAGTACGCCGTTCCGAGGTGGCTTGAGGTAACCCCCACGTAGCCCTGGACCATCGCCTGGTGGTCCGCTGCTGACAGTGGCGGGGTCGACCCAAGCTTCACCGGGCTGTAGTTGACTACTACCTTCCCCGAAGAGGTCTGGGCGTCCAGAGCTAGGCTCGGAGTCCAAAGGGTGCCACCGTTGGCGAAAGCCGAGTACGCGTTCGCTAGCTGCAGGGGCGTGACGGCGACGTCGTCTTGGCCGATCGCCGACTCGATGGCGTCACCGACGTAGTAACTCCCAAACGGGTAAGCAGTCGGGTTCTGGGCGTGGAGCTTGGCTTTCTCGGCGGGAGTTAGAACGTAGCCCGACCCTTCCCCGGGGAGGTCTATTCCGCTGTAGCGTCCGAAGCCGTACTGGCCGGCGATCTGCTGGAAGTAGTTGGCGCCGTACTTCGACGGGTTGGAGTACAAAGTCCCGCCAATATTGTAGAAGAAGGCGTCGTCGGAGACGGTCAAAGCGAAGGGAAGGTTGACTTCACCGAAAGATTGGTGGCCGTCGTTGCCGAAGAAATGCCCGGCGACGGTTATGCCCCCGCCGACGTCGTTGAAGTATGAATTGGAGGTGATCACCCCGCCGTCGAGCCCGGCGGTGGCTGTCACAAGCTTGAACGTAGAGCCAGGGAAGTACTGCCCGGAAATAGCCCGGTTCTCTAATGGTGATCCGCTGGAGGGGCTTGTCAGAGCCCGGTAGTGCGCCGTGGTAATGCCGCCAACGAACCATGACGGGTCGAAGGTCGGGTACGAGACCATCGCCAGAATCTTCCCTGTGTTCGGATCTTCCACCACAACAGCCCCTCCCGTCGCACGGTAGTGACCGCTGCCGTCCGTGTCGACCTGGGTTCTTTTTATGGCTATCTCCTGGGCTAGGGCCGCCGATGCCGCTTCTTGGACCTTCCCGTCGATGGAGAGCCGGACGTTGTCGCCGGGGACGGGGGGCGTGTTGGAGATGACTGACACGACGTTGCCGGCCGCGTCGACGGCTACCTTCTCCACGCCAGGCTTGCCCGCAAGCACGCTTTCGTATTCGGCTTCGAGGCCGGTCTGGCCTATCTGGGCGTTCGCCTGGTAGCCCTTGGGACCTAGAACCTTGTACTCGGCTGCGGTGATCTGACCGACATAGCCCAAGATGTTCGCCGCAGAATCACCGAGCTTGGTGTAGTAGGGCTCCGGCTGAGTGGAGACGCTTACCCCCGGAAAGGCGCTCAGATGCTCTTGAAGGTAGAGCATCTGCTCGGGTGTCGGGTTGACCATAACGGTGACCGGGCTGTAGGGGCTGTACTGGTTGTTGTTGATAGCAGCGAGCATTGCCGACACCGGCTCGTTGTCGAGCACAGCCAGGCTCGCCACCTCGGCGGCGTCGTGCGACACCACCAAACGGTCGACGGTCACCACGGGAACTTCGACGTTTCCGACAAGGACATTGCCGTTACGGTCGAGAATCTCACCTCTGGGGGCCGGAGTGTAAATGGTCCGGATGTAGTTCGCGCTAGCTGTAACCTGCGACCCCGGTCCAGTCGCAATTTGCAACACGACGAGACGGGCGACGAGAGCTGCGAACATCACGCCTACGACCACCCGGATCAAGCGGAGACGGAAGGCTACTGGGGAAGGGGCTTGCGGATCCACTGTCGCACCAGTTTCTAGCATTCTCCGAACCAAGGCGGGTGTCGCCCGACCGACCTGTATCCTGAGGTGGTGTCAAGCTACCTAGAGGCCCTGCGCGAGACGGTCGTGATATTCGACGGGGCGACTGGCACCAACCTGCAGATGGTCGGTCTTGGAGCCGACGACTTCGGCGGATCGAGCCTAGAAGGCTGCAACGAGATCCTGGTGGACACTCGCCCGGATGTGATCGCCGACCTGCACCGCAGCTTCTTCGCCGTTGGCTGCGACGTGGTCGAGACCGACAGCTTCGGATCGCTGCCTTGGGTTTTGGCTGAATATGGCATTGCCGACAGGACCCGGGAACTCGCTCACAAGGCCGCTCGGATAGCACGCGACGTCGCCGACGGTTCCCCGGGTGATCGCTGGGTGGCGGGATCGCTCGGCCCCGGCACGAAGATAGCTTCGCTCGGCCAGATCTCATTCGCCGAACAGCGCGACGGCTATCAGGAGGCGGCGGTCGGCCTGCTGTCGGGCGGCGTCGACCTGATCCTCATCGAAACCGTCCAGGACCTTCTGCAGGCCAAAGCGGCGATCATAGGATGCCGTAGGGCGATGGCCGAGAACGGGCGTAGCGTCCCGCTGCAGGTCCAGGTGACAGTCGAGACAACTGGGAGGATGCTGATGGGCACCGAGATAGGAGCTGCCCTGACGACCCTCCAAGCGATGAGACCGGACGTGATCGGACTGAACTGCGCTACAGGCCCGGCAGAGATGACTGAACATCTCCGCTATCTAAGTGCCCACAGCGATCTGCCGATCTCGGTCCTGCCCAACGCCGGCCTCCCGTCAGTGGTGGACGGTGCTATGCACTACGACCTGACCCCAGAGCAACTCGCCGACTACCACAGGCGATTCGTCAGCGAGCTCGGTGTCAACGTGATCGGCGGTTGCTGCGGTACCACACCGCAACATCTGCGGGCGGTAGTCGACGCGTGCCGCCACTTGATCCCCGCACCACGCAAAGTTCAACGCCAGCCTGGCGTCGCTTCCATATACAGCCACGTTGACTACGACCAGTCTCCTTCGGTGCTGATGGTCGGCGAGCGAACGAACGCAAACGGGTCCAAGCAATTCCGAGAGGCGATGCTCTCCGACGACTGGGACACGTGCGTGTCGATGGCACGCGAGGCCGTCCGCGGTGGGGCGCACGTCATAGACTTGTGCGTCGACTACACCGGCGAGGACGGCCGGGCCGACATGGCAGAAGTCGCAGGTCGCTTCGCCACCCAGGCGACGGTGCCGCTCATGCTCGACTCCACCGAGGCCGAGGTGATCGAGACCGGCCTGCAGCTCATCGCGGGTAAACCGATAATCAACTCGGTCAACCTCGAGGACGGCGACGCTGCGGGTACCCGGCTAGATTTGTTCCTCCGCCTCGCCCACGACTACGGCGCTGCGGTCGTAGCGACATGCATCGACACCGAGGGCCAGGCACGCACGGCTGACTGGAAGCTCCGAGCGGCGAGGGCAATCTTCGACCTGGCAGTAAAGCGTTACGGGATCGAGGCGGAGGATCTGCTGTTCGACCCTCTCGTCCTGCCAGTAAGCACAGGAATGGAGGAGGGTCGCCGGGACGCTCTCGAGACGATCGAAGGAATCCGCCTTATAAAAGCCGAGCTGCCAGGTGTGCGCACCATAGTCGGCCTGTCGAACGTAAGTTTCGGTTTGAACCCCGCAGCGAGGCACGCCTTGAATTCGGTGTTCCTCCACGAGTGCCAGCTTGCAGGCCTCGACGCAGCGATAGTCAACCCGGCTCGGATCGTGCCGCTCAACCGTCTCGATCCGGCCGTGGTCGAAGTGTGCCAAGACCTGATCTACGACAGGCGTGACCATGCGAGGCGATACGACCCCCTAGAAACGCTGCTGTCTATGTTCGACGGGGCGCAGGCGACTTCCACCGAACGCGAGGACCGCTCCGGCTGGCCAGTCGAGCAGCGCCTATCGCAGAGGATCATCGACGGCGAGCGCGACGGGCTCGAAACTGACCTAGACGAGGCCGTCCACACTGGCTGGGCGCCACTCGACATAGTCAACGGGCCGCTTCTGGGTGGCATGAAGACAGTGGGCGAACTGTTCGGCTCCGGGCAGATGCAGCTTCCTTTCGTGCTGCAGTCGGCGGAGACGATGAAGGCCGCCGTAGCTCACCTTGAGCCGCTCATGGAGCGCTCCAACGCTGCCGGGAAGGGCACGATAGTCCTCGCCACCGTCAAAGGCGACGTCCACGACATCGGAAAGAACCTGGTCGACATCATCTTCACCAACAACGGTTACGAGGTCCACAATCTCGGCATAAAAGTCCCGATATCGGACATGCTCACCGCGGCAGAAGCTGTCGAAGCCGATGCCGTAGGAATGTCAGGACTCCTCGTTAAGTCTACGCTGATCATGCGGGACAACCTCGTGGAAATGAACGACCGCTCGATGTCACACATTCCTGTGCTCTTGGGCGGCGCCGCCCTGACACGGTCGTACGTGGAGAGGGATCTGCGCTCTCAGTACAAGGGACGCCTCTTCTACGGCAAGGACGCTTTCGAGGGCCTCGCCGTGATGGACCGCCTGATGGAGTTGAAAAGGAGCGGTATCGACGACCCTGACTTCGGACGGACCGTCGAAGCCACCGACGGGCCACTGCCCCGGGCTATTAGAGCTGACATGTCGACACGGGGAGCAACGCGAGACAGCCACGCCGACCTTCCCGCCAAGTCACCTTTCGTCGACGCTGACAACCCGGTGTTCACACCACCCTTTGTCGGCAGTCGTGTCGAACGGGGCATCGCATTGGACGACGTCGCTCGCTTCATAAACGAGACAGCCCTGTTTCGCGGCCAGTGGGGTTACAGGCCTGACAAGACGAACGCCGAGAATGACGCCAACTTCAAGGTAAGGATCCGTGCCGTTCTTCGCGAACGCCTTGCCGACGCCCGAGCGTCTGGGCTTCTGCGTCCAGCCGTCGCCTACGGCTACTTTCCGGTCAACTCTGAAGGTGACGACCTCATAGTCTGGGCCGACGAGAGCCGCCGCACAGAGAGCCTGCGTTTCCGCTTCCCACGTCAGTCGACGGAGCCTTGGATGTCGATAGCCGATTTCTTCCGCCCAGTCGAGGCTCGAGACAAGGACTTTGCTGCCTTCTTCGTCGTCAGCATGGGAAACGAGGCATCGAAGGAGGCCGCCCGGCTGTTCTCAGAGAATCGCTACCAGGATTACCTTCACTTGCACGGCCTCGGAGTGGAGATGACCGAAGCTCTCGCCGAGTACTGGCACTACAGGATACGCCAAGATTGGGGGTTCGGTTCCGAGGACGGACCGACCCTCGGAGGCCTGTTCCGCCAGCGTTACCGTGGTGGACGCTATTCGTGGGGTTATCCGGCCTGCCCGAACTTGGAGGACAATGCCAAGTGCGCAGCGCTAGTCGGTGCGCAGCGCATCGGGGTCGAAGTCAGCGAAGAGACCTCGTGGCAGTTCCACCCCGAGCAGACCACGGCTGCGATAGTCTGCCATCATCCGCAAGCGAAGTACTTCGTGGTCGACTGAGGCTGGCCCCAGACTCGGCCCTAGTCACAATCCCGCAGCGTCGGCGAGTTCGGAGAACTCCGAAATAACCAGGTCAGCCAGGTCGTCGAGGTCCGGCATAAGTTCCCGGCAGGCCACTAGGGCGAAATCCATCGTGTCGCAGTAGCTCTGGACCGTGATGTTAAGCCCGACGCCGTCGACGATCGTCGAGACTGGGTAGTAGTTGACCATCCTGGCCTCGTCTAGGTAGAGGCTCCGCCTAGAGCCGGGCACGTTGGAGATTACAAGGTTGACAGGCGGGTTGAGCCGGTCCGCTACCCTGAGGCGTGTGGCGATACGCGCCGCGCGGACGGCCAGCGCCGGCGGGGCGAAGTCGGCGTAGTCCACCAGCGTCGTCGCCGGGAGGAGGCTGAAGCGCTGCTTGGCGTCCTCCATGACCGCCTTGACCAGGTTGAGACGCTCCAGCGGCCTTTCCGAGGTGGTTGGCATGACGGGAAAAAGCCCCGAGACCCGGTTAGTCCACGGGTCGGTCTCGGTGCCGGTGCGAATAGAAACCGGTACCATCGCCACAAGCGGACGGTCAGGCACCGCACCTCGCTTTTGGAGGTAGGACCTCAAACCACCGGCGCAAGCCGCCATGACCACGTCGTTGACCGTGGCACCCGTGGCGTTCTTGATGGCCTTCACGTCCACGAGCGATACTGACCTGAGCGCGACCCGCCTGTGCGGAGTGATCACCCCGTTGAAGACGGTGTGAGGAGCGGTCTTTTCGGGAAGGGAACCCACCGAGTCATCACCACGGCTGGAGCGCTGTGCGACGGCCGCTCCTATCGGGTTCGGAATTGTCCGCAGGATATCTGCGAGGCCTACAAGGCCCCTGCTGCGAGTCATCTCTCCCAGCGCCCGCAGCGTCCGAACCTGCACAGAAGCGAACTTGCCAGGCTTAGACGCCGCACCCGCGAGCACTCTGGCCAGAACTTGGGCTGGGCTCGGCACCTTTTCACCTGCGACCGTCACAGGGAGCTCGGCCGGCTCCGAGAGGCCAGGCTCGTTGTCGTAGAACATCGTCATCAGCTCGGCGCCGGCCGCGCCGTCGATGGTTGCGTGGTGCATCTTGGAGAGCACCGCGAATCGATCCCCGGCGAGGCCTTCGATCACCCAGAACTCCCACAGGGGGTGGCTCCTGTCGAGCGGCCTGGCTATCAGGCGCGCGACGAGCTTGGAGAGCTGCTCCAGACCGCCCGGGGAGGGTATCGCCGTCTCGAGCAGATGGTACTCGAGGTCGAAGTCGGGGTCCTCGATCCAGTATGGGTGGTCAAGGCCAAACGGAACGTCTACCAAGCGGCGCCTAAGCGGTTCTAGGTCGGGTAGACGGTTCAGCAGGCGGTTCCGCATGGCCTCGTAGGGTGACCAGTCGCTGCGGGCGGGCCGCTCGAAGACGGCCAGTCCGCTGACGTGACCGAACTGGGACCCGGTCTCGAGGTAGAGAAAGCTGGCGTCCAACCCGCTGAGCTGCTTCATGGTGCGTCTCCTTGCCGGCCTGCTGTTGGTGCCAGTCGATCAGCACCACAAACTCAGACGGTACTATCTTTCGAGGATTACCATGTCATGGTTGGCGTCATTGAGGCTGCGAGCTCGGTCCGGCCCTGCGATGACTATGTCTTCGATGCGGACGCCGAAACGACCGGGTAGATAGACGCCGGGCTCCACGGAAAAGGCGTTACCTGGGACAAGAAGCTCGCGGTTGCCGCCCACGATGTAGGGGTCTTCGTGTTCTTCGACGCCGATCCCGTGACCCGTCCTGTGGACGAAGAACTCACCGAAACCGGCTTCGGCTATCACAGAACGAGCGGCGTCGTCCACATCCTCACAGGTCGCTCCGACCCGGGCAGCCCCGACCGCGTCGGCCTGCGCTTGTCGGACAATCTTGTAGACCTCCTCCTCTAAAGCGCCAGGAGCCCCAGTCCAAACCGTCCGGGTGATGTCAGAGCAGTAACCGTCCAAGGTCCCACCGAAATCGCACACGACAGCCTCCCCCGCCTGGATCTTCCTCTCCGACGCCTCGTGGTGCGGGCTTGCGGCGTTCGGGCCGGAAGCGACGATCGCAAAATTGACCCTACTATGACCGGCGTCGAGGAGGCGCCTGGATATGTCGGACGATACTTCTCGTTCGCTACGCCCTACCAGTGGGATGTCGCCGCCCAGGAGAGCCACCGCCACGGAGTCCGCAGCTGCTGAAGCCACTGCGAGAGCTTCGATCTCGTCGGGATCTTTTACAGCTCTCAAAGGCCCGGTGAGCTTGCCGGCGGGTGACCATGTCGCACGCGGCAGGGACACCTGCAAAGCCAGGAGGAAGGTGGCCCAGGTGCGGTCCGAGACCGCCAGCCTGGAGCGCTCCCCTACCAGTGAAGCCACTATGGCGACCGGGTCCTCGCGCTCTGACCACGCCCGCAAGGAGAACACGTCAGGGTGTATTACGACGCGGGGAGCTTCGAGACGGGGCACCACCAGGGTCGCCTCTTCATCTGCGGGGACAACCGCCATTGTAAGGCGCTCAAGGGGCATAGCTTCGTAACCGGTGAGCCACGGGAGGTCAGCACCGACGGAGAGCAGCACGACGTCGACGGCTGCCTCGGCCATTCGCTGGCGAAGACGATCGAACCTGGCCTGGTGTTTCGAGCTCATAGCGAAACAAGCTCTCCTGGTGTCCCGACGCCACCACCAGCGCGTGCCGCAGCCTGGCGTGCGTGGTAGCTGGACCTCGTCAAGGGGGATGCCTCGACGTGGCCGATGCCGAGGGACTCTCCCAGCTCGGCGATGCTGGCGAACTCCTCGGGGGTCCACCAGCGCGCCACGCCGAGGTGAGCGGCGGTAGGCCGGAGGTACTGACCGGCAGTGACTATGTCCACGCCGACGCCGGCGAGGTCGGCGAGCGTCGACGCTACCTCCTCGAAAGTCTCTCCCATCCCGAGCACCAGGCCCGTCTTGGTGGTAAGGCCTGCAGCTTTCGCTCGCGCCAGCACAGCGAGGCTCCGCGCGTAGGAGGCTGAAGGTCGAACGGCCCGCTGGAGACGAGGAACCGTCTCCACGTTGTGGTTGAGCACCTCAGGTCGCACCGAGAACACGGCTTCGAGAGATGCCGGGTCGCCTTTGAGGTCGGATATGAGAAGCTCCAACGCAACTCCTGGATTTCGCCTCCTGACCGCTTCGACTGTGGCGACGAACCCGGATGCGCCACCGTCAGGCAGGTCATCCCGGGCGACGCATGTGACGACGGCGTGAGACAGGCCGAGTCGACTGACAGCTTCGGCAACACGTTCGGGTTCGTCGGGGTCAAGCGGCAGGGGCTTGGCGGTGTCGACCAGGCAGAACCCACATGCCCGCGTGCAGCGTTCGCCATTGATCATAAAAGTGGCTGTGCCGTCAGCCCAGCATTCGTAGATGTTCGGGCAGCCGGCCTCCTCACACACAGTGACCAGGTTCAAGGAACGGACGACCTTTCGCAGTGCCCTGTAATCCTCGCCAAGATGGGCGGAAGCTCGAAGCCACTTCGGCTTGCGGGCGTCGACTGCTAGACCGCCAGAAGGGTCTACCCCAGCCTGGGCGAGACGGCGGTCGATCATCCTCACCGGAGTCTCCGTCGCCCCACCCGCAACGGTGAAAGGTGCCATCTCGGACGGTTGAACCTTCCACGCCACGTCCTGGCGGTCCACGGATGAGACGCTCCACACTCTCGACGCAGCGTCGACGACGGCGTCTACTACAGTCCGCATCCCCGGGTGGAGCCCCTCAGCCGCAAGAGACGTTACAGGCTTGTCGGCTATGCCGCAGGGGACGATGTGGCCGAACATGTCCATGTCCGGGTCCACGTTGAGGGCGAAGCCGTGCATCGAACGCCCTTTGGAGACACGAACGCCGATCGCGGCTATCTTGCGAGGGTTGTCCCCCTCTGGCTCTAGCCAGACCCCCGGGTAGCCTTCGAGACGCCCGGCGCTTGGCGCTCCGAGAGCACCGAGGGCGTCTATTAGGGTCTGCTCGATCCGCCAGACGTGGCACGGGGAGGCCCCCGGACCGGGCGGAACTTCCATCACCGGGTAACCTACGAGCTGCCCGGGACCGTGGTAGGTTACGTCGCCTCCTCTGTCCACCCGTTCGAGTTCAGCTCCCACCGTCGAGGGATCCACTAGAAGGTTCTCAGGGCGAGCCCGAACCCCCATGGTGTAAACCTGGCGGTGCTCCATCAGAAGCAACCAGTCGTCGTCGCCCTCAGCCCACAAGCCGCGCTGCAGGGCAAGGCCGTCCCGGTAACGCACCCTCCCGAGCCACCGCACTCGCAACCCGCGGCGCACGGCGCGTGGTGTGCAGGCTGCAGCGGTCACAGTTCGGCTGACCAGTCCCTGGCCTCGAGAGTGTCCTTGACAGATTTAAGGAATGCCGCGGCGTATGCTCCGTCGAAGGCCCTGTGATCCCACGACAGCACTAGGTTGCCGACCGGGTGGACGGCAATTCCGTCAGAGCCGTCCGGGAGTTCGACTGCCACGGGCTTCTTGCGGACACCGTCGGTGGAGAGAATTGCGACCTGTGGTTGGTTGATCACCGGCACCGTCATCAAGGTACCGAACGGTCCAGCGTTCGTTATGGTGAACGTCCCGCCTGATATGTCGTCCATCGTCAGACGGCGAGCTCGTGCACGGGCAGCCAGTTCGGAGATCTCCCTCGCTATCGTGCGAAGCCGCTTTGCTTCGGCTGAGTGGACGACCGGCACAAGAAGACCTTCGAAGTCGAGGTCTACGGCAACACCGATGTTGAGGTCGTGGTGGACGATCAGCGCGTCGTCGCCCACCGAGCTGTTAACGTTCGGGAAGTCCTCCAAGGCATCGACGACAGCTCGGGTGACGAAAGGAAGGTAGGTGAGGCTGAAACCTTCAGCAGCCTTGAAACGCTCCTTTTCTGCTCGTCGTACCCGCTCAACGGCGAGGTAGTCCACCTCGACCGCAACCATGGTGTGCGCCGACGTGTGCTTGGAGCGGATCATGTGCTCGGCGGTACGCCGGCGGATGTTGGTGAAAGGCACCACTTCGTCTCGCGGCCCAACAGCGGTGGGAGCAGTTGGCGTAGCCGGCACCTTCGGGCCGCTCGCACCAAAAGCAACGCTAGGCGCCTCGGCTACGCTGCGCGCCGCAACGCCGCCCGGTGTGGCGGTCTGAACCGGGACCCTGGAAGCACCCGTTGGCCCACCAGCGCTCAGCGAGTCGATCACGCCTAGTACGTCGGACCGGGTGATGCGCCCACCGGCGCCGGTACCTGGGATCGTCGCCGGGTCGAGACCGTGCTCGGCGATCAGCCTCCGCACGACCGGAGACAGCACCAGTCCAGCACTTCCTGAGGTTTCGCCACCCTGAACAGCCACCGGGTGGACATCCCCGGCACCGTCCTGAGAGTCCTCGACTTGCCCTGGGGCCGCGCTCGGCGGCGACTCTAGGCCGGCTGTGCTGGCAACGGGCGCAACGTCAGCCACCGGCGGCTCGGGCTCTGGCGCAAACTCGGGTGGAATCTCGCCGCTCGGTGCTTCTTGGCCTGCGCGGGGCGCAAGCCCGTCGGATATGACGGCTAGTCGCGTCCCTACGTCTACGGTCTCACCCTCGGCGACGAGGATCTCTGCTACTACACCAGCCACCGGGGAGGGTACCTCCGAGTCGACCTTGTCGGTGGAGACCTCGAAGAGGACCTCGTCTTCGGCTATCGGGTCTCCGACCTGCTTGGCCCAACGGGTGATCGTACCTTCAGTTACCGTCTCGCCGAGCTGGGGCATGGTGATGTCAGCCAACGTGCAAACCTCTTCCGCTAAGGGCGAGAACTGTCTCACCGAAAGTCTCCGACAGGGTCGGATGGGGCTGTATGTACTGTGCTACCTCGGTCGGACTGGCCTCCCAGTTGACCGCCAAATAGCCCTGACCCAACTGCTCCGTAACCCACGGCCCTACCATGTGAACTCCAAGAATCCGACCGGCGCTGCCGTCTGGGAGCTTCTCGGCGATCACCTTGACGAGCCCGTCGGGCTCCCCGACTATCAAGGCCCTCCCATTACCACCGTACGGATCCTTCTTAGTGACCACCTCGTAGCCCGCTTCCCTGGCTGCCTGCTCGGACAGACCGGCGAACGCAACCTCAGGATGGCAGTAGATACACCAGGGGACTTTGGCGTAGTCGACCGGCACCGCACGCTCTCCGAGGATCTGGTCGATGATCAGGACGGCCTCAGCGAAGCCGACGTGCGCCAAAGCGGGAGTGTCGACCAGGTCGCCTGCGGCGAAAACGCCAGGCTCGGAGGTCCGCATGTACTCGTCGACGACCACGAACCCCCGAGGGTCCACCTCAACGGCCGTCCCCGCGAGGCCGAGGTCCGCCGAACAGGGACGGCGGCCGACAGATACAACTACTGCGTCGACTGTAACCGTCTCCCCGTCGCCGAACGACACCGTCGTCGAAGTTCCGTCCGGGCTGGGCTCGTGTCCTCTCACGGAAACTCCCGTGCGAACGTCGATACCCCTCTTTTTGAACGAGCGGGCGACGACCTCGGCTACGTCGGTGTCGCACCCGGGGAGGATCTTGGGCAGCGCCTCTAGCACGGTAACTTTGGTGCCGAGATCGCTGAGCATCGACGCGAACTCGCAGCCTATGGCGCCGCCCCCTATGACGACCGCCGAGGCCGGAAGTTTCTCCAAGTCGAGAACCTCGTCGGAGGTCAGGACAAGCTTTCCATCCACCTCGAAGCCCGGAATCGTCCTCGGCTGCGACCCAGACGCCAAGATCACGTGACTGCCGACAAGCTCGGTGCCGTCGTCGACGGTTACTGTAAGTCCCGGCCCGAGGCGACCTACGCCAGGGTAGGTAGTCACCTTGCGCTTCTTCATCAGGCCCTGAAGGCCTTTCCAGAGCTGGTCGACGACTTTCTGCTTGCGCGCCTGGGATTGGGCGAATTCAAGCGACGGCGCCTCGGTTATGACCCCGAACTCCTTGGCCCCTTCGACCGTCCGGTACACGGTAGCGGTCTCGAGGAACTCCTTGGCGGGTATGCACCCTCTGTGGAGGCAGGTCCCGCCGACTTTGTCTTTCTCGACTACGGCGATGTCGAGCCCGGCAAGGCCGCCTCTCAGCGCGGCCGCATAGCCGGCCGGACCGCCACCGATTATCACAACGTCGTACTGCTGGGCCGTGTGGACCACCTCCTGTAGTTTTCCGGGGCCAATCTAGGCGCTACAGGCGGCGGACCCGGTATTGTATTTCCGTAAACCGATAGCACGCAGGGGAGCTCGAAAGATCGGGCTGAGAGGTCGGCTGGCAGCCGGCGACCCTCCAGTGGACCAGCCCGGTAACGCGGGCGAGGGAGCGTAGAAATGACCAATCCGATACCCGGCTTCGCTGGTACGACCGGCTCAGGGATTGCAGGCGACCCTCTGGTTATCGCAGGTAGAAGCTTCGAATCCCGGCTTTTTCTCGGGACAGGCAAATATTCCTCCAACGGCATTCTTTCCGAGGCTATCGAAGCCAGTGCTACACAGGTCGTGACGGTGGCCCTGCGACGCATAGACCCAGACGGCGACGGTGACATCCTCGATGCCCTCCCTTCGACGGTGCTCCTTCTCACCAACACCTCCGGCGCGCTCGACGCCGGCGAAGCGCTCCGCCTCGCACGTCTCGCACGCGCCGCTGGACTTCCAGACTGGATCAAGCTGGAAGTTACCCCCGACCCCCGACACCTCCACCCGGACCCGGTCGAAACCTTGCGCGCGGCCGAGCAGATGTGCCAAGAAGGTTTCACGGTGCTGCCGTACTGCCCGGCGGACCCGATACTGGCCAAGCGCTTGGAGGAGGTGGGCTGCGCAACTGTCATGCCGCTAGGGTCATGGATCGGGTCCAACCAGGGTTTGCGGACCCGCGACGCTATCGAAATGATCGTCGAGCAGGCGACGGTCCCCGTGGTCGTCGATGCCGGCCTTGGAGCTCCGAGCCATGCTGCGCTCGCCATGGAGATAGGAGCGTCAGCCGTCCTGGTCAACACTGCGATCGCTACAGCCGCGGACCCTGTCGCCATGGCAGGAGCTTTCCGCCTGGCCGTCGACGCCGGCAGGGCCGCCTACAAGGCGGGACTTGCGGTCGCTGGCTCCCCCGCAGCGTCATCCCCTCTAACAGGGTTCTTGAGATGAACCCTGCCACGACGGCAGTCCCGGTTGCGTTGGCTTCACGGCCGGCTGACGTTCCACCTGATAGCGCAGCCTCCGACGTGCTCGCCACTCCGCTCGGCGACCTGCGGCGCATCGTTGACGCCGCGGGCTGGGTCGACGTCGAACGTGCCCTGAGGCGCACGAGGCCATCGCTGAGCGATTTTGCGGCTCTGCTTTCGCCGTTTGCCGCGGAGCGCGTCGAGGACCTCGCCCTGCGAGCCCAGCAGATCACCAAGGCTCGTTTCGGATCGACCGTCCGGCTGTTCGCCCCTTTATATCTGTCCAACGAGTGCGTGTCTACCTGCACATACTGCGGGTTCTCGGCGTCGAACCTGATCGCCCGGCGGACGCTGGAGGTGGAAGAGGTTGTCGAAGAGGCGGAGGAGCTCGCAAACCGGGGTTTCCGACACGTGCTTCTAGTCGCAGGTGAGCACGCTCGGATCGTCAGCAAGGGTTACCTCGAGCAGGTCGTGAGGGCCGTGGCGCCGCTTTTCGCCCAAGTCAGCGTCGAAGTCCAAGTGTGGGACACCGAGACGTACCGCCGGCTGCTCGGCGCGGGCTGCGACGGTGTCGTTGTCTACCAGGAATCCTACGATCAGGCCACCTACGCCCAAGTGCACCTCAAAGGCAAGAAGCGCAACTACGCGTGGCGGCTCGCGGCCCCGGACCGGGCAGCGGAGGCCGGCATGCGCCGGCTCGGAGTAGGGACGCTGCTGGGTTTGCACCCCGACTGGCGTTCCGAGGCGCTACTACTGGCCTCCCACGCTACGGCCCTCACGCGCAGGTGGTGGCGGTCCGAGGTGCAGGTTGCGCTTCCCAGGCTGAGGCCTGCGGCCGGGGGCTACGAGCCGGCTGACCCGATCGACGACCGGTCTCTAACACAGCTTGTGTGCGCCCTTCGGATTTTCCTTCCCGACGTCGGTATCACGATGTCGACCCGGGAGCCACCCGAGTTGAGGGACGGCCTCGCCGTGCTTGGTGTTACTTCGATGTCTGCTGGCTCGCACACCGAGCCGGGCGGGTACGCCCGCGAAAGTGACGCCGAGCCCCAGTTCGAGATCTCCGACACCCGCTCCCCCGCTGAAGTTGCCGCGGCACTTCGAGCTCTGGGCGTCGAGCCGGTGTGGAAGGACTGGCAGCGAGCGTGAAAAGCGCCTCACAGGGTGCCTAGGATCGTCGTCATGACCTCTCTCGCATCCCAAACCCAGGCAGCTCCCGATACCGACGCCTCCGAGGAGACCGCCCACGACGCCGGACTGGTCGAAGAAGACCTGCTAGTCGAGGAGATCTCCATCGACGGCATGTGCGGCGTCTACTAGGTGCAAGGGCACCTTACCGGCGCAGAGACAGCAGCGACCGCTGCTTTCGATCCCTGTCTGCGCTACGAGTTGGCGCCCGACGTGGCGCTGAGAGCCGAACCCTTCGGCGCGCTGGCTTACAACTACGCTAACCGCCGCCTAACGTTCCTGCGCTCGGTTACCTTAAGGGAGCTCGTTCGTGCTCTAGGCGGGTTCGACACAGCTGGTGACGCCGTTCGATCTTCCGTGCCCGCAGCCGAGCAACCTTCCTACCTGCGCGCCCTCGCAAACCTCGCGAACAGCGGAATGATCCGTGCCTGCTGAGACCGGTCGCCTCGTCGACCAACTCGCCCTCGGTTTGGACTCGCCGATATGTCTCACTTGGGAGCTCACCTACGGCTGTAACCTGTCCTGCCTGCACTGCCTGTCTTCGTCAGGCCGTCGCGATCCCGACGAGCTGACCACCGCCCAGGCGCGAACCCTAATCGACGAGATGGCGGACATGTCGGTCTTCTACGTCAACGTAGGTGGCGGTGAACCCACGATCCGACACGATTTCTACGACCTTGTCGGCTACGCAGTCGACAGCAAGGTCGGGGTGAAATTCTCGACGAACGGCTACACGATGAGCGCCGAACGCGCCCGTCAAGTGGCGGCCATGGACTACGTCGACGTGCAGATCTCCCTGGATGGTGTCGACCCTGCCACTAACGACGCCCTACGCGGACGGGGAAGTTACGCCGCAGCACGCCGGGCTATGGACAACCTGGCCTCGGCGGGGTTTGCTGACTTCAAGATATCTGTCGTTGTCACCGCCGCCAACGTCGAGCAGCTCGACGGGTTCGCCCGCCTCGCCGCAGGTTACGGAGCCACGTTGCGCCTCACCAGGCTGCGCCCCTCAGGTCGGGGAGCGCAGGTATGGAACCGGTTGCACCTCGACCAAAGCCAACAGGTCCGCCTGTATCATTGGTTGGTCGACAACCCGGGCGTGCTGACGGGTGATTCCTTTTTCCACCTCTCCGCCCTCGGAGAGCCGCTCGCCGGGCTCAACATGTGCGGGGCAGGAAGGGTGGTGTGCCTGATAGACCCCGTCGGTGACGTTTACGCCTGCCCTTTCGTACTCCACGAAGACTTCAAAGCGGGCAACGTGAAAGACGACGGTGGTCTCGCCGTCGTTTGGCGGGACTCACCTTTGCTGAAAGCTCTGCGCGAGCCCCAGTCGGCCGGGGCGTGCAGCTCCTGCGGGTCCTTCGATTCCTGCCAGGGCGGCTGCATGGCAGCCAAGTTCTTCACCGGCCTGCCCCTCGACGGCCCCGACCCCGAGTGCGTGAAAGGTCATGGCGTAAGCCTCCTGGGAGATGTGGAGCCCGGTAGTATCCCTTCCCCGGGTGAGGGCCATTCCGTGCCGGTCGTGTTGCGATCGCCTCGACGAGCCCGAGTCGCCGTCTGAAAGGCGCAGACCCCAAACGATGGGAGTCGCGTCCCTTTCCGAGCTCACCTGGACCGAGATCGCAGCACAAGCGGCCGCGAGCCTGCTCGCGGTTCCTGTCGGCTCGACCGAACAGCACGGCCCACACCTACCGTTGGGGACCGACACGGCGATAGCGTCCGAACTATGCAGGCGCCTGGCTTCCCAGCGAGGCGACGTAGTCATCGGCCCTGCCTTGTACTACACGGCGAGCGGCGAACACTCGGGCTTTCCTGGGACGCTTTCGGTGGGCAACCGGGTTCTGCGCGACGTCCTCGTCGAGGTCGGCCGGTCAGCCGACGCGTTCGGCGGGGTCCTCTTCGTGTCAGCGCACGGGGGCAACGTGGCGGCCCTTCGAAGTGCCGTCGATGTTCTAATCAAGGAGTCCCGCCTTGCAAGAAGCTGGTCGGCTCCAGCTCCCCCCGGTGGGGACGCTCACGCCGGTCGGGTCGAGACGTCGGTGATGCTGGCGCTGCGACCAGACCTTGTCAGAGGCATTCCACCTGCCACAGACGGTTGCGTTGTGGCACTCGGCGAAGTGATCGGCGTACTTCGACGTTCAGGGGTGCGCTCGGTGAGCGCCAACGGGGTGCTGGGCAACCCGGCGGCTTCATCTGCTGAAGTCGGAGAGGACATCCTTGATTTTTGGGAGGCAGATCTCGCGCGCTCCGTAGCCGGCTGGCCCGCCGCCACTTCGTCGGCGCCGCTCAGTGAAACTCAAGATCCGACGGTCCGCCGCCTGTGACGTCCGTTAGTAAAGCCTTAGACGGGTCAGATCAGGCGGGCGAGAATGCCGCCCCGGTTGCGGTCGTAACCGGGGCGGCCCGAGGTATCGGCGCGGCTGTTGCGCGAAAGTTGGCTTCGGCTGGTTGGCGGCTTGTCCTCTTCGACCGGTGCGCCGACGACCCGGAGCTGCGATATCACTTGTCCTCTACGGCCGACCTGGATCGCAGCGTCGAACTCTGCGGCGGGCTGTCCAGCTGCGAGGCGGTGGTAGGCGACGTCCGCTCCCAGGCTGACCTCGATTCGGCCATCGAAGTAGCCGTAAGGCGGTATGGCCGCCTCGACGCCGCCGTGTCGGTGGCTGGAGCGATAGCCGGTGGCACGCAAAGCTGGGACACGCCGGACGCGACGTGGGAGGTGATGATAGCGGTCAACCTCGAAGGTCCATGGCGGCTAGCAAAGGCTGCCGTCCCAGCCTTGTTGGAATCCCCGCAGCCTCGCAACGGCCGTTACGTCGCTGTCGCGTCCAGCGCCGGCGTAGTCGGCCTTCCCCTTCTCGGCGCCTACAGCGCCGCCAAGCACGGCGTGGTGGGTCTGGTCAGAAGCCTCGCCGCGGAGCTCGCCCCCCACGGTGTCACCGCTAACGCTGTCGCACCCGGCTCGACGTCGGGGTTCATGCTCGAGGCTAGCGCCGCCATCTACGGTCTGACCTCGCCCTCTGAGTTCGTCCAGCATCACCTCATTCCGAGACTGATAGACCCCGACGAGCCGGCGGCGCTGATCGCGTGGTTGTGCAGCCAGGAGTCCGCGGCGGTAACCGGTGCGCTGCTACCTGTCGACGCCGGCATGACAGCGCGGTGAAGGGGAGCGCCATGCGCTCTGGACGGCGGACGCCTATACCCGCCGGATTCGGTTTATGCCTCGCTCAGACCACGAGGCGCCCCAACGGTCGGCTTGTCGTGGGGGGCGCGCCAACCAGGATCCTTCGCCTCTCCACACGCGGGTCAAAACTCCTTGACGCCTGGACTTCCGGTGAGCCGGTCGGCGACGATGTCGCCGCCGGGCTACTCGCCCGGCGGCTGGTGGACGCAGGGATCGCCGACCCACTCCCACCGGGTCCAGTTTCACCTGGGGTCGACGGCGTCGCGTTCGCAATTCCCGTGCGCAATGACGCGGTGGGACTGATCGACACTCTCTCGTCGCTCTACCGGACAATCCGACCACAGAGGGTGGTAATCGTTGACGACGCGTCGGAGATGCCTCTCCAAGTGACTTTTGACGATCCAGGCTCACCGTTGTCCGGGGAAGTTAGCCTGCTGAGACGACGCCACCCCGGAGGCCCGGGTGCCGCCCGCAACACGGCGTGGTCCCACCTGGCCGGAGGGAAAGTCGACGCCGAAGAGCCAGCTCGTACCCGCCATCAGCGCCAGGCGGAGCCACCGGAGATCGTCGTCTTCCTCGACGCGGGGGTCACACCCGAGCCCGGATGGCTCGAAATGTTACTGGCTCATTTTTCCGATCCAAAGTTGGGCGCCGTAGCCCCGAGGGTGCGCTCCAGAGGCGGTCAGACCAGGTCTGGGCGCCTGGCAGCCTACGAGCGTCACCGCTCACCCCTGGACCTTGGTCCCCACCCCGGCTGCGTGGTCCCGGGCGGGCGGGTCTCCTACGTGCCTAGCGCGGCGCTTGCGGTGCGGCTCCGCTGCCTGGCCGACGCCGGCGGCTTCGACGAGGACCTTCGCTACGGGGAGGACGTCGACCTCGTGTGGAGATTGTCGAGGTCTGGGTGGGCTGTGCGCTACGAGCCTGGCGCACAGGTATCCCACCCGGCCCGGCCGTCGTGGCGGGGGTGGCTCGCACAGCGCTACAACTACGGGCGTTCCGCAGGTCCGCTCGCCCTGCGCCACCCCAATGCGGTAGCACCGCTCAGCGTGTCAGCTTGGAGCGTCTCCTGCTGGGCCCTGGCCAGCACAGGCAGGCTGCGCCTGGCGGCCGCCCTAACGGTCGGAACGCCATTGGCTTTTGCTTGGCGCGCAACCCGGCGCACCCGAGTTGTCCGGCCCTCTCCGTTGGATCGCGACCAACATCTCCGGCACGACCCCCCCGGTGGCTCTTCGAGCTTCGACCTGGCCTACGAGCTGTTCCGCCTGGCCCTGCGGGGCAACGTGGCGGCGGCTGTTCCTATCTGCAGCGCTGCGCGGCGAGCTTGGAGCGTGCCCCTCCTTGGCGTTGCCTGGTTAGCGTGGCCTTCGATGCGATCCCGCACTCGCCGCTTCGCTGCGGCAACGTGCGCAGCTGTTGTGGTATGCCCTGGATTGGCTGACCGCTGCAAACACCGCTCTCAGAGTCTCGGAGTCCTTGCCTGGTGCGCCCTGCGGCTCGCAGACGACCTGGCCTACCAGGCCGGGGTGTGGACCGGCTCGTTCGAGTCGGGATCACTTGGGGCGTTGCTACCCCGCTTCGCTACGGCGAAACGCACCAGTTCGCCAGCAAGGCCCGTGTAACCATCCGGGGTCAACGCCCCAAGCCTTGCAGCCGCCTCCTCCGGTAGGTCCAGGCTGTCAACAAACGCTCTCAGCGCTTCGGGACCAACCTGGCGCCCCCGAGTGAGCTCTTTTAGGCGCTCGTAGGGCTCGTCGACACCGTAGCGTCGCATCACCGTCTGAACGGCTTCGGCGAGAACTTCCCAGTGACGGCCCAGGTCCTCCGCCATAGAAGCTGCGTCAGGAATTACCTTGGTGAGTCCCCGGCGAGCCGACGCAACGGCGAGACCGGAATGCCCGGCCGCAACGCCGATATTGCGCAGCGCCGACGAATCTGACAGGTCCCGCTGCATCCGCGACGTCATAAGCTTCGAGGCCAGGTGTTCCAAAAGCGCCGACGAGATGCCCGCATTGGCCTCGGCATTCTCGAAGTCGATCGGGTTCACCTTGTGAGGCATCGTGGAAGAGCCCACCTCTCCGGCTAGGACCCGCTGGCGCAGGTACGAGCGGCTCACGTACTCCCACATGTCCCGGCAGAAATCGACGAGGATCGTGTTGAACCTCACCATCGCGTGGAACAGTTCCGCCATCGTGTCGTGGGGCTCGATCTGAGTGGTGAGGGGATTCCACTCCAGGCCGAAGCCTTCCACGAAGCGACGGGACACGTCGATCCAGTCCACCTCAGGGTAGGCGGCGACGTGCGCGCCGAAGGTACCGACCGCCCCGTTGAACTTACCGCTTAGGCGGAGGGATCTCACCTGGTCGGCCTGGCGGGCCAGGCGGTACGCGAAAACCGCCAGTTCCTTGCCGAGAGTCGTCGGCGAGGCCGGCTGACCGTGGGTGTGTGCCAACATCGGCACCGCCGAGCACGACTCAGCGAGGTCCAGGATCTCGGCGCACAACCGGTCCGCCTCGTCCAGCCAGACGCCGGCCACACCCTCTTTGAGCATCAGCCCGTAAGCCAGGTTGTTGACGTCCTCGGAAGTCGCCGCAAAATGTACAAATTCTCTGCGTGCAGCCGACCAGCCCAAACCGCTTAGGCGCCGCTTGAGGTGGTACTCCACTGCCTTGACGTCGTGGTTTGTCTGGGCCTCTATCACTTTGATGTCAGACGCTTCGGTCGACCCGAACTCCTCTACCCAGCCTCTGAGCGTCGCAGACGTCTCGGAGTCCAGCGCCTCGAGTTCTAGGATCGACGGCTCTTGGCTCAAAGCTATGATCCACTCCACCTCGACTCGGAAGCGCTGGCGGATGAGCGCCTGCTCCGAGAAGTTGTGGGAATAACTCTCCAGCTGAGCTTTGTAACGACCGTCCAGCGGAGACAACGCTGTCGGGTCAGCGGCTGTGATATCGGGGCGACCGCCTGTCGGCATGACCGAAGACACTACACGTGCTTTCGAAGCGCTATCCGATCGGTCGCCTGGCCCCTGTTTCGGTGGGGCATGCCATCCGGACTGGACGCCTGAGCTCACCTGGACCACCATGGTCAGGTGCGCGGACCCGGGCGACCATACGATCAGGACGATCCTCCCGCACCACCGGCGAAACCGTCGACGCCCACGAAGCTCCAGGGACACCGCCCGAGCAGGCTCTTCGACCAGGACAGCGCTGATAGCCTCCAAGCCTCCAAGGCGGCACCCCCCCGCCGGCCCAGCCCGCCCCTCCCAGCGGCACCTGCCCAGCCCCCAAGGCGCAGCCCGAACTGGCCGGCCGTAAAACGGCCGGAGTCCGCAAGGACTGTCACCACAAGACCTACTTCGACACTGTCGCAACCGAAAGAAAGGGCACCTGCCGGGCAGTCCCAACGCCATGCACGACCTGCGGCGTCACCTTCCGCCGGCAGGTCCACGGCAGTGCTAGCCGCCGGAACGCTCGCTTCGCGCTTGACAGGCTTCGCCCGGGTCCTCGCGATCGGCTACGTACTTGGCGTCAGCCCGCTATCGGACGCCTTCAACTACGCAAACGGCATCCCGAACATTATCTACGACTTGGTGCTGGGAGGCATCCTCGCCGCGACGCTGATACCTGTGTTCGTCGACGATCTCGGTTCAGACGACCCCAAAGTACGCTCCCACTCTGTCTCTGCGGTCCTCACGGCACTTTCCGTCGGCCTTGTCATAGCGAGTGCCCTGCTGTGGATCCTGGCGCCGTACGTGATCGACTTCTATCTAGTCTTGGAGCACGGCAGCGCCGCGGCAGCCGAGAAGGCGATCGCCACCCGGCTGCTGCGGTACTTCGCGCCTCAGGTCTTCTTTCTGGGCACAATCGTCGCAAGCACCGCCATCCTCAACGCACGACGGCGCTTCGGGATAGCCGCGTTTTCGCCCGTCCTGAACAACGCGATCGCTATAGCGGCGTTGATAGCCACCAAGATCGTCGCCGCGTCCATCCTCGCCCCGGCACGCATCGCTTCGACGTCCACCGTCGAAGCCTTCGGAAGAGACGCCAGGGCTATCGTAGTTCTCGGAGTAGGGACCACGCTCGGCTACGCAGTCCAGCTGATCGCCCAGATTCCAAGCATGCACCGGCTGGGGCTCAGGCTGCGCCCCGTGTGGGACCCCCGCCACCGCTCCGTGCGGCGGGTGGCTGCGCTTTCGGGTTGGATCGTGGGTGTCGTCGTGACCAACCAGGCTTCGCTGGCGTTGGTATTGATCCTCGCCGGCCGCAGCCCGGGCGGCGTCACCGCCTATCAGTTCGCCTACCAGTTCTTCCAGCTCCCCAATGCCCTGATAGCGGTGTCGGTCGCCTCCGCGATCATGCCCGAACTGGCACAGCAGTGGACCACCGGGGCCCTCGCACGCTTCGAGCGGCACTTCGTGACCGGACTTCGAGTGACCATGGCTGTGATCGTCCCTCTCTCCGTCGTGTACCTGACGGTCGCCCAGCCGCTCGTCACCCTGGCGATCCACCACGGAGCGGTAAGCGGTTCCGGCACCCGCCTGGTTACCTCCACACTGGAAGCTTTCGTCGTAGGCCTCCCCGGGTTTGCCGCGTTCTTCTTGCTCATGCGGGTCTACCAGGCGATGCAGGACGCTAGAGGGATGTTCCGGGTGTACCTGCTCGAGAACGCCCTTACCGTCGTCGCAGCCTACGGGCTCAACGTCGCGTTCGGCGTCCCCGGACTGGCCCTCGCCTGGGTAGTCCCCTACACCCTCGCCGCGGTGTGGGCTGTGGTGGACCTCAAAGGCCGGGCCGGTTCCTTCGGCGGTTGGTTGACCGTGCGAGCCCTGCTGCGCATAGCTGTCGCGTCCTGCCTTGCTGGCGCCGGGGCGCTTGCAGTAGGCGTGGCTTTTGCCCACGTAACAAGCGACCTACTGCTGAGCGCCCGGGTCGCCAGCCAGGTCCTGGCAGCGGTGGTCATCTACGTGTACGTGGGCCTGAAGCTCCGTGTGCGCGAGTTGCACCTGGCCCTCGAAGTGCTACGACGGATCGGAGTCGCGATCCCCGGCCTCTGAGCGCCTCACGGTGACGGCAGTCAACTCCACGCCCGGCGCCAAGCGACCCCGCTGAGACGCAGCGGCTTCGACCGCTAAGCGGTCAACCATCTCGTTCATCGGATCACCGGCGTGACCTTTTACCCAGCGAAAGCGGATACGACCCGAACCGAACCGGTAAGCGTCGACCAACGGCTCCCACAGGTCCCGATTAGCAACCGGCTTCTTCTGAGTGTTCGTCCAGCCCCGGGCGAGCCACCCGCGCCACCACGAGTCACGAAAACAGTTGACGACGTAGGTGGAGTCGCTCACCACCTCGACTGGTCCCGTTATCGAGGTGACTGCGTCTAGCGCGGCCTTGAGCTCCATACGCTGGTTGGTGGTATGAGCTTCAGCCCCACTGCGCCACAACTGCTCTCCCACCGCCCACGCCCAGCCGCCCGGGCCCGGGTTACCCGAGCACGCCCCGTCGGTGTACACGACGGTCAGCTCCGTCGAAGCCTGAAATGCCATCCCCACAGCATGCCGCTTGCGAGCTACCTGGTTGGTCGCCCTCGGAGCGTTCCAAGCGCGAGTATGGAGCGTGATTTTCGACGGCTTCTCACACCAGCTACCCGACATCGACCCGGTGGAGACATCCGAGTGGGTCGACTCTTTCGACGCGATCGTCGAAGCGCGAGGCAAGACCCGGGCGCGCTTTTTGTTGATGAAACTTCTAGAACGAGCGCGCGAGAACCAAGTCGGTTTCCCAGCAACTGTATCGACCCCCTACGTGAACACGATACCCCCCGACCAGGAGCCGTGGTTCCCCGGAGACGAGCACATCGAACGGCGTATAAGGGCCTACATCCGCTGGAACGCTGCGATCATGGTGGTCAGGGCGAACCACCTCGCCGAGGGCATCGGAGGCCATCTCGCGACCTTTGCGTCGTCGGCCAGCCTCTACGAAGTCGGCTTCAACCATTTCTTTAGGGGCAAGGACAACGGCCAGGCCGGCGATCAAGTCTACTTCCAGGGTCACGCCGCACCGGGTATATACGCAAGGGCATTCTTGGAGGGGCGTCTAAGCGAAGGCCAGCTCGAGCACTTTCGCATGGAGCTACAAGGGCGACAGGCAACCGCCTCCGGCCAGCCGGGGCCGGGCGGCCTGTCGTCATACCCCCATCCTCGCCTGATGCCAGACTTTTGGGAGTTCCCTACCGTCTCGATGGGGATCGGGCCGCTCAACGCCGTCTACCAGGCGCACTTCAACCGCTACTTGCACCACCGTCGCATCGTCGACACTTCGGCAAGCCGTGTGTGGTGCTTCCTAGGCGACGGGGAATGCGACGAGCCCGAGACTCTCGGAGCGCTGTCGCTGGCCGGGAGGGAGCAACTCGACAACTTGACTTTCGTCGTCAACTGCAACCTGCAGCGCCTCGATGGGCCAGTAAGAGGTAACGGCAAGATCATCCAAGAGCTCGAAGCAACCTTTCGGGGAGCGGGATGGAACGTGATCAAAGTGGTTTGGGGCTCCAAGTGGGACGATCTCTTGGCCCGTGACGTCGACGGTGTCCTGCTCAACAAGATGAACACGACCGTCGACGGGGAGTTCCAAAAGTACGCCACCGAGGACGGCGCCTACATTCGACAGCACTTTTTCGGTCCCGACCCGCGCCTCAGAGCTCTAGTCGAGCATCTTTCCGACGACGAACTGCTGAGCCTGCCGCGCGGCGGTCACGACTACCGCAAGCTTTACGCCGCCTACAAGGCTGCGACCGAGACGACCGGCCAGCCGACCGTCATCCTCGCCAAGACGATCAAAGGCTGGACTCTCGGCCCTGAGATCGAGGCCCGCAACTCGACTCACCAGATCAAGAAGATGAACGCGGCCCAGCTCAAGCTGCTTCGCGACAGGCTCTACCTGCAGGAGGAGATTCCCGACTCCGCCCTAGAGGACGGCGAGCCCCCGTTCTTCCGGCCGTCACCGGACTCGGTCGAGTACCGCTACATGGTCGAGCGTCGCCGTGCCCTCAACGGCTCGCTACCGCAACGTAGGGCGAACTCGAAGCCGCTACCCGCCCCCCAGCCCAAGACGCTTTCGGAGTTCGACGCTGGTTCGGGGACTCGGGCGGTGTCTACGACGATGGCTTTCGCCGTGATGATGCGAAACCTGCTGCGCGACGAGGGCGTCGGCCAGCGCATCGTTCCGATAATCCCCGACGAAGCCCGCACGTTCGGCATGGACGGCCTGTTCAAGGAGGTCGGCATCTACGCCCCGTTCGGCCAGCTCTACGACCCGGTCGACTCGCAGCTGATGCTCTCCTACACCGAGAAGGTCGACGGTCAGATCCTCGAAGAGGGGATCAGCGAGGCTGGTGGCATGGCCGACCTGACCGCCGCCGGCACTGCGTACGCCACCTGGGGTCAGGCGATGGTTCCTTTCTTCGTCTTCTACTCGATGTTCGGTTTCCAACGCGTAGGAGACCTGGTGTGGGCTTTCGGGGACATGCGCGGCCGCGGGTTCATGGTCGGCGGAACCGCTGGCAGAACGACGCTCCTGGGCGAAGGACTCCAGCACGACGACGGGCACTCGCTCCTGCTCGCCTCCACCGTCCCTAACCTGCGCGCCTACGATCCTGCCTTCGCCTACGAGGTAGCGGCGGTGATCGCCGATGGCATACCCCGGATGTACGGCGAGAACCCCGAGGACATCTTCTACTACATCACCGTCTACAACGAGAACTACCCGATGCCACCCAAACCAGACGGGATTGACGAGGGCATCATCAAGGGTCTGTACCGTTTCGCGGCGGCACCACAAGGCCCGTCGCGCAAAGCTACGATCCTCTTCTCTGGGACCGCCTCCCAGGCGGCTCTCGAGGCTCAGAGGCTCCTCGCCTCCGACCACGACGTCGCGGCGGAGCTGTGGTCCGCGACGAGCTACAAGGCCCTAAGGGAGGATGCCCTGTCCGTCGAGCGATGGAACCGCCTGCACCCGACGATGACACCGAGACGCTCCTACGTGACCGAAACCCTTAGCGAAGCTTCCGGGCCGATAGTGGCTGTCACCGACTTCATGAAAGCGGTACCCGACCAGATAGCCCGCTGGGTTCCCGCCCATTTCACCCCGCTGGGCACCGACGGCTTCGGTCGCTCGGACACGCGCGAGGCACTTCGGC
The DNA here is from genome assembly GCA_021808665.1 of Actinomycetes bacterium. Next base: position 138,636 of record JAKBBA010000002.1, read on the forward strand.
GCCACTTCGAGACCGACGCAGCGCACGTCGTGGTAGCCGTGCTCGACGGTCTGGCGACCACGGGGGAAGCCAAAGCCGAGGAGGTCGAGACCGCTATATCACGCTACGGCATCGACCCCGAATCGGCCGACCCTCGGACAGCCTGACGCGCCGTGTTACATCTCAGCCAGGACGAAAGAGCCGACCGCCTTCTTTCCGATGACCCTCTCGCCTTGCTCATAGGAATGGTCCTAGACCAGCAAATCCCGCTGGAGAGAGCTTTCAGCGCCCCCCTTGAGTTGCGCCGCCGCCTTGGGGGCGACCTCGACGCCGGCCACATCGCTTCCATGGACCCTGACCGGCTTGCCGAGGTGTTCTCCGAGCGTCCCGCCCTTCACCGCTTCCCCGCCGCCAACGCGAAGCGGGTTCAGGAGCTGTGCCGGATAGTGATCGAGGACTACCACGGGGACCCGGCCGCAGTGTGGAACGAAGCTTCCGACGGAGCCGACCTCTACCGGCGGGTAGTCGCCCTTCCCGGCTTCGGAGCTCAAAAGGCGAAGATCTTCGTCGGCCTGCTCGGCAAGCAGCTCGGCGTGGAGTTACCCGGTTGGAGGGAAGCCTCCGAACCGTTCGGTCGCCCAGGTTCTTACATGTCGGTAGCGGACATCGTCGACAGCACTTCTCTGGCCCGGGTGCGACAGTACAAGCAGGCGCTGAAGGCCGCCGCAAAGCAGCCCGTGCACTCTGAAGCGGGGACTTGATGTGATGATCGTCCGAGCTAACGGCAAGCCGTGCGACCTTCCCGACGGGGCGAGCCTCGGCGAGCTGATAGCCACCCTCGGATTCGGTACCCGCTGGGTCGTCGCCGAGGTCAACGGTGAGGCCGTTGACCGCAAGGCCATGGGGTCGCTTGAGCTTCACGACGGTGACAGCGTCGAGCTTGTCAGGGCCGTAGCCGGTGGCTGAGACTTCTCCTGCGTCCCGCTTGGGGGATCGGCGCCTTTACCTTTGCACGCCGGATCGCCCCGATCTCGCCGAGTTCTTGGAGGCGTGTATCGCAGGCGGGGTTGACGTTGTCCAACTGCGCGACAAGCGACTCGAAGCCCGTCCACTTTTGGCGTCAGCGCTGGTAGCGAGAGAGGTGTGCGCCCGCTGCGACGTGCCCTTCATCGTGAACGACCGGCCTGACCTGGCTCTCGCCTGCGGTGCCGACGGCGTACACGTGGGACAGGACGACGTGGCACCCGCCTTGGCGCGTCGGGTGTTAGGCGACGAAGCGATCATCGGATTGTCCACGCACGCCCCCGGCGAGTGGGACAGCGCCGTAGGGGAGCCCGTGGACTACCTCTCAGCGGGCCCGGTGAACGCGACTCCCTCCAAGCCTGGCCGTCCCGGCACTGGCCTCGGCTACCTCGACTTCGTCTCGTCAAGCCCTCATGGGCGGACAATCCCGTGGTTCGTGACCGGCGGCGCGAACCCCGCCACAGTCGCCGAGATGGCCGCACACGGAGCGCGGCGTTTCGTCGCGGTCCGCTACCTCACAGAGTCACGGGACCCACAGCGCGCTGCGAGGTCACTTCGCCAGGCTATAGACGTTTACTGGTCTACGTGACCGCCACGTGAGGGTTCCGACCGCCGGTCAGCTGCCTTGGCGGTCGAGCCAGCCGATCAGCAGCGCCACCGCCCTGGGATCGTGGCTCAGACGATGACCTGCGCCGGGAAGGATCTTCAGTTCGGCACGAGCTTCCGCTGCGTCGGCGAGAGCCCTTGCGTCGAGAACGTTGACCACCTCGTCGTTCGCGCCGTGGACAATCAGCAGCGGACGCGGTGGTATTCGGGATATGAGGTCCAACGGGCGTATATCGCGCAACTCCCGTGCCCAAGCGTCTAGGTCCGGAGGGAAATTCCTATCTTTGATCAGCCCGGTGGCGCGCGCTTGCGCGACGAAGCGCCTGGCGTCGGAGGCACGGTCTGCGAAGTCGGCGGGAGCGGAGAACGACGCTACTCCCCTGATGCGGCTGTCGAGGCCCGCGGCGCACAGCGCCAACGCCCCGCCCGCTGCGAACCCGCACAGCCATATCGCTTCGACGCCCGGGGCGCTGAGGGTTACCTCGACAGCCGCTTGCAGGTCTCTCAGCCATCCTGCCAGCGAAAAGTTACCTCCGGAGGTGGCCGTGCCCCGAAAGGCGAACGTGAGGACGGTCCATCCGGTGTCAGCGGCGAGACGGTCGGCGAGCTGGTGGAAGCTTCCGTCGGGGCCGAGCTGCCCTTCACCTGACGGAAAACCATGACACACGAGCAGGCCGTGACGCGGCCCGCCCACTGCTGACGTAGAAGGAAGCGCAGCGTAGGCCCCGAGGCTTATCCCGTCGACTGTGATGACGAACTCGCCCTGCTTTTCGGGGATGCTTCCTGGAAAGGAATCCACGCTGATCGCCTCGCGTTGGTTGTGGTGGCCTACTGGGTTGAAGGTTTGCCGTGCTCGATATCACCCTGGACGCGAGGTTGGGGTCACCCGTAAGCGACCCCAACCTCCTAAAGCGTCTGGATGGTACGAGACAACAGGTTGAACTTGCCAGGCGGGACCATTTCCTGACCCTGTTTGCCCGGGTAACTGGTGGGATTCACCAGAAGGCCCAGCGACCGACTAGCGGCCAGTCACCTCCGAGGTCCCAGTACTTCGACTTATCAGCTGGACCACCTCCTTTCCTCGGTGAGATCAATATTAACCAGATCTCGGGGTAAGTCCAAGCTTTTACGCCGGCGCTGGGATCCGTCTAGATACCTATGCGCTGCGCGAGAAGCTCCCTGTGGTAGGTCGGATCGCCGAAGAGCAACTCTGAGCTCTTCGCCCGCTTGAAGTACAGGTGAGCGGGATGCTCCCACGTAAAACCGATACCGCCATGGATCTGGATGTTCTCGGCTGTCGCGTGGAAGTAAGCCTCCGAGCAGTAGGACTTGGCGAGGCTGGCAACTACGGGCAGTTCGTCGCTGTCCTCGGCGGCGGCCCAGCCTGCGTAGTAGGCAGCGGACTTGGCAGACTCGACCTCAAGGAGCATGTCGGCGCACTTGTGCTTTATCGCTTGGAAACTACCGATCGGACGCCCGAACTGCACCCGGACCTTCGCGTACTCGACCGCCATCTCGAGCACTTTCTGCGCTCCGCCAACCTGTTCGGCGGCCAGAGCGACCGCGGCGAGGTCCAGCATCTTCGAGATGGCCGCCCATCCTTGCCCCTCGGCACCGACAAGACGTGCCGGGGTCGCATCGAAGGTCAGCTTCGCCTGCTTGCGCGTCTGGTCCATCGTCGACAGGGAAGTGGCCTGGTATCCCTGGGCACCCTTATCAACGGCGAACACTGAAACACCCTTAGCCGAGCGCGCTGCGACGAGAACCAAGTCGGCTGCGTGACCATCGAGAACGTAGAGCTTCTCGCCGCTGACACGCCACTGGCCGTCCGAGTCACTCGCCAGCACCGTCACACCTTCCTCGTCCCAGCGCCCGGACGCCTCCGCCAGCGCTACTGTGGCGATCTTCGAGCCTCCAGCGATCGAGGGTAGATAATCGGCCTGCGCGGCCTCGTCCCCGGTTGCCATGAGCAGATTGGCGGCTAAAGCCACCGCCGAGAAGTAGGGGGCACACAGGAGAGCCCTACCCATCTCCTCTAGGACGACTACCAGCTCGACGTAGCCGAACCCGGATCCGCCGAAGCGCTCCGGTATCGTCAAGCCCTGCAGCCCGAGTTGGTCCGCCATCTGACGCCACACGGCCTCGTCGTATCCGTCTTCTGTCTCCATGAGGCGGCGAACTTCGGTCTCAGGCGACTTGTCTTCCAAGAAGCGCCGAACCGCTTTGCGGAGCTCTTCCTGCTCTTCACTGAAGGCGAAATTCACGGGTGACGTCCTCTTTTCGTCTGCGGGTTGGTTTGGTTGACCGGCCAAAGCCGGGCTGAACATCGCTGCCAGCCTTTGCTGCTCTAACTATTTCTAGCCCATAGTCTGGTCCTCATGCACTACGAAGACTCCCAAGTGGAGCTGCATCGTGTCGTCGTCGGGCCTCTGGACAACAACGTGTACGTGCTTCGATGCAAGCGAACCGGCGAAGCGGTCCTGATAGACGCTGCCAACGAACACGAGAGACTGCTTGAGATGGCGCAGCGACTGGGAGTTCGCCGGGTCCTTGAGACCCACGGGCACTGGGATCACATCCAAGCCGTGCCCGCCGTTCGAGACGCTGGCTACGAGGTAGGCGTGACAGCCGCTGACGCTTCCATGCTGCCGTCGTACGATTTCGTCCTCGGGGACGAGGCTGTGATCGAGGTGGGAGACCTGCGCCTGCACACCATCGCCACGCCCGGGCACACCCCCGGGTCAATGTGTTTCCGCCTTGAAGATGCACCCTTGCTCTTCAGCGGGGACACTCTGTTCCCGGGAGGCCCAGGGAACACCAGCTTCGAAGGCGGGGATTTCGACACGATAATCACGTCCATCGACCGCAGGCTCTTCGCCGCTCTGGACCCTTCTACCCTGGTCCTGCCCGGCCATGGCAGCGACACGACTCTCGCCGAGGAGATACCCCACCTCGACGAGTGGGTCGCTCGGGGTTGGTAGGAGACGCCCCCGGGAACGTCAGGTCCCGGTTAAGGGGTGACGGGGAGCATCGACTAGGTCCAGTCCTTCGGGGAGGCCCTCCACTTCCACGCTGTCTCCCTCAACCGTCACGGTCACACGCGCTCCGGCCAGCGGGATGCCGCCTACCCTGAGACGCTTGACCTGCTCAGGCAGCGCTGGGTGCAGCCAAACTTTCCCGCGTGGCACCCACGGATCAAGCCTGAGGAGAGTCCGGAGCATGAGGAGCGGCGACGCCGCGGACCACGCTTGGGGAGAGCACGCAGTTGGGTAGGGCACCACCAGAGGATGCTCGATACGTTCGAGACCACTGTAAAGCTCGGGAAGGCGACCTCCCTGCGCCGCCCCTGCGTCTATAACCCCCATGATCAGCCGGTGCGCCTCCCTGGTGAACCCGTAGCGCATCAGCCCGGCCGCAGCTATGGCGGTGTCGTGCGGCCACACCGAACCGCAGTGGTAGCTGACAGGGTTGTAACCGGTCATGGAGGAACCTAGGGTGCGCAGACCCCAACCGCTGAACATTTCTGTTCCACTTAGGCGTTTAGCGACGACGCCGGCCTTGTCAGCGTCGAGAATTCCCGTCCAGAGGCAGTGGCCCATGTTCGAAGCGAGAGCGTCGATGGGCTTTTTGTCCCTGTCGAGTCCCATGGCGACCCACCCGCGCTCCTCCAGCCAGAAGTCCCGGTTGAAAGCGGCCTTCAAGTCGGCCGCCTTATTCCTCATCCTCACTGACAGAGCTTGGTCTCCCTGCTCGGCGGCGAAGAACGCCCGCGCCAGGTATGCGCTGTAGGCGTATCCCTGTACTTCGGCGAGAGCGATCGGTGGCTCGGCTAGGCGCCCGTCGGCGAATCGGATGCCTCCGGTGGAGTCCTTCCAACCTTGGTGTCTTAGACCGCGGTCAGAGGCACGCCGGTACTCTATGTACCCGTCCCCGTCCCGGTCACCGAAGCGCTCCATCCACTCGATGGCTCGGTCGGCCGCGGGCAACAAGTTGTCTACCGCTTCACGAGCAAGTCCCCAACGACGAAGCTCGCCGAGGAGCATGACGAACAGCGGTGTAGCGTCAGCGGTGCCGTAGTAGATCAGCCCTCCGCCCAGGCTCAGTGACGAGGTCTCCCCGAAGCGCATCTCGTGGAGTATCCGGCCCGGCTCCTCCTCGTTGCTAGGGTTCACGTCGGCGCCTTGGAAGCGAGCGAGCGTCTGAAGGGTACCCAAGGCCAGCTCAGGGTCGACCAGCAAAGCCATGTATGCGCTGATCAAAGAGTCCCGCCCGAAGAGGGTCATGAACCACGGAGCGCCGGCGGCGACCACGGTCCGCTCGGGATAGTCGGGGTCGAAAATCCGAAGTGAACCCAGGTCCTCGGAACCCCGAGCGACGACGCTTCTGAGGCCGTCGTGGTCAGTGTCGACCACGGGAACGCTCCGCCTCCATGCTGCCATCCGCTCAGCCGGAGCCGCCCGAGTAACGGGTTGCCCGCAAAGCCAGCGAGGCTCGATCTCGTCCCCGTCGATTCCACAAGAGAACTGCGTGCAAAAAGACCAAGACTCGCGCGAGGGGATGATCACCTCCCAACGGGCTGTCGGGCCTTCGAGCACCGCCGGCGTAGAAAACGACACTCGAAGGCTGCGGCGACGGCTGCCGTTACGGTTTCGGAACAACAACGACCCGTCGGCTTGCTCTACGGCAACATCCGGCGACTGCGGCGTCCGGCCCTCCTTGACGGCAAAGAGGTCTGCAAAGTCAGCCCCGACGGTCAACTCCAGAGCGCAGTAGGCCGGCTCCTCACCGAAGTTGCGCACGAGAAGGTCCTCGCGCATTCCACGCCCGATGTAGCGGCGCCGCTCGATCAAAAGGTCGGAGTCCCCGCGCCCCGCTGGCGGCATACTACGGGAAATGAACGTGGCCGAGTAAGGCTCCGATACCGAACGCGCCAGCGACTCGGGCCCCTCTCCGTTGACCATTATTGAGTATGAGGACACAAAGCGCGTGTCACGGAAGAACAATCCTTCGGCTCGCTCCGCGGCAACATCCCCGCCGAGATCGCAAACTAAAAAGGCAGAGCCTTCCACCAAGGTGACCCGATCATGGTTCGCGGAAGCTGGTCCGCCGCTGCTCGAGTTCCACGGGCTTGGCATCGAGGTCGACGCTAGCCGCCTGTGCAAGCGCCGCACGACCGGCTCACCCCGTATTTTCTACTACTGCTGTAGTAGTAATAGTATGTGGGGCATGGAAACGCCTCTCCTGCAGATCGAAGGGCTCCACGCAGAGGTAGAGGGTATACCGATCCTGCGGGGCGTCGACTTGGTCGTCGACGCTGGTGAGCTTCACGCCTTGATGGGCCCGAACGGCTCCGGCAAGTCCACCCTCGCCAACGTAATTCTGGGCAACCCTGCGTACCGTGTGACCGCTGGGACAATCCGCTTCAAAGGCGAGGACATCACTGCCTGGCCTCCAGACGTCAGAGGCAAGGCGGGCTTCTTCCTAGCCTTCCAACACCCCGAGGCTGTCCCCGGGCTGCCCGTCGCACAGTTTCTGCGCCAAGCGCTCTCAGCGCGGCGAGGCACTGACCTTTCGGTTCTGGAGTTGAGGGTTTCGATAATGGAGTGGATGAAGCGCCTTGGAATGGACCCGAGCTTCGGCGACCGCTACCTGAACGAGGGTTTCTCGGGTGGAGAACGAAAGCGCAACGAGATCTTGCAGATGGCGATACTCGAGCCGGAGATAGCCATCCTCGACGAGACCGACTCGGGTCTCGACATTGACGCTCTCGGCGTAGTCACTAAGGGCATCCACGAGATCCGCCGGATACGCCCACATCTAGCCGCCGTGGTGGTGACCCACTACCATCGCGTCCTCGAAGAGTTGAAACCACAAAGGGTCCATCTCTTAGTCGACGGGCGGATAGCCCAAAGCGGCGGCCCAGAACTTGCGGATCGAATCGAACAGGAAGGCTACGACGCATGGCGGCCATAGACGTGACCACCGTCAAAAAGGACTTCCCTATCCTCGACAGGACAGTCCACTCCAAGCGGCTCGTCTACTTGGATTCCGCTTCCTCCTCGCAGAAGCCCACAAGCGTCATCGAGGCCATGACCGCCTACTACGAGACTACCCACGCGAACGTCCACCGAGGGGTCTACCTGATTGCCGAGGAAGCCACCCGTCTCTACGAGAAGGCAAGAGCCGACCTGGCAAGGTTCATAGGCGCCTCGACGCCCGAGGAAATCGTTTTCACGAAGAACGTAACCGAGGCGATCAACCTTGTCGCTTATTCGTGGGGTAGAGCCAATCTTGGCCCTGGTGACGTCGTTGTGCTCACCGAGATGGAGCACCACGCGAACCTGGTCCCCTGGCTGGCCCTAAAGGCCGAACGAGGTATCGAGATTCGCTACCTCTTCGTGGACGGGGAAGGGCAGTTGGACCTGAGCCGACTCGACGAGACCCTAAGAGGAGCGAAGCTTCTCGGAGTCACGTCGGTGTCGAATGTGCTCGGCACTATCAACCCGGTGCAAGACCTAGTCGAAGCAGCCCACGGAGCAGGCGCTCTCGTCCTCGTCGACGGAGCGCAGCACTCACCCCATATGCCCACAGACGTGACAAGCCTGGGCTGCGATTTCTTTGGGGTCACAGGCCACAAGATGCTCGGACCCACAGGTATCGGGGCGCTTTGGGCTAGGCGGGATCTCCTCGAAGCGATGCCCGCTTTCCTCGGAGGCGGGGAGATGATTCGCGACGTCCGCTTGGACGGTTTCACAACCAACGACGTTCCTTGGAAGTTCGAGGCCGGGACTCCCCCGATAGCCGAAGCGGTAGGACTTTCCGCCGCGATCGAGTACCTAGAACGTCTAGGCATGGACGAAGTGCGCAACCACGAGCGTTCACTGACCGCTTACGCCCTAGCGTCACTGTCGAGCATCGGTGACGACGTGACCGTCCACGGCCCTTCAAGCGCCGACGAGCGGGGCGGCGTGATCTCCTTCGAGTACAAGTCCGTACATCCTCACGATCTTTCGCAGGTCCTGGACCAGGCGGGAGTGTGTGTGAGAGCCGGGCACCATTGCACAAAGCCGCTGATGCGCAAGTTGGGCGTAAGCGCCACAGCGAGGGCGTCGTTCGCTGTGTACAACGACGAAGCCGACGTGGACGCCCTCATCGGCGCCCTCGGCGACGTCGATAAACTTTTCGGCTGATCAAGGAGCTGACAATTTCTGGCCTAGAAGACCTATACAGGGAGATAATCCTCGACCACTACCGAAGCCCACGCAACCGTGGGCAGTTGGAGTCGCCCCCAGCGCACGTCGAGACCGGTTTCAACCCGCTATGCGGTGACGAGATCACCGTCTACGTACTCTTGGACGGGGATCGACTCGTCGACATCAAACTCTCAGGTCAGGGCTGCTCGATAAGCCAATCGTCGGCGTCGATGATGTCCGCCGCGGTTAAGGGCCGGACCTTGGCGGAGATCGCCGAGACGGTCCGTCGCTTCAAGTCGATGATGTCCATCCACGAAGCCCGCCTAGACGGCCCCGAAGCCGCCGACGACCATGACGGAGAAGCGGCCGCTCCCTCAGTACCCCTCGGGGACTTGGAGGCCCTCCAAGGCGTCGTTAAATTCCCGGTGAGGATCAAGTGCGCCACCTTGGCTTGGAACACATTGGCCCAAGCTCTGGAAGCCGCTTCGGACTCGACGACCTGACCCTTGAGTCCTTGGACCTGTCAGGTCCTCGGAGGCGACCTCTCAGGTGGTAGGAACCCTCCAGCCCATCGACTCTGCGATCTCCTTGCAGGTAGGACACAGCGGAAAGCGCTGGGGGTCTCCTGAGGGAACCCATATCTTTCCGCAGAGAGCCTTGACCGCCGTCCCAGTCACGAGACCTTCGACGACCGAAGGCCCGGCTGAGATGAACTCGCCCTCTTCGGGCTTCCAGCCTTCCAGGACGATGTGGGCCATTCGGTCGTGCCCGCCGTCGAGCGACGGGTCGACGTGTGCCGGAGCAACCGTTACGTCGGTCATGAGCGAAGGATAGCAATTTGAGTTCCCCCCTCCCACGCGCCTAGTCTCTCAGCGTCGTGGTTACGTGCACGTGGAATTTCCGTCGGCACCTAGGCCGTGCCCTCGTCGCTTCCGTAGCGGCACTGTTGACCTTCCTCTACGGCATCGCTCCTCGCGCTGACGCTGGTCAGATCAGCAACCTCCAAGCCCAAGCAGCGGCTATCACCGCACAGATCAACGCCGTGGGACTCCAAGAGGACGCTCTCTCGGAGTCCTACGATCAGACGCAATCGAAGCTTTCAACCCTCCAGGCCCAAGTCGGCGAGGCCCAGGCATCCCTAGCCTCCGCCCAGGCTGCCGAGAGCAAAGCACGCGAGGCTTTGGCTAGCGCTGCTGTCCAAGCCTACGTGGATGGCGGGACCAACCCGCTCGTGACCACTGGCGGAACGCCGTCCCAGTCGGTGGCACTACTTCGCTCCGAGTACGCGAGCACCCTCGCGACAGACCAGACCAACGCCATTGACCAGTACCAAACCACCTCCTTGAAGGAGCACACGGCAAGCGCTCAACTCGCCGCTGAAGCGTCTGCCGTGAACGAACAGTTAGCGGTGCTCTCCAAGCAGCGTTCCAGCCTTCAAGCGACTTCGGCGCAGCTGACTTCGCTCGAATCCCAGGTGACGGGCCAGCTCGCAGCTGCCGTAGCCGCCCAGCAAGCCGCTGAAGCGGCTGCAGCGCAGAAGGCTGCCGCTGAGCGTGCGGCAGCGGTGGCCGCCCAAGTAGCTGCAGCTGCTTCGGTAGCCGCTCGCAACGTCCCCGCCCCTCAGACCCCAGGCGTCGCAGTTGGAACAGCCCAATCGTCGGCTTCCTCCGGGAGTGCCGCAGCGTCAGCTGGCCCCTACACTCCTCCACCGCTTAGCTCGGCGGCGGCACGAGCGGTGGCCGCAGCCGAGAGTCGCGTCGGAGACTGGTACCAGTGGGGAGCCGCCGGTCCAAGCACATTCGACTGCTCCGGGCTGGTGATGTGGGCCTACGCCCAGGCCGGGATTTCGCTTCCCCACTTCAGCGGGGCTCAGTACGCTGACACCATCCATATTCCCATGTCGGATCTGCAGCCGGGAGACCTTGTGTTCTTCGCCAACCCTGGCGACCACGTGGCCATGTACGTGGGCGGAGGCGACATCGTCGAGGCCCCCTACACCGGGGCGCAGGTTCATATCATTCCGATGTATTCCGGTTTCGTCCTCGCCGGGCGTGTCGCCTAGTTCAAGCGCTCTGGGATGTACCAGCTAGCATCGTAGCGGTGCGACCATGCGGGTAGAACGATGCTTTGCCTTCATAGACCTCAGCGGCTTCACGGCTTTCACGGAGAGGTGCGGTGACGAAAGGACGGTAGAAGTCCTAACCCGCTTTCGTGGTCGTGTCAGGGCTATCGCAGCCCGACGGGGGGTCCGAGTCACCAAATGGCTCGGAGACGGGGCGATGCTCAGCTCCGCTGACACGCCTGCTGTGGTGGCAATGGCTATCGAGCTCGCCGATCGGATCTCGGCGGAACTGCCCCTAGGCGTGAGAGCCGGCCTCGCTCACGGCCCGGTGATCATGTTCGAGGGCGACGACTACATCGGTCGGCCCGCGAACGTCGCTGCGCGCCTCTGCGACGCTGCTGGGGACGGTCAAGTCCTCGCTACACGAGAGGTCTCCTCCCGAACACCGAGATGGGTTGCGGTGGGCACTTTCTCCGGGTACCCGGCCCGAGGCCTTGATCGTCCTGTGGAAGCCACTGTGCTCAGCATTGCTTCGGCTGACACGACCACAGTCGACCCTTGCTGCGGTCTTACCCTTCCCCTTGAGCCCGGCCTTGATACCCGTTTCGGGTCCGACGGCACCGTGGTCCATTTCTGCTCGACGGCATGCGCGGTCGCGTGGGAAGCCGACGAACGCAGACCTCCACCTCTGGAGACTCTCTCGCAAGCCTGAGCCGGAGACCCGCTCAGCGGCTGTAGGCCGCACCAGTCACTCGTGCTTGACCAGCCGGCCGAATAGCAAGTGCCACAGCGGCCGCCGCCAGAGCCACTGCTCCCCCGGTAAGGTAAGCATAGTGGTAAGAGCCGACGAGAGGACCGTTCCGCGCGAACGAGGCCTGAACCGACTCCATTACCTGTATGCCTGCTACAACCCCGACCTGGCTGGCAAGTTGCACGACGGCGCTGGCCGATCCGAGGCGCTCGTTGTCGACCGCTCCAGCGACCAGGGCACCCAGAGACGGCGTAGAGACGCCGTTGGCCAAGCCAGAAGCGCCGAGCGCCACCAGGATCATCAAACCGGGGGATCCCGGCGCTACCGCAACGAACCCAAGCATCGAAGCTACGAGAACCAGTCCGCCGGCGACGGCCGCGCTGCGGTCGCCCCTGCGCCGGGCTATGACAGCGGCGGACGGCGCGGCGATGGCGAAGATCAGAGGACGGGCGATCTGGAAGAGACCGGCCGACCCGACGCTGTAACCCAAAGCCTGCTCCATGAACAGCGGAGTGACGAAGAAGCCACCCATGTAGGCAAAGTTGACGCCGAAAGACGCCAGACACGGCAAAGCCACGCTGGGCATCGAGAACCACTCCAGGGGCATGACCGGGTACTTGGCTCTGCGCTCTACAGCCCAGAACGCCGGGACCGCTACGACGGCAAGAGCGGCGCATGAGATCACCAACGGGTCGGTTAGCCCAGAGTTGTACTGCTCGACGCAAACGAGCAGTGCTGCAACACCAGTGGCCAGCAGCACGGCCCCGGCCACATCAAGGTCTTCGCGCCTCTGACGCTCAGTTTCTTTTAGGACGACGACATTGGCTATCAAAGCGGTCAGGATAAGCGGAACCTGAACGATGAAGATCCAACGCCAGCCGAAATCCTGCACTACAGGACCGCCGATCGCCACTCCGACCACGGGAGCGCCAGCGCTTACCAGAGACCACCATCCCAGTACCCTTGTTCGCTCAGCTCTCGACGACACTCCGAACAGCAAAGCCCACGACGCTGCACCCATAGCGGCTCCACCCACACCGGAAAGGAGCCGGGCAGCTATGAGCACCTCGACATTCCACGACACTGCGGTGAGAGCGGCGCACGCAAGAGAGCCAACAAGGCCGTATATGTAAAGTTTCCTGTGGCCGTACATATCCCCCAGCCGACCTAGGATCGGGGCGGCTACCCCGACGATCAGGAGTGGACCGGTGACGCTCCAGGTAAGCACCCCCGATGATGTGTGCAGCGTACCCGCGATATCGACCAGCGCAACATTGAAGACGGTGAAAGTTACGCTAGTCGACGCAAGGCCTCCTAGGACTGCGAGGATTACCGCACGTCTCGACACCCCGGAAGCGTTCAGGGGAACGTAGGTTCCGCCGACGCGAACTCCGGTGGTCGAGCGGGTTCGTCCTTGCCCCAGGCACCGTAACCTCGGGCCTCTAGCTCGTCGGCGAGGTCGGGGCCACCTGACGCGACGATGCGGCCGCCTGACAGTACGTGGACCCGGTCCGGTCTCAACTCGAAGAGAAGCCGGGTGTAGTGGGTGATAGCGATCACGCCGAGTCCCTCTTGCGCAGCTGATTGAGCCACACGCCTCGCAACGTCCCTCAGTGCGTCTACGTCGAGGCCCGAGTCAACCTCGTCGAGAAGCGCGAACAATGGGCGCAGAACGGCCAACTGCAGCGTCTCGCTACGCTTCTTCTCGCCGCCTGAGAAATCCACGTTGAGCGCACGCTTCAGCAGTCTTGCGTCGAAGCCGACCCGGTCAACCTCGGAGTCGACCAAAGCGTCGACGTCCAAGGGGTCGCGTCCTCCAGCGGCGAAAGACTCCTTCAGCACAGCCTCAAGGCTTACTCCGGGTACCTCTATAGGATATTGCATCCCGAGGAAAAGGCCGGCTTGCGCTCTCCTCCACGTCGGCATCCCCAGAATGTCCTGCCCGTCAAGCGTCACCTGACCGGACGTGACCTCGTAGCCGGGGCGGCCCATCAACACATGGGACAGGGTGCTCTTTCCCGACCCGTTCGGACCCATGACGGCGTGCACCTCCCCCGAGCGAACCTCAAGATCGACCCCTCTGAGGATCTCCTTCCCAGCGACCGTAGCTTGCAAGCCGTGGACGGCGAGAACGTGGCCGCCCCGAGACGGACCCGTCACTTGTCGATCACCACCACGTCGTCGCCGTCGACGAGAACCTCGTAGACAGCTACCGGTCGCGTCGCAGGAAGGGACAGGGGCTCCCCGTCGCTGAGGGAGAACGCGCTACCGTGCTTCCAACATTCGACCGTGAGCTCCTCGCAGTCGACTTCGCCCTCAGAGAGTCGCACATCTGCGTGGCTGCAGCGATCCTCGACGGCGTACAGGGAGCTACCCGACCTAACGACGCATATACCGTCGGGGCCGCCAAGCACCCTCGTCGCTGCGCAGTCCGCTAGGTCGGCCAATGGCACTCTCGCCAGTTCGCTCACGTCAACTCCTTCTGTCCAGCGGCGCCGCTCAGCGGTCGGTCTGAGCACAGGGCCTGTGTGGCCTCGGCCGCCGCCAGCTTCGCCGATAGGGCGGCTACTACCTGCGGCGACAACTCTCCCAGGGGAAGCTGCTCAAGCACATCCGTCAGGAAACCTATAGATATCAGCCTGTCCGCAACCTGCGGCGGCACGCCTCGCGAGTGGAGGTAGAAACGTTCGTCCTCCGAGACCGGCCCGATCGCCGAGGCATGGCTACAGCTCACGTCGTTCTCCTCGATCTCAAGGTTAGGGACCGACTCGGCGCGGGCACCCTCGTGGAGGACGAGGTTCCGGTTGGTTTGGAAAGCCCTGGTACCCTTCGCTCCCTTCTCCACTCTGATCAGGCCGCTATACACCGAGGTCGCCGTGTTCGCGACGACTCCCTTGTAGAGCAGGTCGGAGGAGGTCTTCCGGGCTTTGTGGTCTTGGACGGTCCGAAAGTCGTGCATCTGAGATCCCGACGCAAAGTACATGGCCGCAAGGCGGCTCGAGGCTCCCACTCCGGTCAGAGACGACGAGGTCAGCACCCGTGCGTAGTCGCCTCCGAGGGCAACAACTCCGGACGTAAGCGTTGCGCCTGCCGCCACCCGGCTCGACTGCGAGGCTATCTGCCACGCCTGGACGCCAAGCGCCTGCACCCCCATGTAGACCATCCTGGCATTGGCGCCGACGTCGAGGTCGCTCACCGGGACCACCAGGCTTGCGGAGTCGCCGGCGAGAACCTCGATTACGGTCACGTCCACGTCGGGCGCAGCCCGTACGCAAACACGGGGGAAGCTGACGAGACCATCAGTCAGGCAGTGGTGGACTACAGCTACCGTCGCCGGGCGGTCACGGTCGGTTACTTCGACGAGGATCGGGTCGACGCTGAAAGCCTCGTTGGCCACCCCGAAAGCGTCGAGGCCACCGGTAGCCCACACCACTGCGGGCTCCTCGGCAGCCTGGGAGAGGACAGTCACCTTTGCTCCGGAACCTGCAGCGGACTGCACGAAGCTCAGTCGCCCGTCGACGGTCTCGACGAGCGTAGCCCCGGAGGCGCAACGCCTGGCCGCCTCGACAAGCGAACTGGTGTTCGTCATGTCGTGGCCGCCGCCTCGGGCATCAGAGCCAGCCGGCTCGAACCGATCCAAGTCAAGCGAGTCGATACGGCTGTAGCGCCACTCCTCAAGAGAGGAGGTCGGAAGCTTCATTGACTCGAAGCGTTCAGCAGCCAGCTGTCGCGCTTGTCTCAGCCACGGCGGGCCGGCGAGCGCGGCTGCGAACTTAGGGGTCAGATTGGACAGCGTGGAACTCCTCGTTAGACGGTCAGCCCTGACCAGGGTCGAGTACGACTCGACGGTCGTCAGGGCTATAGCGAACGGTTACCTGCGAGCCGACCTTCACGACTGAGCGAGCTTCCGGTGTCTGAAAGGCGTGTCGGATGGTAACTTCGAACGGGGCCTCCTCACCACCCGGCTCGACACGTAGAACCAGCCTGCTCCGAGTGACCGGGCCAAGGGTGCGCTCATCGACGACCGACACGACCTTGGCTTGAGCCTGCACCCCGTTCCTGACCAGATCAGGCTGCTTGAACTCAGCTTCTAAAGAGGCAGGAATGTCCACCGATGGGGTGGGAGGAACCTCAGGCTCGACGTTGCGAGCTCTGCCTCTGCTTCGCGTGGGTGGCTTGACCGGAGGTGCCGGGGGCTTAGCAGCGCGCGGGGAGGCTCCTGCGGCCTGCGCCCGCTGGGATTCCATGGCCATGGACGCTCCGACCACTGCGATCAGGAGCACCACTGCTAGGGCTATTGCGGCTGTCACGATCGAGATCCTACTGGCGACTCTGCGTGGTCAGCCTATCGACCCTTCCATCTGAAGCTCGATCAGCCGGCTCCACTCCACCGCGTACTCCATCGGCAAGGTGCGCGTCACGGGCTCAATGAAACCGTTGACGATCATTCCCATCGCCTGCTGCTCTGTCAGGCCACGACTCATAAGGTAGAACAACTGGTCGTCGCCGACCTTCGACACAGTAGCTTCATGGCCGACCTGAGCGTCCTGCTCGGCAAGCTCTATGTAAGGATACGTATCGCTGCGCGATACGTCGTCGAGCAGCAGTGCGTCGCAACGCACGAAGCTTTTGGAGTTGCGAGCGCCAGGTTCAATGCGCACCAGGCCTCTATATGAAGTACGTCCCTGATCCTTGGATATCGACTTGGAGATGATCGTCGACGTCGTCTCAGGCGCAGCGTGGACCATTTTCGCGCCTGCGTCTTGATGCTGCCCTGCGCCGGCGTAAGCAACTGAAAGCACTTCCCCGGAAGCCTTGGGCCCCATCAGGTAGACCGCAGGGTACTTCATGGTCAGGCGAGAGCCGATGTTGCCGTCGATCCATTCCATGTGAGCCTCTGTGTCACACATGGCTCTCTTGGTGACCAGGTTGAACACATTGTTCGACCAGTTCTGGATGGTCGTGTAGGTAACCCTGCTCGACGCTTTGCAGACGATCTCGACCACGGCCGAGTGCAGCGAGTCGGTGCTGTAGACCGGGGCGGAACAGCCTTCGATGTAATGCACTTGTGCACCCTCGTCGGCGATGATCAGTGTCCGCTCGAACTGGCCCATGTTCTCGGAGTTGATCCGGAAGTACGCCTGGAGTGGCATCGACACGGTCACTCCGGGTGGCACGTAGATAAAGCTGCCACCCGACCATACCGCCGTGTTAAGTGCCGCGAACTTGTTGTCGTTGGCAGGAATAACACGTCCGAAGTAGCGCTTCACAAGCTCGGGGTACTCACGAAGTGCAGTGTCCATGTCGCAGAACAGCACGCCCTGGGCCTCGAGATCTTCCCTGTTGCGGTGGTAGACGACCTCGGACTCGTACTGCGCCGTGACGCCAGCTAGATATTTACGCTCTGCCTCGGGGATTCCAAGCTTGTCGTATGTGGCTTTGACCGACTCCGGCAGCTCATCCCATGCGTCTACTTGGCTGTCTATAGGTTTGACGTAATAAAAGATGTTAGAGAAGTCGATACCAGACATGTCGCCTCCCCAGGTTGGCATCGGCCGACTCTCGAAGTGGCGTAGCGCCTTCAGGCGCCTCTCTGTCATCCACTGCGGCTCGCCCTTCATCCACGACATCTCGCGCACGATGCTTTCGGATAGTCCCCGCTTGGGTTTGAAGACGTAGAAGTCCTCAGAGTCACTCCAACCAAGCTTGTACTTTCCGAGGTCCAGCGCTGCTGTTGTCGACATCGTTCAGATCACCTCGCGGTAGCGTGCCTTGGGAGCCGGGATGTAAGCACCCGACCGGGAGGGATCGTCCCTCCGCAGATTTCTCCTATGCAGATAGTAACAAACTGCAGCCGGTATCGCGCGACGTCGACGGTTACAGTCACACCGCTTTGGAGCCACGGACGAAACGGCCTCGGTCCCGCAGGAGACGACCGAGGCTGCCACCCGCTCCCGCCAGCCAGGACTCGACTTCCTCTCTGGCAGCCCGCGAGACGTCACCTCTTCGGGCTGCGTCCATCGGGTTGATCCCCATCGCAGCGGCGGCTCTGCGGCCCGGTTGGATCACCGCAACCTCGACTCCTGTCGAACGCAGTGCCGCCACTTCTCTGCGCAGCTGGAGCCCTAGGACCTGCCTTACGACTGTCGTCGCGCTCAGTGAAGGCCAGGGCGATGCCTGGGTCAGGGGCGAGACAACGACGACGACATCGAGGCCGGCTCCGGCCAGTATGTCGAGGTTGACCATCGAGCTCACCCCGCCATCGACGTAGCGACGACCCTCTATCTCTACCGGGGCGAAGTGAGACGGTATCGCGGATGATGCGGCCACCGCTCTACCGACCGTCGCCTCCGGCGCCCCTGGCCTGCCGAACACAACCCGCCTGCCCCCCTTTTGATCATAAGAGCAGATCCACAGGGCCCTGTCGGGCCATCCGCCCGGGAAAAGGGCGTCCAAGCCGTCTGACAGGCTGGTCGTTGGGATAAAGCCACTCGGCATGGCCGCCAATGCGAGCGCCCTCGGGTTGAGCGACCAGGGCCTGCTCACGCTGCGCAGAACGCCCCGCGGATCACTCACCGGTCGGAAGCCGAGCGCGTGGCGAGCGGACGGCTTGGGACGTCGTGGACGACCGAGCGTCATGAGCTTGGACCCTTGAGCCGATAGCGGGCGACCTTCGCTTATTCTCGCTAAGTCCACTGCAGGGACTCCAGCACGCAACATCGCCGAGGTGACCGAACCAGCCGACGTTCCTATCAGCAAGTCGGCCTCGCCCGCATCCCACCCGATGGTTTCCGCGATAGCCGCCAGCACCCCTCCGTGGTACGCAACCCCTACCGAACCCCCCGCCGCAAGGGCGACACCTATCTTCGTCATGGCGCCAAAGGTAGCTGGCGCGCCACCCTTACGAGGTGGACTTTACGGGTCGCAGCGCCACGGCGAGGGTTACCAACACCATGGCGCAGCCGACCCCGAAGACAATCCACTTGGTCACAGCCGGATCCACCCAAATCGACCCGACGATCGGGGACGCAGCCATCAGCAAAGCGAACAGGTACTCACCTGGGGAAGTCGTAAACATCGGACGCACACTCCGAGGTTACTCGCGCCGCTCCCAGCTCGGCTAACCAGCCGTGGACCAAGGCTGGTTAGCCGACGATATCGCGCAGCGCACCGATTAGCTGGGCAGGACTCTGACCCGCGCCTGGCACCGGGGTAACCTGCAGGTGGGTCACACCGGCTTCGCGCAGCGCTTCGACTCTCTCAGCCACCCAAGATGCCGGTCCACACAGCGACGTTAGCCTCACGATCTCCTCAGGAACCAGAGCTTCAGCTTCCTTTTTCTTCCCTGACAGGTACAGGTCCTGAATCTCGGCGGCCTCCTTCTCGTAGCCATATTTACAAAGGAGGTCGTTGTAGAAGTTGCGCCCCTTCGCTCCCATTCCGCCCATGTAGAGAGCCATCATCGGCCGAGCCAAGTTACGAAGCTCGACCACGTCGTCGCCTTCACCGATAGCAAGAAGTCCCCCACCTGCGATCATGAGAGGCGCTAGGGAAGGGTCGCGCTTTGAGTTTCCCTTCGCTAAAGCATCGCCCCAGACCGCCTTTGCCTTCTCCGGAACGAACATGATCGGCAGCCATCCATCTGCGACCTCTGCAGTCATCTCGACGTTGCGGTCCCCTAGAGACGCAACCCACACCGGTATGCGATCCCTGACCGGGTGAGCGATGATCTTGAGAGCTTTCCCCAAGCCTGTGCCCTCCCCCGCCGGCAGCGGAAGGTGGTAGAAGCGCCCGTCGTGCGATAGAGGGCTTTCCCGGGCCCATACCTGGCGGCAAATCGACACTATCTCCCGGGTACGGCCGATAGGCGCGTCGTAGTGCAGGCCGTGCCAGCCTTCGATCACCTGTGGTCCGGAGGCTCCGAGCCCGAGGTGGAAACGCCCGTCAGATAGCGCGTCCACGCCGGCCGCCGTCATCGCGAGCAGGGTTGGCGTACGGGTGTAGATGGGCAGTATGCCCGAACCGATCTCCACTCGCTCGGTGAGGGCCGCTAGGTATCCCATCAGGCTGGGAGCGTCGAACCCGTACGCTTCAGCGACCCACACCAGATCCAGTCCGGCCTTTTCCATTTCGCTTACTTGGCGGGCCGACTCCTTGAAGCCCCCCGAATAGCTGAGCATCGTCGATATTTTCATGTCCGAGGATACCCAAAACGCCGGGTCCGTCGCCGTGGCAGAATCGACTTCGTGGAGGCCCTGCTACGCCGGCTGGACAACTTCCAGCGCAGCCACCGACTACCGGCGTTCCTATGGGCGGTGCAGAAAAAGTTCTCAGACGACAGAGGTGGCTACCTGTGCGCCTTGATCTCCTACTACGGCTTCCTTTCCGTCTTTCCGCTGCTCCTCGCCGCCTTTACCGTTGCGGCCTACGTCCTCGCCGGAGACACCACGGCGATCCGTTCTGTCGCATCGCACCTAGACAGCTACCCGGTGATAGGACCGGCGGTTGTCGACTTGGAGGGTAAGCACCTGGGCGGCTCCCCCCTAGCGCTGGCCGTCGGCCTGGTAGGACTGGTCCTCGGCGCCCAGGGCCTGGCACAAGCGTCAATGTTCGCCTCGGCGGAGGCGTGGGACGTACCCCAGGCCAAACGCCCCGGCTTTGCGACCCGACTGACACGCGGCGCCTGGTGGTATGTCAGCTTCGGTCTCGGCGTGGTTGCTTCCACGTTCGTCTCCTCGATGGGAGGGCTGCTGCACTGGAGCGGTGGCCCGGCCCTGTCGTCGTTGATCGCGGTGACATTCGACGCTTCCATATTCGTTGCTTTGTTCCGGATCGTCACTCCGGCGGAGGTGCCTCTCAGAAGCGTCGCGCCCGGGGCAGCTGCGGCCGGTGTGACCTGGGGGGTCCTAACCGGAGTTGGGGTGGGCCTGGTTCCTCTCCTAGCCCACGCCAACCCTATGTACGGCACTTTCGCTCCAGTCCTGGGAGGGCTCGCATTCATCTACCTCATGGCACGGGTCTCGATACTGTGCATAGAAGCGAACGCCGTGTGGGATAGACACCTTTGGCCTCGTTCACTGGACGGGAAGAACCCTACCCCGGCCGACGTGCTGGCCAAAGAGTTGAGAGCCGCCGCGGAGGCGCCGGTAACTGACCCGCAGGCCGGCTAGCGCGCGTGGATCTGGCACGCTGTGCAGGTGACCAGCCCTGCCCAACCGCCGTCGGCCCAGCCGCGCCCCTACCACCATACGAGCCACGACGTGAGCCGGCAAGACCCCTGGCAATGGCTCAGCGACGCCTCTGATCCTGAGGTGGTCGCTTTCCTAGAGGCCGAGAACGCATACGCCGACCTCGTCCTTGCTCCTACGCGCGACCTGCAGGGGCGGCTGTTCGAGGGGATTCGATCCAGAACCCGCGAAAGTGACGCCGGCCCGCCCTCCTACAAGCGGGGATGGTGGTACTACACCCGCACCGAGGAGGGACTTCAATACCCTATACAGTGCCGTTTAAGCGACGTGCATCACCGCTACAGCGCTGGTGACGTCGCCCGCATCACCCGAGAGCGTCGTCCTGACCAAGAGGAGGTGATCCTCGACGCTAACCACCTGGCCGGCTCCGACGGCTATCTAGAGGTCGGCGTCTTCGACGTGTCCCCGGACGGACGATTCCTGGCTTACGGGGTCGACACCAACGGCTCGGAGCTCTATACGATCCACTTCAGCGACCTCCTTGGAGGGCACGTCTTGGATGACGAAATACCAGGTTGCTACTACTCAAGCGCCTGGACGAAATCCGCCGACGGCTTCTTCTACGTGAAACCGGACGCTTCTATGAGGCCATGGCAAGTGTGGTTCCACCGCCTACGCGACGATCCCTCCGCCGACCAGCTGGTCTTCGAAGAGGTCGACGAGCGCTTCTTTGTCGAAGTCGACTTGTCCCGCTCGGAGCAGAGGATCGTCATATCCACCTCGGCGAAGACGTCCTCTGAGGTCTGCTGGCTCGACGCTGAGAGCGCACCGGGCGCCACGCAGCCACAAGTCCTCCTGGAGCGAAGGGCGGAAGTGCTCTACGAGGCGGAGCACGACGGGGACTCGTGGTTTGTGACGATCAACCTCACGGCTCAGGGCGAGCCGGCGGGCCTGGGGACCGAAGCGTCGCTTTGGAGGGTCAGCGAGACCGCCGGATCACCGGAGATCCACCCAGTTCTTGAGCCGCGCAACGACACCGCAGTGGTGGGGGTCGACGCGTTCGCCGGCTTTACCGCGGTGACGGAGAGGTCCACCGTAGACGGCTTGGAGCGGGTGAGGATTCTCGCCAGGGACGGCCGGTCGGACTTCGTCGTCACCCCCGAAGCTCCCTACGCCCTGCTGGCGGCGTTGAACCCGGACTGGTACGCCAGCTCCTACCGTTACGGTTACAGCTCGTTCGTCACTCCGAAGACATGGGTCGACCATGACGCTTCGACCGGTGTGAGCGACGTGGTTTGGGTTCAGCAAGCCGGCGGCGACTTCGACCAAAGCCGCTACCGAGTCGGACGCTTGTGGGCTGTCGCCGAGGACTCTACGCGCATACCGATCTCCGTCGCATGCCGAGCGGACCACAAGCTTGACGGCACCGCGCCGGGCATCGTGTACGGCTACGGAGCCTACGAGGTACCCTACGAGGCGGGTTTCTCCCCAGCGAACCTGAACCTGTTGGACCGAGGCGTGGTTGTGGCGATTGCTCACGTCCGCGGGGGCGGCGAGCTCGGTCGCCGCTGGCACGAGGTTGGCCGCATGGAGCGCAAAGCGAACACCTTCTCGGACTTCGTCGCCTGCAGCAGAAAGCTCGTCGAAGACGGCTGGATCAGCCCCCATCGCGTCGCCGCACGCGGCGGTAGCGCGGGAGGCCTATTGATGGGGGCTGTCACCAATATGAGACCCGATCTTTACAGGGTCGTAGTGGCCGAAGTTCCTTTCGTCGACGTCGTGACCACCATGTCGAACCCGGATCTTCCTCTTACCGTGACCGAGTGGGAAGAGTGGGGCGATCCGCTTCACGACGCGGCGGCCTTCGCGAGGATGTTGTCGTACTCCCCCTACGACAACGTGCCCGACGCCGTCGACCCGGGGTGCTGGCCGGCGATGTACGTTACGGCGGGCCTGAACGACCCGAGGGTCGGGTTTTGGGAGCCGGCCAAGTGGGTCGCCAGGCTGCGCTCGGCCGGCGCGGGGAGCTCCAATCGTCCAATAGTGCTCGTGACGGAGATGGGAGCCGGGCATATGGGGCCGACAGGGCGCTACGAGGCGTGGCGAGAAGAGGCGAAAGTGCAGGCTTTCGTACTTTCGCAACTCGACGTGGAGGCTTCTGGCTAGGAGCTGGCGTCCCGGCTTGAGGAGGGGACCTCAGGAGAAGCGGTGACACCAGCCTGGGGCGCGAGCCGCGGGTCGCAGCGCAGGTCGAGCACGGCGGGGGTGTGCCGGGTTTCGGCCTCGCTGAGAACAGCGGCTATTTCCGCTCCGATCAGTTCCTCCCGCTCGACCAGGGCGTCGCGGAGAGCTTCGACTAGGTAGCGGCGCTCGCTGAGAATCGAGCGTACGTCGGCGCGGGCCCCTTCGAGCAGACCTTCGAGGCTGTCCCTAGAGGCGTCGTCGCTCAGGACTTTCTCTACGATATTTCCCCCGACGGGGCCGCGCGCCGCATCGAGTGACACCAGCGAGTTACCCATACCGAAGCTTCCAACCATTTGGGCTGCCATTTCTGTCGCTGCTTGAAGGTCCCCGGCGACGCCGCTGGTCGTGTCGGAGAAGAAGATCTCCTCCGCGACCAAGCCGCCCATTGCTATGCGGATCATGGCTTGCATGTCAGCCTTTGTCCTCGTCCAGCGTTCTTCGGCCTCCGAGTGTGCCAAAAGACCCAGAGCGCTCGCCCGCTTTATGATCGAAAGGACTTCCAGGGTACGCTCCGGGGCTACCAGCCACGCTGTTACCGCGTGGCCGGCCTCGTGGGTGGCTATTGCGTCTCGCTCCTTCGGGCTGTAGGTGACCGGCTGGGCGAGGCCAAGCTCTGCGGTCATCTTTGCCCTCTGCAGGTCCTCCCAGTTAAGACGGTCGTCACCGCGCCGCAAAGCCCAGACCAACGCCTCGTCAAGCAAGTGCTCCAGCATCACCGGGGAGTACCCGAAAGTGGTGGCCGCGAGAGTGTCGCGGTAGGCCGGGTCGTCGAGAAGCTCGTCGTGGGCTTTGCGAGCCAGGTAGAAGTCGACTATCTCCCGTCTCCCCGCACGGCTGGGAACGTCGACGGTTATAGTCCGGTCGAAACGGCCTGGACGTAACAAGGCAGGGTCGAGGTCCGCCGCCCGGTTGGTCGCCCCAACGACGAGAACGTTCGCTGGGACCACAACTGGCTTCTTGAACAGACGACCTGGGGGCATCCAGCGGTTGACTGCGTCGATGAGGCTGCCACGGATCCGCGCGCCGAGGGTCGGGGTGTCGAACGACTGCAGTTGGATCAACAGTTCGTTGACCACACCGCTGATCCCTTCTCGTCCCCCCCCGGAGCCGAGACCTGCCCGGCTGGCGCCGATAGCGTCGATCTCCTCGATGAAGCCGATCGCCCCACCCTCCCGGCGGGCGTATTCACGCAGGGCCCGGAAATAAGATCGAATTTTGCGGTTCGTCTGCCCGTAGTACATCGACTGGAACGCCGAAGACGACACGAACAAGAAGGGCACTCCAGCTTCGGCTGCCATGGCCTTGGCTATGTACGTCTTTCCTGTCCCAGGCGGACCCTCGAAGAGCACTGCCCGCCTCGGGGTGCCGCCCATGCGCTCCTTGAAAGTCTTGTGCGCGAGGAAAAGGTTGAGGGTCTTGACCACCTCCTCGACGACGACATCGTTGCCCTTGACGTCCGAAAGTCCGACACCTATCTCCTCCGGGCGGTACAAGACGTGCGGCGAACGGCCGGCGCCCAGGATCGGCACAGCCATCACAACAACCAAAAGGCCGAGCAACACGACCGAAGGCCCGTAGAGCCCGAAATTCCCGGGAAGGTGGAGGCCCGGCAAAGCGAACAGCGAGAGGTCACTTCCCACCACCCCCGCCAGCACGACGCTCAACAGAACCGCCAAGCGCCGGTATCGGCGAAGTCGGTTACGTTCGCGCGACTCCGATACGTCAGCGGAGCGGATCACATCCGGGTGTGAAAGGTTTAGGGTTTCCATCTGACTCCAAAGATCGTTTCCGCGCGGATGCGGCCATCGCCGTGACGGCCGTCTTGCACGCCAACCGTATTGCCCCGCGAGCGCCAAGTCGATGGGATCGGTGCACCTTTTCGTGTATTTCGCAGCAGAAACATTTTCTGCTAAAGGTCGGCCGGGCGGCAATCCTGCAGCCGCCGAGTTTCACAGGGAGATCCGAAGACCCTCGAAAGCTCCGACAACTTCAGGGCCGCTCGAACCTGCGAGCCTGGCGGCCTCGTCGACCAGAGCATCCAAAAGCTCGTCGCCGTGCGAGGGGTCGTGGTGGAAGAGTGCGAGGCGTTTAGCTCCCGACGCCCGAGCGACACCGAGTGCGTACTGGACGGTGCAGTGGCCCCAGTCGGACTTCTCCGAGAACTCCTCGGGGGTGTACTGGGCGTCGTGGATCAACAGGTCCGCGCCCCTGGCCAGTTCGATCACCCCCGGGTCGATCGAAACGAGGTCCGGCGGTGCTTGGTGGTCGCTTATGTAAGAAACGACCCTGCCGTGCAGGCTGACCCGATAGCCGACGGTCGGCCCACAGTGCGGCACAGGTCGTACCGTCACCTGCGCGCCGCCGATTTGTAGTTCGTCGTGGTAAACCTCGTTGAAGCTGTACGTACCGCGCAGATCGTTGATGGTAACCGGAAAATACGGTGGGCAGATCAGCGCGTCGATGGCCTTCGCCAACCCGAGATCGCCTGGTGGGGGCCCGTAGACGTCGAGTCGAGCGCCGAAACGGTCCGCCGGTGGAAAGAAAGGCAGGCCCTGCACGTGGTCCCAGTGGATGTGGCTGACGAGGGCGGTGCCGGCGAAGGACCCGTCAAGGGGCTGGCTGTCCCCGAACGCTCGAAGTCCTGTTCCCAGGTCGAAGATGATCGGCGATTCACCGGTCGCGGTCAACGCTACGCACGCAGTGTTTCCGCCGTAACGGCGGGTGCCCTCCGACGGGCAGGGACACGATCCGCGAACCCCGTAGAACACTACTTCGACCACCGAGGTCAGTCCCAGCCGGCGTCGTCGTAGGGTCGACGGCGTTGCGGGGCCGCAGCCTGCTTCCAAACCATCACCTTGCGCTTGAAGTAGCAGACTTCCTCGCCTCGCTGGTTGAACCCCTTGGTCTCGACGGTGACGATTCCCCTGTCGTCCCTAGTAGAGGACTCCCTCTTGTCGACCACTCTCGTCTCGGCGTAGATGGTGTCACCGTGGAATGTGGGCTTACTATGGCGTAGCTCGCTCACTTCAAGGTTCGCTATACATGAGCCGCTTATGTCAGGAACGCTCATGCCGAGCACGACCGAGTAAACAAGGTTTCCGACTACCACGTTGCGGCCCTGCACAGCCTCGTTCTGCGCGAACCAGGCGTTGGTGTGCAGCGGGTGGTGGTTCATGGTGATCATACAGAAGAGGTGGTCGTCATACTCGGTGATCGTCTTACCCGGCCAGTGCTTGTACACATCGCCAGGCTTGAAGTCCTCGAAGTAGCGACCGAAAGGTCGGTCGAAGGTGCTCACAGAAACCCCAGGCTACGCCGCCCAGCGCGTAACGTGCCATACCGTGATCGAACTGGAGCTACGCAACGACGTCTACCGTCGACCTCTACAGACGGCCCTGGAGCGCTTAGGCATCCAGGCTGGATGGCGTGCCGCTGACATCGGAGCAGGTGGGGGGGATGTGACCGTGGCCCTCGCCCGTATCGTCGGCAGAACCGGGAGGGTTTATGCCGTCGACTCCGACCCGCAGCGACGCGATCAAGTGGCGGCGGCGGCTGCGCTGGCGACGCAGGCCCAGGTGGTCGCTTTGACCCAGGCGGGCGAGGAACTGCGGCTGCCCGAAGCTCTCGACCTGGCCTTCTGCCGCTTCCTGCTGATTCACGTCCACGAGCCGCTGGTAGTACTTACCAAGATGCGTGACGCAGTCCGTCCTGGGGGCTGGGTCCTAGCCCAGGAGCCGATAACCTCCGCCGGCCGGGTGGGGGGCGCTCCCCTGTCCATGCCCGACGCTACCGATGCCGACGTCGGTGCCGTCTTGACGTCGCTGGTGCGCCAGGCGGGCCTGGAGCTCGTAGACGCCTGGGCGGAGGCTCCCGCCTGGGCGGGGCCGGGACCTGTCGCCTCGTATCTTGAGGCGATGACCGAAGTCGACCCCGGCGACGACCCGGTTGTGCTGCCTCCTCTAGTGACCGTAGTAGCCCGCCGGCCGGTAACCTCGCAGCCATGACGACGTCCGACTCTCACCTGTCCGTCGAGGAGGCTCTCGAAGCTCTCGACGTCGGACGACAGGTTGCCGCAGCAGCAGTCGCCGCCCTCGCCGCAGAGGGTAAAGCTGCGCTTGACGACAACCAGGTGCTCGCCTATGACCTCGCCCACGTCACCGCCGGACTTGAGGTGGCCGCCATAGGGCTGCGCGACTGTCCGAAGGACCCGGAGTCCGTCAAACTCGCGAAGATCTTCGCTGCAGACGCCCTCGCAGATCTTGCCTCGCGGATGTTCTCCCAGGAGCAGGCGTGGTCTGCGACAACCACCAGCCTCGACGCCACCCGCGGCTTTGTAAGCGCGCACCGCCACCCCGACTACGTGGCTTCGTCGCAGTTGGAGTCCGCTATGGATCCCTCGGGGATGCTCGACGCGGACTTCCAGATGGTCGCCGAGGCGTTCCGTCGTTTCGCAGAGGAGCGCGTCGGCCCGCTCGCAGAGTCGATCCACCGCGGGAACATGGACGTACCGGAAGCGGTGATAGAAGGTCTCGGCGAGCTCGGCGCCTTCGGGCTGTCCGTCCCGGAGGCTTACGGAGGAGCGGCATCCGGAGACGGTAACGACTATCTCGCTATGGTCGTGGCCACCGAGGAGCTCTCAAGAGTGTCGCTTGGCGCCGCCGGGTCGCTGATAACCCGACCGGAGATCCTCGCCCGCGCTCTTCTCGCTGGGGGCACCGAAAGCCAGAAGAAGCACTGGTTGCCCCGGCTCGCCTCCGGGGACATCATGGCCGCGGTGGCGGTCACCGAACCCGACCACGGCTCCGACGTGGCGGGCTTGACCTTCTCAGCGCGCCCACAGGGGGACGGATGGCGCCTGGACGGCACAAAAACCTGGTGCACGTTCGCGGCGCGTGCAGACGTGTTGATGGTCCTTGCTAGGACCGACCCGGACCGCTCGGCCGGCCACAAGGGCCTTTCGCTTTTCGTGGTGGAGAAAGACAGGGCTTCCTCGGCGGGGTTCGTGCTCAGCCAGCCCGACGGTGGCCGGCTGGAAGGAAGGCCCATCGACACTCTCGGCTACCGGGGGATGCACTCCTACGAGCTTGCGTTCGACGCATGGCTGGTCCCCGGGGACTGCCTTGTCGGCGGGCAAGCCGGGCTCGGCCGGGGCTTCTACCTTCAAATGGAAGGATTCGAGAACGGCCGGCTGCAGACCGCTGCGAGAGCGGTAGGCCTGATGCAGGCGGCTTTCGAGGCAGCGCTTCGCTACGCCGAGCAGCGGGTGGTGTTCGGACGGCCTATCGTCGACTACCAGCTGACAAGGGTGAAGCTTGCCCGTATGGCGGCGATCATCCAATCCTGCCGGGCCTACAACTACCATGCGGCTGGACTGGCGGCGCGTGGGACAGCACGCCTTGAGGCGTCTTTGATCAAGGCGTTCTCGTGCCGGGCAGCCGAGTGGGTGGCGCGCGAAGCCCTCCAGATCCACGGTGGCATGGGCTACGCAGAGGAGTACCCGGTTAGCCGTTACTTCGTCGACGCACGTGTCCTGTCTATTTTCGAAGGGGCAGACGAGACTCTCGCGCTGAAAGTGATAGCCCGCCGGCTCGTCGAAGCTGCCACCTCGACAGCCGGCGACGCCTCTCGGGGCGGCTAGGCCTGGGCGCTTCGGATTGCCTAGGCGGTGGCGCTTCGGTTCAGGCCCGCCCGCTCTCCTTTAGCTACGAGCGTCACCGCTACCTTGCGGGATGCCTCGTCGATCATCTCGTCGCCGAACATCACCGCCCCCTTGCCGTCGCCCTCCGTGGCTGCGCGGTAGCTTTCCAGGACGTCCCAAGCCTTGTCGAACGCTTCTTGGGTGGGAGAGAACACCTCGTTTGCGATTCCCACCTGGTCGGGGTGAAGGCTCCACTTGCCGTCGAAGCCGAGGATCTGCGTTCGTCTGGCGTAGCTGCGGAACCCTTCGGGGTCCCGGACTTTGACGTACGGACCGTCGATTACCTGAAGGCCGTTCGCCCTTCCGGCCATCAGTATCCTGGCGAAAACGTAGTGGAAGTAGTCCCCAGGGTACTCGGGGATGTCCAAACCTCCCGACAGCGACGGCATCCCCATCGATGCTGACATGTCCACGGGGCCGAGGATAACCGTCTCAAGGCGAGGCGACGCTGCGCAGATCGCATCCACGTTGATCAGGCCACGGGCCGTCTCGATTTGGGCTTCGATGCCGATGTGGCCTGGCGGCAGTCCGCAGTTCAGCTCAACCTGGGTGAGAAGCAGGTCCATGGCGACGACCTGGGCGGGGTCTTGCACCTTGGGGAGCATTATCTCGTCGAGTCGCTCCCCGGCTGACCCGACGACGTCGATGACATCTCCGTAGGTCCAGCGGGTGTCCCAAGCGTTCACTCTCACGCAGAGGACAGCGTCGCCCCAGTCGTTGTGGCGGATAGCCTCGACCACACGGGCGCGTGAGGATTCTTTCTCCTTGGGGGCCACCGCGTCCTCCAAGTCCAAGAAGTACATGTCAGCACCGAGCGAAGGTGCTTTGGCGAGGAACTTGTCGCTGGAACCCGGAACAGCGTGACAGGACCGGCGGGGAAGGTGGCGGGAACGTTCAGACATGCCCGGATGTTAGAAGCCCCTGTCAGCCCTCGACCAGTTCCGCCGGAACTATCTGCTCGCCGAGGAGCCGAGCGAACCTGCGCGGATCACCTCCCACGAAGCTGCGGCACAGGCGGACACCATCGATATAGCAGAACGGGTAGGCGCGCCACGTAGGGTCGGTAAGGAACTCGACGGTCTTCGTGGCCCGCTGGCGGGACGTGAGCGCCCAACTCTCGACGTAGTCGACAGCCTTGTCGAC
Organism: Actinomycetes bacterium; assembly: GCA_021808665.1. The sequence continues at coordinate 168,523 of JAKBBA010000002.1, forward strand.
TGACCACCCCCGGTCGTGGATACCGATAGCGGCGTTACCGCGCACCGACGACAGGACATCACCCGCCGCCGCAACCTCGGCTACCGTCGCCGAGTCGTACCGTATGCCCAACGGCTTGAAATGGCCTTCGAGGACCACTTCTGGGGCCGGGGAAGCGATCACTTCCAAGGCCAGGTCGGCGAGGCCTTCGGCGACAAGGCACTGAGGGGTGCCGACGAGGAAGATGCTCTCTTCGAGCTGCTTGTTTCGCCGGACGAGACCGACCTCCTTGCGGGAGTGCTCGGTGTGGTGACCCGGGTAGGCCTCGTGAGCAACGATGTGTCCGAGCGAAAGTGACAGCACCGGCAGGTCCACGTTCAAAGCGACGCGACTTCGAAGCCCACCCAGGTAGAAGTTGAAGCCCGACCAGGGCTTGGCGGTGACCACCTCGAAGTCGACGTGCTCGCCCTCAGGTAGGCCGAACACGGCGTCGGTTCTGGCCCTGAAGTCCTCAGCGAGACTCCTCACGGCGCTGAGGACCATCTCGGGGGGAACCACGTGGCTTTCCCGCCACGCGTTGAAGGTGTCTGCGAGACTCCCCGGGGATCGTAGTGAGTGGCGGTCGAGAGCGTCGGCTATGCGCCGGTGGGCCTCGGCGAAAAGGTCCTCGTGCTGCCAAGCAGGCCGGACGCCGTAGCAGGCTTCGATCTCGTCGAGGTAGCCGACCGTCTCCCCGGCCAGCCTGGTAGCACTGGTCATCAGTCCACGCACCTGGGCGGCCAGCCAAACCCTGCGCCTGTCGGCCACAGTCTGTGTGGAAGCCAACTCGGATAGCAGCAGCCGCGCCCTGTCTGCCAGCTTCGCAGGGTCGGCCGTGGCTCCTGAAGCTACGCGTATGGCGAGCTCCTCCGGCCCGTAATAGGCGTCGACGAAACCGTCGACGTGACGTCCCAAGGCGAGACCCAGCTTTATGTACTCCTCGACGAGCTCGTCGGCGGTCATGGCCGCCACGTTTGGCCTCCCGACGTGGAGGGTCCCGTCACTGGCGTTCCCATATCCGAAGCAGCTCCGGAGCGACGGGACAAGTCGACGATCCCAGAGCGGCCGACACGGCCGACGCCAAACCGTCGGCGTCAGCCTCGGAAGACTTCCAGGCTCCGAGGGGCCCGACGACCAAACTGAGCAAGTCTGGGGGGACGACCTCCGCCGGTCGATCCCAAGGTTCGAGCCCTGAGTTGTCTAGGCACTCTACGAGGGTGTCCCACATAGGCCCTGGAAGCGTGCGCCCTACGCCCGCCACCGCCCACACCGGCACCCGCCGGTATGCCGCCGTCGCTGCGATCCCGAGCGAGCCGGGAGCGGCTATCACCCCTCCGGGACCGGCCGCGGAGGCCTCGACGAGCACGACGTCAGCGACAACCGCCGCTGTCGCAGCACCCGACGGAGACACCAGAGTCGCTTCGCAGCCCCAGTCACACAACCGACGGACGAAACCCGGACCCTGCGAATCCCAGTCAACCACGAGCACTTCGATGTCCCCGCAGCGGCGCAAGGCGGTAGCGATCAGGTCCGGCCATCCGACCACGACAGCGACTCCGACACCGTCGAGGAGCTCCGCTAGCGCCGACGAAGTGTCGTCGGCGTCGAGCTGTTGGGCGGCGTCGACCCCCTCACGCTTAGGGTCGGCGGCGCGCAGGATACGCGCGCTGAGCCACCACAGCGGTCCGAGAGCCACGTTACGTTCTATGAGACGCCTGCACGCCGTGACCAAACCCTCCGGCTGGACAGATGCAAGCTCTATAAGGGCGTGAGCAGCTTCCGCAGCGACCAGCGCAGGGTCGGCGCCTCGGGCCTGAGAGATGTAACGAAGCCGCTCCACAGGATTCATCGGGCTCCCCTTCGGGCTGCGCTCACAATTGGCGTCGAAGGAAGCTCCGGCATCACCGTCCGCCTGGCTGGAAGACCATCAGGTAGACGGCTGCGACCACCAAAAGGTTGAAACCCGCCCACCCGGCGTTGACGAACCTCTCGTAGCGGCGCAGGTCGGCTACCTCCTGAGCGTTCGACCTGGGAGCCGGCGGCGCGGCGGCCACGTCGACTGCTCCTTCAGATCCTTCCGGCGATGCCGGCGCTGGCGCGCCCGCTACCGGCCGGGAGGCCGGCCTCGGGCCACCCGCCTGCTGCACTCCCGGAGTCTCGCACATGCCGCAGTCCCCGCAATCCCCGCAACTTGGCGATCTGGCCGGGTCCTCCAAGCGCTTGACGACCTCGAGGTGCTTGGCTTGGTTCGGTCGGATCCACCCGTGAAGCACACCGATCGCCACAAGGTAGACACCGAAAGCCGCCGAAACCCACGGCGAGGAGAACTTGATAGTCGAATGGCTCGCAGCCACCGCCCCTACACCGAAGAGGAGCGCTGCGTATATGAGCATCTCCGCAAGGCCCGACACCAGCCTGTTGACCTCGAGCACGGCGCTCGTACCTCCGTCGGGCCTGCGGGCAGCGAGAGAAGAGTAGAGACCGTTGTAGGCGACCGCCCCGAAACCGCCAATGGCGCACAGGACGTGGAGCGAAACGAGGATCTCGAAGCCGGTACCCATCACCTACGAAGGTAGCCGCGCCGGGAGGCTTCAGCCCACCGTGGTCGCTCCTCGTTATTCGTAGGCCTAGTGGACGATCCCCCCGCGGGTCATAGCCTCGACGTCGAGAGCCCGGTCGACTTCCTCCTCGCTTAGCAGGCCGCGCTCCAACACGACGCTGCGCAGATCCTTGCCTTCGGCCAGCGACGTCTTGATGACCTTCGCCGCTTCCTCGTAGCCGATGTAGGGATTAAGAGCGGTACCTATCGAAGGTGACGACAGGGCGTAGGTACGGCAGCGGGCGACGTCAGCCTCGATGCCGGATATGCACTTGTCGGCGAATACGACGCTGACAGCGCTGACCAGCCTTATAGATTCCAGAAGGTTTCGGGCGATAACCGGCAGCATCACGTTGAGCTCCAAGTTGCCAGCTGCCCCGCCGAAGGCGACGGCAGCGTCGTTGCCGATCACCTGGGCGACGACTTGCGACACGGCTTCGGGTATCACCGGGTTCACCTTGCCGGGCATGATCGACGAGCCCGGCTGCAGATCAGGAATGCGTATCTCGGCGAGACCGGTCCTCGGGCCGCTTCCCATCCAGCGCAGGTCGGTTGCGCACTTATACAGCGATACTGCGACCGTCCTGACCACGCCGGAAGCTTCGACGAGCGCATCCCTAGCGCCTTGGGCCTCGAAGTGGTTTCGGGCCTCCACGAAGCGTATGCCACGCGCCTGGGAGAGCCTGGCGATCACGCCCGGCGCGAACTCCGCCGGGGCGTTGATCCCGGTGCCGACGGCGGTGCCGCCGAGAGGCAGCTCAGCCACACGCGGCAGGCAGGCGGCCAGCCTTTCGACGCCGTAGCTGACAGCCGCAGCGTAACCCCCGAACTCCTGACCGAGAGTGACGGGGGTTGCGTCCATAAGGTGGGTGCGTCCGGACTTGACTACCGAAGCGAACTCGTCCGCTTTGGCACTTAGCGCCGAGGCGAGATGCCCGAGGGCGGGGATCAGCTTGTCGGTGATCTCCGTTGCAGCGGCAACGTGTATCGCCGAGGGGAACACGTCGTTCGAGGACTGCGAAGCGTTGACGTGGTCGTTGGGGTGGACCCGCTCTCCGAGCTTCGCTGTGGCTAACGTGGCGAGAACCTCGTTCATGTTCATGTTCGTCGACGTTCCCGATCCTGTCTGGTAGACGTCTATCGGGAATTCCCCTGAGTGACCGCCAGCGGAGACCTCGCCGGCAGCCTCTTCGATAGCGCGGGCGATCGGCTCGGGGATCACGTGAATCTCGGCGTTCACTGACGCTGCTGCGCCCTTGATAGCCGCGAGCGCCGATATCAGCGACGCTTCGACGCGCGTGCCGGAGATGGGGAAGTTCTCGACGGCCCGCTGGGTCTGGGCCTGCCACAATGCTTCGGCTGGAACCCGTACCTCTCCCATCGAGTCGTGCTCTACGCGAAATGCTGCCTCGGCTTGGTTGGTCACACGGCGAAGATAACGCGGCGGGCTGGCGGATCTCCACCCGGATCGTCCACGATCCCCCGGGGTGCTCGACCCGGATCGGTCACGGGAACGTCCACGACAGGATCCCGACCCTAGTGGCGTAGCATGATCGCATGAGAATAGGTATCCACGTCGGAGTTTCCGGGCGTTCAGGCAACGCCATCGACGAGCTAATCGACGAAGCCAGACAGGCCCAGACAGCCGGATTGGATTTCTGGATGCCCCAGATGTCCGACGTCGACGCTTTGAGCGCCCTGGCTGTGGTCGGCCGGGAAGTGCAGGGGGTTCAGCTGGGAACTGCGGTAGTGCCAACCTACCCCCGACACCCGATGGTGATGGCCATGCAGGCCCTCACCGTTCAGGCGGCGACCGGGGGACGTCTCACCCTTGGCATCGGACTCTCGCACCGGGTGGTCATAGAAGGTGCCTACGGGCTTTCCTACGACAAGCCTGTCCGCCACATGCGCGAGTACCTGAATATCCTGATGCCGCTCCTGCACGACGGCCGAGCGGACGTCACTGGCGAGGAACTGAGCGCCCACACCTTCTCGGCGATGAAGCCGGCCGGGTCCACTCCCCCATCGGTCATCGTCGCCGCCCTTGGATCCCAGATGCTCAACCTCGCAGGCTCCCTCGCCGACGGCACGGCGCTTTGGATGGTCGGGCCGAGGACGATCGAGACGCACATCGTCCCGAAGATCACCGCCGCCGCCCAACGGTCTGGCAGGCCGGACCCTCAGGTAGTCGTCGGGCTTCCGGTGTCGGTAACTGCGGATCCTGACGCGGCGAGGGCGAGAGCGGCGGAGATTTTTGGCTTCTACAACAACCTTCCCTCGTACCGGGCGATGCTCGACATCGAAGGAGCGGAAGGCCCCGCTGACGTTGCGATCGTCGGAGACGAGGCGACGGTTCGCTCAGCGCTTCTACGCCTAGGCGAGATCGGGGCGACGGCGCTGAGCCTGCCGGTCTTCGGCACCAGCGACGAGCGCAAAGCCACGATGAACCTCCTCGCCGAGCTGGCAGCGACGGTCGGGGCGTGAAAGCGGCCACCGTCGCAGACGGGCGGATCGAGGTCCGGGAGCACCCGGACCCGGTCCCCGGGTACGGGCAGGTGTTGGTAAGGGTCAGGGCAGCCGGGCTTAACGGCGCCGACCTTATCCAGATGAGAGGCCACTACCCGGCGCCGCCTGGCAGTCCGCCGGACATCCCAGGCCTGGAACTGGCCGGGGATGTGATAGCCCTAGGCCCAGGCGCCACCCGCTTCCGCACCGGAGACCGGGTAATGGCAGTGGTCGGAGGCGGAGGCCAAGCCGAGCTGGCCGTCGTGCACGAACGCGAGGCGATGCCCGTTCCGGCCGGCACCGGCTGGCCCGAAGCTGGGGGCTTCCCGGAGGTTTTCACCACGGCGCACGACGCGCTGTTCACTCAGGCCGATCTGGCGATGGGCGAACGGCTCCTCGTGCAGGGCGCCGCTGGAGGCGTCGGCACCGCAGGAGTCCAGTTGGGGGTGGCGGCTGGGGCTGCTGTCGTAGCTTCGGTGAGGGACCCGGCTCGCCGGGAGGACGTAGCGCGCTTGGGAGCGTTGGCGGTCTCCCCCGACGACGTGGCCGTCAACGGTCCTTACGACGTTGTCCTGGAGTTGGTCGGGGGGCCCAACATAACCACCGACCTTCAAGCTCTCGGCGTTGGCGGCCGGGTCGCGGTCATCGGAACCGGGGCCGGCACGACAGCCGACTTGGACCTTAGAGTCCTGATGGGCAAGCGGGCGCGGATCCACGGTTCGACGCTTCGAGCCCGGCCGATGGAAGCCAAGGCTCGCGCAGCGAGGCTCGTAGAGGCCCACGTCATACCTCTGCTCGCTCGCGGGGCGTTGAAAGTCCCGGTCTGCGACACCTTCAGTCTCGACGACGCTCCCCTAGCCTACGAGCGTTTCGCCGCCGGCTCCAAGTTCGGCAAGATAGTCCTGCTCGCCTAAGGCGCACGGGGATACAAACCTCCGCGGGCGCTCCTGGCATTTCAGGGTGGCAACTAAGAGATACCTCTGCAGGGCTGCCAGGTCAACGGTTGCGGCGGGCCAAGGCCACGAAAGTGGCCTCCGCAACGCCGAGAAGCCATCCGGCCAGCAGCGCCAACGCCCACGTCCACGAGCCGGCTAGCCCTACGACCAAGATGATCACGGCTACGCTCGCCGTCAGGGCCATGGCGTAACCACCCAGCACCCTCTGATCCCCCCGATCCTCCCGGAACCGGCGCGGCTCGGGGGCGGCGATTCGGAGCATCGGCAGGTCGACTCGAAGCTCGTCAAGCTCCTCTAGCTCAGACGCGGCTAACGCAGCCTCGATGCGCCTGGCGTACTCGTCGGTGTCCAGACGGCCAGCGGCGCAGTGGCGACCAAGCTCTTCGATGGTCCTACGTCTGTCGGCGTCTGATGCTCTCATAGCCCAAATCAGGCTACCGGTCCTGCAACCAAACCTTCATTGCGCGCAAGGACAATGACACCGGCCACCATGGACCCAAGAGCTACCAGCTCAGCTGCCAAGGCCAAGGGGGAGGTGTCGACGCTCTCTCGAAACGCCGCGACTCCGATGACGATGCTGACGATGGGGTCCACGACGGTCAGCGCCGGCAGCGACAGGTCCAAAGCACCAGCCTGGAAGGCGCTCTGAGCGAGGAGCATCCCACCCACCCCGAGAACGGCCAGGGCATAGAGCTGCCAGTGCAAAAACACGTCGAGCAGGCCCCGGTCGAGGATGTGCGCCGTAGTCTTGGTCAAAGCGGCAGCTCCCCCGTAGACCAGGCCGGCCGCGGAGCCCAAGGCCACGGCCCGGCGCCGCGAAGCGGGGCCTCTTCCCCACGACACCAAACCGGCTGCCCCTAGCACCACGACACACAGGAGAACCACCCAGCTTGGGCTACCAGGGTTGCTGTTACCGGCGGCTGGCGCTGCAACGGCTAGGAACACCGCCAGCCCGGCGCAGACCGCGACCGTTCCGATCCAGTCGCTCGAAGCCAGCCTACGTCCGCTGAGGGCCGCTCCAAGAGGAAGAGCGAACAAAAGCCCCGAAACGAGCAGAGTCTGGACCATGACGATCGGACCGTGGCCCAAAGCGACGAACTGAAGAACGTACCCTGCGACGTCGCACGCAACCCCGAAAAGCCAGATCCTGCTACGGGCCAGGCGGACCAGGAGACCCAGTTCGATGCTCTCCGCTGCCGGCTCCCCGGCGGTACCGCGATGCTGGAAAACCGACGCAAGTGCGTACATTAGGGCGCTGGCCAGAGCGCTCAGCACAGCGAGCATGCCCCGAGGCTATCCGGCCTGGCAGAATGTGGGTGTGGGCGCGTGGTGGAATGGCAGACACAGCGGGCTTAAACCCTGCGGCCTCACGGCGTGAGGGTTCGAATCCCTCCGCGCCCACTCCGGATTTGCCCATAAAAGTCCTGGTCACGGCACTGCCTGTCGCTCGCGGGTCCGTCCTAGGACCCGAATAGGACCCAGACTTCTCGGGACTAGGCGTCTTGACGGGCGTCTTGACAGCATCGGGTTGGATCCCCGCCCCGCCAGTTCCCCCGCCGCGCTGAGGGTTCACGATCCCTCTCGAACCGCCCGCCAGGAAGCCCGGAACCCAAACGTCAGCAGCAGAGGCAGAGCCTCAGCATCACAACGCTGACTTCGCCGACTTAGATCGTCAGGGGGAGGTAGCCAACTCATTTCTTCTCGCTTGTTTGGCATGGAATGCGTTAAATGTCGCAGGTAGAGTTCGGGCCCTGGCATGGTTCTTGCCAGCTGTGGTCTTCCTCACTGTGTGGGCGGTTGAGAGGCCTGCTCCGGGCCGGCACCAGCGGTGACGTCCAAGGCTGTCACACCTCTCAGGCACACTTGACGCCATGCAGCTAACTGCGCGACCGACGCGTTACAAAGGCGTACTCATGCGCTCGAGGCTTGAGGCCGCTTGCGCCGGTTGGCTTGACCGCCATCACCTGGAGTGGACCTACGAGCCCATGCCGTTCGCGGATGAACACCGCCAGTGGCTTCCGGACTTTGCCATCCGGGACATGGTGTCGGCTGCGCCCGGAGCGAGTCTCTACATCGACGTCAAGCCAGAGGACTATTACGAAACCGGCCTGCGGAGCCAGATGGAAGTCGTGTGGGCGTCTGAACCGAACGCGTGCCTAGCTATCTGGGGAACTGGCCACTTCGCTGGTGGATGTGGCCAATTCCCGATCGGAATTGGTGACGGCGATGGCTCCGGCCGATGGGAGACGGGGTTCTTACGCCGTTGTGACGATTGCGGCACCGTGGGTTTGCGAAGCGATGCCAGTCCGGCGTGCGCTCGCTGCGGCTCTTTGGATGAATCCGAGCTTGCCGAGCTTCCACTTACCGATTGGGCCAAAGGAGACAGTGAGCTGAGCCTGGTGGACCACTTGGCCGAGGAAGGACTGCTCGCCGGAATTCTGGCTATCGAGGGTCTTGCGGCTGAGGTGGTCGAGCTTCTCACGCCCGCCGATTTCTCGGCGCCGATGCATCAAGACACGTTCGAGGCGATCACTCGTATGCTCGACCGCAACGAGCCGATCGACCCAGTGACCGTAGCTGATGAACTGCGAAAGTCTGGCCGGTCCGACCGGTTGCCACTGAACCTGTTGACCGAGCGAAAGGAGCCGCCTCGACCTGACCTAATCCGCCGCTACGCCAGTCTGATTGCCGAGTTGGGGGACCTGTGACGTCTGCGTAGCGCCGGACAGCGCATCATGGAACTGGCGAGCGCGGGAGCGACGACAGCCGAAGTCATGGCAGAGGCGGATTCCATACTCGCCCATGTGGAGGCTGGTACCAACGGCGATGGCCTCACGATGAATCAGGCCTTGGGTCGACTGATGGACGATATTGAGTCTCGACTAGAAGATGCCACCGACGGATCCGTTGTAACAGGATTCGACGATTTGGACTCTCGCCTTCACGGCCTTGTCCCCGGCCGGTTATATATCCTGGGAGCACGGCCAGCGGTCGGCAAGTCGGCCCTCGCCATGGGAATCGCTGGACACGCTGCCCTCCACCAAAACGTTCCAACGCTCTTCTTCTCATTGGAGATGAGTACGACCGACCTGACAAGTCGCGTGCTTGCCAGCGAGGCACGAGTTCCGGTGGGGCGCGTTCAGGCCGCAAACTTCAGCGAAGCCGACTGGCAGAAAATGAGCGACGCAATCGAGCGCCTGTCCCAATCTCCCCTCACCATCGTCGACGACGCCGGTCTCGGCTTGGCAAAGCTGCGCTCAATCGCGAGAGCGCACAAAAGGCGTAGCGGGCTCGGCCTCATCATTGTCGACTACCTACAGCTCATGGCAGGCAGAAGAGGGGCGGAGAACCGGCAAGTAGAGGTGGCAGAATTGTCGCGCGGTCTCAAGATATTGGCCCGTGACCTGGAGGTGCCGGTACTAGCGCTATCCCAGGTATCACGGAACCTAGAAGCGCGCGCAGATAAGCGTCCCGTCTTGGCGGATCTTCGGGAAAGTGGCGCGCTGGAGAATGACGCCGACGTCGTTTTCTTCATTTATAGAGACGAGTTGTACAACCCCGATTCCTGCGACCGTGGTCTTGCCGAGGTGATCCTTGCCAAGAACCGGCACGGACCCACCGGGAAGATCCAGTTGGCCTACTTGGACCACTATTGTCGCTTTGCCAACTTGGCGAAGGCGTGAGTCGCTGCGCGACCGACCCCGCTTCATTGTCACAGGCGGGTTGTTACCCTTCATGCCCGTGGTCATGAGAGCGACCGTAGAGGGCCAATCGCAAGAGGTCGTGGCCCCAGACCTGAATGACGAGGACTGGCTTGAGCTCCGCACGGAGCACCAACGCATTCGTCACCGGTCATCCGCTTCGCTGTGTCGGTGCAGCAACTGTGGACATGCGCTTCACCCGAAGCAGATGCGCACGACACGCTTCTTCGCGCACAATCCCGATCCCGATAACCCCTGTCCGTTGCGAGTAATGGACCATAGCGAGTCGCCCGATCATCGCAATCTCAAGCTGTCGATCTACCGTGCGGTAAAGCGGGAACCGGGGTGGGACGCCATGATCGAGAGCATCGCCCCGGAGAAGGATCCGGTGACCAAGAAGCCGATCATTGTCGACGTCACCGCCGAGCGGCGCCGAAATATCCCGGCCAGGGACGAGGTCCCTCGCGTACAGGGGTGGGAGGTGCAGCTTGGGTCGCTCGATGAGGGCAAGGCGTTGGAACGCCAAGAGGTCCGGCAACGGTGGCTCGGACGGTGTACCTGGGTGACTCGGTCCGATCGGGCGTCGTGGGCGGATCGGATTCCCTGGTACCAGGTACGGACTGTTGACGAGCTGGAACTGGTGGTCGACGGGGTCAACCGGTGGGATCAAGCCGCCGGTACCTACGTTAACGAGGAGCCGTTCCCCGCCGATCAGATGGTCGGCTACATGCTCCGGGGCGCCTTCTGGGCTCAGGACGCCGGCTGGAGGCTGGAGTTTGCGAACCAACCCGGCCACAGAGGACAACGGCGGCGGAGTCAGAGCACACGGTCTATGGTTGGCGAGTATTGCGACCGCCTCGGCCGCCTGCCAGAAGAGATCCGCCGCTGGAGCGACGCTGACTGGCGCCGTTATGCCCCGCTCGCCCATGAGAAGCGCAACCGAGGGGAGACGCTGACTGACCTCGAACGCATCGCCATCTCGCGCTTCCCCACGGTCGACAGCGAGCTCGCAGGCCACGAGGTTGAACCCCACATAGTGCTGCCGTACCGACAAGACGACCTCAAGCCCTGCTTCCACTGCCGCCAGCCGGTGGCCGTCTCAGTAGCGGCGGACTATCCCCTCCACCACCACTGTGCCTGGCACATCGCTCGGCAGGAGGAATGCAGCTACGTGTAATTCACCCCGAAGGAGGTGCATGGCATGTCCGTCGTCCGTGAAGGGCAAGGGACGGTCCAGCAGCAGGAGATACTGACCAATCTACTCGCGATCGGTAAGTCCCGTCCCAGTTTCGACAATGCTCTGGCCGGGGACTTGATCAGCTGGCTCGCCGAAAAGCTTGCTCCCGCCGCGGCCTTTCTGATCAACGAGCAACGGCTCGTGATCAACAAACACCACCTGAGCCACTCCCTCGCGTGCGAGGGTCTCTACGCCGCGGACTTGGAGGAAGAGTTCGCCTGGACCACCGCCAACGTCAAAGGCACGATCGTCCATGGCGCCATCGAACGATTTCTGCTCAGTCCAAATCCTCAACCGCCCCTGGATCTCGTTCATCGAACCATCGACCGTCTGGCCGAGAAAGACGAAGGATGGGGACCGGGCGAGTTCCTGCGCATGATAGACGAGGACGAGCGTCTCGAGATCATTCGCGACGCCAACGATGCAGTCACGAAGTTCGTCATCGACTGGCCGCCCATTCCAACAAAGTGGACGCCCCGCATCGAGTCACGTTTCACCTATCCCCTCTTTGAAGGCCTGATCGAACTGAAGGCCAAGCTCGACCTCGCCATCGGTAGACCCACCGACGACAAGGCCAAAGTGATCATCATCGACTTCAAGACCGGTCGTCCCTCCGTGTCGCACCAGAGCGATCTGCACTTCTACGCCCTCCTCGAGACCCTCACCAGAAAGACTCCGCCGTTTCGCGTCGCGACCTATTATCTCGACTCCGGTGTTGCCGACACCGAGGACGTGACAACCGACCTTCTCTGGAGCGAGGCGCATCGCGTGGCCGAAGGTGGCCTCCGGATGGCCAGGCTCCTGGCCGGCAATGAACCAGAGACACTTACGCCGAGTCCACTGTGCGACTATTGCCCGCGACTCGCTTCGTGCGATGTCGGTCAGGAAGCTCGCGATCGGGGCTGGCGATAAATCTGCCTGTCTCAACGAGCGTCCTCCAAGCGTTCCCTTGACTCCGTGTAAAGAAAGTTCTCACCACGGTCCCATCCCCGGTGGCGGCCGGCGACGGAGGAGCCGGCCGCTTGGTCGCGGTGCTGAAGAGAACCTTCGACGTCCAAGCCGAGCATGGTGCTTCCTGGCTCGGGGAGCGATCCGCCACATTGGGTTACGGCTCTGTGCGGAAGGCCTTGCTGTGACCTACTGCCGGAGAGGTCCTTCGGCGCCGTGAGAGGGTTCAGGGCTCTCGGGGCGTGCGCTTTGGAGGGGCGGTCGAGACCGGTTATGCGAGCTGCGAGGACCGCTTGGAGTTGCTGATCGGCCGCGCGTCCGCGCCGGCTGGACCCGCCGAAAGGCTCGGCGAACCTTCTCGGGCTTGACCAGGCTGGCTTGGACGGTGCCTCTCGGTTGGTCGGCCGGGCCGTCTCGAGGGACGGGAAAGTCGTCGTGGCTATCGTCGAGGCGACCGCAGCGGGGTGGACACAGTCAGGTCGGGGTCGTCTAGCGGCTGATGACCGCTGAGTTCGGCGCGGGTGACCGGACCGCCAGTTGTAGGTCCACCTGACCTACAAGGGGTCAGGCCACATCCGCAGCTGCAGCGGACGAGACAACTATCCGGACTCCCCTGCCCGACAGTTTCCTTAGCTGCGACGGGTCGAGCTCCGCTGGCTGGCCGTGAGGCCCGTAACGGATGTGGTGCCTTGCCATGGCCCCAATGGGCAACGGCCATATCTGGCTGGCGGACTCGCGAGCCGAGACGAGCGCTTCGGATCGATTCGAGCACCGGGGGGTCCGGGGGGCGAGGTGGCACGCCCCCCGGAGGTGGGCGCCATATGGGTGAAGCCGTCGGATTGTGTTTGGCGGCACCGTGGAGGGTGGCGCTGTGTAGCGGAGGCTCCGCTCGGCGGCCCTCGGCGCGGAAGCACTGGTCGGGGTTGACCACGGGTTCAAGGCTGATGTCCGACCTTGACAAAAACGTTGCCCTGACATTGACAGACCCCTGGAAACAGGCTCCGACCTGGGGTTTTGCGTGTTTGCGGGTTCGCCGGATTTTTTCGGTGTGTCAACGTTTCGGTCAACGGCCTTGTCAAGGCGCCCGGCCGAGGATCACCGGTGTGCGACGCCGCCGAGCTGGGAGACCAGCCCGGAAGCGGGGCGCCGCATCCCGTAGCCGTCCGGCTGCGGGTACCCGCTGGCCCCTGTGTGGGCCTGATCCTGGAAGGACAAGACCAGCATGAGACTGCCGATTGACACTACGGCTATGGGCTTTATCGCAGCCGGCGAACCGGGACCGGACGTGGAGTTCGAGACGGGCCGGCCCCGGACGGACAAGAATGGCGTGCAGCTGTTTGTTCTGGCTGTTATGGCCATGGGCGACGGGGCGGCCGAGGTGATCAAGGTCAAGACCGCCGGTGAACCCAAGGGGATCAGCGCCGGGACACCGGTGCGCCTGGTCGGCCTGTACGCCCAAGCCTACACCATCGGAGATCGCTCCGGGGTGGCGTTCAGGGCGACAGGTATCGAGCCGCTTGCGACCGCTTCGGTTGGTCGGACCGCAGAGGCCAGGGACAAGTCGTGACCGCCCGGTCGACCGCCGCCGCCAAGGCCGTTCTGTGCCTGGCGGTGGCGGCCGCCGGCGACCCCACGGTCACGGCGGCCGCCTACTACTGGCTGCTCCGAGTGCTCGGCACCTACTGGGCCGGCCCCGAGTTCCGTCCGGCTTCCACCCTCGCCAGCCCGCGCAGCGTCCGGATGGTGCGGTGGCTGTGGCGGTTCGAGGTCGTGGCCGCGATCGCCATGGCAGCAGCTCGGTCTGTCGCCTCGGCGCTGTTCGGGCCTGGTATGGCGACATTGGCCATGCTGGCCGCCACGATCTTCGTTCTGGCGACGCCCGGACCGAGATCGATATTGAAGGACCGTCTGGTCCGGTTACGTCGAAGGCGGCGCTGGGACGCCTGCCTGGCCGCGGTGCTGCCCCCGCCCGCGACCCCGACGGTCTACGCCAGCGACGCCAGCCCCGACGGGGAGTGGGCGCAGGTACGTATCGGCGCAGGCTCGAGCGCAGCCGATCTGGTGGCAAGGTCCGAGGCGATCGCCGCGTGCCTGGCGGTCAGCTCGGTCCGGATCGAACGCCACCCTGACAACGCTGGTTGGGCGCTGATCCATGCCATGCGACAGGACCCGCTGGCCCGGCCGGCGCCGCCTTGGCCGTGGCTGGCCCGGGCGAACATCTGGGCGTGGGAGCCGATACCGGTCGGCATCGACGAAGCAGGCCGCCAGGTCACGGTCACCCTGGCCGAGCACAACCTGCTCCTCGGCGGCGAACCGGGAGCCGGGAAATCCGTCGCCCTTTCCCAGCTGGTCGCCGCTGCCGCCCTGGATCACACCTGCGGGCTGTGGCTGCTCGACGGCAAGCTGGTCGAGCTTGCCCCCTGGCGGGCCGCGGCGGACGGCTGGGCCGGGACCGAGACGGTCGAAGCGGTGGCACTGCTGCGTCAGGTGCAGCAGATCATGGACGCCCGCTATAAGGAACTGCTCGCAGCCGGGCGGCGCAAGATCGAATGGGACACCCCACTACAGCTAGTGGTGGTCGACGAGTTGGCTCACTATCTGACCGGCCCGGACAAGCGGCTCCGAGACGCGTTCGGTGACGTGCTCCGTGACCTGGTCTCGAGGGGCCGGGCGGCGGGGATCGTGGTGATCGCAGCCACCCAGAAACCGTCTTCGGACGTCATCCCGACCAGCCTGAGGGACCTGTTCGGCTACCGGTGGGCGCTGCGCTGCACCACCAACGCCGCCTCCGACACCATCCTTGGCTCGGGGTGGGCCAGCCAAGGAATCACCTCGGCGGTCATCGCCCCCGAAGCCAGAGGGGTCGGCTGGCTTCTGCACGAGTCCGGACTGCCACTCCGTCTGCGGGCCCACCACCTCGACGACAACGCGATCTCACAGCTCTCGTCAAGAGCCGCCCGGCTGCGCTCCGCCTCCCCGGGAGCCGACGGTGGCAACTGACCGGCCGCTCGACCCGGTGATCGCCCAGGCGTTGCGTCGGGCGGCCAGAGCCGACTTCGAGCGGTGGATGACGATGGTTCACGCGTCGGGGTGCTGCGCCCAGCCGGTCCGCCTGACCGGCCGGGTCCGGGCGGCCAATCCCGAAACCGGTGAACTGGCTGTCGTCTACAACACCGCGACCGAGCCCGACCGGGTACTGCTCAAAGCGTGCGGCACCCGGCAGGCCACCCGCTGCCCGGCCTGCGCCGCTATCTACCGGGCCGACGCCAAAGCCCTCCTGCGCGGCGGCCTGGAGATCGACGGCCCAGCAGGCGACACCGGTCCTGATTCACCGCTGGTGTTCGTGACCCTCACCGCCCCGTCGTTCGGGCCGGTGCATCGCATCTCTCCTGACCGGCCGTGCCGGGCCCTCCCACCCGGAGCTGTCTGCCCGCACGGTCGGACCCGCGCCTGCCACACCCACCACCGCGAGAGCGACCCGAAAGGTGGCCAGGCCCTCTGCCCAGCCTGCTACGACTTCGAAGCCGCCGTCATCTTCAACGCCAGAGCCGGGGAGCTCTGGAGGCGGACGCTCATCGCCGTCGGGCGCCGCCTCGCCACCACGGGGGGCCTGTCGCGCAAGACGTACGCGCAGGAATGGCGAGTCGCTTTCGCCAAGGTGGTCGAGTTCCAGGCCCGCGGCGTGATCCACATCCACGCCCTCGCCCGCCTCGACCATCTCGAAGGTCCAGACGTCCTCACCGGGACCGATCTGGCCGCCGCGTTCGCCGCCGCGGCCGCCCGGACCACCGCTCCCAACCCGGCCGACCCGGACCGCCCAATCCATTGGGGCAGCCAGATGGACATCGAGGTCATCCCTCACCGGCGGCGTCGGGCAGCGGCAGCCTACCTGGCCAAGTACGCCACGAAGTCGGTCGACCACGCCGGCATGCTCGACCGCCGACTCAGAGGCGGCGACCTCTCGACGCTCGATCTGCCCGACCAGCTGCGACAGATGGCCGAAACGGCGTGGCGGCTCGGAGGCCGCCCGGACCTGGCGGAGCTGAACCTGCGGGCATGGGCGCACTCGCTTGGCTGGCGGGGCCACTGGCTGACGAAGAGCCGCCATTGGTCCACCACCTTCGGACAGCTGCGAGCGGCCCGCCAACGGTTCCGGCTCGCTCAGCTCGGCATCAGCGAACAAGAAGCAGCGAACCGTTGGGGGGAATGGGAGCTCCAAGGAGTCGGTCACCTAAGCGCCGGCGACGCTTGGTTAGCCGCCAGCGCAAATGCCGAAGCCAAAGCAGCCCGACGGGCCGCCTGGGAAGAAGCCTGAGACACCAGCGATGGACCGCCGCAGCGACACCAACCGGGCCATTTCCCGTGACAGCCCTGCCATCATCGGATCGGGCCGCGCGCAGCGGTCGGTGGCACGCTGGCAGACGGTGCACGATCCGGAGCTTCTGGCCGCGATAGTCGATACCATCTTCAGTGCCGTCTCGTCTGTCTACGAAAACGACAGGCCCTGCCCCGACAACCTTGACACCTGACCCAGGAGCAGCGCAGCGATGACAGCCAAGCGGGCGGCCATATACGCCCGAGTCTCGACCGCCGAACAAGTCGAAGGAACTTCCCTCGCCACCCAGGTCTCCCAATGCGAGCGCTACCTGGCAGCGCAAGACTGGCAGCTACAAGGAACGTTCATCGACGAGGGCATCTCCGGAGCCAAAGCCCGCCGCCCCGCCCTCGACAAACTCCTGGCCGAAGTCACCAACGACCGCGTCGATGTAGTGGTCGTGGCCAAGCTCGACCGCATCGGACGCTCCATGCGCCACCTAGCCGCTCTGCTCGGCGAACTCGACGACCGCCACGTCGGTCTCGTCTCAGTCAGCGAATCCTTCGACTCCTCCACCCCGGCCGGCCGGCTGCAACGCAACATGCTCGGATCCTTCGCCGAGTTCGAACGCGAGCTAATCCGCGACCGCATGATCTCCGGACGCGACGCCACCGTACGGGCCGGGAAATGGGCCAGCATCCACGCCCCCTACGGATACCGGGCCGACCCGCCCGCCTACCTCCTCCAGATCGACCCCCACGAAGCCGACGTGATCCGCCTCATCGTGGACCTATTCGTCAACCAGCGCACATCGACGCCGCAGATCGCAGCCAAGCTCAACGGGCTAGGACTACAACCGCGTCGATCCGACACCTGGAGCGCCGCCAGCGTCCGATGGGTCCTGCGCGAAAGCGACCACTTATCAGGGACATTCACCTGGCGGCGTGCCAGCCGCGGCTACCAAGGGCCACCTATCACCGTGCAAGGCCCCGCTCTCATCGACCCGGTAACACACGACCGGCTCCGGGCCCGCCTGACCGAGACCGCCACCAAGCACACCGCCCACCCCGAACGATACCTGCTCGCCGGGAGGATCACCTCGCCTCACGGCACGCTAATGTACGGCTACTGCACCAACACACCCCTGTACCGCTGCAGCGATTTCTTCACCAAGACCGCGCCCCCAGAGGGTCGCACCTGCGACTGCAAAACAGTGCGGGGCGAACTCGTCGAGAAGATCGTCTGGGAAGAAGACTGCGCACTGCTGTCAAACCCCGACCGACTCATGGCAATGGCCGGCCTCCACCTCGCCAAAGGCGCCGCCACCATCAACTCAGGAGCGGCAGACATCGCCGCCATCGACCGGCGCATCAACAGACTCGAGAAAGCAGCCGGCGCGAAACTATCGAAACTGCTCGCCGACGGCCTCGACCCCGCCATTGCCGCCCATGCCGCCCAATCGCTGACCGACCAACTCGCCGCCGCCAAAGCCCACAGGGCACAAGTAATCACATGGCAGGGCGCCAACCTCGAGGCCAGGGACCGCTCCCGGCATCTCCTCGACCTCGCCGAACAGGCAGAACGGATCCTCCCCGCCGCTGACACCGCCACCAAACGACAAGTCCTCGCACTGCTCGACGTACAGGTTCAAGTCAGCGGATGGGAACCCTGCGAAACATGCACCGGAACAGGGTGGATCTCCAAATACCAGCCCGGCCAGGCACCGCGAGCAGAAAGCGGCCTACCACGTGTCTTCTGCGGCATCGTATGCCCAACATGCCACCGTCACCGCTGGATGCCCCGATTCACCATCGAAGGAACCATTCCCGAAATCGGCCTCCACACCGCCCCCGAGACCCAAGACAGCGCCCGCCTTCCATTCAAAGTCGTCGGATGCAACGCCTAGCACTACCGGGGCGACGACACGCGCCGAGCGATCATCACACCACGGGCGGCAACCCGACATTCCGACACGAACCACAGGCCAAGCAACAAGACACAAGCTCCCGAGCAGCCAGATCATGGAACGCCCGCGCAACTGGCGCGCCGACCGCACAAAGAACCACCTCGAACCTCAGGCACGCCCGACGCCTCTCCATCAAACTGCTTGAGATACAGGCACGGCCAGCCCGAGAACAACACCTGCCTCCCCTCCAGCACGCGCCACGGACCGCGCC
This sequence comes from Actinomycetes bacterium, assembly GCA_021808665.1. The sequence goes on from JAKBBA010000002.1 coordinate 186,979, forward strand.
AGGCCCGCAATGAGCGAACCCGGGTCAGACGAACTGGTCACAGCCGTCGAAGCCGCACTTCGCCTGGGAATGACCGAGTCGACATTTCGACGCTTCGCTCGCAACGCTGGCCTGGCCCCGTCAGCCGGGCCTCGCTCCCCGTACTCGTGGACCTCGGTCTTGGCGGCCCTCAAGCGCTCGAAAATGCGCCCCGGAGAGATAAGCGAAGGCTCGATCCAATACCGCGCCCGGGGCCGCTCCTAACCACTGCCTACATGACGTAACATGAAACGTCATGGACGAGTGGCTCGGAGCTCGGGAGAGCTCAATACGCCTAGAGGTGCCACTGCGTACGCTGTACCGACTCATCGACGAAGGCCAGCTCCCCGCCTACAAGATGGGGCGAGCAATCCGGCTCAAGAAGTCAGATGTCGAGGCCTTCGACCCACCGCCCCCCGACAGTGCGGAGCACCACCTCCCGCCCGACAGGCCCGATGGGCCATCCAGCCTACGCTAACCGCGAAGACAAAGACCGCGTGGCCCCTCAGGCCAGACCTCTCTCAACGCCCCACGCTAAACCACCACGATCGCACGATCCTGAATCGCCCCGGGTTTCGTGACTGCTCGGCCTATTGGGCGACCGCCTCTTCGGCGGCTTGGCTCAGACGGTAGTAGAGGCTCTCGAACTCTGCTGGGGTGGTGTAGGTGTTGTCGGTGGTGATCTCGCCGTGGAGACGGCGGTGGTTGAACCAGTCGATGTAGCCGAGGGTGGCGAACTCGACGTCGTCGAGGCCCCGCCACGGTCCTTGCGGGTAGATGAGCTCCCACTTGTAGAGGCTGTTGAAGGCCTCAGCCATGGCGTTGTCGTAGCTGTCGCCCTTGGAGCCGACCGAGGCGACGATGTCGTTCTCGGCCAGGCGTTCGCTGTAGCGGATGCTGAGGTATTGACGCCCCTGTCGCTGTGGTGGACGAGGCCGTCGAGGACCTGCCCGGCCCGGGTGCGGTTCCAGACGGCCATCTCCAAGGCGTCGATGGCCAAGTCGGAGCGCAGACTGTTGGAGATCTGCCAGCCGACCACCATGCGGGAGTACACGTCGATGATGAACGCCGCGTACACCCACCCGCCATGCGTTTTCACGTAGGTCAGGTCGGCCACCCACAGCCGGTTCGGGGCCGGCGCCGCGAAGTTCCGGTCCACCAGATCATCGGGGCGGTGCTGGCGGTCATCGAAGCGCGTGGTGACCTTGAACGCCCTGCCGCGCCTGGCTCCTGACAGGCCCAGCTCCCGCATCAGCCGCTCCACGGTGCAGCGGGCCACCCGGATGCCCTCCCGGTTCAGCTGGGCCCACACCTTGTCCGCCCCGTAGACCTCGAGGTTGTCGTTCCACGCCCGGGTGATCTCACCTTTCAGATACGCATCGCGCACCGTCCGGGCCGACGGCGGCCGCTTCCGATGGCAGTAGTAGGTGTTCGGGGCGACCTTGCAGCCGTGCTCGGAGAGCACCCTGATTGCGGTAGGGACCGCCCTTACGGGCGGCCCCCCGCACAGATCCCAGCGTGCGGAACTACCGCACTGGGCTCCTGCCTCGGGTGCGAACGTCGAAGCGCACCTCCGGGTAGGGATGCAAGATGCGGGAGGGCGGTATCCATCGAGCGAGGAGGCGTTCCATCCGCTTCCAGGTCAGGCGGTGGCGCTGGCTGCGACGCCGCAAGGCGTGGAGCCACAGCCGGCCTGCCTGGCGGCGGAAGGCGCTGATGGCCCGGCTGTTGCCGGGCACGGCGTAGTAGGCGAGGTGTCCCCGCACCACCGACGCCAGCCACTTGCCCTGCTCGGGGATGGGCAGTTGTCGGCGCCGCTTCAGCTGGTCTTTGACCTGCCTCAGCTTCGCCCGCAACCGTTTCGAGATGGTGACCCGCTTGAGCCAGAACTGCCCGGCCTTGCCCTTCCCGCAGATGTGCGTGAAGCCCAAGAAGTCGAACGTCTCCGGCTTCCCGACTCCCCGACGTGCCCTTCGTTCAGCCGCGTAGCGTCCGAACTCGACCAGCCGGGTCTTGCCGGGATGCAGCTCCAGGTTGAACTTCGAGAGTCGCTCCCGGAGGTCGTGGAGGAACTGCTTGGCGTCGC